>NZ_JBIYCY010000077.1:0-1007 GCF_044908235.1 Rhodococcus sp. 27YEA6 | reverse complement strand
GAGATCGCGGATGCGGTAGCGGCTCAGTTGTCGAAGATCGCTCATTTCTCCAACTTCGGTGATTTTGTTCCCGAGACCACGCAGGTGTTGGCCGAGCGTCTGGCGGCCATCGCGCCGGTTGCCGGGAGCAAGATCTTCTTCACCTCGGGTGGTTCGGATTCGGTGGACACTGCGGCGAAGCTTGCTCGTCGGTACTGGCACGAGGTGGGGCAGCCGGAGAAGACGATCATCGTCGGACGCCAGAAGGCGTATCACGGAATGCACGTTGCCGGAACGGCTCTCGCTGGTATTCCGGTGAACCGTGAGGGGTACGGCGAGCTGATGGCGGATGCGGCGACCGTCGGCTGGGATGATGCGAAGAGCCTGCTCGAGTTGATCGAGAAGATCGGTGCGAACAAGATCGCTGCGTTCTTCGCGGAGCCGATCATCGGTGCGGGTGGGGTGTATCTGCCGCCGGAGGGGTATCTGGCCGAGGTGCGTGACATCTGCCGTGAGCACGACATTCTGTTTGTCGTCGACGAGGTCGTGACCGGTTTCGGCCGGATCGGTGGTGAGTGGTTCGCGTCCACCCGTTTCGATTTGCAGCCCGACATGATGACCACGGCAAAGGGTTTGACGTCGGGTTACGTGCCGATGGGTGCGGTGTTCATCGCGCCGCGGGTGGCGGAGCCGTTCTATGCCGGTTCGTGGTGGCGCCATGGGTACACCTACGGCGGGCATGCCGGTGCTGCTGCGGCGGCGATGGCGAACCTCGACATTCTCGAGCGTGAGAATCTGCTCGCGGAGTCGAAGCGTTTGGAGGCGTCGTTGCATACGCATCTGCAGCCGCTGGCGGAGCATCCGCGGGTGGCGGAGGTTCGTAGTGGGCTCGGTGCGGTCGCCGCGGTGCAGTTGGCTGATCCGGCGGAGGCGTTGCCGTTCGTGAAGACGCTTCGTGAGCACGGTATTTCGGGTCGCGCGGCGGGTCAGGGTGCGATGCAGATTTCGCCGACGTTCGTCATGACCGA
>NZ_JBIYCY010000076.1:0-1011 GCF_044908235.1 Rhodococcus sp. 27YEA6 | reverse complement strand
CGCGATTACCACGACACTCTGCGCACACTGTCCGAGGCATCCTCGACAGGGCTCCACTTCGAGGCGTTCAAAGACATCGCCTGGAATTCGCCCGAGTTCGCCGCCCCCGCGGACGACCCAAGATGGACACTCCCCGCGGTCGACCCCTTGTCCCACACCGACTGGTACCGCGCGCTCTCACCCCAGGAACAACGGCGGGTTGCCCGGATTCGGCTCGCATCTATAACAAAGACCGGCTCCCAGTTCGAGCAACTGCTCCTTCTCGGCGGTACCCAGTTCTTGATGGGCCTGGCGAACGAGAACCCCGAATTCCGCTACTTCATGCACGAACTCACCGAAGAGACACACCACATCCAGATGTTTCAGGAGTTCACCAACCGGGTGGCTCCGGAGGTCCACGGTGCCCCAACGTGGCTTGTCAAGGCCTTCCCCCTGGTCGGTTCGCTGGGATCGCTGTGGCCCAGTTTCTTCTTTCAGATCATCCTCGCTGGAGAGGAGCCGATCGACCACATCCAGAAGAGCATCATGCGCGGCGGTGGCATTCACCCGCTCACCGACCGCATCATGCAGATCCATCTCGCCGAGGAAGCACGTCACATCGGGTTCGCCCATGCATGGTTGCGCCATCACGCTCCGCGCATGAGCCGATTCAACCGCCTCGCACTCGGCCTCACCACGCCTGTAGTCATGCGCATAGGGTTTTGGTCCATCGTCGTCCCGAGCCGGCAGGACGCGACGTTGCTGGGTATCCCCCGCAATGTTCTGCGCGAGACCTATTCGATGCGCAACCCCGATTTCCGGCGACTCCTTGCAGAGTCCTGCGCAGACGTCCGGAGCCTCGCCGACGCCAACGGAATGCGCACCCGGCTCACCCTCTGGTCCTGGCGGCTTACCGGAACCGACGGCCGACTGTCGCGTTACCGCAACGAGCCGTCGAGAGCCGCGGCTTGACGATCTGCAACCCGCGACGCAGCTGCCCCTCTCCCACTTCGACAGACAGCTGCGTTACCC
>NZ_JBIYCY010000075.1:0-1050 GCF_044908235.1 Rhodococcus sp. 27YEA6 | reverse complement strand
ATGGGCCCGTTGACCCGCGACGTCATGACCGCCTACTACGCCCGAACCAACGGCCAGGCTCCGACCTGGACGCCGTTGCCGGTGCAGTATGCCGACTATTCGTTGTGGCAGCGTGAGGTTCTCGGGTCCGAGGACGATCCGCAGTCCATGATCGCGAAGCAGATTGCGTTCTGGTCGGATGCGTTGGCTGATCTTCCGGAGCAGTTGGATCTGCCTGGTGATCGTCCGCGTCCCGAGATTGCTTCAGGGCGCGGCGCCAATCACAGTTTCACCATCGAACCGCAGCTGTGGTCCGAGCTGGACGAACTGGGCAAGGCAACGAACGCAACTCCGTTCATGGTTGTTCACTCGGCTCTGGCGGTGCTGTTGGGACGACTGTCCGCGACGACCGACATTGCGATCGGTGCCCCGATCGCGGGTCGTGGTGAAGCCGAGCTCGATGACGTGATCGGTATGTTCGTCAACACCTTGGTGTTGCGTACCGAGGTTGATCCGTCGATGTCGTTTGCCGAGTTGTTGGCGTCGGCGCGTGAGGTGGATTTGCAGGCGTTCGCGCATGCGGATGTTCCGTTCGAGCGTGTGGTGGAGGTTCTCGATCCGGTTCGTTCGCAGGCTCGTCATCCGTTGTTCCAGGTGGCGTTGACGTTCCAGAACCTTGGACAGAGTGCTCTCGAACTGCCCGGACTCACCGCCGCTGCTGTGGAATTCGACGCAGCACTGGCCAAGTTCGATCTGCAATTCACACTTGAAGAAGCCGCTGACGCCGGTATGTCCGGCACCCTGACCTACGCGACGGATCTGTTCGACGCGTCGACAGCGGCCGAGTTCGCTGATCGGTTCGTGTCCGTCCTCCGTGGCGTTGTCGCGAATCCGGCCGCTGCCGTTGGCGACGTGGATGTTATGACCGCCGGTGAGTTGGATCGCGTTCTGTCATGGAGCGACACGGGTGTCGACAGTGGTGTGGATTCGACGTTGTCGGCGTGGTTCGATGATGCTGCTGCGCGGTTTGGTGATCGGGTTGCGGTGCGGTTCGGTGGCGAGTCGTTGTCG
>NZ_JBIYCY010000074.1:0-1089 GCF_044908235.1 Rhodococcus sp. 27YEA6 | reverse complement strand
ATGGCATGACGCCAAACCGCTACTGGGAAAACTGGACTCAAGAAAACCAACTAGCTATCGCATAGGTGCTGGACTGCTAACGGGGGCCCAACCAGTTCGATGCGCGCCGATCATCAGCCAGCGAGCTCCCCATCCGGAAGCAGAACAGGTGACCGCCGCGCACAGATCGAATCACTCAACGGACATCCCTGGCGCGGCCGGCGCGCCTGACATGACCCTGAAATCAGGAAATCCTTGTGCAGTAGTGGGTTTCGCAGTTATGTTTCCTGTGGGCGCCCGTCGACCGGCTGGTCACTCGACGGGAGGCGGGACGCCCGTCTCCCGTCGACTGCAAACGCGTCCTGTTCCTCTCGGCGTTCGTCGTGCTGCACGATTCTGCCAGTCGCACCTACTACGACCGAAAACGAGTCGAAGGAAAGAAGCACACCGCCGCCCATCTGCCTCGCCGGAAGTCGCTGCGATGTTCTCTACGCCATGCTCAAGAACCATGAACCCTATCGATTACTCGCCGTGACTGCCGCTTGACGAAGACAACATGGCCCCCGGCAACTCATCGTCCGACGCTCCGAACCGTCGAACGCCCGTCGGTTTCCCAACTGCACTGCACCAACTCCAGTGCCACGAGCGCCGTCAGGTTGGTCACTTGATCGTGCAAAGCGGCGCGAGTCCAACGGCGCTGGGAACGCCCATCGCCCGCGCGCATCCCCCGCCCGGAAGCGTGTGCCTGATGTTTCGAAGCTGCGCGTTTCCAGGTAAGTCAATCGGCAGGATCATGGCGCTCTCGTCGTCATCGGCGCAATCGTGGCAGCCGTGATCGTTCTGCGCCCGTCACCGGGCAACTCGAACGTGGACAATCCAGCCGCCGCTGGCAGCACATCCTCAACGACCACGACTGCCGGACCGGTCACCGACGCCGACACCGTCAAAGCGGCCCTCCCCACAGCTTTGAGCAGTGCCTCCGAAAACTGTCGCCAATCCACCTTCACCACCGACGGTTGTCAATGGCCACGAAGTTCTCCCCGTAGGCGGCCAGTAGTTCTCCCCGCTGGTGGCCACGGGTTCTCCCCGGTGGCGGCCAGTTGTTTTTCC
>NZ_JBIYCY010000073.1:0-1117 GCF_044908235.1 Rhodococcus sp. 27YEA6 | reverse complement strand
TGTATGAGGCGCGGACGTTGGTGACGCGGTGCCGGCGGTAAGCGGCGGGTGGTCGTCCTCCGCGTGTTGAATGCGGTCGGTGGTAATTGTAGTGAACATTCCAGACTTCGACCGCGGTGCGCCGTTGCTGCTCGCTGGTGTATTCGCGGGAGTAGAGCAGTTCTTCGGCGAGGATGCGGTTGTAGCGTTCGATCTTCCCGTTGTGTTTCGGAGTGTACGGCTTGATGCGGTAGTGCCGCGCTTCGCGGAGTGAAGCGGTGAAATCCGCCGCCCGATAACATGATCCGTTGTCGGTGATCACGCGCTCGATACGAGTGATGCCGTGTGCTGCGAAGAAGAGTCGGGCGTTGTGCATGAAATCGATGGCTGTTGCAGCGGTTTCGTCATCTCGGGCTTCGGTGTACGCAAGGCGGGTGTTGCCGTCGATCGCGGAGTGCAGGTAGGTGTAACCGATCCGAGGTTGCTTCGTTCGGGTCTTGCGTCGCTGGGATCGTTTGGCCTGCTCAGACCCGCGACCGTGAGCACGCCATCCGCCGCCGTCGGGGATCTTCCCGACTTTCTTGACGTCGACGTGGACCATCTGGCCGGGTCGCTTCGCAACGATGACCTGCGGTTTGCGGTTGTTCTCGCCGTTCGGGTCGATGAACCGGCGGCGGTGCAATCCGAGGTTCCGCAGGATTTTCGTGACGGTCCGGCGAGCAATGACCGTTCCATCCATTCGGAGTTCGAACGTGATGCGTGAGGCGGACCATTTCCGGGTTCGTCGCATCGACTCGATGTCGGCCACGACCTCCGCGGCTGTGGCGGTGGGTTGGTGTTTCGGTGCGCTGGAGCGGTCCTGTAGTCCCAGGTCACCATATTTGCGGTGACGGTTGACCCACGTGGAGGCGCATTGTCGTGAGATACCCATTTCGGCGGCGACGTGGGCGATCGGACGACTCTGGCAGCGCTCGATCAGGCGTCGTCTTCCCTCCACGGTGAGTGGAGCATTACGGTGTGTCACAGGGCTGGTCCTTCTTGGTCGAGAACGGTTGTGTCGCAACTCCCATTCTTACGCCGAGGACCAGCCCGTCTACTTCAATCCCTCGTCAGCAACGTCCATACCCACAACATCTAG
>NZ_JBIYCY010000072.1:0-1140 GCF_044908235.1 Rhodococcus sp. 27YEA6 | reverse complement strand
ACCCCGCCGCCGGCCGCAGAAGCTCCAGCCCTCACCGAGCCGATCTACTGGGTCGACCCACCCGCGCAATACCAGCACATCGACTACCAGCCGCTGCCGAACTGGGACTACGACACCAACACCTACACACCACCCACCTACACCAACACCACACCGACCGACTACACCCAGCTCCATCTCCCCGGCCCCGTCGACGTCGTCGCCCCGATCATCGCCCCCCGCGACACCCTCCGCATCGGAACCTTCCACATCGCACAACCGAACTGGGTCTCCGACGTCGACCTCGAACGAACCAACAACACCACCGCCATCATCGAATCCGGAGTCGCCACCGGCTGGAACTCCCTCGGTGTCCCCGTCGACAAAGCCAGCCGCGACGCCGCCACCCAAGTCGGCGGTACCGCCGCCGGAGCACTCGCCGGAGGAATCGGCCTCGCGACCCCGTTCGCCATCGGAGGAGCGCTGATCGGCGGCACCGTCGGCGGAAACCTCGGCCTCGGACTGGGCAACGTCTTCGTCCCCGGAATCGGCTGGGTAGCAGGCGGCCTCGCCGGAACAGCCGTCGGCGCCGGTACAGGCGCCCTCCTCGCCGGCGCCCCCGCATTCGTTCTCGGCGGATTGGGCGGAGGAATCGCAGGATTCACCGCCGCCGTCGCGTACGGCGCAGGTGAACTCGGCGAACCCGTCGAAATCGCGGTCCCCGACGTCGACCAACCCGCCGTCACCAGCCAGACCCAGGACACGCTCGCAGAGTGGGAGAACTCCGGCCCCATCGGTGAGGCCGTAGCCACCACTGTCCGCGACACCGTCGCCGCTGCCCCTGCGATCGACCAGCAGGCCCGCGACTTCGTCGCAGCCCAGCCCGGAGGCGAGCAGATCATCGAACACGTCGACACCGCACTCACGGACTTCCTCACCAACGCCACCCCGGGCCTGGCGTCCTCACTGATCAGCGACGCAGTCGGCGCGGGTATTCCGGCGTAAAGCCCGCATGATCAGAGCCGTTCAGGGCGGGCGGCAACGCGCCGCCCACCCTGAACCCGTCCATGCGCCACTGCAGAACCAGGAACGAGCACCGAAAAGGCGACAGCGATGACGAACACGAAGAGACACCCCGCAGTGATCGACCTACTCGGCGGC
>NZ_JBIYCY010000071.1:0-1254 GCF_044908235.1 Rhodococcus sp. 27YEA6 | reverse complement strand
TGGTTGGGCCCCCGTTAGCAGTCCAGCACCTATGCGATAGCTAGTTGGTTTTCTTGAGTCCAGTTTTCCCAGTAGCGGTTTGGCGTCATGCCATCGAGGGATCCGTGGGGCCGTTCATGATTGTAGATAGCTTTCCATTCCTCGGCCAGATAGGTCGCTTCGGCCATCGTGTCCATGATTTCTCCCGAGAGTTGTTCCCTTCTGAACTGGGCGTTGAACGATTCGACGAAACCGTTCTGCCACGGTGAACCCGGGTCGATGAAGGCGGTGCCCACGCCGACGGTGTTGCACCAGTTGATCAGTGCGGCGGCGGTGAATTCGGGACCGTTGTCGCAGCGGACGTAGGTCGGGGCGGTGCCGGTTTCGGCGATGATGTTCTCCAATGCTGCGACCACGTCGGAGGCTGTGAACGACCGGCGCGCGATGATGGCCAGCGCGGTGCGGGTGTATTCGTCGATGACATTGAAGAAGCGGATGTGCCGCCCGCAGGAAGTCACGTCGGATTGGAAGTCGAAACTGACCACGTGCATCGGGTATTCGGCCGTCAGCCGCTTCTGCTCCCCGGCGCCGGGACCGGCCCGGCGTTTCTTCCGCGCCTTGGGTTTACAGACGAGGCCTTCCTCGCGCCAGAGCCGGCGTACGCGCTTGTTGTTGAGCGCCATTCCAGCCCACTCCTGGGCGAGCAGGCACCAGCGGGCTTTCCGCCATCCCCATGTCGGGTGCTTGATCGCGATGGCGCGTAGGGCGCCGCGAAGCCGTGTTTCCTCGAAGCTCGTATCGGGTTTCTTCTTCCGGAAGGCAGACCGGTTTTGGCCGAGGATCTTGCAGGCGAAACGCTCGGAGGCCCCGAACTTCTCCACCGCCATGCGCACGGCACGGCGGCGGGGTTCGGGGCTCAGAATTTTCCCTTGGCCACCTCGTTGAGGATGTCGATGGCCAGTTCCTTCTCCGCCAGCAGCCGTTTGAGTCGCGCGTTCTCCTTCTCCAGCTCCTTGGTCCGTTTGGACGCCTCGGCGTTCTTCTCGGACCCGTACTGGTTCAGCCACCGGTACCAGGTCGCTTCGGTGACCTGGAGTTCCTTGACGACCTCGATCATCGGGTGGCCGTCGTTGAGCATTTTCTGGCCCTGCCGGACCTTCGCGATGACCTGTTCAGGGGTGTGTCTGCGTGCCATGATTCGTGAATTTCCTCCTGTGCCCATTATCGGACACGAAAGTCACACAGACACTGGACTTCTACACAGGGACCCAACCA
>NZ_JBIYCY010000070.1:0-1268 GCF_044908235.1 Rhodococcus sp. 27YEA6 | reverse complement strand
CAACGACGCCGACATCGACAAGGAGGACATTCCCGCACTCACCGCCTGAACCCGACAGGGTCACGCAGGGCTACACCACTCCCAGGGACTTGACCGGCTGGCGGTCCGCTTCTCTGCGGTTGAAGAACGCCGCGCTGGTACGGGTTCAACATCCGAGAGGGGTTGAAACGACAGCCGTTTCCTCCAATGCAGACGCGCCCGTAGGTATTCGGATCGTCTATCGGTCTATCTCTCCGAGTCATGTACCTGACTGAGCATCTTTATTTGCGCAGGTAAACGGCTTTTTGCGCAGAGAAGCATGGTGCGATCACTGCGTGTGACGCATGCTTTGCGAGGCATCCTGGTCGCGCATGCCATACATGCAATGCGTGCGTTGCAAGGCATGCATTGCAATGCATGCATTGCATGTATGGCAGCGCTGTTGCGTGAAACGGTGGTCCACCTTGCGTCGTTCGTAGCCGTCGGCACGGCAGCGCCGGCATCGTGCACGGGATACTTGTAGACGGGAAGCTGTCTCCATCCCCTCCCCCACTCGGTCGAGAAGTGCGTGTGTTTCGGCGTTGCGATTCATGCGTCGCTGTATTCGAAATGTGCCCACCCGAAAGTTCTGCTCGCAAAGCGGCGAAATCAAGCCTGACGGAACTGATTCTTCCCACCCCGTCCCCAAGCCTAATTGCGTCACTGTGACGTAAAGTTAGTGCCTGCTCGGACTCGCTTCGGTCATTCCGTCGCGGCCGAACTTCGACTGATCCGGATCTCCACACGTCCCTTCCCTTACACGTCCGGGTTCACACCGCGACCGACCTTTCGCACAGAATTTTCGTTTCACCGCGGGCCCCCGCTGTGTCCTGAGATGATTCCGCAATGTTGTTCGTGAGTTAGATGAGCACCCCGACTGGCAGTCAGTCGGCTGTATCTCTCAATAGAATTGGAACCCCCTCCCCTCGATCAGTGCGGTTGTTCGTCCCACGCATGTCTCAGTTTTTTCACCATCCGTGCGGTTCACGTGAGTCCTTCCTTCTGCCCTGGATGTTCGGACCCCGATGGAATGAAATATGTTCTGGCCTTCAAAGGGGTACAGGGTTCTATTGAAGTGCCCCTGGTGCGAACATCAGAAAGTTTCTGAAGTGGCAGGCTGTCTTGCCCGCGTCGCAAGGTTGGCGCGTTCCTTCCAGGTCAAGTCCCTGGGAGTGGTGTAGCCCTGCGTGACCCTGTCGGGTTCAGGCGGTGAGTGCGGGAATGTCCTCCTTGTCGATGTCGGCGTCGTT
>NZ_JBIYCY010000069.1:0-1306 GCF_044908235.1 Rhodococcus sp. 27YEA6 | reverse complement strand
CCGCGGCGCTCCTCCCGACGCTTCGCGTCGGGAGACGGGAGCGAGTCGCTGCGCTCCCCGCTAGGGAGCCGCTGCGCGGCTCGCAGTGGGTCGAGTGCCGTTGCCGTCGATCGAGTCGCTTCGCTCCTCTGAATTCCGAATCTTGGTTCTCACCAATTGAATTCATCGCAACGTGTGAACTGGTACCCGACACCCGAACGAGGCTGAGAAGGAGGGGAGGGGTCACGAAAAGCGCCCCGTCTCGCGTCCACTGCCTCGTCATCATCATGCTCCCAATCATACACCCCCACCCACCAAAACCGCAAAACAACCCGAAAACACGAAACACCGAAACACGCACCACTGCAACAATATTCGATGTTGACGAAAACACCACGGTGCACAACCCACGAAACCAACCCAACACCAACCGAATACCGAAAACCACTGATAATCAACAACATTCAAAAACACCCAAACGAGCCCCTCACAACACCCCCCACCCAACCCCCACACCACTCAAACCCGAACACCCCGCCGGCACCCAAAAACGCCGGCGCCCCACACACCCCCATTAGCCACCCCGGGGACATGCCATCACCACAAAACGACGACTGCCAGCACACACCGAGCACTCAACGTGAACGCAAAGCTGTCAATTACCCATCTGCCAGCAGCCCCATAGTCACAACGCTCTCCGCCCACGGAAGTCGCGACGGCACCAGACCAACCACACTTAGAGGGTGGCTGTCACCCGAACTGGGTACTCCTTCGATTTTCTTCAAGCGAGAGCAGCATTTGCACCGTACAGAAAGTAAAACTGTGCTTTCGTAATCGCCTCACGCGCTGCGTGCTGCGTCAGGTCGGTTCGGATAGCGGCAAGTCCTCCGCCCACTACGGCGGCAGTGCTGGAGAGCATGAGCGCGACTGCGGAGGGGAGGGCCGATGCCGGACCGGCGGCAATTCCCAGTCCAATAGCACCCACTAATCCTGAAAGTGCCGCAGGGTCGGCCGCAACTCGGCGTACCTTCTCTCGCAGAGAGGAATTCTGTTCGATCATGGCTTCAATTTCAGCCAATGCAGGCGCGACGGTGGTAGTCCATGCCTCGTCGATCTCGTGAGCAAATTGGGGGTCTTCGGGAGCAGTTTCAATGTCTTTGGTGATCTGACGAACGCCTTGCCGGAACCTGTGGAGCGGGTGGGTCTGTCCAGAAAACGGTGTAATTGATTGATTTCTAACTACTTTCGTCCGGCAGACAGCCGTCCGTCGAACGTTATCTCGAAGGCATTCAGTGCTGCCTTCCATCGGTTGGACCAGCGCCTGCGG
>NZ_JBIYCY010000068.1:0-1343 GCF_044908235.1 Rhodococcus sp. 27YEA6 | reverse complement strand
GGGACTGTAAGAACAACGGTGTAACTCTGAAAGGAGATACGCCACTATGACTGATGTGATTGATCGTGAGACAGAGACGAACTCGGCTCAGCCGGGTATCAGCGATGCGCGGCTCAAAGAGCTGGTCGAGCAGGCGCGAGCCGAAGGGCTGCAGTTGACCGGAGATGGTGGATTGCTGTCGAAGCTGACCAAGCTAGTCGTGGAGTCCGCGCTCGAAGGCGAGATGGACGACCACCTCGGATACGGCAAGAGCGACCCGGCAGGCAGGGGCAGCGGCAACTCCCGCAACGGCAGACGCACCAAGAACGTGTTGACCGAGGCCGGCCCGGTCGAACTCGAGGTGCCCCGTGACCGGGATTCCTCCTTCGAGCCGAAGATCGTGGCCAAGCGGCAGCGTCGGCTCTCAGGCGTGGAGGACATGGTGATCTCGTTGTCATCCAAGGGTTTGACGACCGGTGAGATCGCTGCACACCTGGCCGAGGTGTACGGAGCTGATGTGTCCAAGCAGACGATCTCGACGATCACCGAGCGGGTGATGGAAGGCATGGCCGAGTGGCAGAACCGGCCGTTGGATCCTGTGTACCCGGTGTTGTTCATCGCCTGCATCCACGTCAAGATCCGCTAGGGCAACGTCGCTAACCGGCCGATCTACGTCGCGATGGGGGTGACTGTCGACGGCACCCGCGACATCCTCGGATTGTGGGTCGGTGAGCACGGCGACGGGGAGGGAGCGAAGTACTGGCTTCGGGTGTTGTCCGAGCTGAAAAACCGTGGTGTGCAGGATGTTCTGATCGTCGTGTGCGATGGTCTCAAGCATCTACCTGATTCGATCGAGCAAGTGTGGCCACAGACCATCGTGCAGACTTGTGTGGTCCATCTTCTCCGTAACACCTACGCCTATGCCTATGCCTCTCGCAAGGACTGGTCCGAGATCGCCAAGGACCTCAAACCCGTCTATACGGCTCCGTCGGAGCAGGCTGCGCTCGACCGGTTCGCCGAGTTCAGCGACTAATGGGAGAAACGCTATCCCGCGATCATCAGGCTCTGGACCAATGCCTGGGCTGAGTTCGTGCCTTTCCTGCAATTGGACAATGCCATCCGGCAGGTCATTTACACGACCAACGCCATCGAGAGTGTCAACGCTCGAATCCGCAGGGCTGTCAAGGCCCGTGGACACTTTCCGACCGAGGCCGCGGCCTTGAAATGCGTGTATCTGGCCATCATGAGCCTCGACCCGAAAGGCACCGCCCGCAGGCGCTGGTCCAACCGATGGAAGGCAGCACTGAATGCCTTCGAGATAACGTTCGACGGACGGCTGTCTGCCGGACGAAAGTAGTTAGAAA
>NZ_JBIYCY010000067.1:0-1414 GCF_044908235.1 Rhodococcus sp. 27YEA6 | reverse complement strand
GACGAAAGCATTCATTGTGGGGCCTCCTCGATCGAGCCGACAACCGACATGATCAGCCTGACACTGGATGCGTCAGATCACCCACATATCATGATTTTCTTCGCAGAGGAGCTCGACCGCAACAACAAGTGATCATCGACTTCATCAACCGATACAAGAGTGAGTACGGCGTCGAGCCAATCTGCAGGGTGCTTAACGAGCACGGCTGCTCAATTGCGCCGTCCACCTACTACGACGCGCGCAATCGTTCCGCATCTCGGCGGGCTCTGCGCGACGAAGAGCTCAAAGCCGAGGTCAGCCGTGTACATGCCGAGAATTATTCGGTCTACGGAGCCCAGAAGGTGTGGCTGGAAATGCGTCGAGAAGGCATCGACGTGGCACGGTGCACGGCCGAACGGTTGATGGGTGTCCTCGGGCTCGAAGGTGCACGTCGAGGCAAGGCGAAACGGACCACTATCGCAGATCCACAAGGCCGTCGGGCGGACGATCTGGTGCAGCGAAAGTTCAACCCGGTTGCGCCAAATGTGTTGTGGGTAGCCGACTTTACTTATGTTTCGACGTGGCCGGGTTGGGTGTACGTCGCGTTCGTCATCGATGCGTATTCACGGCGGATCCTCGGATGGCGAACCGCGACGACAATGACGACACCGCTGGTACTCGATGCGATCGAGCACGCGATCTGGACTCGACGCCGAGAAGGGATTACCGAACTGGCCGGGCTCATTCACCACAACGACCGCGGGTCGCAATATACGTCAATTGCGTTCACCGACAGGCTCATTGAGGTGGGTATCGATGCCTCGATCGGCGCGACTGGGTCGAGTTACGACAATGCTCTCGCCGAGACGATCAACGGGTTGTACAAGACCGAGTTGATCAAACCTCGTGGGCCGTGGCGAACGGTCGAACATGTGGAGATCGCGACGTTGGAGTGGGTGGACTGGTTCAACCACCGGCGACTCTACGAGCATTGTGGGGATGTGCCTCCTGCCGAACTCGAGGCGTTCTACTACGGTGAACACAGAACTACGCGAATTGCGGAGTTCTCAAATCAGTAAGTCTCCGGACTCGCCGGTGCGATTCATTGGACGGAATTAGAGGGCATGATGCGGCACCTCTAATTGTGAGATTTTTAAAACTAAAGAACGATCTGGCAAATGAGGATCAGGTTGAGCGACTTCTTCGCCAATATATAGAGCTACGCGACCTGGACAAGCACGGACTGTTCACCGCACCTCGCAAACGGGTAGCGCCCAGCTGACCAGACCATCTGCCCCAGATGCCGCTTTCGTGAATATCGCCCTCAGGTGGTAGGCGCCCTGGTTGGGTCCCTGTGTAGAAGTCCAGTGTCTGTGTGACTTTCGTGTCCGATAATGGGCACAGGAGGAAATTCACGAATCATGGCACGCAGACA
>NZ_JBIYCY010000066.1:0-1415 GCF_044908235.1 Rhodococcus sp. 27YEA6 | reverse complement strand
AGTTGAGTCCCGGATAGTGGTGTAGCGCGGTCGCCGAGATCGTCCCGATGCTGGACGTGGACGCGGCCACCGCGTGATTCTTCAAGAGATCTCTCACAACCACCTTGAAGAGGACACAACGATGACCGCTCCACACATTGTCGACCCTGCAGCTCTGCTTGGCGACGCTCTGGCCGATGCCTCGCCAGATCTGATGCGCAGCCTGTTGCAGACGATGATCAACGCGCTTCTGTCGGCTGATGCCGATGCTGTTGTCGGTGCCGAGTACGGCCGCCCGTCACCTGATCGGACGGCCCAGCGCAACGGATACCGGCATCGACCCCTGGATACCCGAGTCGGCACGATCGACGTCGCCGTCCCCAAACTCAGGGCGGGGTCCTACTTTCCGGAATGGCTGCTCGAGCGTCGCAAACGGGCTGAGACCGCGCTGATCACCGTCGTGGCCGATTGCTACCTCGCCGGCGTGAGCACCCGCCGGATGGACAAGCTCGTCAAGACATTGGGCATCAACAGCCTGTCGAAGTCGCAGGTCTCACGGATGGCCACCGACCTCGACCAGTTGGTTGCGGAGTTCCGTCACCGGCCTCTCGGCGACGCCGGCCCGTTCACCTTCGTCGCTGCTGACGCGCTCACGATGAAGGTCCGCGAAGGCGGCCGGGTCGTCGCCTCGGTCGTTCTGATCGCGACCGGTGTCAACGCCGACGGACGACGTGAAGTCCTCGGAGTGCAGGTCGCCACGTCGGAGACCGGGGCTGCGTGGAACACGTTCTTCGCCGACCTCGTGGCCCGCGGTTTGGCCGGCGTCCGACTCGTCACCAGCGACGCGCACGCCGGACTCAAGGACGCGATCACTGCAAACCTGCCCGGCGCCGCCTGGCAACGGTGCCGCACCCACTACGCGGCGAACCTCATGAGCGTGACCCCGAAGTCGATGTGGCCGGCGGTCAAGGCGATGCTCCACAGCGTCTACGACCAGCCCGACGCACCAGCGGTGGCCGCCCAGTTCGACCGGCTCGTCGACTACGTCGACGACAAACTGCCAGCCGTCGCGGAGCACCTCACAGCCGCCCGTGACGACATCCTCGCGTTCACGACTTTCCCCGAGGGACTCTGGCAGCAGATCTGGTCGAACAATCCCAACGAGCGCCTCAATCGCGAGATCCGCCGCCGCACAGACTCCGTCGGGATCTTCCCCAACCGCGACGCGATCATCCGCCTCGTCGGCGCAGTCCTTGCCGAGCAGACCGACGAATGGGCCGAAGGACGCCGCTATCTCGGCCTCGAAATCCTCGCCAAGTCCCGCCTGACCATCGTCGCAACCAACGACGCCGACATCGACAAGGAGGACATTCCCGCACTCACCGCCTGAACCCGACAGGGTCACGCAGGGCTACACCACTCCCAGGGACTTGACC
>NZ_JBIYCY010000065.1:0-1417 GCF_044908235.1 Rhodococcus sp. 27YEA6 | reverse complement strand
GGGGGCTATTGCGTGAATGCCGCAGCTTCGGTGGTGTACTTGAGCCCCGCTACATTGTCGGCGCAGGATCACTTGACCAGTGAGCTATTACGCACTCTTTCAAGGGTGGCTGCTTCTAAGCCAACCTCCTGGTTGTCTTCGCGACCCCACATCCTTTTCCACTTAGTACACGCTTAGGGACCTTAGCTGGCGATCTGGGCTGTTTCCCTCTCGACTACGAACCTTATCGCCCGCAGTCTCACTGCCGCGCTCTCACTCACCGGCATTCGGAGTTTGGCTGATTTCGGTAAGCTTGTGGGCCCCCTAGACCATCCAGTAGCTCTACCTCCGGTGAGAAACACGCGACGCTGCACCTAAATGCATTTCGGGGAGAACCAGCTATCACGGAGTTTGATTGGCCTTTCACCCCTACCCACAACTCATCCCCTCAGTTTTCAACCTAAGTGGGTTCGGTCCTCCACGACGTCTTACCGTCGCTTCAACCTGGCCATGGGTAGATCACTCCGCTTCGGGTCTAGAGCATGCCACTACGATCGCCCTATTCGGACTCGCTTTCGCTACGGCTACCCCACACGGGTTAACCTCGCGACATGCCACTAACTCGCAGGCTCATTCTTCAAAAGGCACGCCATCACCCCCAGCAGTAAACTGCTCGAAGGCTCTGACGGATTGTAAGCGCACGGTTTCAGGTACTATTTCACTCCCCTCCCGGGGTACTTTTCACCTTTCCCTCACGGTACTAGTCCGCTATCGGTCACCAGGGAGTATTCAGGCTTATCGGGTGGTCCCGACAGATTCACACCAGATTTCACGGGCCCGGTGCTACTTGGGTTTCCATTACAACAGTCACAAAGTTTTCGTGTACGGGATTCTCACCCTCTACGACAGGCCGTTCCAGACCACTTCCACTAACCCTGTGATTTCTTACTGTTGGCCAACACGGCAGTATTGACAAAATGAACCCCACAACCCCACGAATGCAACACCTGCCGGCTATCACACACCCATGGTTTAGCCTCTTCCGCTTTCGCTCGCCACTACTCACGGAATCACGGTTGTTTTCTCTTCCTGTGGGTACTGAGATGTTTCACTTCCCCACGTTCCCTCCACACGCCCTATATATTCAGGCGCGGGTAACACGACATCACTCGTGCTGGGTTTCCCCATTCGGACATCCTCGGATCACAGCTCGGTTGACAGCTCCCCGAGGCTTATCGCAGCCTCCTACGTCCTTCATCGGCTCCTGGTGCCAAGGCATCCACCGTACGCTCTTCATTACTTACAACAAAGATGCTCGCGTCCACTGTGCAGTTCTCAAACAACACACAAACAACCACCTCACGCAGACACCAACAAAAACCACTCTCACGAATAATTCTTGCGGTATGACTGCAGCAGTCATTTGTCGTTACTTCCT
>NZ_JBIYCY010000064.1:0-1478 GCF_044908235.1 Rhodococcus sp. 27YEA6 | reverse complement strand
CATGCGGGTTCCAAGCATTTCGCCCGATATGTCCCAAGCGTCGGAGCGCAGGGTGTTCCGAGTACACACCCCTTCGACCATCAGGACGGGCCATGACCGCACCGATCACCCCGAAGAACACCGCAGTACGACGAGCCACTTTGCTGGCAGTATGCGTGAGCACCGCAATGCTCATGCTCGACATCGCCGTCGTCAACACCGCCCTGCCGTCGATCGCATCCGATCTCGATACCGGAGTCAGCGCCCTGCAATGGGTGATCGACGCGTACACGCTGGCATTGGCGACGGTGGTTCTCAGCGCCGGATCGTGGGCAGACCGACGGGGTCGACGCCATGTTTTCATCATCGGCATCCTGTGGTTCACCACGGCATCTCTGTTCTGCGCTCTGGCGCCGAACATCTGGGTGCTCGACCTCGCGCGGGCCGCTCAGGGTATCGGCGGTGCCGTACTCTTCGCCTGCTCACTTGCCTTGCTGGCGGACGTGTTCGAGAAGGGTCCCCAGCGCGCGACTGCTCTGGCTGCATACGGCGCCACGATCGGGGGCGCGTTTGCCGTCGGCCCACTGGTGGGCGGGTTGCTCACCGAGTTGTTGGATTGGCGCGCAATCTTTTTGATCAACGTTCCGATCGGGTTGATCACACTGGCGATGACGGTGCGGTGGGTTCCCGAGTCACGCGATCCTCGACCTCGCGGCGCGGACGTGCCCGGGCAGATTCTGGTGTCCACCGGCCTGGCAGCTCTGGTGTTCGGTTTGTTACGCGGTAACGAGGATGGGTGGTTCGAGCCGCAGCCGATGATCGCCGCGGTGATCGCCGCGGCCGCCATGATCGGTTTCTCCCTGCACGAGCTTCGTACCACCGAGCCCATGCTGCCCCCGCATCTGCTCGCCAATCGGGCCTTCGCTGGAGCGCAGATCGCAGCGTTCTCGATCTCCGCCTCCCTGTTCGCGGTGTTCGTCTACACGACCATCTACCTGCAGAACGTGCTGCATCTGTCTCCCGTGGACGCCGGCCTGGTGTATCTACCGGCGACGATAGCGATGTTCGTCGTCGCGGGCGCCACCGCGAAATTGGACGGGCGCATCCCCGTCTCGGTCTCGTTGACGTGCTCGCTTCTACTCGTCTCGGTGGGGCTGGTCATGATGACCGTCGTCGACGTGACCAGTTCGCCGTACGCGATACTTCCCGGATTTGTTGTCGCGTGCGTGGGGGCCGGGGTGTTCAACCCCGTCATGAGTGGGTTGGTTCTGGGCGAAAGCACTTCGAACCATTCCGGATTGGCCGCAGGGATCAACGACGCGTTCCGGCAGACCGGCATCGCAGTCGGGGTTGCCGTGCTCGGCGCCTTCCTTCCGGCGCAGTCGATGCTGCCCGGCGGACCACCGGACGACTTTGTCGGTGGACTTCGGTTGGCACTGTTTGTCGCAGCCTTCATCGCAGCTCTCGGTGCGTTGGTCTGTGCGGCGACGCTGCGCACT
>NZ_JBIYCY010000062.1:0-1932 GCF_044908235.1 Rhodococcus sp. 27YEA6 | reverse complement strand
AATACGTTGGTGTTGCGGACCGAGGTGGATTCTTCGGAGTCGTTCTCGGGGTTGTTGGGTCGGGTTCGTGAGGGCGATCTGGGTGCGTTTGCGCATGCGGATGTGCCGTTCGAGCGGTTGGTGGAGGTGCTCAATCCGGCGCGGTCGCAGGCGCGTAATCCGTTGTTCCAGGTGATGCTCTCGTTCCAGAACATGGAGCAGACCGCGTTGCAGTTGGGCGATCTGACGGTTGCGGGCGTCGATACCGGCGCGGTGGCGGCGAAGTTCGATCTGCAGTTGACCATGGTCGAGCAGTTCGACGAGTCCGGTGCCCCGGCCGGGATGGCGGCGCAGTTCACGTACGCGACGGATCTGTTCGACGAGTCGACGGTGGCCTCGATGGCAACCCGATTCGAACGCATCCTGCGCACAGTTCTCGACGATTCATCGGCGCTGGTGGGAGAAGTCGATCTTCTTGATGGTGTTGAACGAATTGAGATCTACAACAGATCGCGCGCCAGTCGTCGGGATCTGCCCGCGACGCGATTGGTGGATGTCGTCGGTACGGCTCAGCGCGCTATGGATGTTGCGCTGATTTACGGTGACGAAAGCTTGACCTATGGCGAATTCGATTCGCGCGTCAATCGATTGGCCCGACATCTGATTTCGCAAGGTGTTGGACCTGAGGTTCTGGTCGGCGTGCTCATGGGGCGGTCTATATCTTGGGTGATCGCAGCCCATGCGGTGATTCGTGCAGGTGGCGGATATGTACCCCTGGACCCATCGCATCCGACTGAACGCGTCTCTTATGTTTTGCGAACGGCGGCGCCGGCCGTTGTCTTGTACTCGCGTGACTTTACGGTTGATGGTCGACTCGACGCGAAGTTGCCGACTTCCTGGGTTGATGTTGACAGTCTTGACCTGCATACGTATTCGACTGATCCGATCACCGATTCAGAGCGACTGTCTGCTCTTCGGGGAGATCACCCTGCGTATGTGATTTTCACTTCCGGTTCTACCGGGACGCCGAAAGGCGTCCTGGTATCGCATATCGCCGTAGTAAACCAGATGCTTTGGCGCCAGGATCGATACAATTTGGACCCGTCGGACGTGGTGCTGGTCAAGACTCCGTCCACATTTGACGTTTCACTTTGGGAGTTGTTCTGGCCGTGCCAAGTAGGCGCGCGCATGGTGATCGCCGAACCGGATGGCCATCGTGACCCTCAGTACATAGCGAAGTTGATCCGGGAGCATGCGGTCACGGTCGCGCACTTCGTGCCTGCAATGATGGCCCTATTCATTTCAGCCGAATATGCCAGCAATATTCCTTCCTTGAGGCTGGTGTTTTCCGGTGGCGAGGCCTTGAAAGTTGGCACTGCCGCGGAAGTTTTCGGAGTGATGCCATCAGCACGCTTGGAGAATTTGTACGGTCCTGCCGAGGCTGCAATTGATGTGACCTTCCATGAAGTCACATCGGACGAGACCGTGTCGATCCCGATTGGTTCTGCTGTGTGGAATACAGGGCTGCTAGTCCTGGATTCCAGGCTGCACCCGGTTTCAAGGGGTGTTGTCGGCGAGCTTTATCTATCGGGCATTCAGTTGGCGCGCGGGTATATCGGGCGGGCCGCAATGTCGTCGGATCGGTTTGTTGCGAACCCGTTTGCCGATGGCAGCGGGGGCGGTCGGATGTATCGCACGGGCGATTTGGTGCGGTGGGATGCGTCGGGGGAGCTGGAGTACATCGGCCGTAGTGATTTCCAGGTGAAGTTGCGTGGTCAGCGGATCGAGTTGGGGGAGATCGAGTCGGCTTTGGTGGCTGATGCATCGGTATCCGCATCTGCAGTGACTGTTGTTTCGGCCAAGTCGGGTGACAGCTTGGTTGGGTATGTGGTGCCGGCGTCGGGTGCGGTGGTTGATGTTGTAGCGCTTACGGATTCGCTGCGTGCGGTGTTG
>NZ_JBIYCY010000061.1:0-2103 GCF_044908235.1 Rhodococcus sp. 27YEA6 | reverse complement strand
GTGTTCGGCGGTGTCCTACTCTCCCACACCCTGTCGAGTGCAGTACCATCGGCGCTGAAGGGCTTAGCTTCCGGGTTCGGAATGGGACCGGGCGTTTCCCCTTCGCTATGACCGCCGTAACTCTATGAAACTGTCACAGTAACCTTCTTCTGATCACCTGGTTTCACCACCCGTCAACACCAGTTTCTGGTGTTGGGGGATGGAGAAAACAGGGTTTCTCATCAGTATCTGTGTGTTGTTTCAGATACCGCACAGTGGACGCGTAGCTTCTTTGTGGTAAGTCCTCGGCCTATTAGTACCAGTCACCTGCATGCATTACTGCACTTCCAGTTCTGGCCTATCAACCCGGTGGTCTGCCGGGGGCCTTACCCCCTCGAGGGGGTGAGAAACCTCATCTTGGAACAGGCTTCCCGCTTAGATGCTTTCAGCGGTTATCCCTTCCGAACGTAGCTAACCAGCGGTGCTCCTGGCGGAACAACTGGCACACCAGAGGTTCGTCCGTCCCGGTCCTCTCGTACTAGGGACAGCCTTCCTCAAGTTTCTAACGCGCGCGGCGGATAGAGACCGAACTGTCTCACGACGTTCTAAACCCAGCTCGCGTGCCGCTTTAATGGGCGAACAGCCCAACCCTTGGGACCTACTCCAGCCCCAGGATGCGACGAGCCGACATCGAGGTGCCAAACCATCCCGTCGATATGGACTCTTGGGGAAGATCAGCCTGTTATCCCCGGGGTACCTTTTATCCGTTGAGCGACACCGCTTCCACTTGCCGGTGCCGGATCACTAGTCCCGACTTTCGTCCCTGCTCGACCTGTCAGTCTCACAGTCAAGCTCCCTTGTGCACTTGCACTCGACACCTGATTGCCAACCAGGCTGAGGGAACCTTTGGGCGCCTCCGTTACATTTTGGGAGGCAACCGCCCCAGTTAAACTACCCACCAGGCACTGTCCCTGAACCAGATCATGGTCCGAGGTTAGAGGTCCAATTCGATCAGAGTGGTATTTCAACAACGACTCCACGATAACTGGCGTCACCGTTTCACAGTCTCCCACCTATCCTACACAAACCGAACCGAACACCAATACCAAGCTGTAGTGAAGGTCCCGGGGTCTTTTCGTCCTGCCGCGCGTAACGAGCATCTTTACTCGTAATGCAATTTCGCCGAGTCTACGGTTGAGACAGCTGAGAAGTCGTTACGCCATTCGTGCAGGTCGGAACTTACCCGACAAGGAATTTCGCTACCTTAGGATGGTTATAGTTACCACCGCCGTTTACTGGGGCTTAAATTCTCAGCTTCGCTCCCGAAGGAACTAACCGGTCCTCTTAACCTTCCAGCACCGGGCAGGCGTCAGTCCGTATACATCGTCTTACGACTTCGCACGGACCTGTGTTTTTAGTAAACAGTCGCTTCTCACTGGTCTCTGCGGCCCCACCCAGCTCAGACAGTAAATGTCGTCACCAGACAGGGCCCCCCTTCTCCCGAAGTTACGGGGGCATTTTGCCGAGTTCCTTAACCATAGTTATCTCGATCGCCTTAGTATTCTCTACCTGACCACCTGTGTCGGTTTGGGGT
This sequence comes from Rhodococcus sp. 27YEA6, assembly GCF_044908235.1. Lineage (NCBI taxonomy): Bacteria > Bacillati > Actinomycetota > Actinomycetes > Mycobacteriales > Nocardiaceae > Rhodococcus > Rhodococcus sp. 27YEA6. Next base: position 530 of record NZ_JBIYCY010000061.1, on the reverse strand, counting down.
ACGGGCCGTGTGAAAGCTCGCTAGAGGCTTTTCTCGGCAGCATAGGATCACTGAATTCGCCTCAATCGGCTACGCATCACGTCTCAGGCTTGTATGCGACCCGGATTTGCCTAGGTCACGCCCTACACGCTTACACCAGTATTACCACTGACTGGCTCAGCTACCTTCCTGCGTCACCCCATCGCTTGGCTACTACCAGATCAGGTCCCATGCATCCACCAACTCGAGACCCGAAGGTCTTCTCGTGGCTTCAGGATGGTTAGTATCACTGATTCACCATGGGCGCGTTCACACGGGTACGGGAATATCAACCCGTTGTCCATCGGCTACGCCTGTCGGCCTCGTCTTAGGTCCCGACTCACCCTGGGCGGATTAACCTGGCCCAGGAACCCTTGGTCATTCGGCGGACGAGTTTCTCACTCGTCTTTCGCTACTCATGCCTGCATTCTCACTCGTGTGGCCTCCACGGCTAGGTCACCCTGCCGCTTCCATGGCCACACGACGCTCCCCTACCCATCCACACACCTGCC
>NZ_JBIYCY010000060.1:0-2566 GCF_044908235.1 Rhodococcus sp. 27YEA6 | reverse complement strand
GAGAGATCTCTTGAAGAATCACGCGGTGGCCGCGTCCACGTCCAGCATCGGGACGATCTCGGCGACCGCGCTACACCACTATCCGGGACTCAACTGCAGATGAGAGGGACATGGCATTGCGCGCGCAGCAAGGACTTCCCGCCCCGGCGGTTGACCTCCCGCCCGCACCCGACAGCCGTTCTCAATATCGAGGTCCTTGGAATGTCCCCCACATATGCCTACTCGGCTGTCGTGCCAGGCGCCTCTAATTTGGTCTTCCAGCCGAAACACAAGATGCCCTCGCCCGGGGGCCGAACTCCACAATCAAGAATTAAGACAATCCATCATGCGTGCACGCAGTGCATGCCATGCACGCGCGTCTCTTATAGTCCTCTGGCCTTCAAGTATTCGTCCAGCGCGGCCTCGGTCATCGATGCCTCGCTGATTTCGCGATCGCCAGTCTCGTACCGCAATTTGTCGACGCCACGCCGGAGGCGATCCTTCGTCGAAGGTTTGATGCGCGTGTTGTGGGTCATCGACAGCTTCTCCTCCTCATCTTTGCGGGCACTGAGATCCGCTGAAGGCGATGGTGGCGTAGCTGCAGGTGCCGCTGGGGTCGCGTCTCCCCTGGGCGGACGTTCCGGGATGAGTTCAGCCGGATGTGTCTTACGAATGGCAGGTTCCCGCTTCACGCTCATGCCGGGGCTCCGATCACGATGGGCAACTCAGCGAGCAAGTCACTGTAGGCAAGTTGCAGCGTCAATGCTTTCCCACCCTTGAACTGGTGAATCGGAGTGCGATTCGAGTGCGCGTCCTGGCGGGCCGCGAGTTCCGGGATCGATGTCTTGGCGACGAGTGAGCCGTAGGTTTCCCGTAGCTCGCTCTCTCTGAACTCATGTTCGCCGGTAGACCGTTTACGACTGATCACGATCTTGTCGAATTCCAGCTTCGGATTCGCCCGTTTACGAACGGTGTCGATTGTCTCTTCGAGCTTCTGAACGCCACCGACACTGTCAATTGTGGGTTCGGTGATGGCGACAACGCCATCTGCTGCAATAAGAACCGCGAACAGCACCTTGCCCATATTGGGAGGGCAGTCGAAAAGCACGGCGTCATAAGGAGAAAGGTCGAGCCCTTCGAACGCAACGTCTAGGCGAAACACCAGGTCATTCGACCCATCCGACTCGATTTTGCCGAGCTCTTCGTCTGCGGGAATGAGGTCGACGCCATCCCATGGGGTGGCAATGATCGCCTCGGCTGCAATGCCTTCTCTGGTCTGGTTCATGAGGTGGTAGGCCGTCATCATGCCCTCTTCGAGAGTGACGCCGAGGCCGCCGGTCGTATTGCCCTGTTGGTCCATGTCGACGACAAGTACTTTTCCGCCGACCGCGGTGATGGCGCTGGCAAGCCCGAGAGTGGAGGCCGTCTTGCCTACGCCACCCTTCTGGTTGCCGAGTGCGATTTTGCGTGGCTGCATTGCGGACCTTTCATCGAGGGCGTTGACATTTGCGAGGCGTGCATTGCGTGTAAACCACGCGCTGCATGCAATATGTGCATTGCTTGCTATGTGCGCAATCCACGCTGTACGTGGGCTGCATGCAGACTGTGCGTGACGGGCAATCCAAGCACTGCATGCATTGCGCGCTAAGTCTGCTCTACTCGCTAAACACGCACACTGTGCATTACGTGCGCGCGTAGCATAACACGCGTGTCATGCGTGACGTACAAGCCTCGCACTCTGCGCGTGCCATGCACGAATTGCATCAAGTGCAACCCTTGCGTTCAACGCGTGCAATGCTCATCACGCGTCCACCGCAACCCATGCACGTCATGCGCGACACGCTATCCATGCCTCGCTAGCAAACCCCGCATGCTTTGCACACAATGCGTACCTCGCTAGCCAAGCACTGATCACATACAACGCATGGCGTGCTCTGCACGCACCGCTTGCGGTGCTACCTCTGCACGCACGCGCTGCTCTGCATGCAACCCATACAACGCTCGCAGCGCACGCAGAGCACGCATGACGCGGTACGCAAGGATTGCACGCATGCCATGCGCTGCTAGCAGGACATGCCTTGCATGCACCGCACGTCTTTCACTTCTGCATGCAATGCATGCAGTGCATACAGACCACGCATTGCGTGGACGCGCAAAATAGCAGGTCAATGCACTCATTGCCATCGAACGAATCGAAAAACATCTGCCGTGAGTGTCACACACCGTTGCAAAAGGTCGACCGACCAAGAGCAGCTTGGCTGCCACGATCACCCGATAGCGAGGCGTTCCAGACACGAATCGAAACGTGTGACAGTCCGTCTCGATCAGATTGTCAAGGAAGTCGAAGGGACGCTATTGGGCAGCCAACTGACTAAAGGCGGAAATATAGGGTTCAGCAATCTCCGCTGTGCGCACAGAACAAATTGCTCAACCGTCGCGAGCGGTCCTGCCCAGCCATCCGCCAATGCACCGCCCTTGCGGGGATGGAAGGAAGTTGAGTCCCGGATAGTGGTGTAGCGCGGTCGCCGAGATCGTCCCGATGCTGGACGTGGACGCGGCCACCGCGTGATTCTTCAAGAGATCTCTC
>NZ_JBIYCY010000059.1:0-2580 GCF_044908235.1 Rhodococcus sp. 27YEA6 | reverse complement strand
TGTCAATGGCCACGAAGTTCTCCCCGTAGGCGGCCAGTAGTTCTCCCCGCTGGTGGCCACGGGTTCTCCCCGGTGGCGGCCAGTTGTTTTTCCCCACCCGCTTTCTGATTTGGGTTAGCTGAAGGGCTTCACCCCCTTGCCGGTGGTGGCTTCGGTGAGGCGGAAGGAGTCGCCGTCGGTGACGACGACGTGCGCATGGTGCAGGAGCCGGTCAACGGTGGCGGTGGCCAATGTTTTGGGCATGATCTCGTCGAAGCCGGAGGGGTGCAGGTTGCTCGAGACGGCAATCGCTCGGCGTTCGTAGGCAGCGTCGACGAGGCGATAGAATCCTTCGGCGGCGTCTTCAGAGACCGGGAGCAGACCGATGTCGTCGACGATGATCAGGTCGGAGCGGATGATCCTCGTCAGGGCTCGGGCGATGGAGTCGTCGGCACGGTGCCGGCGGACCAGGGCACCGAGGTCTTCGATGGTGAACCAAGACACCGCCAGCCCAGCTTCGACTGCGGCCTGCCCGAGTGCCTCGGTGAAGTGAGACTTGCCAGTTCCCGAAGGCCCACAGACGCAGAAACATTCACGCCGCCCGACCCACTCCAGGGTGCGGAGCGCGTCCTGGGTGGCGCGGGGAATCGACGATTTCGTTTCGTCCCAGTCGCCGAAGGTCTTGCCGGTAGGGAAACCCGCGCGTTTGCGGCGAGTGTGCAGGTTCGCCCGGTCCCGGCCGGCGGCTTCCTCAGCGAGGAGAACCCGCACGACTTCGGCGGGGTCCCAGCGTTGGGCTTTCGCGGTCGGGATGATATCGCTCAAGGACCTGCGGATATGGGGCAGTTTCAGGCGTTTAGTCAGGTCGATCGCCTCGGCCAACGGGTCGCCGTTAGCGCTGGTAACAGTGCGCAAAGGGGTGCTCATCAGGCGTCATCGCTTTCATCGTCAGTAGTGGCTGGGCTGGCCGGCGCTGGTGTCTGGCCGAAGGTGGACCAGGCGGCGGTGCCCGGTTGCAGAGTGTGGTTCTCGCTGCGACGGACCGGATCAGCGTGTTCGTGGGTGACTTGGTAGTCGAGGATCGAGATCAGGTCCCGATCGGCGAACCGGCCGGTCATCGCCGCCGTCCCCAACGCTCTGTCGACTGCGTCCGGGGAGTGCAGCTTCGAAAGGTCCACGGCCTCGGCCATCTTCGCCCTGATGCGGCGCGCTCCCGCGGCGGCAGCCTCGACCAGCCAGCTGTTGGCACCCTGGCCCAACTGTAGGAAGGCGAGCTCGGCGGCGGTACGAGGCTTGGGCACCCGGTCGGCGGCGTCGCGGTCTGGGCGGGGTGGGTAGTGGTCGTTGTCGAGGACCGGTGAACCGGGTTGGCCGCGGCGGTGCCGCGCGACTTCGACTGCACCGCCATCATTGTCGACGGCGGTCACGATCAGCTCCTCACCATGGAAGCGGGCCCAGACCCGAGTGTCGATCAACGTGTGCGGCACCGAATACCGCACCCCTTCCACCGAGATCGTCGACTCCCAGTTCACCCGCCGGGTAGTGCCGAACACCGCGGTGAACGGAGATTTCGGCAGCGGATGCAGCCGCTGCAACTCTTCGGCCAGCCGCTCGACCGGCCGCCGCCGAGTAGAGCTGTGGACGCGGGTGTTGACGTCGGTGCAGAACTGCCGGCAAGCCGACTCGAGCTCACCGAAAGAGTGATACTGCTCGCGCAGGTTCACCTCCTTCGGCAACAGGTCGGCTTTGGCGATCCGCACCGTCGCCTCACTTCCTCCCTTCGACTCCGGATCAGCAGGTAAACACGTCCGCAGCGTCGTGCCGTAATGCCGTGCCACCTCCACGATCTCCGGATTGCGGACCGCGATCCCGGCCACGTGATCGATCGTCGCGGTCTTCTCGTTGTCGGTGAGGACATAGACCGGAACCCCGCCCAAGCGGCGGAATGTCGCATCCAAACACGCCGCCACCGTCGGCAATGTCTTGTCCCAGATCGGGATCACCACCCGAAATCGCGACCACGCCAACCATGCGCAGAACAACGTCGTCTTCCGGCCGGAAATCGTTGGCCCGTCACCGAAGTCGTACTGTAACCACAGCCCAGGTTCGGTTACCCACGGCCGATACACTCGCCGCCGACCAGCCCGAAACTGGGCCTTCGCCTCCGCGACCGTCCGGCGCGTGGTCCGCTCACCGCCGGTGAACCCCAGCGCGACGATCCGTTCGTGGATGACATCCGCGCGGACCTTGCCCTGCGAGCGGACCACCAACTCCTCGATCTTCGGCAGAAAGTCGTCGATCGCCCGCGCTCGATGCCGCCGGCGGTCCGGCGGCTGCCCCGCAGCGCGCATCTGCACATACCGGGCCACCGTGTGGTGATCACACCCAGCCAGCTCCGCCGCCGCCCGATAACTACCCGTGAGGTCGTACGCCTCCAAAATTTCCATGATCTCCCTGCTCGATTTCATCCACCCAGCGTTGCCGGGACCGAATCTGACTCACAGCAGGTGGGGAACTATCTGGCCGTACGCGGGGAGAAACCATGGCCACAAAATGCGCCATAAATGGCCGCCAGTGGGGAGCTTACGATGGCCGTCGACA
>NZ_JBIYCY010000058.1:0-2956 GCF_044908235.1 Rhodococcus sp. 27YEA6 | reverse complement strand
TTATGTGGGTGATCGATGTCAAGTGCCCGTGTCGTCGAGTCGCTGGATAAGTCCGTCGAAGACCTTCTGCCGCCCGATCTGGCCCTTGTCTGCGGCGTCGTCTCGCTGACGGGTGAGGGTGGGGAGAAACTCGATGGTGGTGACGAAGAACGTGCATGACTCGCAGATCGACTCGAAGTGGCAGTCGAGTTCGACTGGGCGTGCGCAGTAGCCGTTACCGAGCATCCGCCGGTGGGCTTCGGCGCGGAGTTTGCGCATCGCGGCGGGCTCGTCCTCGGCAGGCAGGACGGCGGGTTCGTGTTTACTGTAGAGGGCTTCGACTTTCTCTGTGACGGAGAAGTATTGGTCGGCAACGGTCCGGTCCGCGATTCGGGCATAGACCATCGTCATCTCCATTGTCTTGTGCCCGAGCAATGCGGCGATCGCCTCGAGGCTCATACCCCGGTTGATGGCCTGCGTCGCGAGTGTGTGCCGCAGCTGATGAGGGTGGACGTGGCCGATTCCCGCTGCGGCAGCAGCGGATTGGACTGCCTTGTCGATTCGGGTGCCCGGGATCGGACGACCGCGGTCGGTGAAGAGCAGCGGACTGTCCTGCCAGTCCGGTCGGTGCTCGAGCCAGGTGTCGATCATTGTTTTGAGTTGGGGATGCAAGGGGACGTACCGGTCGTTGTGGAGCTTGCCGACGGGGATGCGGAGCCAGTAGGCGGAACCGATCTGGACGACCGAATCGATTGTCAGGTCGAGGAGTTCGCCTTTGCGCATGCCGGTACGTGAGAGCATTTCGATGGCGAGGCGACCGAACTCGTCGGGCAGGTTGCGGGCTGCGGTCAAGAACTTGGCGGCGGCGCCGTCGTCGAGGAATCGCGGTAGCGGCTTGTCCTTGATCGGCCGGTCCGAGGAGTAGACCGGCGCTCGGGCAGGGATATCAGGATAGTCCCATTCGATGATGCGTTGATAGAACGCGCTCAGGTGCCCCATGCGCATGCCGATGGTGGTCTTGGACAGGTTCGTGTTCTTGCGATACCCCGGCCGTGCCGCCAACCAGGTCTTGTAGGCCTCGATGTGGGTGCGGTCGATGTCGGCGACGCAGACTACGTCGCTGGTGGTGGCCAGATGGCCGGCGAACTGGCGCAGTGTGGTCTCGATGCAGTCCACCGACGAGACCCGCAGGCTGATGCCGATCTGGTCGAGGTAACGGCGCATCGTAGCGACCATGACGGGCGCGCACTCCTCGGCGCGGTCCCAACCGATCTCGGGCACCGATCGTGCTGCCCAGCGTTTGCGCGGATGTGGCCGGGGTCCTTGGCCGCGATGGAACATGAGCGCATCGAGCCCAAAGAGTGGCGCGTTCAACGATTTCGGTGCACGCCCGACCTTGGCGACTACGGCGGAATGAAACTGGGCCCGGGCCGCGACATACTCCGCCGAGGTGAGCGCCTCGGTCGTGGCGCCGGCGATGACACAGATCTGCGCGAGTTTGGACCACATCTTCCCTGCCTCGCGCTCGCAGAATCCCAAACTTGTTGCCTGCGTGCGGAATGTGGAAGCAGCTACGGGTTCACGTTCGGCCAGATGGGCGCCCCATTTCGATGATGATTGCACAACATAGATCGCATCGACGGCCACCGACTCGAAGACGGCCGCGAAGGCAACGAACGCGCGCACGATGTCGGGAGCTGCCATGCGCGCCGACACCGGTAGCGCGTTCCATGCGCCGAGATCACCGAACCTGTCCTCGAACCGCAGGACAGCCCGGAGTCGGGTTCGGTGGGCATGTGCATTGGTGACCGCGTGAACGTATGTGCGGGCCGCGGTTGACTCAGGTTTTCTCAAAGAGTCTGTCGGAACGCTCATTTCGCATCTCCAGGGATGTCACCGGCGATGCCGTCGAGAATGTCCATCGCCTTGGAATACTCGCCGATCAGCCAGTCGTTGGCCAGATGCAGATAGATGCGTGTGGACTCGATGGATGCGTGCCCGGCTTGAGCTTGAATCGCCTCCAACGCCATCCCCGATTCGCGGAGTCGGGTGAAGCAGGTGTGTCGAAGTTCGTGACATGTCGCATGAGGTAACCCGCCTCGAACTCGGGCGCCGGAGAGAATTTCATCGAGACCGGCCGCGGAAAGCGGGTTGCCGCGTCTGGGACGTTTGAGGACCACGAAGACATGATCGGTGGCACTGTCGATCGGGCGTTCGGCGTCGAGATAGCGGCCGAGGCTTTCGAAGAAGGTCGGTGCGACCGGGACGATGCGTTGGTGGCCGCCTTTGCCGGCGGCGACGAACACTCGTCGCTCACCGGGTCGGACATCGGGCATCCGTAAGCCCAGCACCTCGCATCGGCGTAGTCCGCCGAACAGCATCAACAGGACCATCGCCCGGTCTCGTTCGCAGCGTAGCGCGGCCAATAGTGCGTTGACCTCGTCGGGGCTCAGTACCCGTGGGAGGCGCCGCGGCGCTCTGATCAGTGGGGTCCCGCGAACGTGAGAGCGTCCTGACCGGGTCGAGAGGCCTCGCGGCACGGGATTCTTCTCGACCAGCCCACGCTCATGGAGGTAGGAGAACAGGCCGGAGATCGACGCCAGTCGACGTTTGATGGTCGAGGTGGCCAGTCCCGATTCGCCGTCGCTGAGGCGGACCACATTCTCTTTGCGTGGAAGTCGTTGCGCTTGAATGAAAGCCAGTACATCGCTGGTGCTCACCTGCGTCGGTTCCTTGCCGATGATGGTGAAGAAGACTTTCAGGTCGAACGTCTGTGCCAGGAGGGTGTTGGTTCGTGCTCTCGCAGCGACGAAGCGTAGGTATTCATCGAGAAGTGGTTCGCCGAGTCGTGGAATTTCGCCAGGCGGCCGGACCAGCGCTGGGACGAAAGCATTCATTGTGGGGCCTCCTCGATCGAGCCGACAACCGACATGATCAGCCTGACACTGGATGCGTCAGATCACCCACATATCATGAT
>NZ_JBIYCY010000057.1:0-3208 GCF_044908235.1 Rhodococcus sp. 27YEA6 | reverse complement strand
AGAGATCTCTTGAAGAATCACGCGGTGGCCGCGTCCACGTCCAGCATCGGGACGATCTCGGCGACCGCGCTACACCACTATCCGGGACTCAACTCGCCAGCCCGCCATTGACTGGCTCGGGCGGGGTCAGTTCTCCGAAAATGGCTGTGGAGCTCCGCGTATTAGATCAAAATGTTGTCCTCCGGGTTCTTTGTGTCCCGATCAACGTCGCCATGAGTATTTACACCTGTGGCGATCAGGGTGCTGTGCCTCGGATCGCCACACTTCTCGGCAACGCTTGTCGATCATCGTGAGGCGTGTTTTTCGGACGTGTATTGCTTGGCCGGATTGGGGCCAGTAAAGCCTCAATGCTGCTGCTTGCATGTCAGGTGTGCCCGAATGCTGGCTAGGATCTTGGCGCGATGCTCCGGGTTCGCTGCCATTTTCGTACGTTGAACATGTGAGCTTTCAAGTAATTCTTGTTCCCTCTTTCGCGCCAAGTCGGCCGATTTACGCTGTTCACTGGGCGATTCTCCGGTCCAGTCGATCCCATCGAGCCTGCGTCTGAGGTATGCCAACGGTGAGATCAGGCTTGATCTTGTTGGCCAGATCCACCCCCGGTCTGCGGTGTCTCGGGAAAGCGTCTGTGCGATGTCACGTCCTGTCCATCGCGTCGTATCGATCTTGACATCGCGGAGAAGATCACAGATCGCGCCGATATGTCCGGTCGGTCTGAGAGCCGGCGCATGGTTGACGAGTTCGGCTGCAGTCCTCTGAAGTGCCAGAGGCCGCGGTGTGATCCGAGAAGTGCTTCGTTTTTTTGTTGTGAGCTGGGCTCGCGCGTGAGCGCGTTGGTGAGTTCTTCCTAACGGAAGAACTTCAAAAGATAAAAAACCAACACTAGATAGGGTGTCAGTTCCTATCGGCCCTGGTCGACTGCTGTGGGGCTGATAGACGCGATTGACGTCGGGCCTCAGAGAGTTGTGAGCTCTGAGGCGGGTTGCTCTTTCAGAGGCGCGAGACGGTCGCGTCTTGGTGAGTTTGCGGTGAGGTGTCGTTGCCACGATTGTTCGTGGGGATGACAGTGACCATGTCGATGCAGCGCGGTGCTGTTGACCCCCGTGATGGGCTTCAGCAGCCAGAAATTCCAGGGTTTTGAGGTTCCGTCCCCGGACGTGTTCGATGCCCATTCCCAGCGCGATGAGCACTCGCCTGGCGCGATTGACAGAGGATTCGCTGACTTTGGCCCGGGCAGCGATCGTTGATTTCGCTGCGGAGACCCCGCGGCCGGTGTGCGATTCGGCGAAATGTGCGTGAGCTTGTGCCACTGCGTAAGCCTTGTCGGGCTTGATCAGGTTGCGCGCGCACAACGCCTTGCCAGCCGGGCTGGTGGTGTGATGGCGGAATTGGCGGAGCCATTCCCTGCGTGATGTCCACACTGGAACGCGTGCTTGTTCCGTTGGTTCGACAGGTAGGGACCAAGAGCGTCCACGCTGGTAAGTGGACTCGTTGAGTTGCCGTGTAGCGGATTCGAGGCGCGCGACACGTGAGAGAGCATCGTCGACTGCCGCTTGCCATTCGTCGACTTCTGTCGATTGAGGAACAGCGGATTGGGCGCCGATGCGCGACACGCCGAAGGTTGGTGATATGGAATGAGTTGGGCTGTATTCAGGGTATGCGCTACCCTGAGACATACCTGCCATAGGTAAGTCCCTTCCAGGGGGATGCAGTACGAGCAGAGAAAGCGCTAACTTTCGAAGCTCACCTCTCGAGAATGTTCGAGAACAGATGTCGGAGAACCTGCCAGTTCTCAGTCGACGTCAAGGACCTGCCAGTTCTCAGTCGACGTCAAGGACCTGCCAGTCCTTATTTCGCCGCGATGCGGTCCGCTCCCAATCACCCCCTTCGGGGGCCTTGTGCTTTTCAAGAGGTCTGCGCTGTTTAGTTAGGTATCGGGGCACTTCGTTCGTTGTCGGCTAGGGGCGGCCTCCCTGTCTGCGGATCCGCTGTACGCGCGTCACGGCCGCGGTTGTTCGGAAGGTCTGTTCGATCCGGCGGCCGCACATCGGTACCACTATGGGTACGGTGCTGGCTTGCTCGGATGGGACATTCGGGACGCAGAAGTGTGATCCGAGCGCCGCGAAAGCCGAAATGTGATCTGGACGTGCCAAAAATGACACCGCGAATACGTCCGCGAGTATGGCGGAATTGCGTTTCTGCGATATCATCGAGTAAGCACCGCCTCTTCCTTTCGAGGTAGTGGTGGTCACCGCCTCTTCCTTCACTGGGTTAGTGGTGGTCAGGGAGCTGGGAAGCTCTCACAACCGCATAAACGGACAGCCCCCGATGCCGCCAAGCCCTGGGGGTTGTTCGCTGTCTAGGGGTAGTTCATGCGCCGACCGCAAGCTGCTCGATGCGGCGCAGTGATCCAGCGGCCTCGACCTCAAGCAGTCTCAGCTGGTCCGGATGCAGTTTGTCGATGATGTAGTCCGGTATGTCCAGTCCATGGGTGATGGCCAGTATGAGCACGGAGTAATCCCCAGCAGGGATTCCGAGTTCGGCGGCCCGATCCTCGTACACCTTGTGCTGCTTGAGGGGAGCACGAGTCGCGATGTGTCCGCGAGGTCCCTTGTTGTGCTGTGCCATGAGGAAAGACTAGAACCAATCTGTAACTGATACGGGTAGGCGCGCTTGTTCGGTGTGTCGCGTGTGGTTGATGTTGCCATGGAGTTCTGAGGGATTTTGCGGCGGCCCGCCTCACAGGCCGCCGCCGGCCCGACCAGGAAGGGGCTTGACGGACCACCTCTGCGGCTTCGCTGAAGGTGGAGTTTGGGTGCGTTGGCGGTCGGCGGTTCGATGATGGGTCTAGCGTCGGAATCGGGTTGGATTCTTCGGGAGCGGATGGAGATGCTTGGCTCTCATGCTGTCAGACGCCGGGGAGGTTCATGTGCGACTGAACGCGGGGGAGGGGTTATGTAACCCGCGTGTTGGACGGCGCTTCCGCAGGCTGCTGCCGTGTGTCCTGGAGATGGATGGAGACGGGGGTCTGTGGACAGTCGATGGTGCGTCTGCGAGCTCGATGGCTCGGGTCACGTGTCGAGAGGAGCACCTGAAAGATCCGGAAAGGCACCTTATGAATCGCTCTGGGTTCGGTGGAGACTTCTGGCCTTGGAAACGAGGATGGAAGCATGCCGAATGAACGGGTGTCAGGGAGGCCGACGATGCGGCG
>NZ_JBIYCY010000056.1:0-3261 GCF_044908235.1 Rhodococcus sp. 27YEA6 | reverse complement strand
GAGAGATCTCTTGAAGAATCACGCGGTGGCCGCGTCCACGTCCAGCATCGGGACGATCTCGGCGACCGCGCTACACCACTATCCGGGACTCAACTCCATGCACGCAGCTCTCGGCATTTGATGGTGGTGTGGGTCCTGCTGTCGAGACGACGGCGCTGGACGTGGTCGACGTTAGGCCATTGTGTGCATCTGCCGACCTATACGGTGGGATAGGTGCAGGACGAGGTTTTCGCGATCTCGTCACGGTCGGTGTCCCGCTTGATCGGGTCGGAACTCACCTCGCCGAACTCGCGTCCCTGCACCGCGGCGACATCCGAGGCAGCGCAGACAGTTGATCATGTGGATCGGCCCGCACGTCTTTCGTCATGCGACGGGGATCCGATAGTCCGTGGTTATTGCCGGGATAACGAGCGGTAACAGTCGAAATATCTCATCGGCAACTGCAAGTTATGTCAGTTCTTAAGTGACTGTGCAACAACCAGTTTCGACGGAGGTCGCTATCTGAATTGAAATTCTGGGCGAAAATGCGCGACGACCAATGGCTCTGAGGTGGCTATGAGGGAGACGCGTCGGGGTGGTTGCCTCCTTGAATGGGCTCTTTCTTGCTGGTGAGGCGGTGTAGCCGTTTTCGCGGGTTACCGCCAGATCATACTTTGGTACGCTTAAAGTATGACCACGAAATTTACCATAAGTCTGCCTGACGAGGATGCGCACCTACTCGACGAGTATGTGCGTGATCACGGACTTCGTGGCCGGTCGGCAGGAATTCGAGCCGCACTCCGCCTACTCTCGACGTCCGGACTCGAACGTGACTACGCTGCAGCGTTTGCTGAAGGTGACGTAGATGAAGTGTGGGACGCTGTCTCGGCAGACACCGAATGATTCGCCGCGCGCACATTCACTGGGTGGATCTCGATCCAGCGCAGGGCAGTGAAGCGGCGAAACGACGACCGGCGGTGGTGGTGAGCAACGACCGGGCCAACGCTACTGCAGAAAATCTCGGCAGGGGCGTGATCACCGTGGTTCCGTTGACTACCAATACCGCGCACGTGTTTCCGTTTCAGGTGATTGTCGAGTCCGACGAGTCAGGTTTGGCGCGAGCGTCGAAAGCGCAAGCGGAGCAAGTGCGTTCGGTATCGGTTCGGCGTCTGGATCCTGAACCTGTCGGCAAGGTCGGGATGGAGACTTTCGCCGCACTCGAGGACGCGCTGCGGCTGCACCTCGATCTGCAGTAACTTGGTGCTGTTGGGGCCGGGTGATCGCCTCGATCGTCGGGGTGCGGTTGCCGAAGACCCTACGTGGTCTGCTCTGCCCACTCGCTGCTTGCTTCCCTTGCCAGCGCGGCAGTGAGAGTGCGTCCGACGAGCGGCAGGACGACTCGGCTTGCTAGCAATTGGTCTCGATACAGCGAACGAACCGAGGGGCGGAACGCCTAAGGTGTGCTGGTCCATCCGTCTGGGGTGTGAAGTACTCCGTTCACTCGCACTGGAATAGGGGGTCCTCCGGTGTCTCCTACTGTGCGGCGGCATATCTCGTCGAGGATTTGCTTGTTCGACATTTGTTGCAGCGACATCCTGGTCGGGGAGAGAGGGCGGTTCTCTTCTTCGGTCATGTAGCCGGCGGCGATCAGCACGTCTTGTATGGGCGCATCGAACAACACTGCGACCTGCCGAAGAACTTGCGGGGACGGCGATCGCACGATCGTTGCCCAATGACGCAGCAACGACGGATACACCCCTAGCGCCCGGGCAGCCTCCTCGGTGCTCTCGTAGCCCCGAGCATCGATCTGATCACGAATCCACACTCCGAATCCTGTCCGCATGGCCTGAATTTTTTCATGGATTCGTGGACTCGATATCGGTGTGGCGCTGCTTACTGAATTCTCCCGGGGGGGAGCGTGAGTTTTGACGACAGTACTTCTGTCGTGATGGTGCGAAAAGCTCGGTGGCTAGTCGAGTCGTTCCGACACCGACTCAGGATGCTGCTCCTACGCCGATGCCGCGATGGACACTCAGCGGTCATCGCGTCCACGGGTACGGCGCTGGCCTCTGACTCGGTATCGGCTGAATCACCAGGGTTTTCGTTGGTGTGGTTGCCACCTTGAGCGACGGTCATTTCGGATTCGGGTTTCATCGTCCTTGGTTCGGCACGTACACCGCGTGTCCGGTATCGGGTGCACCACCGCCATACTGCCCGCCTGTCCTGTAATCGCTTCTCTCGGACCTCTGAGTCATCGACGGATTCGCGGATGCACCCCTCATTCAGTGTGCACTCCTGACCTATCACGTCTGTCGTCGGAATAGTGGACGAAGATCCCAAACATTGAGCACTGCAGGAAAACTGGCATTTCGGGTTCGAATTTGGTTAGCATCTTGTTGCTGCGGTGATTCTGAGTGGTCAGTTCGTCCGCGCAGGACCTGCCCTCCGGCTGTCCACTCGCCGGGGGCAGCGGGCTTCTACCTCGTCCCGATTGTCACACGTTCCGAATATGTCGGGTGCGTGGCGACGGTACAGACCCGGCCCTCGTCGGAGAGTGAGGAACTTGGTATGACCGCCAATGGATCATCTGCCAAAGCGCTTCGTGATGTGCGGCGGGCACAGTCGAGACGAAAGCTGGCGGGCATCTCATGTCTTCGGTCTCTTTACTTCGAGCGCCGGTTGTTTCTTCGTCCGTGGTGATGGCTTGGTCTGTTCACGACGTGGTGGAGTGCCAGCCGGCAGGCCGGGCGAGCGTGATCGTGCTAGGTGAGGCGCGGGTGGGAAGAGTCTTTCGGGATGGGAATCGCGGGATCGTGGTGGTCAAACATTCGTCCTGCGTGGCTCGGCTTTTGGTGGACTGGACAATCAGAGGAACCCTGTCTTTTTGAAGAAGCTAGTGACAGCAGCGTTGTCGGTCATGCTGTAGACGTCGATTGTGAGGCCGGTTTCCATGTTGACGTAACTTCCCGATACTTGTCCGGTGGCGCCGTCACTGATGTTGACTCCTGCTGTGCGGGAGTCGTTTTCGACCAGGGTGTGTTCCCGTAGTCGTATTCGCCGTATCCGAGAAGTGTCTTTTTCGCTTGTTTCAGGTCGAGGCTGGCTGTGAAGCGATTGCCGTATTCGGAGAAGCTTTCGGCGAGTTGATTGGATTTTTTGATATCGCAGCTGATCACGAGGGCACCGTCTGTCGACGGCCATCGTAAGCTCCCCACTGGCGGCCATTTATGGCGCATTTTGTGGCCATGGTTTCTCCCCGCGTACGGCCAGATAGTTCCCCAC
>NZ_JBIYCY010000055.1:0-3352 GCF_044908235.1 Rhodococcus sp. 27YEA6 | reverse complement strand
CATGGCCCGTCCTGATGGTCGAAGGGGTGTGTACTCGGAACACCCTGCGCTCCGACGCTTGGGACATATCGGGCGAAATGCTTGGAACCCGCATGACACCCGATCGCAGACCGCGACACTCAATGCGAATGACTCTCAACGACTTACACTATTTAGGTATCACCTGAGTACGGAAGCCCACGACGAACAGCGGCGAATTCGATTCGTGATCTACCGGAATGAACGTCCTGAACTATGCACTCGATAGCACCTCCACCCGCAGCCGCGACAACGCACGATGCTGTTCGAGGCGAATGCCCTAAACAGGCCCCGACAGAGCGGTCGCCACGTCGCCTACCCCAAATCCACAGATCGCCCTCTATGCCAGAATCTGTCTCTGCCGAATGGTTAGTGCATTTAGTCTGTCGGGAAAAGCCAGTGAACGCTCAACGTAGGCCGTTCCTGCGACCTGATCAATGGTTCGCGCAATCATCTGATAGACCAACTGCAATATGGATACCACCCGCGCCGATCGCAATCCGAGCGAATCGAATATTTCACAACAACTTCGATTCGCAGCCTCTACAACATATTCCGCAGAGAGCGATACGGAGCACAGCATAGTCACGATCGACCGTACCGCGTCGAAATGATCCTCAGCCTGCATATCTGCCGACCGAGCAAGAATGTCTCGGTGTCGGTTTCGATCGTGCTTCCCCTGCATACTCTTTCTCCTCCTGGCGGCACACAGATACGCTGCCCTGTCGTCGCAAGTAGATGAGTTTCTGCGAGGCCATACGTCCCGGCCCGTCTCGCGCGTGAAGTTCAGCACCTGTACCTCAAGAGGACTAATGCCTCACCGCCCCGCAGATCTTGACTCCACGGCAACCCGTCGACGACGCCGTCGACGTTCTCAGTCCAAGAATTCGAGCGGCGCCCGTTTCAAAGATGAAGTAGTTCTGTTGCAGCCCAACTCTGATTCTCGCCGCCGAATTGCTTTCAAAGCTGCGCTTCATGCGTGAGCCCAGCGCGTCGGCCGACTTGACCTCCCGGAGAGTTCACGATCGTCATGGAGGCCCTGTGCGAGGTCATCACACATCGGAACCCTCAGGTTCCACCCACTCTCAATCCGGCGCCAAGTCCACAATTGATCTGTGCATTCAACAAGCACCAAGTCATTTTCGGTACCCGACCTTGGAGCGCGCTTGGTTTTCGTTTGGACGTAGTCGACGAGGCTCCACAACAGTGAAAGATCTGGATCACTCACTCGCAGAGCGAATCAGTTTCCGATCGACCAGTCCGGGTTTGCGATCGACAAAGTGCCGCCCACTTGTGCGGACATCCGTAAAGGCACCGGTTTGTCCAACCGAAGTGACCGAACAAAGCCAGAGCCGATCTGTTTGCCAGGTGTGGAACTATCGGAGAGCATCTGCCGTTCGCCATGACCTTCAACGAAAATGTCCAGCCAGAATCGATCATACTCCACCAGATCGCAATCGTTACGGATCGCCGACGCGTTGATGCGTCACCCCCGGGCCTAATACCAGGCGTGAGGACGCCGCGGCCAAAGCCTATTCGGGTCACCAGACAGGGCGTGGCCTGCCGTCTCTCCCAATCTCCTCGAGCGCGAGCACCAGCGATGCCATCACGTCCGCGCCAAGTGTCGTGCTCGCCGCTTTCCAACGGAAGAGTGCTGCGTTGGTAGCCGCAGAGGTCGCGTCGGCACCGGCGGAGGTAAGCCGGACGATCTGCGAGCGGCGGTCGTATCGGTGGGGCTGCTTGCTCACATATCCGGATGCGATCAACTCGTCGACCATCACGGCTGCGGATTGTTTAGTGATACCCAGGTAGGCGGCAATTTCGCTGACAGTGGCCCCATCGCCGGACACCCGCAGGAATAACAAGCCATGCGCCGGTCGTAGCGACGAATGCCCCTCCGCGAGGACTGCGGCATTGATCTGCTCGGAAAGAGCGGACGCGCTACGCATCAGCAACATCAGCAGATCGGCGCGTGGTTCGTCCCTTGACATGTCGTCAGTCTACCTGTCCAATAAAGACAGTTAAGCTGACGAAGGGAACTTGACATGCGGATCCGAAAAAACGGGGATTCTTACACCCACCAAATGCACGGCGCACAATTCCAGTCCTACGTAGCGCCCGCCCACGGCAGTCGACAGCTGTGCGCCTGGCGCACCGAACTGGAGCCCGGCAATATCGGCGCACCGCACACGGTCTCGCACGAGGAGGTCTTTCTCGTACTCCACGGCTCGCCCGTGATCACCTTGGATGACACTCCAGTTCATCTCGCAGTTGGAGATGTCGTACTAGTTCCGGAGTCGGCCACAGTTCAGCTCGACAACCCGGGTGACAGCGCCGCCACATTGTGGGTGACGACATCGGTGGGCTTGACCGCCATCACTTCTGACGGCGAATCTATAACGCCTCCTTGGACGTGTTAAACGAGTTCGCGTCCGACAGCTAAAGAATACTCTCACTATTCGGTGGCAATGCTTTAGTTCGTAAGATGCACGAGCGCGCGCAGACTCTATACTCGCGAAACTCTTTTGCCTCCCGCTCGGCTCGTGCAACGACACAGTGGTCGTGTTCATCAAGTCTTCCGTCTGCTTCGAAGACAATCCATTCGACGAGATCGCAGGACTCTCCCCGCCTGCAGCCCTCCGGACAAGGACGATGCCCGTCGCGTGAGACGTTGGATGGTGTGCACGACTGGCGATGAGATGACTCGCTAAGGCACTGTCGACGCGCGCTCCGCCACCAGTACCACGCGGTCGACAATCGCCAACCTCGGCACAGCGCTCTCGAAATGCTGATACCGATCGAGTTTCGAGAACGAATGTTTCACATGCCCACCGGAAGCCTGAATTGAAACATCATGACTCCGTGAAACCCGTGGCACATCAGAGGCTTAGGACTTGTAAGGGTGTGATTCAGTGAGCCTCAGACGAGAAGTACAAGCGGCGTGGACACCAGGCGGTCGCGCTGATGCTGCCGGCCTCGGCGTCGGTCACAATCATGTTTCCGCCGGCACCGGGCTGCTCGACGACAGGGACGAAGGCCTCGACGAGCCACGGATGCGTCGCCTCGCTGAGCATCTCATCCCCGCCCACCTGGTCTGCAGGACGCGCTCCATCCGAGATCCCTGACATTGGGCTCGTGACACAGTCTCCCAGGGAAGTTGTGGCCAGCATGTGACGGTTGTATTCGAAGTCGACGCAGATGGCGTACACAGCTTAGAGAGATTCATGACGGTGTCCGGGTGGTTGGGTCCCTGTGTAGAAGTCCAGTGTCTGTGTGACTTTCGTGTCCGATAATGGGCACAGGAGGAAATTCACGAATCATGGCACGCAGACAC
>NZ_JBIYCY010000054.1:0-3856 GCF_044908235.1 Rhodococcus sp. 27YEA6 | reverse complement strand
CAACGACGCCGACATCGACAAGGAGGACATTCCCGCACTCACCGCCTGAACCCGACAGGGTCACGCAGGGCTACACCACTCCCAGGGACTTGACCTCATCTGCTGACAGTCCGTTCTGTAGAACTTAGAAGCCTTGGCAGCGCAAAGCCTGGAGCAAATTGCGTGAACAATCCGTTGCAGTCACGCAATTCTCACGCAAAATTGCAGACCACCCCACGTCACTCTGAGATCAACAAACACGCAGCTGGAACGACATCCCCGACGTGCTTTGAGTGCGACGCAAAAAACATCAGTCGACTCTCGGATACGACCGCTAGAAATCGCTGTCCACCCTCACCGCACGCAAAACGGACGAAACGCAGGAGTACAACCAGAAGAAATCTTCCGAAACCAGGAGGAGTCCCGCCGGCGGCAACCAGCGGGACTCCAGACCGAGAACACCCCTTGTAGGAAGGAAAACCCGATCATGGGTGATTTTAGTCTGCGCGCAGCGCGGATCCAGCTTGGAGCACTGATCGCCGCACTTCTCATCGCGATTTTCATCGCAATCGGGATCACCGCAGGCGCATTTGTCCTCTCCTTCGCGGTCCAACGGGACCTCGCGCGCCAAGGAACCGTCCACGAAAACCTCGCATGGATCTTTCCCGTCATCGTTGACAGCGCAATCTTCGGATCCACCGTCGCCATCGTCATTCTGAGCAAACTGAAGATGCATCGACGCGACAAGTACTTCTACGTTGCTGTTGCTGTTGCGGTGGTCGCGATCAGCATCCTCGGGAACGCCTACCATGCGTTCCACTCCGCAACAGTTGCGCAACAGGCCGTTGCGGCAGGTCAGAGCATCGGCTACACGCCTCTCGACCCGGCCGTTGCTGCCATGATCGCGGTCATTCCGCCGGTGCTCGTACTCGCCTTCACGCACGGTCTGGGAATCCTGATCAAAGCAACGGGTATTGCATATTCCGACTACAAGATCGAGATCGACAATGCTGCCGCAGGTGTGGGTACGGTTGCTACGCAAAGCGTCGTCATGCGCAACGAAACAGCCGTAGGAGCCCAGCCTTCTTTAGGCGTCGTAGAAACGCATGACGCGCCGGAAAGCGCTCCGCATCCGAGCCCCTCCGAACAAACGGGGTCTTCAGTGGACCCGGAGCCGTCGAACGCAGAGGCGGTGGCGCACGCCGAACTCGAATGGTTCATTGCCACATCGGACCTGCCCGACGCTGTCAAGGACACCGCACGACGCAAGCTTGCAGACCCGACTCTCACCTGGGAGCTGATCGCCCAGACGTCCAACCCTCCCGTTGCAACATCGACCTCGTGGCGCCGATACGAAAAGTTCGATACCGCGGCCCGAGCAGCTGGCTTCGACAACCCGCCGCTCATCGACATGCGAGCCTCCGATGTTCACTTCACCGACCAACTCGTCGCTACAACGTGAGCAGCGCCGCAACCTGCCAACGCCGAGGTTCCCGAGCGCCAGGAATTGCATCATCATGGAGGGGTTGACCACAGCAGAGTGCCCACAGACTGCAGGTAAGGAACCCGCATTGACCGACCCAGACGACCGACACCACTTGATCGTTCCGCCCGAACCGCGCCAGCGACCCCGACAACAGCGAGCACACGAGACGAAGGCCAAGATCCTCAAGGCAGCTGCACGCTCATTCTCGATCGATGGGTACGCCGCTACCTCCACGAACGACATCGTTGCGGAGGCTGCCTCCACGAAAGGAGCCGTGTACTTCCACTTCGACTCCAAGGAAACGATCGCGCGAGAACTCATCAACCACTGGTTGACCGCGCTCGGCGGAATCCGACAATCAACCGACGAATCAGCAATACCAGCGATCGAGAAGTTGGCTGCATTCTTCAACGGTTCAGCGGCGCTTATAGCCGACGATGCCCTGGCCCGAGCCGGCCTCAGGCTCACCACAGAAGCAGGTCTCGATACCGCCCCACCCGCGTTCCGTGAGTGGGTGGAACTCGTCAGCCGATTCGTCGATACTGCGATCGCAGACGGACAGCTTCCCGCCTCTGCCGCCCAGCGCCTGGCCGCGAATCTGTGCGCGGGATTTATCGGCGCAGTTCAAGTCATACAGGTACTGGGCGACCCTGGAGATTTCACTTCACGCATCGACGACTTAGTGAACGCGTATTTGATTTCAGATGCGTAGTCCGCGCGCTGGCGAGGTCGTGAGTAGGGGAGAGGAACCAGACTCCTCGCGGTGACGTCGCCAACCGTGTGCACGGTGTACTGCTAATTCCTCGACGGTAGCGAGGCAGTTGCGTCGTCGAGAGGAGTGACAAAGTGCCTGACATCGAGAGCCGAATCCCCGAAGTTGCTTTGTCTCATAGCGAATATTTCAGCGATCCGAGCCGTACCGACGTGGAGACGTCACCATCGATGGGACCGTCACTGAGACTGAAGAACACCAGATAGAGATCGACCGATGAAGACAGCGGAAACCGTGTGCGTGGCAAGGTGTGCCGCGTCGGGGCCGCTGAGTACTTCATCGGCCCTTGCCTCCCGTTGAAATGATCGGTTGCAGAACTCGCACGCGATGGTGGTACCAAAACGAATCCCACTTTGGTACCATGAGCATATGAGCACGCAGATCGCGGTACGACTACCGGACGAGATCGTGGAATTTCTCGACGACGAAGTCAGGGAACATCGCGCCGCCTCGCGAGCCTCACTGGTGTTGCGCGCTCTCGAACGGGAGCGTCGCCGTCAGATAGCTGCACGAGACGCGGAGATCCTTTCGGCCGCAACATCCGAACATGATCTGAGCCCCCTCGCTCACCGCGCCGTGAATCGACAGCCAACAGGCTCGACCTGATGCGACCAATTCATGAAGCCAACCTCGACTCAGTTCGGCCGGTCCTCGTACTCACCCGAGAGATGGTCCGTCCACACCTCGGGACCGTCACGGTAGCGCCCATCACCGGCGAGATCCGAGGACTGTCCACTGAGGTGTCTGTCAGCGCCGCTAACGGACTGTCCGCCGACGCGGTGGTCAGTTGCGACCACATCACGACCATTCCCGTCAGTGCGCTCGGCAACATCATCGGTTATCTTCTTCCAGCGCAAGAGGAATCACTGTCCATAGCCGTGCGCGCCGCCTTCGATCTCGAATGATGACGACAGTGAACGGAAAGGATGAAACATGGCGCTGAAGAAAGGGGAGCAGTTCACGCTATTCGAGCTCGAGTCACCAGAATCCGCTACTCGTTCGGACGAAGTTCCCGAACCTGATCAGCCTTCTCTGTTCGACGTTGACGACACCGCTTGTCTCGAAACGGATTCCGGGGTTGCGGAGCACCCCCGGACCGACGACATCGTCGCCCCTCCGGATGAGCGCTCCAACGAAATGGAAACGGAACCCACCCAGGCGTCAGAACTCGACGCAACTGAACCGGCCGCCCTTCCTCCCGCCAGCGAGGCAGCAGACGGCCACGCCGTCATTGTCACGGCAGCCGGCACCTACACACCATCTGGCCACACACTCACCGGCCCAGTCGATTCCATCGAAAAACTCGACAAACTCATCAGATGGGCAACGCTCACCCCGCTGGGCGCACCGGCACAGATCTGGATAGTCGGAATCGAAGCCTGCGAAATGCTCGGATGGATCATCGACCCAGGCAGCGAAGACGATGTCGACGACATGGAAATCCTCCGCACCCGCGCTGCCGAAGAACTCACCGCGATCCTCCACGCCACGCTGACCCCCATGCTGACCGCAGGATGGGAACTGCGCGGAGAACCCGGCCACGTCGTTCACCTCTCCCGCACCACCGGGAACTTCACATCCATGGTCGACATTTTCATCGAACCCTACGTGTGGACCTA
>NZ_JBIYCY010000053.1:0-4158 GCF_044908235.1 Rhodococcus sp. 27YEA6 | reverse complement strand
GATGGCATGACGCCAAACCGCTACTGGGAAAACTGGACTCAAGAAAACCAACTAGCTATCGCATAGGTGCTGGACTGCTAACGGGGGCCCAACCACGAGTGCATCTTTCACTGTTTTGACACTCATATCGGCGATGGTTGTCGCGATTGCATGCGACTTCCTCGCGTGGACCCGTCTGCTGTTGGTGCATGGTGAACTCGCGTCCGCGGAACCGCAAACATTGCGATACCGGATGCTGCACACCGGCGCCCGGACAATCAAGCATTCACGAAAACAGATCCTGCGGACACCCGAAACCTGGCTTTGGGCACATGAATTCGCTGTCGCGTTCAAGAGGGTTCTGGCGACCCCCTGAACGCAGAGACCACCTGCTCGATCGACTCTCAGGAAGGAAAACCACCACTACCGGGCGTGGAACCGACGCCGGACCGAAGGCGACACCGCTGCATGAGTCATTCCGTGACCCCGAAATATGTTCGTCAACCCGAGGATCAGACTGCCTGATCTTGGTCCGTCATCTACCGTGAAAAATCTAGGCATGTAACAGACCTCGGCCTGCCTTCGGCGCGAGTACCCAGAGTTCGTTCAAGCACTGTTCGCGATGAGCAAGCGGCGCAGACGGTTCGGTATCGGCCTGCTATTCACCGGTGTAATTGTTCGGGCACCTGGTGAACATGCTCGCTGCGGATTAGCCCGCCGATGTTCATTTCGGGGGGCACCGAAGGTGGCCGGCCACCGGGCAGGCGTCGGGCATCGACGACCGCATGGCTTCGGTTCGGTACACCGTCTCCGCGAGGGTGGATACGACGTAGCGTGGTGTCATGTCAGATATCAGGGTTTACACTGTCGGGCACTCGACGCACTCGATCGACGAGTTCGTCGATCTTTTGGAGACGTACGGGATCAGGAAGCTGATCGACGTGCGAACCATCGCCAAGTCCCGACACAACCCGCAGTTCGGTGAGGCTGCTTTGGCGGCGAGTGTGCGCGCACGCAAGATCACGTACCGCAGAATGAAAGCATTAGGCGGCTTGCGTCACGTACGCAAGGACAGCATCAACGGTGCGTGGCGAAACGCCTCGTTCCAGGGTTACGCGGACTACATGCAGACGGATGAGTTTGCCGAAGCGATCGACCTGCTCGTCGAGCGAGGCCACAACAGCGATGTAGCGATCATGTGTGCCGAAGCTGTGCCCTGGCGATGCCATCGTTCGATGATCGGCGACGCCCTCGTGGTGCGCGGCGTCGTCGTGCTTGACATCATGACCAAGAAGTCGGCGCCGCCGCATACGCTTACCTCTTTCGCGCACGTTGACGGGACGCGTGTGAGTTACCCGACCTCGCCGGAAACGTCGCCTTAAGCGCACTGCGCTGAGCCGGCGCGGTAGTGACACGCGTCTTGTGGTGACGAAGTGAGTCGAGGAGTTTCCGCAGACCCAGAAACCCGACTGCTCGACCGCCTTGTTCGTGGTGATCACGCGCGCGATCCGGCAAAATCCTTGCGCAGTCACGACCACGCGGTCCCTCGCTTCACCGCGATCCTTGTTCGCAGGAGATTCGTTGTCGACCGCTGAGAGGTTCGAACGGTACTGCGTTGCCGCACAGCCGATTTCAAAGCTCGCCGACACTTCGTCGGAGCCGTGACCACCCGACCATAGGTGGGTCAACACCCCTGTCAGCAATGCGGAAGACGCCGTGTGCACAATGGATGAATGCCACGTTCAAGTCCTCTTTCCGCTTGGAAGTCTCTTCGCGAGGGTAACGAGCGATTCGTCAACGGCGCGTCCATCCACCCGAGCCAGGGAATCGTCGACCGCGCGAAGCTGCTCAACGAACAGCATCCCACCGCGGTCTTGTTCGGTTGCGGTGATTCGCGCGTAGCCGCCGAGATCATCTTCGATCAGGGTCTCGGCGACATGTTCGTCGTTCGCACCGCAGGTCATGTGCTCGACGATTCGGTGCTCGGTTCGATCGAATACGCCATAGAGGTGCTCGACGTGCCGCTCATCGTCGTCCTCGGCCACGACAGTTGCGGCGCAGTGAAAGCCACTCTCGATGCCTTGGACAAGAACGCGGTGCCCGACGGTTTCATTCGTAGTGTGATCGAGCGCGTCGCCCCCTCGATCCTGATGGGCCGTCGCGAGGGATTGTCCACGGTCGACGAACTCGAAGGTCGTCATGTGGTGGAAACAGGGTCGTTGATCATGCAGAGGTCGCGCATCATCGCGAAGAAAGTGGACAGAGGTGCCTGCGCGATCGTCGGCGTCACCTACACGTTGTCCGACGGGCACATGCGTCTTCGAGGCACGGTTGGGGACATAGGAGAAACCGCGCCAAATACTGGGGGACTCGACGCCCCGCTGCCCGCTCACTGAGGAACCTGTCAGCCGGCCTACCTGCGCGGTTTCGAGCCTTCCACCCGGATTTCGGTGATTTTCCGGTAATGCGACGACCTCGAACGCATCCGATAGCGACCTCATTTCTATGCTTGCCTCGACTCCGGA
This sequence comes from Rhodococcus sp. 27YEA6, assembly GCF_044908235.1. Classification (NCBI taxonomy): domain Bacteria; kingdom Bacillati; phylum Actinomycetota; class Actinomycetes; order Mycobacteriales; family Nocardiaceae; genus Rhodococcus; species Rhodococcus sp. 27YEA6. The sequence goes on along the minus strand of NZ_JBIYCY010000053.1, from coordinate 1,654 downwards.
GATGGGAAATATGCCGGAGCCATTGGCTGAGTTGCTCAGGGACATCCGAGGGTGCACGCTCTGCGCGGACCACTTGCCGTGCGGACCTCGTCCCGTACTGCAAGCAGGTCCATCGGCTCGGTTGCGTGTGATCGGCCAGGCGCCCGGCCGCAAAGTTCATACGACGGGTGTTCCCTGGGATGATCCTTCAGGTGACCGTCTGCGCACTTGGCTCGGTTTGACGCCCCCACAGTTCTACGACCCGGGCAAGGTAGCCGTCATGTCGATGGGCTTTTGCTATCCAGGCAAAGCGAGGTCTGGGGATCAACCACCGCGATCCGAATGCGTATCCCACTGGCATGGGGCACTGAACAATAGTTTGCTCGACGTCCGACTCACGGTGTTGGTCGGTCAGTATGCACAGGCACATTATCTACGTGGTCGGCGCAAGCCGACGCTGACCGAGACCGTCAAAGCAGCGAAGGATTACTTGCCGTTGGGGTACCTTCCCCTTCCGCATCCTTCTCCGCGCAACCAGCCGTGGCTTGCCAAGAACCTGTGGTTCGAGGAGGACGTGTTGCCGATCGTCCAGACTGCAGTTCGCTCGCTCGCCCTGTGAAAGATCTTTTTGTCTCCACGTAGAGGTTCAGCGCGAAGCGTGAGCACTACGTGTTCGACGTTGTCAGTTGACCGTCCACCTCATCGAATCGGTACCGGACGGGGCTCTCGGCCGCTGCGCTTTCCCCGTTCACACGCCGCGTCGGCGCTACACACTCTAACGTCTTACACGCTGCCCCTGGATGTGTCGCGAACTGCCATTCCATCTGAGAGCATGTCGAGGCCACGCAGCGGGTGGCCGTGCCTCATCCGACATACCAGACTTAAGACATGGCCGCGGGAGCAAATACCAGGGTGAAGATGACTGGCCCGTACGGGCACATGACATTTCGTCAGCTGTGACTGCAGGACGGTTCCCGCCATCAATTCAGGTGGATCATTCATTCCACAGCGCGTGCACGAGGTCGACTCGTCCGTCGCGCATGGGCGTCCCCTCGCTGCGCAGTAGGACGGCAGCTTTATTTCCGTGACAGGAGGCGGGAGTGCCATCGGCGTAGACGACGCGGTGCCAATGTGTTTCGTCTGCCCAGTGGGTCATGACCCGGCCGACTTGACGAGGATGTGCGTCGAGGTGGGCAGCGATCAGCCCGTAGGTCATTACGCGACCTGCGGGGATACGGTCGATTGTGTCGAGGACGCGGCGCGCGAACGAAGGGGGTCCCTCGTCTGGTGTTCCCGTCGACGACTCAGGCATTGAAATACTTTGCTTCCGGGTGGTGCAGGACGAAAAAGTCAGTGGACTGCTCGGGATGTAGCTGCAGTTCCTCGGACAGTTCGACGCCGATTCGCTCGGGTTCGAGCAACACCACCAACTTGGCACGATCCTCGAGGTCCGGGCACGCGCCGTATCCTAACGAGCAACGAACGCCACGGTACTCGAGGCCGAGGAAGTCGTCCAGAGTGAGGTCCGCGGCCTGCAACATGGTGCCCATCGCTCCGTCGCCGATGACAACGCGCTGTTTTGAATCGCTCTGGGTTCGGTGGAGACTTCTGGCCTTGGAAACGAGGATGGAAGCATGCCGAATGAACGGGTGTCAGGGAGGCCGACGATGCGGCG
>NZ_JBIYCY010000052.1:0-4512 GCF_044908235.1 Rhodococcus sp. 27YEA6 | reverse complement strand
CGAGAACGGTTGTGTCGCAACTCCCATTCTTACGCCGAGGACCAGCCCGTCTACTTCAATCCCTCGTCAGCAACGTCCATACCCACAACATCTAGATTCGGTGTCCAACTTTCGGGGGTCAGTCCACTACTGCGCCAATACTTCCCGCCCTGCACCGACCTGGCGGCGCATAGTGTCAACAAGCTGGCGTTTGCCCGCAGGGCACGCGACCCGGCATTGGTTCCGTCGATGGGATCGATCAGCGATTGCTATGGCAATGCCGTCATCGAATCTTTTTGGGGCAGAACGCAAACCGAGATATTGCATCGAAAGAGATGGAAGACGAGGTTCGAACTGGCCAACGCCATGGTCGAGTACCTCGACCCCACGGGCGGAAGTGGTCAGGATCGATAGACTTTCCGGTACAGTTCGGCGATTTCCTGTGCGCTGGGCACCACCGGGTTGTTCGACGGAGAACCCGACGCCAAGGCCTGTTCCGCCATCAGTGGAATGAGCTCCTCCCAGCGGGACTCGTCGATGCCGAATGTGCGCGGACTGGGTACCTCTACGTCGACGCACAAAGTATCGATGAAGTCGACCAGCTTGTGCGAGGCCGCCTCGTCTGAGTCGCGGCGGTCGGCCGCGCCCAGCTGCCTGGCGCAATCGGCGTATCGATCACGCGCCCCGGGTATGGAGAACGCGGTGATCGCCGGAAGTAGCATTGCATTGGAAAGTCCATGCGCCACATGGAAATGTGCGCCGATCGGACGACTCATCCCGTGTACCAGGCACACGCTCGCATTGGAGAATGCCATTCCCGCCTGAGTGGAAGCATGCATCATCTGTTCACGTGCTTCTCGATCTGAGCCGTCACGGTACGCGCGCAAGAGGTACTCCCCGATTGTCTTCATCGCAGACAGTGCGAGCCCGTCCGAGATGGGGTTTGCCTTCTTACTGACGTAGGCCTCGATCGCGTGTGTGAGTGCGTCGACACCTGTGTCGGCCGTCAGTCTCGGCGGCATCGACATCGTGAGGTCGGAATCGACGATTGAGGCGATCGGAAGAAATGAAAGTCCAGGGCACAGCATCTTCTCGTCGGTGGTGACATCCGTGATGATCGTGAATTGTGTTGCTTCCGAGCCACTTCCTGCCGTCGTCGGGATGGCGATGATCGGAAGCGCCGGCCCCGCGTACACCCGAGGGGCTTTGAAATCGCGCATGACGCCGCCCTGCTTGAACAAGACGGCAAGTGCTTTTGCCGTGTCCATCGGGCTGCCACCGCCGAAGCCGATGATCGAGTCGGCATCGTGGGCGGTCAGAGCGTCGAGACCAGCCTGTAGAGAATCGGTAGTGGGGTCGGGAACCGTCTCGGAGAAGAGTGCGGCCTTCTTTCCTGCTGCTGCAACGATCTTCAGCAATCGATCGGCTGAACCATTGCTGACCATGAATGCGTCGGTGACGAGAAGCGGACGCTCGATGTTCAGATCCGTCAGTACTTCGCCGAGACTCTCGACGGACCCAGGACCAAGTTTCAAGAACCGGGGAAATGAAATGTTGGCAACCATGCCGATCCCTTCGAATGTTGTGAATGTATTTCCCAGCCCGTGGTATTCGGACGGGATAGGGACTCAGTTGTTTTCGGGGAAGCCGAGGTTGATGCCGCCGTGGCTGGGATCGAGCCAGCGGGTAGTGACGACCTTCCCGCGGGTGAAGAAGTGGACTCCTTCGGTACCGTGAGCGTGCGTGTCGCCGAACAGGCTGTTCTTCCAACCACCGAAGCTGTAGTAGGCCATGGGGACGGGAATGGGGACGTTGATCCCGACCATGCCGACCTCGATCTCGTTCTGGAAGCGACGTGCTGCGCCACCGTCATTGGTGAAGATCGCGGTGCCATTCCCGAATGCACTCGAATTCACCAGGTCGAGTGCTTCGTCGTAGGAGTTCACCCGCACGACCGAGAGCACAGGGCCGAAGATTTCGTCTGTGTAGATGCTCATGTCGGTGGTGACGTGGTCGATCAGGGTCGGGCCGAGCCAGAATCCGCCCTCACCACCGTTCGCCTGCACGTGCCTGCCATCGACGACGAGTGTCGCGCCGGCGGCCTCACCGGCGTCGACGTAGGAGGCGACCTTGTCGCGGTGGGCCTTGGTCACCAGAGGGCCCATGTCTGAGTTCTTCGTGCCGTCACCGGTTTTCAGGGTGCGGGTCCGCTCGGCGATCTTGCCGACGAGTTCGTCGGCGATGTCGCCGACGACGACCAGTGCCGAGATCGCCATGCAGCGCTCGCCGGCCGAGCCGAATCCGGCGTTGACCATTGCGTCGGCGGCCAGATCGAGGTCTGCGTCAGGCAAGACGATCGCGTGGTTCTTCGCTCCTCCGAGAGCCTGAACGCGCTTTCCATGGCTGGTGCCGGTGCTGTACACGTACTGGGCGATGGGGGTTGAACCGACAAACGAAACGGCCTTGATCGCAGGGTTGGTCAGAAGTTCGTCGACAGCTGTCTTGTCGCCTTGCAGGACGTTGAACACGCCTGCTGGAAGTCCTGCCTCGGCCCAGAGTGCCGCGATCCACAGCGAAGCAGATGGAACTTTTTCGGACGGCTTGAGTACTACCGTGTTTCCGGTGGCGATCGCGATGGGGAAGAACCACATCGGGACCATCGCGGGGAAATTGAACGGCGAGATTATCGCGACCGGGCCGAGTGGTTGACGGATCGAGGTGACGTCGACGTTCGTCGAGGCATTCTCGGTCATACCGCCCTTGAGCAGGTGCGCGATGCCACAAGCGAATTCGACGACTTCCTGGCCTCTTGACACCTCGCCGAGTGCGTCGGAGAGGACTTTGCCGTGCTCGGCGGTGATTATCTCGGCGAGTTCGTGCTTGCGGGCATTGAGCAGTTCGCGGAACGCGAAGAGGATTGCGGTTCGCTTGGCGAGCGAACTGTCGCGCCAATCGGGAAACGCAGCAGCAGCTGCGTCGATAACGGCGCGTGCGTCTTGCACGCTGGCGAGCGCGACACTGCCAGTGACGGCGCCGGTCGCAGGGTTCGTGACCGGAGCGGAGTTTCCGCTCGAACCGGGGGCGATCGTGTTGTCGATCCAATGTGCGATGACAGTCATGACTATTCACTCCTGAGGCTGGGGTTGATTCGAGTCTGTGCCGCAGAATTGCCGTCGTCAACAAGTAAGATCGCAGTACTCAATGCAAAATTGCAGCCAAGAACGGGAATGGCGATGTTTACTTCTGACAACCTGCGCTTTCTGCTGGAACTGTCACGCTCGGGGCGCATTTCGGATACGTCGAAGCGGCTGGGGGTCGATCAGACCACTGTCTCCAGGAGAATCTCTAGGCTTGAAAAAGACATGGGAGCAAGGCTTTTCGATCGCGGCGTCTCGGGCTGGCAGCTGACCGAGGCGGGCAGGCGATTGGTTCCTTACGCGGAGAGTATCGAGTCGACGCTACTTTCTGCGCTCGGTGAGACGACCGCCTCGGCGTCGCCGAGCCTCAACGGGACGGTCCGGATCCTGACCCCAGACGGCTTCGGTGCCTTCGTCTTGGTTCCGGGACTGCGCTCTGTCCGTGTCCGGCACCCGGATTTGTACACCGAAGTGCTGACTTCGACTACCCACGATGTGTTGACCGGGCGTGACTTCGACGTCGCCGTCACGTTGGAGCGTCCCTCTCCCCGATCTGTGGTCGTCAGCAAACTTGCGGACTACAACTTGCGGCTTTACGCCTCGCGTCGGTATCTGGAGACGCACGAGTCGATCTCGTCGGTGGACGACCTACGTCATCACACGCTCGTCTGGTATGTGGACGCGTTCTTGGATGTCGAACCTCTGCGTATCCTCGACCGGATACTGCCCACCGGGCGGGCGCAGATCCAGACCAATAACATCGCTGGTCACTACGAGGCGGTCAGGCACGGTGTGGGAATCGCGCCCTTGCCGACATACATCGGCGCGACCGACGATGACCTCGTGCCGGTGCTGCGTGACGAGTTCGTAATTCGGAGGTCGTATTGGCTCGTTGTCCCGCGCGAGCTGATCAGATTGGCCCGCGTACGGGCGATAAGCGATGCCTTGCATGAGATTGTCGACAGGAATCCCGACCTCCATGCGCGGTGATGTGCGGGTTCGCTGTGCTCGCCCGGCTTCAGTCCTTGTGGGCTGAAGCCGGGCGACTTGACTTTCCGGACCTTGTCAGGTCGCACCAGAGGGCTGAAGATGCTGTATTGCACGTGGGGACACCGAACTCTTGGACAGCCTGAGATTAGCCGGGTGCTCCCCACCGTAGTGAGAGTGACGGTGCGACCGCACGAGCGGCACGGACCATGTATGTCGATCACGCTGTGCGCCTGCGGGTGCATTCCTGTTATGCCGAGCCGACGTAGTCGGTCGCGTAGCCCTGCGAGAGCCAGATCATGACGTACGGGCGGCTGAATCGCCCTGGGTCTGATGGAGGCTCTGGCTATTTGATTTCAACCAAGGCCTGCTCACCCTGCTCAGTAGCGTAGAACGTCTTCTCGTACTC
>NZ_JBIYCY010000051.1:0-4623 GCF_044908235.1 Rhodococcus sp. 27YEA6 | reverse complement strand
ATGGCATGACGCCAAACCGCTACTGGGAAAACTGGACTCAAGAAAACCAACTAGCTATCGCATAGGTGCTGGACTGCTAACGGGGGCCCAACCAGGTCGGTCCCTCGCCTGACATCATCGAGATGATGGGCGACAAGATAAAGGCTCGTGTCTTGATGTCAGAACATGGAGTTCCGGTGGCGGGCGGCACTTCAAGGCCGCCCCAGACTGTCGAGGAAGCAGTGGCGGCAGCTGCACGAATCGGGTACCCGGTGATGATCAAGGCTGCCGGCGGCGGCGGTGGGATCGGGATGTCGGCAGTGGACACTGCGGATGCTTTGGTTCTGGCTTTCGAAGCAGCTTGTGCACGGGCACAACGTTTGTTCGGGTCAAGCGACATTCTCCTCGAGCAGTTCATTCAGCCAGCCCGCCATATCGAAGTGCAAATCCTCGGTCTCAACGATGGCCGAATACTTGCGCTGGGCGAGCGCGACTGTTCTGTGCAAAGACGATTCCAGAAAGTGGTCGAGGAGACCCCTGCGACCGCGATCACTGATCAGACTCGAGAGCGAATGTTGGCGATCGCTGTACGAGCCGGTGAATCCATCGACTACCGCGGCGTAGGCACGGTGGAGTTTCTTCTTGACGTAAATTCTGAGCAGTTCATGTTCTTGGAGATGAATACGCGCCTGCAAGTAGAACACCCGATCACCGAGCTTGTGACCGGTCTGGATTTGGTCGAGCTACAGTTGAGGGTCGCTGCTGGGGAGCAACTCGATCTCCGGCCGCCGGCAAGTGAAGGACATGCCATTGAGTTCAGATTATACGCCGAAGATCCTGTGCGTTTTCTTCCTACACCGGGACCAATCGAAAGGTGGAATGTTCCGTCCTATCCATGGCTGCGGATCGACACTGGCTATCACAGCGGAATGAGAGTAAGCCATTACTACGATCCGTTAATCGCCAAGATCTGTGTGCATGGTGTAGACAGAAATCAGGCTCTTGCACGCGCTCGCACGGCTTTGAACCAGGTCGAAATTGGGCCGGTTACTACTAACCTCTCGATGTTGCGCCGCGTCGTGACACATACCGAATTCGAAAACGGGATGTACGACACCGGGTTGCTCGATCATCTCAAATAACTGCAAAAACCAGACGTTGCGGATATAGAGATTGTGCAGGGGTCTTCCGATGAGGGGAAGATTTCTGTCGCTACAGGAGTTCGAACGCTGAACAAAGCGGAATCTTCCATTGTGCCGCCATGTCGAAGCAGTCAGTGGCGACCTCTCGCTGTAGATGTCAATCTCATTCGTTCCAGTAGGGGTGCTGGTTTCAGTCGCACCACTCACTGAGCTCGCAGGGTCAGTGCCCGTCCGGTAGGAGAGTAGCGCGTAGTCGAGGGGTAACTGGTCCAGAATTGATAATGCCAACTCTGCTATTCGTTTGTCGGTTCTTCTCCGGGTGAACGTTGCTTCAACGGGCGCTGATGTGCTCAATACATCACAAGCCGGACGACCGGTAGCGAAATGCCTGTGGGAGCGGGACAATAGGGCATGACTCCAGCTGAAGAAGAACGTCAGATCAAACAGGTGAAAGCTCATCTTGCAGCAGCGTTTCCATCCGCCGCCCGAGATAGGGTCGACACTGTCGTGGAGGAGGCATACCACCGTTTTGACCCCGCGCATGTGCGAGACTTCATCCCGTTACTTGTCGAGCGTCACGCCAAAGAGTCTCTTGCAGCGCAGGTTCGGGCGTAAATCGCCATACGTCTGGGGGTTGAGACATCCCTGGATCTTTGACGTCAAGCAGCGACGCCGACCTCACGGTGTGACCACGCGGTCGCCTGATCGTAGACGGTGCGGGTCTTGAGGCAGCAGTGGAGAATTCCGACGAGCCGGTTACCAACCTGCCGTAGTGCTGCGTTGTGCCCGACTTCGCGGGCGCGGAGCCGATCGTAGTAGGCACGGACATTCTTGTCGTGCAAGATCGCGCAGGTGGCCTGCATGTGCAAGGCATCGACGAGTCGGTCGTTTCGCACATGCCGGGCGGAGACAATGCGCGTCTTGCCGGACGCTCTGGTGACCGGGCCGGTGCCGGCATAGTTCTTGCGTGCCTTCGCGCTGACGTAACGATCGGGGGCATCCGAAGAATTCGGCGAGTACCCGGGCGCCGAGACCGACGCCGAGACCGGGCTGGCTGAGCAGGATCTCAGCGTCTTCGGTGCTGGCCAAAATGCGCCGACACGTCTTTCTCGAGATTCGCGATCTCGGTGTTCAACGTCGTTACGATCGTAACGAGCGACCGGATCGTCGCCGCATACGCTGCGGTCATCTCGGCGGGTTGGCCGAGATGCTCGGCCCGCAGTACCTGCTGTATAGCCGCCGCTTTGGCGTCGATGTCACGGCGTCCCTTCAGCGTGAGAGCGATCTGCCGGAGGGTGAGCTTGGCTGCGACCTCCGGGGTCGGGGCCTTGACCAACAGCGTCAACGCGGATGTGGAGGTCAGCCCGAGGCGCATGTAGGTCTCGAGCGCGGCGGGGAAGTAGTCCCGCAGCGCCGCCCGTAGCCGCAGCATGTGTCGGGTTCGTTCCCAGATCAGCGTCTGGTGTGCGCGGGTGACGACTTTGACCGCTTCCACCAGATCGGAATCGGCGGCGACCTCGCGTAGTTGATGCCGGCGGGTGCGGGCCATGTCGGCCAGGGCGTGTGCGTCACCCTTGTCGCTCTTGGAACGGGAGCTTCCGAGTATTTCCCGATGGCGAGCAGCCTGTTTCGGGTCGACACCGAATAGGCGATAACCGGCGGCCAGCAATGCCTGCACCCACGGTCCGCGGTCCGTCTCGATGCACACCAGTACGTCGGGGAACCCGGTATCGTCGTCGACGAACCGTCCGACGAGCTCACCGAACCCCCGGATTCCCGCTATCCCTTTCGGCACTCGTTCACGCCGCAGCACCCGGCCTTGTTCATCCTGGACCTCCACATCGTGGTGATCCTCGGCCCAGTCGTCTCCGATGAACAGCAACTCACACACCTCCCACGGAACCTTGAGTATTACCCGGCGGCGGCCTGCAGGAAGTCGGTTCGCGGACTAATGGTCGAGTGCTCACGACCTTCGGCCTGGCACGACATCCCACCAGCGATGCAGACTTCCTGGCACGCCGGTGGAGGCACGGTCTCAACCTAGGACTCCCGGGTCGGGGTCCAGTCCAGCAAAGTGCTCATCCACCAGCGGCTACCAGGTATCAAGTCTGCCGGACCGGCCAGGCCTGATACCTCCCATTAGTCCAGCAGAGTGGTGTACGACTGGTCGTCCTGAAACAGTGGACGTGTCGCTACCCCGATGAGGACGGCCACCGCGTGATTCTTCAAGAGACCGACCAAAGTCACTTGGAAGAGGACCACGCGATGACCGATCGCAACTTTATCGACCCCGAAAAGTTTCTGTCCGACCAACTCGCCGCAGCAAGCCCCGACCTGCTGCGCTCGATGCTCGGGACCTTCATCACCGCATTGATGGGCGCCGAAGCGGACAGCCTGTGCGGCGCCGGCTATGGCGAACGCAGCGATGACCGCGTCAACGCGCGCGACAGTTACCGTCACCGTGATTTCGACACTCGTGCAGGAACACTCGACGTCCCGATCTCGAAGTTGCGTCGGGGTTCGTATTTCCCTGATCGGCTGCTCGAGCGCCGCAAGCGTGCCGAGCGTGCCCTGACCTCGGTCGTAGCGACGTGCTATCTGCTCGGGGTTTCGACGCGGCGGATGGAGAAGCTCGTCGAATCGTTGGACATCAACAGCTTGTCGAAGTTGCAGGTGTCGATCATGGTCCGTGACCGCCTCGACGAGCAAGTCGAATCGTTCCGCACCCGGCCCCTCGATCAAGGCCCGTGCACGTTCGTCGCCGCCGATGCACTGGTGCTCAAAGTTCGGGAGAACGGGCGGGTGATGAACGTGCATGCCTTGTTGGCGGTCGGGCTCAATCGCGACCGGCACCGAGAAATTTTGGGTGGCGACGTCTCGTTCAGGGAGGACAGAGCCGGTTGGTTGACGTTCTTCCGCGGTCTGGTCGCCCGCGGTCTGGCGGGCGTGAAGTTGGTGACGTCCGATGCCCCACGCCGGTCTTGTGGCGTCGATCGGCGCCACCCTGCACGGTGCATCATGGCAACGCTGCCGCACGCACTACGCGTTGAACTTGATGTCGATCACCCCGAAAACGCAGTGGCCGTGGGTGAAGACGATGCTGCACTCGATCTACGATCAACCAGACTCGAAAGGTTTTGAGGAACAGTATGATCCTTCGGCTTGGCGCTTCCGGACTCTCCGTTGACGTTGCGACGCACGATTTCGAGTTTGGTCTCGAAGTCGTAGTGTCTTCGTTCTCTCGTCACCAGTACACCTGCTTCCCGTAGTTGCCATTGTTGATATAACATGTGGACAGGGTTTGCCGTAAGGCTTTCCTCGAACACTTCGAGCGCCGATACAGCGTCGGAGTAACTCAACGTGCTTTTCGCGTACATCTGGCTACTCCCTGAAGAAGGATATCTAGATGTATGAGGCGCGGACGTTGGTGACGCGGTGCCGGCGGTAAGCGGCGGGTGGTCGTCCTCCGCGTGTTGAATGCGGTCGGTGGTAATTGTAGTGA
>NZ_JBIYCY010000050.1:0-5143 GCF_044908235.1 Rhodococcus sp. 27YEA6 | reverse complement strand
TCGCTGCGCTCCCCGCCAGGGAGCCGCTGCGCGGCTCGCAGTGGGTCGAGTGCCGTTGCCGTCGATCGAGTCGCTTCGCTCCTCTGAATTCCGAAACTTGTTTCTCACCAATCGAATTCATCGCAACGTCTGAACCGGTACCCGACACCCGAACGAGGCTGGGGAGGAGGGGAAGGGTCACGAAAAGCGCCCCGTCTCGCGTCCACTGCCTCGCCATCATCATGCTCCCAATCATACACCCCCACCCGCCAAACCGCAAAACAACCCGAAATCCAGAAACACCGAAATATTCACCACTGCAACAACATTCGACGCTAACGAAACCATCACCGTGCACAACCCGCGAAACCAACCCAACACCAACCGAATACCGAAACCTACTGACACACAATAACATTCAAAAACACCCAAAAAACGAGCCCTAGCAACACCCCCACACCACCCGCCGGCCCCAGCGGCCCCCCGCCGGCACCCAAAACGCCGGCGCACCACACACCCCCAACAACCACCCCCGGGGACATGTCATCACCGCAGGTCAAACCCTAAAACACCAACACCGAACCCACCCACACCAACCAAACACCCCCACACCGACATCCCCCATCCCAGACTCCGGAGGCCATCCGCATGTCGTCGCGCCGTCAACCGGCCGGACGACCTTAGCCTTAGCTCATGGCGACGACAGAGCAACTCCACGGACAATGGTGGGTACCCGACTCGAACGGCCCTTCTCGCACCGTGCCGGGCGTTCTCACGCTCAGTGATTCCACAGAGCCGCGACTCGACTTGCACGGCGATTTGTACGATATTCACGAGCTGGGATTTCGCACTGTCCATGGCAATTCCGGTGGGCGCGCGGTGTCCCTGTTCGAGACGTACATCGATTCGGAAAAGGGTGGATTCACAAATGGCCAGAAGTACACCGACCAAACGATAAAGCTGTCAGGGCTCGTCATCGGAGACTCCCACGTCAACGACGCCGACGAACTCGCATTCACCGAGTCCGTCATCGAACTGGACTACCTCACCTACTGGGCCCGTGGCGTCAAGATCGCCGTATCCCACCCTGAAAAGTCCAACGAGCCCTATATTTTCACTATCCCGGTCAGCGCGCCCCTCTCGGGAAAATACGGCAACGTCGAGGTCACGGTTTCCACGTCCAGCCATTACGCATCCGGCGGTCAATTCTCCCGCGGTGGTATGTCCATTCCTGCACACTTTCGGACAGCATTTCGAGTGACCAGCGCCGAACCCCTTTCGATCAACGCCCACATCGAAATCTCTCGGCGGCTGGCAGACCTGATCACGCTGGCGATGCATCGGCCCGCCCACGTACGGCGCATCAAGTTCTCCCGCAATCCCACAAGCGCATCGGCAGTTCGACTGGTGGAGCTCGGACCTGATCAGCGAGGACACCGACCTCGATGATTCGGGCACGACGCTTATCAACTTCACACTCGACGATGTGGATCTGCCGACCCTCCTCGAAGGCTGGCACGAACTGCACCAGAAGGCGAACTACGGGACGCTGTCCGTCATCGCACTTCAACGCGAATCGAGTATGTACTACGAAACCAAGCTACTTGGACTGTGCGGCGCAATCGAGGCACTGCACAAGGGTTTTCACCCAAAATCTCTCGACTACCGCGAACGCTGCGTCGCCCTCGCACAGATCCCTCCACCGGCCGCGGTACGTCAGGTCATTCCCGACATCGAGGTATGGGCTAAGAACATCAAAAATGCTCGGAACCATCTCGCACACGGCGACGAACCTCACAAGCGCAAAATGTCCGAAACCGTCTGGTACAACCTCTATGAACCTGGGGTCGCCCTGCTGGTGCTCGTCGCGATGACCAAACTCGGCGTCCCGGAGCGGACACAGTTGAAATCGCTCAGACAAGGCGCATTGAAGCGCGCAGTCCTCGGCGCTAGGGCGTCCCGTCCTGGACCATGAACGCTACGGCAACGCCCTGTCCCCTAGCTCTGAGAGACCCGACCGGCCGAACCTGTACCGCGCCAGAGGGCTGGTTTCAGAACATCCGGCGCGCATTTAGGCCCTTTGACATGGCTAAACGACACGTCCCCCATGCGAAAAAATACGTGACATCTACAGCCCGGCGGGGCCAGCATCTGCCAGCAGATTCAATCGGCCAGAAGCCTGTTGTACGTAGCGGTGATAATCGTCAACGCTTCGACTTCGTCCGGCGCTGAATTCTTGGCGCGAAGTTCGTCCGCAAGCTCCGCCGCATCCTTGATTCGACTGGGCACTCGTACATACCAGTCGAAACCGCTGGGGAACTTCGCGATTCCCGCCAGCTGAAGGCCGAAATTGACGAACTCATCGATCGTTCTTTGATCGTCGTCGGTGAACTCCTCGAAGTGACTCTCTCGCTGGCCAGTCCGCGGGTTTGTGTGAGTGACCTTGACCGGGGGGCGAGCCGAGATCGGGACGGCAACACGGAAAGCGCGGGCCGGTCCTGCCGCCCACACGGTCATCAGATCGTGGCTGGTCATTGCGACTCGCACATAGTGCCCACCCTCGACGGTATCCGGCAGACTGCTCGGCTCGTGGGAGACCGGGAAATCGCTCCACTGCTGGCTCATCAGTAGGACCTCCTGACATCACCTCGACGGCACACACCATCAGAGTGTGTGCCGCCGAGGTGAGCTTGTCGACTACCCGATCTGGAATTGGCCGATTGTCTCGCCCTCTCGCGAAAGAAGCGGCACAATTCTCGTGGTCGCGGTATCGGTGGACGGTTGCGCCGTCAGATCACTGGCACGGACGAATCCGGCTTGCAGGTCGGATCCGATAGCACTGACCAAGTCAGGCAGCTCAGCGTCGCTTTGAACGTTCAGCGCGTCCCCGTAACTCTCGCCCCTTGCGTTGACTCCGCTCTCGCCCGCCGTGAGAGCTGGCTGGCGCTGAAGAGCTGAGGGCGCAGGGAACTGGAGCGGATCGGTCGGGAACGTGACGTATTCGTTGATGGCGCCGTTCGACTGGTTGAGAACTGCTACGAATCCGTGACTGTTGTAAAAGCCTGCACCGCAGTCCCTTTGCGTGCTGGCAACTTGGGAGTTGGAGATGAGGGCATTGAACCGGTAATCGGTGGCACTGCACAGGGCGCCCTCGCGGAACAGCCGCGCCTTCGCTCCCATGATGCCCGGGGAGACCACGTTGGCGAACGAGGTGTAGATCCGACTGCTCGCGATGGGCACTCCCCCGTTGTCGATAGTCGAGGTGTGGAGGAAGATCGTGCCGTTGACCGGTGGAGTGGGTCCGATCCAACCGGTGCGCACCTCCGCTTGAGCTGGGGACGCACCTACCAGTGCAAGAACAGCTGCTGCGGCGATCGCTCCTGGAATGATTTTTCGTAGAGATGTCATACCTTTGTCCTTTGCTTGGTTGTCAGGCAGAGACATTGACGTGCAGGGGGTTTCGGATCAGCGATTGAAATAGCAGACTCGGTTTTGGGTGGGGCAGATAAATCGTTCGCTCTGTGGCCCAGGACCCCATACTGAAGCCGTTGTCGGGATCGACCAGACATAGTCGTAGCCGGATGGCTGAAACTGCATACGCCCTTCGATGAAGTACGTGCCGGCATCGACGATGTTCGACCCTTGAGCTGGTCCGTAGTTGAATCTGGGGCTCGCCTCCGAGACAGTGAACGGTGATCCCATGTAGTTGATTCCGCAACTCGTATCCAGGATCGGTCCGGGAACCACTTCACGGCAATGGGCGTCGTGCCGAATGAAATTCAGCGAAGGTCCTTCGTCATGGATCACTGTTGTAGTGATTCGTGTGGACCGTCCGTTCAAATTCAAATGAACGATCCAATCGAAGGTTCCCACCACACCGTCTTCGTCGCCGTAGATCATGTTGCTCTTCGCTTCCGACTGGTACTGGGCGATTTCCCTGATGCATGGGGAACTCGAATCCGGTTCACACCAGAGGTCGTAGTCAGGATCATCATTTAGCCGTGACTGCGGATTCGGAGGTGGCACCGGCTCCACAAGGTCAGGGCGAGGGACGACCGGAAGCACCTCCTGGCCGTCGGGAGTAATCAACATCGCTCCGTTGCAGACCCAGTTGGAGATGTTGCGCTCGAGCGCAGTATTGACACACTGCTGCCCAGCACCGGGAACTTGCATCATTTCCGGAGGAAGATCAGTCGAGGGATATTCCTCTACAGCGGGCGACTCAGGGGCAGGTTGGTCGAGTGTGTCTGGCGAGGCGCCGGCCACAGGTGCAACAGCCAGGGATAGCACCATGAGTACGACCGAGACCAGTGTGCGACGTTTCCACAAATTCGTTTTGACCACGCGGAGTACCTCCAGTGAGGTGCAGCAGCTCAGCGAAATGGCTGCCTGCGAAATTGACCGGTTAGCTAAGGCCAGCAAGTGATTCCGTGTGAGACTAACCGACCGCGCGGTTTCAAGCTAGGGCTTCACTGGAAAAATTTCGAGAGAGAACCCCTTTGGCGATTACATCAAAGATGTTTTGCCGCAATGGAAAACAGATCCCGGACCGGGTTTCCCCTCAGGATTGAGCTGGTTTGCCGCTATGTTGTTGAGGGTGAGGAGTTTTCGACAGAATCGAGTGTGCGCCTCTCGCGCGAGGAGAGTATTGAACTGGCTCGGGCTGTGACGACAGCGCCTATTGCGCCGCCGTGTACCCGATCCGCTTCCCGTGTCGCGCACACCGAACTTCTGCGGGCCGATGGATCGGGTGGAGCGACGGTGTTTGTCGAACTCGACGGTTGTGGGCGTGTGTATCTCGATGGCTATCGCACGTTGGTCCCTGATCAGGTGGCGATCCTGTCTCGATGAAGTTGGGTGCCGTCGGTATCTACAGCCGCGCATCCGACGAGGTGGGCGCGCACCGGGGTCCTGGGGGTCAACGAGGCATCGGATCCGCCTTGTTTCAGACGAGAAGGCTTGCTTAGTGCAGAGAACTGAGGAGCGCCCACGCATAGAGCTTTTTGGCATGGTGCCTTCGAGGCGGAGTCCTCCGGCGAGTACGCGCAGAGGGAGCTTGTCGGGGCGCGTTGTCAATGGCCACGAAGTTCTCCCCGTAGGCGGCCAGTAGTTCTCCCCGCTGGTGGCCACGGGTTCTCCCCGGTGGCGGCCAGTTGTTTTTCCC
>NZ_JBIYCY010000049.1:0-5165 GCF_044908235.1 Rhodococcus sp. 27YEA6 | reverse complement strand
GTTACCGCAACGAGCCGTCGAGAGCCGCGGCTTGACGATCTGCAACCCGCGACGCAGCTGCCCCTCTCCCACTTCGACAGACAGCTGCGTTACCCGCTCACCGCGGTCGAGGCAATGGCGCACAGATATCAGCGCGCCAACCACAGGCCCACACCCGAATCGCCCCATCGAATTGTAGGAAGCGGATCCATCGAGGCCGAACCGGCGACATCAGTGCAGCATTTCCAATGCCGTAGCGGATTCGATTTTTCTACTGCAAGTTTCGGTACAACGTACTGCGAGCGACGTTCAGCACTTCCGCGATTCGGTCATGGATACGCCTCGCCGTTCATCTTGGTCCGGCAATAGAGTCACAGGCCGACTGCGCCGAGGAGAGCTTCTCCTGGATCGACGACTGCCACTACGGCCGCGACGAACAGCAGCGTCATCGCAATGGTCATCACAGCACCGAGCGATCCGAGGGCGACGAACATCCGACGGTGGGCACCGTTTGTCGTGTCCGACGGTCTGTAGCGTCGGACGGCGATGACGGTTCCGGTTGCGACTACAGCGATCACCACGGCGGTAGCGACAATCGCCGCCCAGTTGTAGTGCTCGACCTGTGTGAGCAACTCGAGCAGTGGCGGTCTGGAGTCTCCGCTCTGCACACCGTTCTCGATCAGAAACTGCGCTGTCGGCCCGTCCGCGTTGTCAGCGGAGAGCATCGGAAGCAGCGCGATTACGGGTGCGGCCGTCGACTGGATGTTGAGCACAGCCACAAACACCGAAAACAATGACAGCACAGTCGTAGTGGTCGCCGCGACCACGCAACCGACGCCGGCCGTCAGAGATCGTCGCCACAGAGTCGCCGCGAGCAGGCACAGAACCGTGGTCAGCAGCACCGAGATGACGATCTTGATCACGTGCCACTCGAACCAGTAGTCCACTATCTCCGCCAAGCCTCGAGGATAGGTGCGGACTCCGCTACCCCAGTAGTCGACCAAGCCGCGGCCGAGCAGCTCACTCATGACGGATTGATCCTGGAACTGCGGATAGCGTCCGCGTAACAACGCGGCCGGACCCAGAACGAACGCGGCCACCAATGCCGCTCCGGCGCATGACAACGCAACGATCGACCAGCGGCTTCGGTTGACGGACGTACTCATTGACGACTCCCTTCCGAGAGAGAGTCAATCAGCAGGTACTCGACTGCACATCCATCTGCAGTACTACATCTGACGAACGAGGTACCAGGTCAGGATTCGATGCTCTATCGCCGTTTGCGCCGGACTCTGGCAATCATCGCGCACGGCCAGGATCAACCCTGCACCCGTGATGAAGTCGGATTCGGCAACACCATATCTGCAGCGACCGCGTTGTTGTGCACCGTTTTTGTCTCCACGTCCTCACTGGACGCAAATCGTGAGTCGCTCCCGCCGCGCCATCCATACCGTCACAGCCGCGGCCGACCATTTCTACCGAGCACTGGGCCACAAAGTTCCGAGAGTCACAGCGTCGATTCGGATCGATTCGTCGGCCGACTACGATCTTAATCTCAACAGGGTCAGCGCATCACTACTGGTGAGATGATGCATGACCGTGGATGGGCAGTAAGGCACTGAAGTTCTCGGTGAAGCACTAGAAGGTGATCTGGGATTTTCACTGCTGCGGCGAAACACTACGAGAGATCGGGCGGGCCCTCGGCCAAACGATCATGTGTTCTGTGAATCTTCCTGCTCAGGCAGCGACCTGTGCCGAGGGGACGGTTACGCGAACAGTACGCCACAGCCACACCCGCATAACCCTCTTAGGGCGGGTGTGACTGTGATGCAACTACATTCCGGGTCAGGGAGTGACGGTGATGCCGGGCGTGGAGTTGAACTTGAGCGCTCCGGTCATCTTCGCTGTTCCGGCCCCTGCTGCAGGGCAGGATGCGCTTCCGCCGTTGGAGGTGAAGTTCACCGTTCCGGTGTTGTTGGCGGTGACGGTGTGGGTTGTGTTGTTGTAGGGGACGGGGCCGGCGGTGCTGGCGGTGACGTCGATGACGCAGCTACCAGCGACTACGTGGGCTCCGCCGTTGGGGATTTTGATACTTCCCATCGGTGATCCGCTGTCGGCGTTGACGTTCAGAGCCCAGGAACCGGACGTGGTGATCGTTGCCGGCACACCTTCGAGGTCACATCCGGACAGTCCCACGCTCGCGATGTTGATGTTGATGCCGCCCGTTCCGGAGTTCACGTTACCGGGCGCTGGAGGGATGGTTCCGGTTCCGCTGACGCTGGTGCAGTACAACTCGAGACCGCCAGTTGTCACGAAACTAAGCCCACTCCTGGTGGCCGTCACCGGAGTGGCTGTGGCGGGGCTGATCGTGGTGGACAGCATCCGACATCTCCGCGCATCACCCCGCCTCGCCGACCGAAGCCGATGAATGCACCCACCGAACGAGAGAAACCTCGCCGACCGATCGGCGGTATGGCAGCATTCGCCACATGACTAGCGAACGGATCGAAGTACAGCGCACCATCCGTGCCGACCCCGCATCGATCTTCGCGGTCCTCTGCGACCCTCAGGGGCACGTCGCCATCGACGGATCCGGAATGCTGATGGGCGCAGATGGCGAACTCGTGACCGCGACCGGCGACGAATTCGTCGTCCACATGGATCGCGAAGCTCTGGGCGACCTACCCATGGGACAGTACGACGTCACAGTGACGATCAAAACCTTTGTTCCCCAACGCGAAATAGCATGGACCATCCTCGGAACTGTTCGGCCTCCGATCGGGCACGTCTACGGATATCGGATCGAGCCGGCCGACGACGGCCACAGTTCCCTCGTGACCTCGTACTACGACTGGTCTGATATCGGCCCCACCTGGCGGCAAGCAGGAATCTTTCCCGTCATCGCCGAAGGATCTCTCAAAGCCACGCTCGGTATCCTTGCACGCACCGTAGCCAGAGGTTATCCGCGCTGACCCCGCCCGAAAGCCCAGCGTCGGGGCCGTGATGCTCCTCTTCCGCGAGCGTGCAGCCACCACCGTGACAATCGCAGCACTGATCGCCGGTGCCGTCGCAACCTCATGGATCTATCTCAACGGAATCTTCTTCGCCACAACGTCTCCAGTGAGTGCAATGTCCTACGTTGCGCTCACAACCATCACGCCGGCGCTACCGCCTGTTATCTGATGGGGCGCCGAAGCCACGCTGACGCCTCCCAGCCGCCACCTCACCTGAACTCGCGACGAGAGGCTGCCAAAGAGTGGTAGACGAACCTCCACTGCAGCCCAACACGCCCGGCTTCCCCGTCACGAGGCACGGGTCCATCAGTTCATGAAGACCACGCCGCCCGACCTACACTAGAATGCCGAGACGTTTTCTGCGCGTTCACTTTTCGAGCACCGATCACGAATCGACTCGGCCCGCCAGCGACACTACATCAGCCACCCGATATCCACACGGCGAGCGCCTACGATCTCAGGCCTACACGCCCCTCCAGGCATGGGCCCGCACGATCCACCACGCCCGCCCTCACCCCCGCGGCATCGCGTACCGCGGTAAATTTCCCGGTGCACTGTGCGGGGCGCTGCTCGAACAAGCAGCAGACCCTTCCCACCCGTCCGGCACCATTACTGCCACCGTCCCGTATTGAAATCGCACGCCGAATCGACAGCGCTGCAGTCGCACTGGGGTTTAACGCCGTCTGACCCGGCAGGGTTGATCACTACAACATTCTTCGACCTCCACGACAGATCACAGATATCCGGAAGTTTCTTTTGCTCCGGAGACGACGCAGAACAACGGCAGCTTTCACGCAGGCGCCAGAAATCGGGCCCGATTCGCGCTACCGTTCTAGGCTATGGGGACCAGCTTCCACGGACCGAACCCGTGGCCACACATCACTCGCGCGATCCGCACGCGAGGCCCACGCTATGCCGCTGTCCCCTATCTCGGACACCTTGCGCCCGAACTACTTCCACTTCGCAGTGGAGACCTTCTGATCGTCAATGCTTCTACCGCGGCGATCCGCGCCCACGCCACTTCACCTGCCGTTCTTGCGCACTACCTCAGCAAGGGCGTTCGCATCCTGTCGTCGTCAACACTGCACGCCAAGGTCATCGTGACGAACCAACGAGCTGTAATCGGCTCGCCGAATGCTTCCGAAAATTCCACATTCACCCATGAAGCGGTCGTCATTTCCGATGACCCCCAAGTGGTTGCCGACAGTCGCGCGTTCATCAACAATATCGACGAAACCACTGCTGTAGACCAAATATTCATCGACAACGCCGCGCGCGAATGGGCGATCGGGCGTGCCGTACCCAAACCTGGCATCACTGGCCGAATGCAGAACCTTGACAACGACTTTCCTCTTGCTCCGACCAACCGAGTATTTATCAGGCAAGTCAGCGATCACGAAACCCGTCCCTCCGTGCGCATCGCGCCTGTGAAACAGACTTCAACGAAGCATCTTTCGGTCAATCCGAGCGTGAGATATCGACTCGAAACACTCAGACTCGGAAAACCAAGCAGCATGGCACGTGGGGACGTCGTCATCCGCGTCTCCACGGACAACGAATTGTTATTGCCACCCGCTGTCGTGATATCCAACCAGGATCGAATACCGGATTCCCCCAGTCATTTTCAGTTCTTTCTCCGCGTTCGCAACGACCTGCTACCGCTTCCTGTGGCAGACACCGAGAGGTATCTTGTCGAGTTCGGGCACCCCAGCGCACAACTGCGGTCCAACCACTACGTTCGCTCGCTCAGTCTTCGGGCCGAACTGTTGGCGTTGTGGAACCTTTGAGTCCTGAGAAACGAATGTTGACGGAATGCGAAGCATTCCTTCGAGTGCGCGAACAGCGCACCGTCAATACGCCGATCCGAGCAATGTACTCACGGAAGTCGAACGGCGCACGACTCTAATGTTCGAATCCGTGAACGAAATCCTCTGCACAACTGCGATAAAGAGCATTCCGCGTGACAATATACGCGGATCGACCTCCCCCAACCGAAGTCCCTCACGATTCGCAGGCGAACACGAAGGCGCAAACCCTCCCCGCTGGAAACCTACGTTCGGCAGCTGACAGGTTAAGGTGAATCGCCCTGGGTCTGATGGAGGCTCTGGCTATTTGATTTCAACCAAGGCCTGCTCACCCTGCTCAGTAGCGTAGAACGTCTTCTCGTACTCT
>NZ_JBIYCY010000048.1:0-6799 GCF_044908235.1 Rhodococcus sp. 27YEA6 | reverse complement strand
ATGACCGTCATGAGTAGCCACCACCAACCGAGCACCCACCGCCAACGGAACAAACAACTCCCACACCGACACATCGAACGTCACCGGAGTCTTGAGCAACACCACATCAGAACCCGACACCGCATAACGCTCCGCCAACCACGACACCTGATTGACCACACTGCGATGACTGACCGCCACACCCTTCGGCCGACCCGTCGACCCCGACGTGAAAATCACATACGCCGTATTCCCCGACCGCAACGGCGCAACCCGATCCACATCCGAAACAGGAGCATCCGAAAAACCAGACACATCAACAACATCAACCTCGACCACCGGCACCACACCAGCATCGAAACCAACATCAGAAGTACTGACCACACACACCGGCGACGCCGCCGCCAACACATACCCATTACGCTCCGCAGGCTGATCCGGATCCACCGGAACATACCCACCACCAGCCCTGAGCACACCGTAAACCGCAACCAACAAATCAACCGACCGACGAACCGCAACACCCACCAACGACTCCGGCCCCACACCCACCGAAACCAAATACCTGGCAAAACGATTCACCCGAGCATCGAACTCCGCATACGACAGAGACTGCCCCTCGAACGAGAGCGCTACCGCATCCGGAGACGCCGCCACCTGCGCAACAAACCCGTCCAACACCGACACACCCGCAACCTCACGAGCCGTGTCATTCCACCCCTCGAGCACCAACGAACGCTCAACAGAATCCAAAATATCAACGTCACCAACACGCACCGAAGGATCGGTGGCTACGGAGGAGAGCAGTCGAAGAACTCTGTCCAGCAACGCAGTTGCGTAGTCGGCATCGAAGAAGTCCGGTAGGTACCGCAGCGTCAAGTGCAACTGCTCGTCGAGTGCGATCAGCAGGGTCAACGGGTAGTTCGTGGAATCGTCCGAGGCGATGTCGTCGATCATCATTCCGTCGAGAACATCCGCCTGTGCGGCGAGGCCCTCACGGTCGACCGGGTACGACTCGAATACAACCAACGTGTCGAACAGTGTTCCGACGTCCGCTGCTTTCTGGACATCGGTCAAACCGAGATAGTGATGATCAAGCATTCTCGCCTGCTCGATCTGGACCCTGGCAACCAATTCTTCGACGGACTCCCCGGCGTCGAGGCGCACCCGCACGGGGAGGGTGTTGATGAACAACCCGACCATCGATTCGACGCCGGTGAGCGCCGGTGGCCGGCCGGACACTGTTGCACCGAAGACAACGTCGTCGGTTCCGGTCAACGCACCGAGCAGGACCGCCCACGCGCTCTGCACGATCGTGTTGGCGGTGACCCCGAGTCGTGCGGCCAGAGCGGTGAGCGCCGCGGTTGTCTCCGACGACATCGACACGTTCAGCTTCTGTGACAGCGCGGTGAATTCCTGTCCGCCTGTGACCTGAGCAAGCAGCGTCGGCTCTTCGACGCCGGAAAGCACATCCGCCCAGGCTGTGAGTGATCGATCACGATCCTGATCGACAAGCCACGCCAGGTAATTGCGATAGCTACGCACACGCGGAAGAACCGAGTCGTCACCACGCGTCGCGTACAGCGCCAACAGGTTCTGCAAGAGCAGTGGCACCGACCAACCGTCGAGAATAATGTGGTGATTCGCCACCACCAAGCGATAGTCCCCCTCCGCCATGGTGACGAAGGTGAACCGAATCAACGGCGGTGACGCCATGTCGAAGTGTGTCGCCTGGTCAGCCGTCAAAACTTCGTTCAGAGCTGCCTCACGGTCGACGGCCGCAATATCGCTGAGATCGATGTTCCGCCACGGGACTGGAACGTCTTCGAGGACTATCTGGACCGGCGTTCCGTCGTCGTCGGCCGTGAATGCCGTTCGCAGGTTCGCATAACGGTCGATGATTCCCTGTGCTGCAGTGCGCAAGCGGTCGGCATCCACCTTCCCGGACAGAGTGAGAATCATCTGCACCGAGTAGAGGTCGACGCTGGATTCTGCCAACATCGCGTGGAAGAGCAAACCGGACTGCAGCGGTGCCAGGGGCCAGATGTCGGTCACCGTACCGAATCGATTCTCGAAGCCGTCGATATCTCGTTGGCTCACGGAGACAAGCGGCACGTCGGACGGTGTGAGTCCACCGGCTCCGACGGAGCGAGAATGCTCCGCCAGGGCAGTCAGTGCTTCGACCCAAATCTGTGCAAATGTCTCGACACTCTCGCCGTCGATGGCACCGACGGGGTATGCGAAAGAGGCCTCCAGAACAGCACCGTCTGCGCCGTCGTTGACGATCGCATTGATGTCGACGACCTTGTTTGCGGGCATGTCGACGTCTTCGGGTGCCGACACGTTGGCGAAATCGCCGGCCGGCAGCCACCCGAGTCCCTCGACGCCTGCCGGAAGATCCTCGGCGACAACTCGTCCCAGGTAGTTGAAGCTGACCTGTCCCCCGGCGAAGCGAGAAAGCACTGCGCGCGTGTCTTCGTTCAGGTAGCGCAGCAGTCCGTACCCGACGCCCTTGTCCGGGATCGCCAGAAGCTGTTCCTTCACTGCTTTGATCGCGCGTCCCGCCGAATCACCTCCGGCGAAAGCGTCACCCAGATCTACCTCGGAAAGATCGAGACTGATCGGGAAGGCAGCGGTGAACCAGCCAACGGTCCTTGACAGATCCGCGCCAGGAATCACGGCTTCTTCGCGACCGTGGCCCTCGAGTTGCAGCAAAGCAGACGTCGAGTCGATTCCGGCTCGGCGACGCCACTCGATCAGCGCGAGTGCCAGTCCAGCGAGCAGGCCGTCGTTGGCGCCGCCGTTGAAAACCTCCGGCAGCGTGGTCAACAGAGTCTCCGTCACCTGAGTGGGGACCGTCACGCTTATCCGCTGAACCGTTGCCGCAACGTCGACGGCAGAGTCGTACGCCCTCTTACCCAGCACCGGGTCCGGTGTCTGCAACACCTTCCGCCACGTATCCAGCTCGGCCACACGCGAATCCCGATGGGCCTCTTCGGACAAAGCATGAGCCCAGCGTCGCATCGACGTACCGGTCGGCTCGAGAGCAACATCCCCCGTCGCTCCGCTCGCCCCGGCCATCTGAGCCGCAGCCGACACCAGATCCGGAACGATGATTCGCCAGGAAACCCCGTCGACGATCAGGTGATGTGCAGCAATGATCAAGCGCCCGGTGCGAGTGGGACCGAAGTCGACCCACACGAACTGAACCATTACGCCGTCCGCCGGATTCAACCGGCCGAGAGCCTCGTCGAGGCCCTTGGAAGCCGTGAGAACAATTGTCGACTCGTCCGCAGCCGCGTCGACATCGACGCGGCTGAGCAGATCCTCGACGTCCACGGTTCCGGGCTCGGAGACCGACATCCCCCATCCGCGACCGTCGGAGATCAGCCGCGAGCGGAACATGTCGTGGTGGTCGACGACTGCAGCGAGTGTTCGCACGATGTCGGCTCGCTGCACTCCGAGTGGAAGCTCGAGAGTCATCGTCTGTGTGAATCGGTTGTAGCTGCCACCGCGCTCGACCATGAATCGTTCGATCGGCGTCAACGGCATCCAGCCGACTCCACCGCCCGGCAACTCCTCGAGCACCACCGCGGCCTCGACGTCGGCGGCATACTTCGCCACTTCGGCCAATGCCGCGACAGTCTTGCTCTCGAAGACGTCACTGGGTGCGAATACGACCCCACGTGCCTTCGCACGAGAGACGAGTTGGATGGACATGATCGAGTCGCCGCCCTGAGCGAAGAACGAGTCGTCGGTGCCGATGCGATCCAGGCCGAGAACGTCCGCGAAGATCTCGCTCAGGATTTGTTCCATCTCGGTGACCGGGGCGCGGAATTCCTTGGTCTCGAAAACCGGTGCTGGGAGCGCTTTTCGGTCCAGCTTGCCTGCCGGACTGAGCGGCATGTCCGAGGAGACCATGACCGAAGCCGGAACCATATGGGCCGGAAGGGTTCTGGAGACGAATTCGATCAATTCCGCCGAAGTGACCGAAGCGTGCTTTCCGGTGAACACGTACGACACCAGCGCCGGGGCACCCGACGGCAGGGTCGTACCCATCGTCGCAGCGAACTCGACCTCGGGGTGTGCCGTCAGCGATGCATCGATTTCGCCCAGTTCGATACGGAAACCGCGAATCTTGACCTGGAAATCGTTGCGGCCCACGTATTCCACGGCGTAGGTGGAGGGTGCCGTTCCAGCGACCCAGCGCACCACGTCACCGGTTCGGTACATTCGCTCGCCCGGATTACCGTGCGGGTTTGCCACGAATCGATCGGCACTCAAGCCTGGACGACGATGATAGCCGCGGGTCACCTGAGGACCGGACAGATACAGCTCGCCCGAGACTCCCAGTGGAACTGGATTGAGTCGTGTGTCCAGGACGAATGCGGCCATGTCACCGATCGTGGCGCCGATGTCCATTCGGTCACCGGGCAGAAGCGGAACGCTGACGTTCGTCACGATCGTCGTCTCGGTCGGGCCGTAGACATTCAGGAATGTCCTGGGAGCCGAAGCCGACGCGGCCGATCCGTCCCCTGTCGTCCACTTGCTGATCAGTTCCGGCGAATACGCTTCGCCACCCACGCCTACCACCGTCAGGTCGTCCAGGCCGCTCGGGTCCATCGACGCCAGGGCAGCGGGTGTGATGAACGCATGCGTGACTCGTTCGCTACGGAACACCTCAGCCAGTTCGTCGCCGCCGTACACGCCAGGCGGGACGATGACCATCGTCGCGCCGGTGGCCACCGCGAGGAACAACTCGAGCATCGACGCGTCGAAACTCGGTGACGCGAAGTGCAATGTCCGCGAGGTGGGCTTCACGAGGTAATGCGCGGCCTGCGTGACACTGAAGCTCGCCAGTCCCGCGTTGGTTGCGACAACGCCCTTCGGCAGTCCTGTCGTGCCGGAGGTGTAGATGACCCAAGCCGGATGAGCAGTCGTCAGTGGACGGACACGTTCCTCGGCATCGATTGGCGCTCCGGACACTCCGGCGATCATCTGTTCGCCGAGCGGTCCGTCCACGACCAACCACTCGACGTCGTCGGCGAGATTCGGACGTTCGACGTCGAGGGTGAGGCCAACCTTCGCACCCGAGTCGCTGAGCATGTGCGCGATACGGTCTGCCGGATAGTGCGGATCGATCGGAACGACCGCTGCCCCGGTCTTCGACACTGCCCAGACCGCGAGTATCGATTCGACGGATCTCGGAATCGACACCGCCACAAGATCTTCAGCCCCGAGACCACGGTTGATCAAAACGCGGGCCAGCTTCGACGACCACTCGTCGACCTCGCGATACGTCATGGACCTACCGGCCGCGGCCTGCGCCGTGCCGGGGTAGCGCAAAGCGACGTTGTCCGGGTAGCGCGCAGCAGCGTCGGCAAGAATCTCGGCCAACGGCGCCTGCGCTACTCCTGACGAAGCCCTTTGACTCGTCAGAACCTCACGCTCGGACGCGTCGAGGATTTCGATGTCACCCACTGAAGTTGCGGGGTCCGTCGCAATTCCGTTCAGAATGCGCATCAATCGTGCGGCGAATCCGCGGACGGTCGATTCGTCGAACAGATCCGTCGCGTACGTGAACGTCGCCGACAGCCCTTCTGATACCTCACTGATCGTGAGCTGCAGGTCGAACTTGGCCACGGTCTCGTCGATTTCGAACTCGGCCGCCGTCAGACCGGGCAGAGCCAACGAGTTCTGCCCCAGGTTCTGAAATGCCAATGCCACCTGGAACAGCGGGTGATGTGCCCTCGACCGAACGGGATCCAGCACTTCCACGAGCCGCTCGAACGGAAGGTCCGAGTGCGCGAACGCCTGAAGGTCGGTTTCCCGAGCCGAGGCCAGAAGTGTTGTGAATGCCGCCGAAGGATCAACCTCGGTACGCAAAACCAGGGTGTTGACGAACATTCCGATCAAATCGTCGAGTTCGGATTCACCTCGCCCGGCCATCGGTGCACCGATGTTGATGTCCGTTGTTCCCGACAGACGAGCGAGAAGCGACGCCAGAGCCGCATGGACCACCATGAACATCGACGCATTGTGTTCCCGGCCCACGCTGATCAGCCGCTCATGCAATTCCTGACCGATCGAGAATTCGAATGTCGCTCCCTGACCGGAGAATACCGCCGGCCGAGCCCGATCGCCCGGAAGATTCAACTGTTCGGGCACGCCGTCCAGTGCTTGCGCCCAGTAAGTGATCTGTTGCGCGATGACGGACTGCGGATCGTCCTCGGACCCGAGAACCTCACGCTGCCACAACGAGTAATCGGCATACTGCACCGGCAACGGCGTCCAGGTCGGAGCCTGGCCGTTGGTTCGGGCGTAGTAGGCGGTCATGACGTCGCGGGTCAACGGGCCCATCGAGAAACCGTCGGTCGAGATGTGATGCACCACGAATACCAGAACGTGCTCGTCGTCCTTGATCTGGAAAAGCTTGGCGCGCAACGGCACCTCGGCCGTCACGTCGAAGCCTGCCGCTACGAAGTTCGTTACCTCGGAAACGATCTCCGAATCCGAGACCGAGGTTGCAGCGAGGTTCACGTCGACATCAGCCGGTGCAACGATCTTCTGGTAGCCGACGCCGTCGACCTCGGGGTAGACCGTGCGCAGAACCTCGTGACGGCCGATAACGTCGGCGACCGCTTGCTCCAGCCCCAAGACGTCCAGTTCTCCGGTGAGAGTTATCGCAACCGGGACGTTGTTCCCTGCCGAGCTCGTATCCAACTGGTTGAGGAACCACATGCGCTGCTGCGCCAACGACAACGGCACCCGAACCGGACGCACCTGCGCAGTCAACGCCGCACGTGAACCGCCACCGACA
>NZ_JBIYCY010000047.1:0-7397 GCF_044908235.1 Rhodococcus sp. 27YEA6 | reverse complement strand
CATGCGCCACTGCAGAACCAGGAACGAGCACCGAAAAGGCGACAGCGATGACGAACACGAAGAGACACCCCGCAGTGATCGACCTACTCGGCGGCACACCCCACGGCGCAGGCGCGGACACGGCCACAACAGTCACCGCACCCACGCCTCCGACAGCGCCGAAGCGTCCGCGCAAGAAGGCTTCTCGATCGCCCCGACTGCGCTACGTCGCTGCCCTGATTGTCGTGGTCGCGCTGCTCGGTTGGTTCGTCCTGCGTCTTCTCTCCGGCAACGACGAGCGCGCACAGGAAAGAATCGCCGACGAGACAGACGTCTCGGAAACGGCACCTACCCTCGACGTCACCCCGCCCACTCTCGCCTTCACACCGACAACTGAAACCGACCCCGCCGCATGCCGCACCGACCCCGGCGACCAGAAAAGCGGCCCCGGAGTCATCGCAGCGTTCGAGCACGCCTACTACGTCACCCGCTCCGGAACAGCCGTCCGTGCACTCACCACCCCCGGCACGTCCCTGCCCGCGGGGGAGAAGATCCAAGCCGGAATCGACACCGTCCCAACAGGAACCACCCACTGCGTGCGCATCACACCGATCTCGGCTGGCATCTACTCCGTCGCTCTCACCGAAATGC
Organism: Rhodococcus sp. 27YEA6; assembly: GCF_044908235.1. NCBI lineage: Bacteria > Bacillati > Actinomycetota > Actinomycetes > Mycobacteriales > Nocardiaceae > Rhodococcus > Rhodococcus sp. 27YEA6. The sequence goes on along the minus strand of NZ_JBIYCY010000047.1, from coordinate 6,767 downwards.
GTCCCGGCCAGCCGCCCGCACAGTTCCCACAGACCATCACCGCCAAAGAACTCGACGGTCGCTGGTTCGTGGACGTCATCAACTGAAACCGGCACCAGTTCCACACTCGCCAAGGAGATTTCGTGAACACGAGAACACTGATCGCGGGCGATACATCCTCGCCCGTCATCTTGCACGTCCCGCACGCCTCGCGTGTTATTCCACCCGAGATCCGCTCGTCCTTGACCGTCACCGACGATCAACTCGCCGCCGAACTCGACGAGATCACCGACGCGCACACCGACGTGATCGCCCAGCACGCTGCGCAATCAGTGACACCGCGGCCGTGGACACTGCGCAACGACCTCTCGCGGCTGGGCATTGATCCCGAACGATTCCCCGACGAGCGCGAACAACTCAACGCCGTCGGCCGCGGCGCGGTCTACACCCGAACCTGCAACGGAGACGTCCTGCGCAACTCCGACAACGCCACACGAGATGCACTGCTCGATAACTACTTCCATCCCTACGCCGCCGCGATATCCGACCTGGTGACGGACCGCATCGCCGCCACTGGCCGCGCCGTGATCATCGACGTCCACTCCTACCCGACAGTGCCGTCGGCCTACGAGCTGAACCCAGACGACCAGCGTCCCGCCCTGTGCATCGGCACCGACCCACACCACACACCGCCTTGGCTCATCGAGACCGCCTACGCCGCGTTCTCCCCACTCGAGGACATCGGCATCGACACCCCATTTTCCGGCACGTACGTACCACTCGACCACTACAACACCGACCGCCACGTGTACTCGGTGATGATCGAACTGCGCCGCGACCAATACCTCACCGAAAGAAGCGAACTCGTCGACATCGCCGCCGAAAACCTCGGAGCCATGCTCGGCCGTCTCGTCGACGCGGCAGATCGGGGGAGCCGATAGATGTGCCAGAAGTACCCCGGCCCTCGCTGCACCCCGCACGTGCGAGCACGACTCGACAGCGCCCGACGTCGGCACGAGTCCGCCCAGGCATTGTTCGACGCGAACTCGGCGATCACCCGCAACCGGCAACGATTGGACGCTGCGAAAACGAAACTCGACGCCCGGTCCGCCGAATACGACGCCACTCCTGGCGGACAAACCGAGTTGCGCAATCAACTCGGCGCAGAGGACGATCCAGGTAAGCGAGAAAAGCTGCAGCATCGCCTCCAAGTGGGCAAAGCGCTACGCGAGCAGCAGATTAGAGCAACATCAGGCTCCGCCCACGACGACTCGAAGGACAATGGTAATGGCCACGAACGAGATACCGACCCTGACACAGGAGCAGCGCGAAGTGTTCTGGCGCCAGTGGGGATGGACTCCGGATCTGCCGGAAGCCGAACGTTTGGCGATCGAACAGGAGTGGGACGATTTGGCGATCGATCTGGCGAAGTTCCACGGCTTCTGATCGATGGCCGGCACATCACGCCAGTCGGGATACATCGATTGCCGGACGCACGCGCACAACAGTTTCGCAATCTGGGAAAAAGCACTCCCACGCTGCATGAACTGCATCCACGAGACGCGCAGATATACCGCCGCCAGATGGAAGCGTTGAGAGAGGGAAACCCGCACGCATCGTCGGTGTACGTCTACAACGACGACGAATACGCAAGTATGCGGCTGTTCGTGACTGACGACGGCCGTTCCGGTATCGCGCTCAACGACGACGAAATCGTCTCGCTCTACGCACATCAGGACAGTAACCACCCCGGTGCCGCGAATTCAATGCTCGAAACCGCAGTCGCTGCAGGTGGACGGCGGCTGGACTGCTTCGACACAGTTTTACCTGCCATCTATGCGAAGTCTGGATTCGTCCCCGTCGCACGATTGAAATGGGACGATGATTACGCCCCCGACGGCTGGAATTACGAGTTGTACCAGCGCTACAACGGCGGACGTCCCGATGTGGTGTTCATGGCTCACGACCCGGCATCGGTGGATTCGCGCTACCAGCGCGGGGCCGGTCGCTACGTCGACACATATGCCGACGGAAACGAGGTGGTCCGCGTCCGATTGGGATTGTGAGTCACCAAGGCGGCGAGGCTGATCTGACTCCATGGCCCACTTCGGCGACCGAAAGAACACAAACAACTTCCGGGTGTGGCGTGGAATTTCAGTGTCATGGGGGTGAGGGATGTCGTGTGAACTGCATGTCGCCCCACCGGTGGCGAGAATGGGCGGTGGTGCCAGTTCTCGGCACGGGGCGGCGGACGCGAACACACCTGCGTCGGTGCAGGCCGCGATCGCCCAGCGTTGATGGCGATGTCCTCCTTTCACCGGCGAGCAGGTTGACCTTCCCTGCATCGCGCTCGGCGAACAAAGATCGATTACAGAAGATCAACGTACTGAGATCGGGCCTTCATGGCGTGTATGAGTAGCTCGTTTCCGCTGTCGAAGCGCAGTATGACTAATTCCAGGAGGCGTCCGTTCGGGTCGAAGCCCAGCCGGAATTGGCGGGCGGGGTTGTCGTCGTCCAAGTCGGCGACGTACACGTGGTGCTCTGCCGCGTAGATGCCGGCGTCTTCGCTGATTCCGTGTTTGAGTGCGGATTTATGTGCCTTCACGCGACCTGGGTCCAGGCACGCACTGCTTCTCTGATCGCTTCGGATCGGGAGACGTGTTCTTGTTCTGCGCGGGCGTTCAACGCTTCGAGCAATGCGGCGTCCATCCGTACGGGCACTACTGCGCCGGGACCGACGCCGAGGGCGGGCCGGCCCCGTTTGCGCAACTTTTCGACGTCGTAACCGGTCTCGGCTTCGTCTGCCCATTCTTCGATCATGCTGTCGGTGACGGGCTGATTGTTGATCGTTTCGTCAGTCATAGATATTAGTGTAATACGAAATTGTGGCGGTGAAAGATCGTTCCGGATCCGGGTCAGGAATGTCATCACAGGCGCCCGTCGTCAATGTCCCACCGCTGCTGCCTTCTGGAGTGCATTGGTACGCCGCGCCGGGGCGCGGCAAAGCGGCGACAGCGGCCTACTCACCATGATGGCCGGCATGGTTCGGGACATCGGTCTGCTCCAGGTCCTGCTGCACGGACTGACCATGCCCAATCTTCCTGTGGCGGAACGAGCCAGCCTGCCTGCGGGCGAGCTATCGGTCGAAGACATGCAGCGCGCGTTCCTGCTGCGTTACTGAAGGACCTAGCCCTGCGGGCGTACTCGGGACCGAACTTCGTGCACCAGGTATGGATTGTCTCGTACGTCTTTTCGAGGTATTGTCAAGTTGTCTGGTGTGCAACTGTTTTCGGGCACATCACGCCATCACGCCGAGCGACGTTCAGGCAGCGAGGACCTGTTCTGTGACCTGATCCCACACCTGAAATCGGGCGGCAATTTCGGTGCGGTGATCGGTGGCGGCCATCCGGTGGCGGGGTGGGCGGAAGTGCGGCGAAATGCGACTGAATGAGGCCAGAAACCTCTGCGCTGAACCGACAGAGCGGAACCCTTTCATCGCGCGTTCACGTTGTCGGGTCGGTTGATGGGAGTTCTCGCACCGATTATTCAAGTACTTGTTTTGCCTGTGCTCAGTTGTCGACATCGTCTTCCGGTGCGCGACCTCGTAGCTGCGGAGTTTGTCGGTGATCAGTACCCGCGGCGGGTGGCCTTGTTTCTTCAGTAGTTTCCTGAAGAACCTGTTCGCCGCCGTGCCATCTCGCTTCGCTTGGATGAGGATGTCAAGCACGTTGCCGTCTTGGTCGACAGCCCGCCACAAGTATTTTCGGACTCCGCCGATCTTGACGAAGACTTCGTCGAGATACCACTTGTCGCCAGTGCTTGGTTGATGTCGGCGAAGCCTGCGGGCGTATTCGGGTCCGAACCTCGCGCACCAGGTGCGGATCGTCTCGTATGTCACGTCGATCCCGCGCTCAGCCATCAGTAGTTCGATCTCGCGAAACGAAAGCGTGAACCGGTGGTACAGCCATATGCAGTGGGAGATGATCTCCCGAGGAAACCGGAACCCTTTGTACGTGGACGACACCTACAGATCATCCCAGATCAGGCATTTTCAACAACTTGACAGCACCCCGTGGACTGCTTTCCGGCTACCGCGAAGTCGAAGACTCGGGCCCGGTCTTGCGCGGACGGCTCCGCGTAGGCGATCAGATAACCCGACGATTCTTCGCTCGCACTGCCGGCGGGTGATCCGCTACGACGAATAGGGGCGAAGACATCGCCGAAAACCAGCTGCTGCTCGCCGCCACCTTGATTCTGCTCGATTCCGCGGTAGTCCCGCCCCGTCTGCAGACGAGGTTGGCCAGGGGTCGCCGCACCCTCGCCGACATCACACGGCCCACCGCTGGTGCCGAACCGTCCTCGGCGAGAACGAGATTGAACGAGCGCTACCACTGGGCATTGCAGTTGTCGGAGCTGATCACCGAGCATCGGTCCATCGAGCACCGCATCGGACTGTCGTCGTGCGAGGCTTCGTCCTCGACATGGGGACAGTGTTCGAGGATTTCCTGATGACCACCACCGCTGCTGCGATCGCCAGCCGCGGCGGCAGGGGAGTGCGCCCCGGATCCGGCCCGACACGCTACCTCGATCACGGCCGCACCGCCCGCGATCGAACCTGACCTGACCTGGTGCGACAGCGACGACAAGCCCGTGGCGGTGATCGACGCCAAGTACAAAACAACCGCGGCCGGCAAGAGGGGGCCGAACGCGGACATGTACCAACTGACCGCGTATTGCACCGCACTCGGACTACGGGAAGGTCACTTGATCTACGCGAAAGGCGATACCGCTTCTCATGCGGTCGAGGTTGTCGGCGCCGACATCACCATCTACTGCCACGCCCTCGACCTGACCACGCCGCCAGCGGAGTTGCTGGGCTCGATCGACGTGCTCGTCGAGGCTATGAGGGCTCGGCACGGTGATGAATTCTCGGTGGTCGGACACGGCTCGTAGTCGTTGCGGGCAAGCAGGATCTGACGGATGACGCATTGGGCCCGATGACGCATCGGCTTGTCGACGTCTCGAGTGCCTCCGGTTTGACTTGCTCCGCGATGCGGTACGTGCGGCGCACTGCGCCACCCTTCGTTCAAAGGTCTGCGCACGGACGACATTCGACGAAGTCAACCTGCCAGGGCGACACTGAGTCATTGCAACAGCACAATTGAGTAAGGGTTCATTGTGGACAATTGGTGGTTGTACTGGAGCCCGTTTCCGCAGCCTCTCCGTGAGTTGCTGTGGATGATCATGCAACAGATTTGGTCTGGCTGAGACTTGCAGGCCCGTGGTGGGCGTCAGGAAGTCGGCGGTATCCGACTGACCAGTGATTCGTACAATCCCTTTATTGCTGTGAGGACTTCGGCCGGTTCGATGTATTGGTTCTTCTCGCGCAGAACATGTTCCAGCTCTTCGCCATCGCGAATGCTCTCAGGCACCAGCACGTGCCATGTGTATCCACGGGGTTGCAGCCGGACTCCGGCCTCGGCGAGGTAGGAGTTGACGTCGTCGTTGACCATCCGCAGGTCTTCTTCGGTAAAGGGCTCGAACTAGACTTCCTCGGGTTCTCTGCTCGGGTCACCGCGAGTGACTCGCACAGGCCGGTGCGCGGATGCCGGATACGGTGTCCTGTAGCACCGGCCTGGTCCCGCAACCCAGGGGTCAGCGCTCCGTGTCCATTCGAAATGACGCTGACGTAGCGGCCTGTAGGCAGGGCACTGGGCACCTGACCGTCAACGTCGGACAACGGATACTCGCTCCAGTACTGCGCCATGTCGTCCATTCTGGTCGACCCGAGAAGACACCGGATCAGGGTGGACAGATTCACAGCGTTCTGTCCTGCGGCTGATGAATATTGCACGTTTCGAATACTGCGCATCCGCCAGTCGACCTTCCCGGCAAGTAATGATCCAAACTCTGACTAGGGCCGACGCCGTTGCCCGAGCAAGGCTGTCGGGCGCCTTACCTAAGCTCAGCTCTGCGACGAGCGCCAGGTCGCCACACTGACCAGGCCGAAGCACCATTAGCGGTCCTGACCTGCAACCCAAGGTTGCACGTCGGTCAGCGGTGGCGACCTGAACTCATTCCTCGGGCACTTTGCGATTTCAGCGAACATGGCCGTGTGAACGCACCTGAGGGACAGACATTTACGAGCAGCAGGCAGAGGAGATCCCGTGAAACCAGGCGATCAAGTAAAGATCGGAACCGGAGGCGTCTCGGTGTTCACCGTCATCAGCATCGACGAAGACACTCAAACGGCAATTATCGAATCCACCGCCGACGCACCAGGAAAGTATCCGTTTCCGATGAAAACAACCACGCTTGTCAGTCTCCCAGGATTCCACTGCCTGACCGCGCAATACCGCGACCGACACCTTGCGGCTCCGCTATCTCTTCGCGTTTTTTGAACAGACAGTGCGTGTCATCGCTTCTCTGTCCTCGGTCTCGTTGGGTGACTTTGCCTTGCAACGGAATAGAGCCGACTAGCGCGATAGTCTTCCCATATGGATATGAAGACCGTCCTCGCGGTTACGCGATTCGAACACGAGTGGCTCGCCGATTCTTTTGTGCAGGCGACACAAACGCTCGCTGCTTCCGAAGCGGCTCGCAGGCATCACTATGTTCCGGAGTTCTATCTGCGCCGTTGGTGTGTGAACGGCGAACTCAAACCTGTAGTTGTCGACTCCAAGGCCACTCTTATGAATCGCCCTGGGTCTGATGGAGGCTCTGGCTATTTGATTTCAACCAAGGCCTGCTCACCCTGCTCAGTAGCGTAGAACGTCTTCTCGTACTCT
>NZ_JBIYCY010000046.1:0-7667 GCF_044908235.1 Rhodococcus sp. 27YEA6 | reverse complement strand
GGTGGGGAACTATCTGGCCGTACGCGGGGAGAAACCATGGCCACAAAATGCGCCATAAATGGCCGCCAGTGGGGAGCTTACGATGGCCGTCGACACTCACGCAAAGCGATGCGGATGTGGCGTGGCCGCGGTAGATATGGTCCGCAACTTATCCAGCGCCTTGGGCGATGCAAAGGCTCCGGTACACCGGTCAGTGGCCCGCTGTACAGTCTCGAGATCATGTCAATAGGTCAATCTTGTTTTGCCTCAATGTTTTGCGGAGTCCATATTAGGTGGCCCGTTGTAGCGCAGGTGAGTGTTAACTACAGCGGTCCGTACGCATCACCACCTCGGGGGTGCGGTAAATACAACAGGAAACTGTAACGGACTACCTTGACGGATACGCCCGATTCCCGAGCAAGTCGCCTCAGTCAGGGGACGCTCACCGGCGTCGGCGTTTGAACGGATGCACCAGTGAGCACAGAGCGCCGACTTGATCACGGTGCCCTTCTCTTGCTGCCACTTTTCCGCGATGGTGGTGAAATCTTGGGGTTTTTCGCGCCTGCGAGCAGTGCGGGCAGCCTGCCTGCGCGGCTCGAGCAAGGCGGCCGGCGTCGGCGAAATCGCATTGCTTCACCTCCGGCACGTCTGCTCGGATAGTGCGCGATCCGGGATCGGCGTTGCCGGATCGGTTGCCGCGTTTGTGGGACCCGGCAGCGGTAACGGTGGTCGGCGTAGTGACGGCGCTCCGTCGTGGGTGCGGGTGCTGCGTTGTTCTCGGAGTCGACGATTGTTGCCTTCCGGAGAGTGCATGCATGGCTGCGCGCATTTATGCGTGCGTGATATGACCGACACTCGGAGATTCTCGACATCGCAACCTCGAGACGAACTGTTTGAACGGGGAACTCTAGAGCGCCCGTACATTTCGCCACACCCGCGGATCGTGTTGGGAATGCGATCAGCTACTGAACACGAAGATCGAGTCAGTGATCCGAGGGCTCCTGTCTCGAGAGGGTCGATCACGGGAGCGCCGGTGACAGTGACATCGAGGGTTGCCGGGTTTCCGACACCAGTGGTTGCGGTGACGGGAATTCCCTGCCGCGGTGGGGTTCCGGTCAGCACACCATCGGCGCCGAGGATGCTTCGGCGGGCAGGGCGCAGGTGGTGACCATGACGGTGGGGGCCGGTAGTCGGAGGTCAGAGGAGTGGGAGAAGCCCTGTGTGTGGTTCACAGTTGTGCCAGCATGGGGAGTAGGGCGGCGCCGGTGGAGATGGTGATTCCTGCGGCGCCGGCAACGATGCCGAGTAGGGCCCGCAGTGATGCTGCTTCGTCGTCGGCAACCGTGGGCCGTGACGTGGCGAGAGCGCCGCAGATCGCCGCAATTATTCCTAGTACGAAGCCGAGTCCGACTATCCAGAATGTCGCGATGGACAGTGTCCCTAAGGCGATCGACGCGGCGGGTAGTCGCGAGAGGTGTTGCTTTTTTGTTTCGTTGCCGTTGAGGGAGGTGCACTTGGGGTTGTCGGTATGGAGGCTGTGGGGGACGGTTGTGGTCATGTTCCTCCTTCGGGTGGTTTGAAGTCATGTCGACGGGATATATCGGCATTCCCGGTCTGAGGTGTATTGGGTCTGTTCGAGCGAAGAATGCGCGCGGTGTGCTCCGTGGCCGCTCGAGTGGCTGATTGTCGCGACTCGGCCCAGAGCCTTTAGCTTGTGACGTAGGCCTCATCAGAATTTAGCACTCATGCGTATCGAGCGCTAACTCTTTTCGCTAAGTAAGTTTTTCCGTTCGCTGATGTCGACGAGATTGTCGACGGGGTATCCGGGTGTGCATGATGCAATGTCGTCGCTCGTCTGACTGCCACAATGGTCTCGAAACACGGCCGCCTCGAAATCAAGCTGCTATCGACAGTCAAAGAGCATGAGGAGACCGTGAGCGATGCGATGACTGTTCACGAGGTGATTGCGCGAAATCAAAAGTGGCCCACTGCTATTAGAGTGCATTGACGCCTTGCAGCACGAAGGCCGGCCACCCGGGAAGCATCAGCCCTGTTCCGATCGATGCCAGTCGGGCGCCGAGTGTGCGGTGACGCTGGGTGCGAAAGAGCAGGAGAGCGGCGAATATCGCCACCGCGGAAGCGGCAAGAAGGTCGAGTGGCGTGATCCAGTTCAAGGCCACGTATCCGCCGAACGCTGCACCGATCACCCAGGGCCACCGAAGAATGCCGATTTCAAGTTTGGTTGCGCGCAACGGATGGCTCCTCGAATGGCGGGGTACTTCAGAGTATCCAGTGTCGCTCGTGAGGGTCAGCAGTGAAAGAGCATTTCGGCACAGCGTGGCGAGTTCGCTGACACGTACGGCGATGTGTCAAGCGCGGGACCTTCGTGCTGTAACGGCGCATGGGATGGTTACCGATCCATCGAAATTTCGGCCGATAAATTGCGTCAGGGCATTCACTTCCCGCCATTTTTGCCTCGCATTGTCTCACCGCAGCCAGTTCTCAATCATCTAGTTGGACAGACGGACGCGTTAGTCTGGTAAAAGGAATCTTCCCTCTCCGCCGTGAGATTTGAACGTCCAACTCCTGGGTTGCAGGGTCACCAGGCGTGCGGTGGTCGTGTGTAGCGGGGGCTACGCCTGAGAATTCATCCCACCATAGGTGCCGCGAGAGTTGTATACGCATAGCTCACCTCGCTGAAGTTGCATGGATCACAGGCTGGGTTGTGGGGGAGTCGACGAGAGTAGAAGAACGGGCACGGTGCTGAATTTAGGTCTTCGCCGAGTAACCCTCCCCGGAAGTCCGAATCGTTCACTAGGAGCGCTCGGAATGTAAAAGATGTTGATGTCGAACGTGATTGGCCGACCCGCCCGGCTTGCACGTGACTACCCGCCGGGCGGCCTTGCGAGCTGCCCACCGGTACGGTGGGCAGCTCGCAAGAGTGGCCTGCTCGTCCCTGCCTAGCCGGGTAGGCCGTGCGTGCCGGAACGGACAAGGAATCGACACGCAGGCTGGTCGGCCCGTCGGCGAAGTGTGGTCTGTCGACGGGCCGCACAATGAAACTTTACCCGAGCATTACCGATTTGCGTCGGCTATGCCTTCGCCTTCCACTGAAAACTGTCCGCATCGCCCGACGCACTACTCCTAGGCGTCGGATAGTTGCGCGCTCAACGGAGTGCGACCGGCCCATCGCGGTGGAGCTGACACTATTGTCGAAGGTTTTCGACGGTAGCCATCGATGACGTTCCATTGCGGTTAGGGACCCAAGTGGTCGATCCATCCGAGAGCGCAGCCTCAACGCGAACCAGGCGCTCTTCGAGCCGGCTTACAGCGCCGTCATAGAGCGCAAGGGGAGTTCCTGCGAATTGTGCAAGCTTCTCGGACGGATTGTTTTCCCTCACCAAGTGTTTGATGTCCGTCGCGGCTGGCAGGCATGGAGGTGGTAAGTCGAGTTCGCATGTAGCAGCGGCCGTTCGTCGAGTGACACGACTTCGACAACGACAGTATGACGTTCAGTGTCGAAGAACTTGCGTCCTCGGCAATGCCACCGACAAGGGGTCGATCAGGATCGGTTATCGAAATTCCCCTGGGGTAGGTCGTAGGTTGATCTGGCGGATCGTTCCCACAGCTTCGGTGAGCTTCCTGTGCGCGGGTTCGTTTAGTAAACTCTTTCCAAAGGCGCGTGACCGGTAGGTCCCAGGGCCGCAGGCAAGGATCTTTCCGCATCGCGTGGGAGGGAGTCCGGCTGTGGATTCGTCCGAGCGGTTGATGCCGACTTCTCGTCGAGCGCGGATTGCGATCGGTGTCGTCGCGTTCTGCGTTGTGTCGCTGCTGTTCGGTCCCCGATTTATCGTCCTCTACACCGATTGGCTCTGGTTCGGTGAGGTCGGCTACCGCGGCGTCTGGGCGACAGTCTTGTTCACTCGGCTGATTCTGTTTTTCGGGGTCACTGCCGTGATTGGTCTCGTGATCTTCGCGGCATTGTTGTGTGCATATCGCTCGCGGCCCTTGTTCGTCGATGCTGCTGTCCAGGGTAAGGATCCGATCGAACCGTATCGCACGATGGTGATGGGCAAGCTACGCACGTTTGGTATCGGTATTCCGTTGTTGATCGCGCTCCCGTTCGGCCTTCACGCTCAGGCGAATTGGGCGACGGTGCAGCTTTTCATGCACGGCGGAGGATTCGGCACCGTGGACGCCGAGTTCGGTCATGACGTCGGGTTCTACGTCTTCGATCTCCCGTTCTATCGGATGGTGCTCAATTGGCTTTTCGTTGTCGTCTTTCTCGCTGTGGTCGTCAACGTGTGTGCCCATTGCCTGTTCGGCGGTGTGAGTGTGTCCAGGAAGTCGAATCTGCCGAGTGTCACTCGTCCTGCCCGCATTCAGCTCGCGGTGCTGTTGGGAACTTTCGTGATGCTCAAGGCGGTTGCGTACTGGTTCGACCGGTATTCGCTGTTGTGGAGCGCGAGGAAGGAGCCGACTTTCACCGGTGCGGGTTTCACAGATATTCATGCTGTTCTGCCGGCTCGTTTGATTTTGCTGTCGATTGCGTTGGTGTGCGCTGCGGCGTTCTTTGCAGGCATTGTCGTCCATGATCTGCGGATTCCGGCGATGGCGGCGGCGCTGTTGATTTTGTCGTCGATTCTTGTCGGGGGTGTGTGGCCGGCGCTGGTGGAACAGTTTTCGGTCCGGCCCAACGCTGCCGATCGGGAACGTAGTTACATCGAGCGCAACATCGATGCCACGCGTCAGGCATACGGTCTGACCGAGGACCGTATCGAGTACATCGACTATCCCGGTGTCGGCACTCGATCTCCGCGAGAGGTCCCGGCAGATGTCACGACGATCGCCAATGCACGTCTACTCGACCCGAATGTACTCTCGCGGACGTTCACCCAGCAGCAGCAATTGAAGAACTTTTACGGATTCACTCCCACCCTGGACATCGACCGTTACGCTCTCGACGGCGAACTCGCCGACTATATCGTCGCAGCTAGGGAGCTCTCACCGACCAGTCTCAGCGGCAACCAAACTCAGTGGATCAACCGCCATACCGTCTACACTCACGGAAACGGTTTCGTCGCCGCGCCAGCCAATCGGGTGAACGCCGCAGTCCGTGACGCTGCGGGTCAAACCTCCACCAGCGACAGTGGCTACCCGATCTACACGGTCAGCGACATCGCCTCCCAGAGCGCGGGACGACAACTCATCCCGGTGGAGCAACCGCGCATCTACTACGGAGAAGTGATCGCCCGGGCGGATCCCGACTACGCGATCGTGGGATCGCGAGACGGTGTTGATCCTCGCGAATATGACACCGACACAACGCAATACACGTACACCGGATCTGGGGGAGTGTCGGTCGGGACGTGGATGAACCGTGCGGCATTCGCGTTGCGCTACACGGAGCGAAACATCTTGTTCTCCGGCGCGATCGGCCCCGAGTCCAAAATTCTCTTCAACCGTGACCCGACGTCGCGAGTCAACGCAGTGGCACCGTGGCTGACGACCGACAGTAACCCGTATCCCGCCGTGGTCGACGGACGCATCATCTGGATCGTCGACGGCTACACCACCGCCCCGCACTATCCCTACTCCCAACCAGGGGTACTCACTGAAGTCGAGGAAACCGTCCCGCCGAGAAGATCTCCCCCCAACGAGGTTTCCTATGCCCGCAACTCCGTCAAGGCAACGGTCGATGCCTATGACGGCACAGTGACCTTGTATCAGGTCGATGACCACGATCCTGTCCTCGATGCATGGACGAGTGTGTTCCCTGGTGCCGTCAAACCCGGCAGCGAGATTTCCGATGAGTTGCGGGCGCACTTCCGTTACCCGGAAGACCTGTTCCGGATCCAGCGTGACCGCCTCGCAAAATATCACGTCAACGACCCGCGAGAGTTCTTCACCAACAACGCCTTCTGGTCGGTTCCCAGTGACCCGACATCGGAGACCAGCGACAGTCAGCTGCCGTACTACATTGTGGTCGGGGATCAGGACAACGCCGAGCCATCCTTCCGGCTCGCGAGCGCCATGGTCGGATTCAATCGAGAATTCCTCTCGGCCTATCTCTCGGTTCACTCGGATCCCGAACACTTCGGCCGGTTCGAGATACTGAGACTGCCTACCGATACGCAAACGCAAGGTCCGCAACAGACCCAGAATTCGATGATCTCGGACACGCGGGTGGCATCGGAGAGGACGCTACTCGAACGTTCGAATCGCATCCACTACGGAAATCTATTGACGTTGCCGATCGCCAACGGCGGTTTCCTCTATGTCGAACCGCTGTTCACCGAACGATTGACCACCCAGGTCGACGGCTCGACCTTCCCACAGCTTTCCCGGGTGCTCGTCAGCTATCGAGAACCTGGGAGCGGCGGGGTTCGGGTGGGGTACGCGCCGACCTTCGCGGAAGCGCTCGATCAGGTCTTCGGTTCCGGGGCGGGCACCATCGCCACACCTCCAGGAGGAGACGCCCGCGCCGCACCCTCCTCACCGTCGGTCCCGGGTAGTACACCGTCACCAGAGGGATCGGTGGTGTCTCCGTCGATGGGCGATGACGGCGCGTTGATCGACGCGGTCCTCGAGCTCAATCGGGCTCTCGAGGAAGTTCGCCAAGCGCAACAGCAGGGTTTCGCCGCCTATGGGGCAGCACTCGAGCGTCTGCAGTCGGCGATCGACGTGTTTCTCGCGTCTGAAGGCGGGGGATAATACAGAAGCTGTCAACTCCGCCGAGAGCTGTTTCGCGGGCACTGTCACGTTAATCAAAAAGTCTGGCTGCGCAGCTAGTTTGGGACAGGACGCTACGGGAAACCGCCGGGCTGTTCACTTTCAGGCGGCAACATCGGCCCCGCCGGGCCGGAAATGCGGTGAGATGCCCGAGAAGGCGGAGAGGAAGCGTTGCGCGTGCCCGGGCGAGGTGAACCGTTTCATCGCCCGTTCTCGCTGTCGGGTCGGCTGATGGAATTCTCGGCCCGGTTGTTCAAGTACTTGGATCGGCGATGCTCGACCGAGCCCAGCAGCTCGCGGTGCGCGACGCTGTAGCTGGTCAGCTTGTCGGTGACCAGCACTCGCGGCACATACTCCAGACTTTTGAGTAGCCGGCGGAAGAATCGTTTGGCGGTGTTGCCGTTTCGGCGCGACTGGACCAGCACGTCGAGTACGTTGCCGTGCTGGTCGACCGCCCGCCACAGGTAGTGCTGCCGGCCGTTGATACGGATGAACACCTCGTCGAGGTGCCATGTGTCACCGGGCCGCGCCCGCCGTCGGCGCAGCTCGTTAGCGTAGGCCTGCCCGAACTTGGCGCACCACCGCCGGATCGTCTCGTAGCTGACCACCACACCGCGTTCGAGCATCAGTTCGTCGACTTCACGGAAGCTGAGCGGGAACCGGAAGTAAAGCCACACGCAGTGGTTGATGATCTCGACCGGGTAGCGGTGACCCTTTGTACGATGGCATTGCGGTGCTCACCCCCCACCGATTCTCCCAGTTCGCCGACTTCAACAACGTGACAGTGTCGGCGCGACAGTCATACTGTCGGCGATCTTCATCGACAATTGCGCTTCGCTAGCTCTGCTCGAACGGTAGTTTTGAATCGCCCTGGGTCTGATGGAGGCTCTGGCTATTTGATTTCAACCAAGGCCTGCTCACCCTGCTCAGTAGCGTAGAACGTCTTCTCGTACTCT
>NZ_JBIYCY010000045.1:0-9316 GCF_044908235.1 Rhodococcus sp. 27YEA6 | reverse complement strand
CGCATCGTCGGCCTCCCTGACACCCGTTCATTCGGCATGCTTCCATCCTCGTTTCCAAGGCCAGAAGTCTCCACCGAACCCAGAGCGATTCAGTGTCGAGTAGCAGGAGCGCTTGGACTCTCTCGGGAGCGAGCAAAGCCGTCCGTAGCGCGGTGTAACCGCCCTGCGACATTCCGCCGACGATTGCTGTCTCGATCTCGAGATCGTCGAGGACCGCCAGGGAGTCTCGAGCCAAATCCCAATACGTGAATGCGGCGCCGTGATCGGTTGTTCGTCCGTGCCTGCGCGAGTCCCAGGCAACCACCCTGACATTGCCGGCGAGGGCATCGATCTGCGGGGCGAACATCGACGAATCCATGAAGAATCCATGCCCGAGCAGCAGGACGGGCCCCTCTCCCCCACTGTCGGTGTAATAGATATCGGCGTCGGGCGTTCTCACGTTCGGCACGAACCCGATACTAGGGGTGACCTTTTCCGACCGGGGATTCGAGTCCGCTCACGTGCATACACGGGAGCGGTAGATTTTCAGGCTCCGTGGGAAGATCCAGGGCCTCTGCGGGGCGGCGTAGAAGGCGAGGCTTCGGCTAGTCCGGACCGCCGGTAAGTCCGTCGAACACGTCGACTATCCGTGTTCGCAGATTGGGTGAGCCCACATCAACCGAATGAAGTTGAGCCCCGCCAATGAATGTCGCGCACACCTGATCAGATAGTCGGTAGCTTGCGGGACGGTCGCTTATCTCGCCTGACTCTATGGAGCGGACAACCAATTCATCAATGCTCTTGTGCCACTTCATATATGCAGTTTTCCCGCCCGTAACGGATGGTTCGACAGTGAGAAGTAACCCAGCACGCAGGATGGGATCGGCATCGATACGGTGCGCCATCTCGCTGCAGAACCGCACCAGCTGGCGGTAGGGGGACCTATCACCAGCCTCTCCGAGAGCCACGTACTCGTCATTCACCATATCTGACCATCGTTCGATAACCTGTTGTGCCAGTTCCTCTTTGGAAGAGAAATGGAAATATATTGCACCTTTGGTCAGGTTCCCATTTTCGATGATGGTGTTGATACTTGCCGCGGCAAATCCACAAGCATCGAACTGACGTGCGGCGGCGTCGACGATTTTCTCGCGAGTAATCCCCGCCCGTTTCTGCCGTCGCCTTCCTTTGACCGCGCCCCCGACGACGGATGGGCTGGGTGAACCGAAATGACCTGGACTCATCGGCTCTGATTGGACGACGGTTTCACGCATTCCCTCTCACTTTCAGCAGTGTCTTCTCGCTACATCCTGCAGAAACAACGGAAGCATTTGCAATCTGCCTATTGTCAGCGTTAGTGCGCGATTGTGCAGATCGGAGGCCTGACTGATCCGATTCTGTCCTCGCGACCCATTCTCCGATTGCAGTCAGAATCCAACTTCTGGACACCTCTCGGTCGACGGCCACCACCGATGTCAGCGCTTCGAATGCCAGCGTGACGGCGACCGAAAAATCAGGATGCGGAGTGTCCATTGCTTCCAGTGCGATGTCGTTGGCTGCGGAGAGCGCGAGGTGCAGGGCGTCTGCTGAGATCACCGCAGGGTCTTCTACCAGCGCTGTTGTGGATTGGTATGCCGATATCCAGACCTGTGGGTCTAGCGGATGCTGTGCTGCGGCGCGGCACATACGGGCAGCTTGCTCCAGTTCGGACATGACCGGCTCGGTCAGGATGGGCGCGAGCCTGCCAGTCAACCCCCATTGCGAGTCGAGGAGATCGGCGAACCAGTGCCAGCGCATTGATTCCGGTGCGTCATCGAGAGCAAGCTCGACCGTTCCGGCAGCAAGACACATAACAGCGTCGCCGGGTGTCATGGTGTTGAGCGCGGAGGCGAATGTCGTGTTCATGAGCAGGTCCCGTCTGGGGTCTCGGGTCGAGACCGGAGATGTCTGTATATGAATGGAACGTGATGCGATTTGTAATCCGCTGTCAAGAAACGCTTTTCAGCGTCCAAGGGAGATCTTGCCGAGATGTAGTACTTCAGCCGGTGTCGGCAATGTCGATCGGGCGCAAATATCCCTGCGGTTGACTGCCACGGTTTACCTCTCGCCGCAGCTGGCCATCCGCCGGGTCGTATGTGAATGCCCTCCCGCCGGCCCCTGAGAAGAAGAGACCGCGCCGCCGCGAGGCGCGTGCGGGCGCCGATGGCGAGCGCAGCATTGCATCGTCTACATGTTGATTTGGCTTGATGGATCGATCAATCAGAGTGGGACGCAGTATGTCTCGGCTGGATTTGTGGCGGGAAATGCCGCCAGGGCCTACACCGGGGCACCGCGTACTCAGAGTGCGCAGCATGTGGCGCGGCGGGCGGAGTGGTGCCGCGCCATTCCTATGTCCCGACCGAGAACCAGACAACTGGACTCGTCCGACCCTCCGGTTGAGCGCGGCGGACGCGCGAGCGCTCGATGTCGCATCTTCCGGCAATTCCTCGTCGAGCGAGATCGGTTCCAGGTCCCGACCCGACAGGGGCTCGACAGGAGACAGTTCGTCGGATTCTTCGCGAACACCAAGGACTTCAGCGGCCGTTTCCTGTGGGCCACTCTCTTCTGTCGATGAATCGCTGTTAGCCGCTGCATCACGTGCAAGTGCGCGCCGGTAGCGGCTCAATTCGGTGACTGCCGAGTCGTATTTGATGGAAAGCCGTGCCGCGAGCTCGGAAGGAGACCAACCTTGTTCGAACGCAATGCGCACGATCTCGCGTCGCTCGCAGAGGCGTAGCGGCAACTGCTCCCCACCGAGCCGGCGGATCACGACTGCCTCGTCAACGGGAACACCTCCCCCACCGTGTCGCGGTTGAACTCGTTCCTGACTCCGCGCCTTGGGGTTGTCGATTTCGTCGTCGTCCCACCCGAGCGGCGGTACGACGCCATCCGCGCGTGATCGGTCACGAATTTCGGCATCCGGGCCCGGGTGCATGGACAGCTCGTCGTAGATGCCGGCGATCGCCTTCCATAGCTCACTGGGGATGAGGCTCTTGGTCGGCATGCCAGTGACGACGTCGATGTCGACGCCGAGACGAGCTGCCAGGAGACCGTCTCCATAGCCCATTGCGTTCAGTGCACGCAGACGTCGGTGCGCTCCCACAGCCGGCGTGAGATCGCGGCCGCGGCTGGGGTGGAAGGTGATTGAAAGGACGGCGTCGACGACACGTCGTGGTGCTGACGTCGTGGAAGTCTTGCGCAACGCCCGGATGATTTCGACGGGCAGTGATGCAAGTTGAGCGATCAGCTCGGTTGTCATTCCGGCGCACATCAGAGCGTTGACGTGGTAGCGAACGTCTGCGAGGTCGACTGATGTATCGACGTGACGGGCAGGTGTCCAAGCCTGCCCGTCACGTCCCCCTGAACCCGATTGTCGCGATGTCTGGAACCACCCGTCGTCGCGACTGGGTGTAGTAGACCGGGCGGGGATTCCGGCTGTATTCAGTCTAGCTACCGACGCTTGGCGTGCAGAGGAACGGCAGCCGCGTCGGCTGCTGGAGATTTCGGACGTGCGTTGTGGTGCTGCGGTGCTGGTGGTCATCGGAAGCTCTTTTCCGTTAGCGGCTGGTCAGGCCGCATGTACGTGTGAACAGTTCGTACTCGAGCGCACCGGGTGGTCGAGAACAGCGAATGCTCGCTGGTTGAGGCCGTTCTGGTATTTATCACTGGAATCTAAACCCGGTATGCAACGATGGTATCTACATCTTCAATAGGATGTCCAGCGATGAACGGACAATCCAGGTGAGACTGCCTTTGAACGGCTTCCAGCCGAAGGCCCTCGAAAAGGCTCGAACCGCGGCCAAGATCAGCCGTGGCGATCTCTCCCGCGCAATCGGCGTGGACCCGACCACCGTTCACAATTGGGAAACCGAACGATCGCAACCGTCGCCTGACCATCTGGCGCGTGCCGCTGAGCAACTCGGCATCCCTCTTGATCAACTGATCGTCGTGCCAGAGAAGAACAGGACGATCGCTGACCTGCGCAATCTCGCGGGAATGACCCAGAAGGATATCGCCGGCCGCACGGGCCTGAGCACCACGACGATCGGCAGGATCGAGCGCGGCGAAGGGACTCTCGCCGATCGCCACGCCACCGCACTGGGCGAGGCTCTGCATGTGGAGATCCAGACGATCCGTGCCGCGTTCATCCGAGCTCGAACCAGACCTCTCCGCCCTCTTCCCAAGACCAGCTAGCGCGCATCCCGGACCTGCGAGTTTCCTCACCCTTGATCACCCACTCGCAGCCGCTGCTGACGACGACGATCAACTGCCTGGCGTAAGCCGCTGACCGCCAGGGCTACCGCTACCGCAAGCACTGCAGCGACGACGATGAGCCGGCGGAGATCGAGGCCAGCGCCTTCCGCGCCAGGAAGAGCCAGCAAGGGCGATTCCGTTGCGGCGATGATCATGTTGTGTTCGAGAAGCCAGGCCGTGACCCTTGCCGACATGGCCGGAATGGCGCCGACGACGATCCCGAAGATCAGTGGGGCTGCCATCAGCAGGGACATCTGATCCGCGTCAGACAGTCCTGCCGCGTTCGCCGTACCTGGGGTGGGCCGCTGGGGTTCTGACTGGCTCTCGAACATGACCGATCTCCTCGTGTCGCCGGAATTGGGCTTCTACGAGTAGGAAGATCCGGTCGAGACGTCCTGTGTGACACGCGTCGGCAAACAAATTTCGGACCCTGGGCGGCGCACGTGACGGGCGGGTGATTGACACGCGTGCGGTCTTCGTCAGATGCGGGGAAGTATCACTGAAACTTCATTTTGAATCTTCAATAATTACACCCAAAGTGATATTATTGGTGCATGAAAGGTGATGATCGCTTCCTCGCGCTGGCTGACCTCGCCCAGGACCAGTGGGGCATGTTTACCTCAGCGCAGGCCGCCGAGTCGGGCGTTAGTGCGCAACACCTCAAGCGGTTGGCAGACCGATTCATCCTCACCCGCATCAGACATGGCGTGTACCGGCTGACAGGGACGCCGATTCACCCCACCGATCACGTGCGCGCCCAGTGGCTTGCACTCGACCCGACACGCTCGGCGACAGAGCGCATCGGCAGTGCCGATCCCCGCGGGGTCGCCTCTCATCGAACGGCTGCCGACTTGAGACAACTCGGCGACATCGATGCTGACATTGCAGAGTTCACCGTTCCGCGCCGGCGCAACACACGTAGCGACGGAGTCCGTTTCCACGTCGCCACACTGGACCCCACGCACTGGTCTCTACTCGACGGCCTGCCCGTCACGACGACAGCAAGGACGATCGTCGACCTCGCATCTTCTCGAACAGACGGTGGACACCTCGCTGGCGTGGTGTGGGATGCATTGCGCACCGATCAGGTCTCGCGGGGACAGTTGGAGTCCGAACTGCGCCCATTTGCGTACCTCTACGGCGCACCCCTCGGTGACGGAGCAGGGTTGATCGCCGCCCTCATCGACGATGTCGCCGCCTCGGACCTGAGGTCCGCACCGACCGATACGAGAGCCTCTCGCCAGGAGGAAGCCGCTGGCGAGGTCGGGCACGGTCCCGGCGTCCTGAATATTCTGCGTGATCCCGCCCTGCCCGCCGCACTTCGCGCGCTGCGTAAACAAGGAATCGTATAGTGGCACAACACTATCCGTCGGCAGCAGCATTTCACCGGGCACTGCTGGCGCGCCTGGGAAGCCAGGCAAAAACATCCGGTCGCACGACTGAGGAACTTCAACGCGAGTACTTCACCCAGCGGTTCCTGGCGAGGGTGTTCTCGTCACCTGATTCGCGGTGGATCCTCACCGGAGGCGGTGGGATGCTCGTTCGCATCCCTGGGGCCCGTCACAGCCAAGACGTCGATCTGCTTCATCCCGGAACAGACATCATCGGTGCCGTCGACGAACTACGAGCTCTCAGCGTCCGCCCGGACCTGGACCGGTTCACTTTCGAGATCGAGGCGAAAGGATCACTGACCGGCGTCAGTCGGGGTGCTCAATTGAAAGCAACCGTTTATCTCGGTACTACGCGCGTAGGAAACTTTCCGATCGACATTGCGATCGAACGCACCTTGATCGGACCGGTGGAGCGACTGCAGCCGCGCCCCGCCGTCGAGATCGCAGACGTCTCGACGCTGCCGGCCTTCACGGTCGTACCTATCGCTGACCAGATCGCTGACAAACTGTGCGCGATGTACGAACTTCACGGGCCTCAGAAGGTCACTCCCTCAACGCGATTCCGTGATCTCGTTGATCTGCTACTCATCATCACCTCATGCACGGTCGACGCCGAAGACACTGTGAACGCACTACGGGCCCAACAAACCCGCCGCGTGCTCACACTCCCCCACACGCTTGCATCTCCCGGGCCGAGCTGGGCCGCCGGCTATCGTGCACTCGCGTCGAAGACATCGTTGAAATCCGAGCTTCATACGCTCGACGACGCACTCGCCGAGCTCAGCCGTGCACTGTCTCCATTGCTGTCGGGGCGGAGATCCACAGGGACATGGGACCCCGCCGCGCGGCAGTGGGTGCCGGCCGAGCTCGACTGAGGTCACACCAGTTCAGGTACCTGAACAGGCTTGCGGATCGAGACGTAGGAACTGTCCGGAATCGCAAGATCGCCCACCTCGTCGGTGTCACTGCGCCAGGTCAACGAGAGCAACGAGTCTTCGATGATGTCGGGCTCGGGTTCGGTGTCGACAACGACCCACTCGTCGGTGTCCTCCATCAACAACAGATCACCCAGTGCCACGTCAGCGGCGCGAACATCCTGGACAGGTCCGTATTGGTCCTCGTGTTCGTCTCCACTGGCGAATGCATAGTCCGATTCCTCGCTTAGAGCCGCATCATCGACCGCCTCCTTGACGACGGTGAGTCTGGTTCGGGTCTGGTCGAGGTTCGACTGTTCTGTTCGGATTGCAGGATCGGCCAGTTTGTCGAGAAACGCCGCCGCAGCTGCGGGATCGTTTTTCGCGAGCGTCGGCCTGCGGTAGGTGTCGAGGTCGACGAAGTCCGCCATCGCTGGTCGCTTCGTCGGAGTTTCGGGCGCCCCCAACAGACCCAACAATGCGGTCGGCGATGCGATTCGGCGATCGGTATCGCGGTTCATCCGTGCTCGCTTGAGTACCGGGTCGAGGTCCGGTCGGTCACTGGCAAGGACCCAGTCAGCGGCGACGTAGTCGAAATAGGTCAGAGGTGCGGGTTCTGACGTTTCGTCGGAGGCGTCGATGTCCGGGAGAGATTCCGGAGGAACGATCAGCAACCGCGGGTGTCTGGTCACCGGTGGCCGGAGCCTGTCGAGGAGATCGGCGTCCGGAGTACCGTCACGGGTCTTTCGTGGATCCGGCACGCGGTAGCACTGGATTTCGAGCGGCTGATAGTTGTCGGTGACAGTGGTGCCTCGCCCGCGGCACTTGCGCGGAACGCTCGTGCCGATCGTCGGAGACTGCCACATCATGGTGGCCGCTTGAGGTGAGAGCCGTCCCATGGAGATGCGCATCGCGAAGTTGTCGCGCATGTCGCCGAGGAAGTAGATCGCGTCGGGACGCTGAGTACCGAAGACCAGATGCACTCGCGAGGTACGCGCTTTGCGTGCCATCGACGCCAGCATGGCGAGCACCGGTGGTTGTCTCGGGCCGCCTTTCGGTTTGACCGAGGTGTACCAGTCTTCGACATTGCCGCGGAATTCCGCCCACTCGTCGAGGAACACCAGCACCGGTTCGAAATCCGCTTCCGTTGCCTCGCCGGTGACGATCTTCTGGTAGCGGTACTCCATCAAGTCGCGTGCACGATGCACCATCGCAACTTGCTGCTCGATGGTCGTGGCGACCACTTGGACGTTGGGCCAGTCCTGGAAGCCGAGGAATTCGACATATTTTCCATCGAGCACCCAGATCGGCCATCCGCGGCGCGAGAAGTTGACCAACAGGTTGTGTGCCGTCACTGTCTTGCCGCTACCGGGAGGTCCGATCAGCATCAGATTCGGATCGATCGCGGGGCGCCACACCACCTCGTTGCCGTCTTCGTCGACCCCGTAGGGGATCTCCACCGAGTCGTAGCTGGCCAACAAATCGACATCCGGGTCGATGTCCGGGGCGGGCAGCCAAACGCTGTCGGGGAACGCAGCACGTTGCTCGAACGTGACCTCGTCCGTGTGATGGTTCCACTTTGCACGCCAGCGTCCGGGGAACATCGCATTGATCGCGCGTTCGACACGAGTGCGATAGCCATCAGACACGAGCTTCGATCCGATTTCGTGCCGCACCATCATGGAGGTGACTTCACCGGTCTTGGTATCGACATCAATCGCAGTCACTGTTGCGGTCGGTCCCAGCAGTTGCCCGACATAGCGTTTTGCACGCGCCACCGCTTCACTGTCAGAGGGCTCTCGTTCCGGCTCCGCTGCGGGTGTGAAGATCAACCGCCGACGGTTGGGATCGTGCTCGGCGAGCGCAAAGAACCCCCACCCCTGGTCTTCGAAAACCTCGCAAATGTCGTCGAACCATGTGTCGTCGTTCAGCGGCTGCGCCGACGTGTAATACACGGTGAGTTTTCCCGGCACGCCCGGAGTCCCTCCGCTCCACTTCGATACCGACAACACCGCCCGCGTCGCTTCCGGGATGCCCATGACGGGGCAGAGTCGTTCGATTACTTCGTCGACCTCGACATCGCGCAGTTGTTTTTTCTTCCCCGCGACTCCGGCGTACACCGCGCCTATCGACAGTCCTGCGGCCGCCGGAATGGACAAGGCGGCATACCCGAACAGCGGCGCCCCGGCGCCGACACCCACCGCCGCGCTTCCGAGACAGAAGCTGTCGCGAACCCAAGTCCGCGACCGCGCCGGCAGTGAACTTATGCGAGGGGTACGAGCGAATCTGGCGGGAGCCTTTTCCTGCGCAGGACTCGTCATCGCCGACCCCCGATCACCCGACGGCGATCGAATCCGGTCTGCATCTGCATGGCGCTCCTCCTGTGGTCGGCCAACCGCGCGCACGCGCAGTTGCCTCGAATGGTTCTTCTACTCACAGGAAGATCCCGCCAACCCGAGCTGAGTGACATCGCGGCCGAAGAAATCTCTCTCCACTTTCACTCAAGCCGGAACAGCTACGTGTAAATCCGACACCGCCCCGCATCAGATGCACCACGAGTGAGATGTTCATGGGAGGCATCCCATGGCACTCCCACGGCAACTCCCCTTCGCGGAACTCGTAGAACAACTCGCGCTCACATCAATCGTGTTCAGACTCATTGAATCTGATGTTTCTCCGCGGCATCGACCTGGGAGGAATCATTTTGGTTGAGCCGGCGGGATTCGGTGCGGCTCAAAG
>NZ_JBIYCY010000044.1:0-9815 GCF_044908235.1 Rhodococcus sp. 27YEA6 | reverse complement strand
CGCCGCATCGTCGGCCTCCCTGACACCCGTTCATTCGGCATGCTTCCATCCTCGTTTCCAAGGCCAGAAGTCTCCACCGAACCCAGAGCGATTCAGTGGCGCTACCCGCCGGGCACTCGCCAAAGCGGCTGTTGTGAACCCGTCGAGCACCCCGGAAACATGGGCGACGGTGGCGGACCTTGTGACGGAACAATCAGCGTGGGCGGACGCTCACCCAGATGATCCGGGTTCTGTTCCGCTGCACGCAGACGAACACGAGGCGTGGATTTCGTGGATCCGCCCAGCAAGCGAAATCGGTCCCTCACATGGGTGATCTTCTGTTCATGGCAGGTGCCTCGATGACATGCCTGTTGGGCGTTGCCGGCCTCACCGTTGCCCTTCGAGGGGCAAAGAATTCGACTGACGAAGGCGAAGCACTCGGGCCTGCAGCAGAGTTGATACAGGAAATGGGATGAACGGGGCGCAGCTCACGCTTTTCGGCATCGAACGGGGCGATGTTGTTGCTCTTCGAGAGTGGTCAGAGCGAATGGTCCCGGCGCTGTGGACTGCACCATGGGATTGCGCAGACGGGATACAGAAAGGCGCAGTACTGAGCGGATGGCAATGTCCAGCGTGCGGAGTCGTCGAGCCCAATGCGTATCTGCTCGACAACAATCACGGGTTAGACCCTGAACGGCCTGGAAGAGAAGATCGGCTGACTCGGTGCCTGCGTATGGAACTACGTGAAGATCCGGCTGATGATCGGCACGCTCAGTAAGTCCTGCGAGGCTCTCCCGAAAACCTCACGAAATCGACCATCGTCACCCTCATCGACGACACAAGCGCGGTCCCATCTGAATTCCATCATCGCCTAAAGGACACTGGGCAAGACGCATGGGCGCACCCAAATAGGTGCGATTCGTCCAGATCCGCCAGGCACCCAACGGTCGTAGGGCTGTGCGGCGCAGATTGGCCCGCTCTCAGGATTCGCGAATCGAGATCCAGACTTCCACGCGCACGCACCAGATTTCTTGTATAACAACCGGGTGTTCTCCCCCAGGCTCGCCCGTGTCCACGGGACGCACGGTTCCCCTCACGTCGCCTCTCTGGCAGCGAGCGGCATTGCCGTAGTCTTTCTGGTTGTGGTGCTTCTGATTGGTGCCGATGGCAACGCTCTCTACGCCAAGCTGGCGGGAATCGCGCTGTATGCCCTCATCGTCTTGCTTCTCCTCACAAGTATCTCTATTCCCCTCTACTTCCGAAAGCATCCGAGACATGGTGTCAGTCAATGGAAGACGACGGTGGCCCCCATGCTGAGTGGTCTCGGCTTCGCCATCGCCCTCGTGCTGGCGACGAAGAACGCCGCATTCCTGGTCGGTGGATCGCAAACCGCCGCAAACCTGTTGATCGGAATCTTCATTGCTGCACTTCTGCTGGGAGTCGGGTACGCGCTCCTGCTCAGAAGGCGTAAGCCAGAGACTTACGCGCGAATCGGTCGTCAGGAAGTTGTCTGACTCGGCAACCCTCTGACTTCGGTACTACCGGTTCCGGACGCCGACACGCTGAATCCCACTGTTAAACAACGAAATTAAGCGAACTTAGCTTCTCGCAAATCTCGAAAGGATCGGCGAGGTGGTATCGCGGCGATCGTTAGCCAGGGCTCGGAGACGCGTGAACGAATGACTCCGGACACCCCAATCTAACTGAAAAGCTACGACGTCGATGTTCATGAGGTGTCCTGTGGATTCCATCCACTGGCCTCCGGAGCTGAACACCCAAACTCGAAATGGCGATGCCAGAGCATCCAGTTGGATGAACACCGACATAACCCGTGCCGCTCTGGATAACGAAGCGGACGGGAAAAGGAGGGCGAACGACTAACTACACCGACATGCATATATGCCACTGTTCGAAAATCTCACACTACTGAAGGAGCTTCTCATGGGTTCATCCGCTACCGAACTGAGCCAGATCGGCGCCGTCGCTGGACTACTCTCCGCACTAGTCGCAGTTGTCGCCGGCATCGCTGCGCTTAGCGCCGCCTAAGGGCGTTGACGATGCACTGGTTCTGTTCCGAACTTCGTGAACAGGACCAGTGCTCAGGCGGGGAACGTGCGCTTTCCCTTCTGGAAAGCGTAACCCCAGATACCGGCGTCGGGAAGTAAAAGCTGCCGCCACCCGGCCCCGCGGCACGAGCACGTGACGACGACATTCCTTCTACCGCAACCGCTACCGTGATTCGGCTTCACTGCGGCCCGTTTACCCGACCCATGGAAACGAACACCCTTCGACGCGCCACCATGGAGCATCGTCAAAATCCCCCAACATCCCGCGGGATTCGCAGGATGGAATCCACTTTCGATCGAAAGCGACACCATCATGTCTACTATCTCCGTCCTCGGCACCGGTCTCATGGGATCAGCGGTTGCCAGCACACTGATCGACGCAGGTCACACGGTCACCGTATGGAACAGATCAGCCGTCAAGTCCGCACCGCGGGTAGCGAAGGGGGCCCAACGTGCAGACTCCGTCGCCGAGGCGATCAACGCCAGCGACATCACCCTTTGCCACGTACTGTCCTCGACAATGGGCTTCGACCTCGTCCGCACAGCAGAGAGCGAAATCGACTGGAATGGAAAGGTCTTCGTCAATCTGAGCACGGGCACGCCGGACAGCGCACTGGCCTTCGGCGGCTACCTCGCATCCCAAGGCGGTGGGTACGCCGATGGAGTCATCTCGGCATACCCCGATGACATCGGAACCAATACCGCGATCGTCCAGTATGCCGCGGCCGACGGAGTGTGGGCGACGCTCGAACCCGTTGCGAAGATCATCTCCCCTGCCGCCTATGTCTACGTCGGCACCCAACTGGACGCCCCCAACGTCATCGACCCCGCCGTCACCGGCGCGGTTTATTCAGTGGGGTACGGAGCGTTCCTCGAGAGCGCCGCATACGTGGCGTCGCGAGGTATCGCTCCGAAGCATCTGATCGCCGGGGCCGACAAGATGATCGATTTGCTGCGCCACAGCATCCATGCGTCGATCGAATTGCTGGAAAACGGATTGTGGGAAAGCGATCAATCGACAGTTGACGCATACCACGCGGCGGTGATTCACTGGCGCGACACGATGCTCGAGTCCGGTAACCGAGCCGCCTACTTCGGCGCCCTACTCGAGAATCTCGAAGCTGCTCGGGAGGCGGGATACGGCGAACTCGGTTTTCACAGCCAGTTCAAGACGGCGAACGTGACACCTGCGGGTGACTAGTGCACTCGAAATAGTGAACGACATGATCGCGCGGTGCCGCGTTATCGAATCCCATTGACTTTCGGATTCACCCGGTCGTCACAACGAACAATTTGTTGAGACGTTCGGCTGGGGTTTCCCAGTCGAACGTCTGGCGGATCCGTTGGTTGAGTTTGGTCGGCAATGAACCGAGTCGATCCTTTCTAGTGCATGGCAGATCGGTGCGCTCCGGGGAATGCTGCCGGAGGGTTTGAGGTGTACCCAACAAAAGTTGGACTGCGTAACTACGTGTTTGACTCCAGAGGGAGTCCGATTGTGTACTGCGAAGCACGTTAAGCCGTTCTGACGCCGCCTCGGCCATTGAGTTGTTCGAGGAAGGCTTCACTACGATGCCTGTCGCGTTGACTCTTGACCTCGCCGACACGACGCGAGAAGAGCCCTTCATGCATCGAATATTTTCGCGGGCAACCACGGCGAAATTCGAACATCGGTGGTTAGGTTCGTGGCCAGGCACGTCTGCCCGAAAGTGGACGACTTTGTAGGCGGCAGCCCACTCGATCGAGATCTCTGGCGTGAGGCTGGAAATCAATGTTTGTTGGGTCTCGAGATACCGGAGGCCCACTGCGGCTCGGATGCGCGAGACTTCCGATTCAATGCCGTCCCGTCCGTGCGGCGGCGGGCAGGGCGATGCGCTCATACTGCGAGTCCCGACCGCGACCCGCTGACCCAACAAGTGCTGACTGCGACCAGGTGCACTCACCAACGAGGAGAACAACAATGACCATCACCGACAGCACGTCTACTTCCGAGACACCGAAGGACTTCGTCAGCGGCCTTGAAGGCGTCGTCGCCTTCACCAGCGATATTGCAGAACCCGACAAGGACGGCGGCGCACTGCGCTACCGCGGTGTCGACATCGAAGACCTGGTCGGACAGAGGGTCACCTTCGGCATGGTCACTGCGGAATAATCTTTCCCAGCTGTGATTGTTCGCAGTTCGCATCTTGCGTTGATCGGAGGTCTATCAGCGGTCCATCGACGCCGCCACACCCGGCGACACCACCCCCGGATCATGGATGACAGGGGCAAGAAGTCATGCCAGGCCTGGCGACCGTAGCCCCCGGATTCCGAGGACTTTGAAGAAGGTAACGGGGCGGTTGCAGACGGAATTACTGAACGTCTTTGTCTGGACGATCTCAGAAGTCGGTGCCACCGTCGATGTTGACCAGGGCGCCGGTGAGGTACCCGGCGCGCGGTGAGAGGAGAAACGCGATCAATTCCCCGACTTCGTCCGGCTGTCCGGGCCGCCCGAGTGCGGCATTCAATCCCCATTCTTCAACCATGACCCGTTCGAGCGCTTCTTCGTACGGGTATCCGCGCTCTTGTGCGACGTGTGCCCGGATTGCCCGCAGTGCATCTGTTTCAATGGCGCCGGGGCAGACACAGTTGGCTCGGATACCGTGACGCCCGTAAGCCTTCGCGATTCCTTTGGTGAACACCGACACCGCGCCCTTGAGCGATGCGTAAGGGAGGCGCGCTATTTCAGGCGCACGTACTGAGTAGGCAGCGGTAGTGACGATTGTTCCGCGCGTTGTAATCAGATGGGGCAGAGCTGATTCCACCGTTCGGGTGGTTCCCAGTAGCACATCGTGGAAGGCTGCGATCCAGTTTTCGTCGGGCGCTTCGATTGGTTCCTTGCCGAGGATTCCAGTTGTCACAGCAACCCCGTCGAGGCGTCCGAGCAAAGCTACGGACTCGGCTACCGCGCGCTCTGCCTCACCTGTGGCGCTGACGTCGCAGGACAGCCCGAATGCACGCGACGCACCGGCTCCGAGAACCTCGGCGGCAGCTTTCTCGGCGCGCCCACCATCGCGGCCGACCACGACGACCGATGCGCCGTCCGCGGCCAGAGCACGTGCCGCCGCAAGGCCCATCCCGGCTGTCCCTCCGACCACGAGATAGCTCTTGTTTCGGATGAGGAGATCCATTGGTGTCCACGCTTTCGTCAAGAAGTGACAGGTATGACAGAAAGTACAGCATTACGTTTTCCTTCAGGAAAGCCTCTAGTTCAATGTGCCTTAATCGAACTAGTTTCGATCCTTGTTGGCAGGTGACGCACGCCATATAAATGGTCATCAGTGTCAGATGTTGAGGCGCCTTCGCTCGTGTGCTGTTGGGTCCTCCCAGTGGATGGCCACAAGAACGGGATGCGGTATGAATCATCGTAGAAATAGTCAAGTCAATACCGAGTTTGCCTTGGTTTTGTCCGTAGTGAACTTCGCCGCAACTGCATACGGTGGAGCAGGGGCTACC
This sequence comes from Rhodococcus sp. 27YEA6, assembly GCF_044908235.1. Classification (NCBI taxonomy): domain Bacteria; kingdom Bacillati; phylum Actinomycetota; class Actinomycetes; order Mycobacteriales; family Nocardiaceae; genus Rhodococcus; species Rhodococcus sp. 27YEA6. The sequence goes on along the minus strand of NZ_JBIYCY010000044.1, from coordinate 4,278 downwards.
TCCGCAGCGGCGGTGGCGGAGAGAGGCAAGCGGACCCAATGCCGCTCTCAAAGTGGCCTCGATGTTGGCCCGGGAGAACTTCGATCAGTCGAGCACCTACCAGGTCGATTTTCCATACCTTTCCCCGACATGCACTCGGCTAGCCCCCCGCTGTCGTGGGACCGAAGATCGAACCGACCCTCGTTGACGTTCTATCATTGGCGGACAACAAGGTTCGGATTACAACACGTCGGCCAGCTACGGATCTTGTCATCCGTTCTGTCGAGTACCAATGCTGCGATTATCAATCCTTAGGCTGTGACAGGGTAGATGGGTCTTGTCACACAGGACGCAGGATCGGGCCCGTGGATTCGATCAGGTGAAGTAGGGGATCAGGATCATCCACAAACGGTTCGACGGCTATTGGGTCAAGGGCGCATGGAAGGCCTCAACGACGATCGGACGATGAGGTATCAGACAGCGTCACGGATCGCGGCGGAGTATGCCTACAATCTGTTGATCTGTGCTGTTTTCGCACAAGTTGCAGGTGGATTTCACTGGAATTCTCGATGTTCGCTGTCGCGGAAGACGCCATGAGTATACTTAATGTTGCTGCAGCATAAGCGAATTAGGTATCGAGATGGGAGGCTCAGGCGAGTGCCAGCGTTGTGAGAATGTCGGGTGAATACGCCTCGGGAGGCGCAGCCCAGGGGCCGGAATGCACGGCACCTAGGGCTGCACCCAATTCCGGGCGTTGGCCGAGCATTCGACGCATTCTCGATTGCCGAGCGGCGCGATCCGGAATTCCGAAACCCGCCACTAAGTCGGTCAATGCGCTGGCGAATCGCAGCCGTGCCATCCGTGCAGCACGTTCCTCGGAATAGCCGGCGAGGCTCCGTGGTGTCCAGGCGGAGTTATCGAGTAGCGCTTCGGAGAGAATTCGAGCGTCTCGCAACGAGATGCTCAAACCTTGTGCGGTGACGGGGTTGCTCCAGCCCGCGGCGTCGCCGATCAAGGCCACCCCGGGTATCACCGGGGTATCTGTCCACGCGTCGTTCATCGCGAACGTCGCGCACGGCCCGATGGGCGTCGCCTCGGCGAGTTCATCGGAATTCGGGAAAATTGGTGTTCGGTACGACTCCATGAATTCCGCAATCGTCGCCGGACCGCGGAGTGGTTCCGGGTCGCTCGCGCTGCGCCCCACGTAGACGCGCAATCGATTATCTGCTCGAGGGATCACGATGTACTGGTTTCTACCCGCAATGGCAATCGTGGTCACGGAGCGATCCCAGACGCCGCCGTCGTCAACGAGCATGCCGGACAACTTGACTCGGGCTACTGAGGTCGAGAGGCTCACGCCCGCAGCGGCCCGTGTGCTGGACTGCTTTCCGTCGGCGCCCACGATGAGACGGCACCGTTCGGTTCGAGTTTCTCCATCAATCTCGTATGTTGCCAACGGGTGTGGGCCTCCTTCGATAGTGCAGCGTCGTATGCCGCGGACGACTGTGGCGCCGGCCTTTGTCGCGGCCAAGGCAAGTGCCTCACGTAATTCTGGGTGCCCGACGCCGATCACGCCAGGTGCGCCGTGAACAGTCGTCGACAAGTCTTTGGACATTCGTTGAGCTTGATCGACGCTCAAGTTTTCGTCGTAGGGGACCATCCTGGTGATCACCGACATGCTGTTCGCTTCGAGAATCGCTTGGGCTACACCAAGTTCGGTAGCCTCGATAAAACCCCACGGCACCATCGCCTCACCGCGGACCATATCGCGGTAGGTGGCCTCGCGCTCGAGGACGGTGATACTCAGTCCACTTGCCGCCAGGCGTGCAGCAAGTGCGCATCCCGCCACGCCACCACCGATGATCACGATGTCGCTATCGATTTCTGGCACTCCACACTCCTCATTTACTCATAGTTAATGGAATCCATTTACTATGACATAATGGGCGGAAAGTTGCTAGATCGAAAGGCGATCAAAATGCGAAGTCGCGGTGGAACGCAATCGTCACCGATATCCACGACCGATGTCGTCGAGGCAGCCATGCGTGTCGTCGAACGTTCGTCGCTCGGGCGCATGACAGTGCGTGACGTGGCTCAAGAATGTGGGGTGACGGCCCCGGCCATTCACTATCATTTGCGGGGAGCGGGCAATTTAGCCGACCGTGTCGTCGAGGCAGTGACAGCGCAGATCGATATCACGGTCGACCCAGAAGCCACATGGTTCGATCAGTACGTCCGCCTCGTCATGGATATGGATGCAGCGTTTCTCCGATATCCGGGGACCGGCCTACACGCGCTCACTGCTGTCGGACCGTCGGTGGCGGCCGGACGGCTCACAGAAACAGCTCTGAGGATCTTGCGAAGCGGGGGCTTCTCGGAGGAAGAAGCCGTCGAACTTTTCACGGCAACCTATCTATTATTCGTCGGCTGGTTGGCGACCCGTGGCCTGGCCGAGGAAGACATAGTCCACCCCGCATTGGCTACGGCCCGGCGGGTGGGTCCCCATACAAGTGGAAGCTCCTCGCTTCAATCCGCTTTGGGGCGAATTCTCGGTACCGCTGTTCCATCGACTTCACCCGAAGATCAGCGAAAGCAACGAATGGAGATTGAAAGATGACCACCACTGATTTGTCCTGGATGAAGGACTACTACGCGGCCTGGGACTCCGCAGACGCGGATGCGATCACTGCGTGGTTCGACGCCGATGTAGTGCTCGAAGACGTCCCCACCGGCCACGTCGCATCGGGTGTAGATCAGGCCCGTTTGTTTGTCGAAGGCGCGATCGAGCGGGTGCCCGGAGCGACGTACGAGGTGAAGGTCGGTCTCGTCAACGGTGACACCTTCGCCGTCGAGTGGGTAATGCACCCGCACGGCCTACGCGGCTCGTCTGTCGGGAGCCTTCGCGGGGGAAAGATTGTATCGAACCGCGACTACTGGAATATGTTGTCCAAGAACGGCTAGCATCGGTTCACATGCTGTGCCGACGAGGCTGACTTCGGTTTCCGGGTCAGTACCGTGGCAGATTCAGCGACGCACGTGGACTCAAGTCGTTCGCCGGATCTGAGCCCGTCACACGGGCGTCGGGGCGCAGCACCAGCGTCACCCATCGCCATGTGAAGAACAATCGCCTCGCCGCAGTCGGTTTCGTGTGGGCGTTTGCCGGCGTACTGAAGCGCACCGAGTTCAGCGGAGGGCTCGGCTATCTGGTTCCAGCCCCAGCGAGGACCGGTGCCGGGCGGTAGTCGATCGCCGTGTGGCTCGATCAGTAGGCGGCCTCGTACTCGACAGGTGGGGCATGGTCGATCTCGCCATGCAAGCGGTGGAGGTTGAACCAGTCGATGTGCTCCGCGACCGCCAACCCGACATCTCCCACACCCCGCCAACCTCCACGCGGGCGCATCACCCGATTGCGAACGCACTCGGCCTTGAACAACGAGTTGAACGCCTCCGCCACCGCATTAGCATACGAATCGCCTTTGGAGCCAACAGAAGCCACTGCATCATATTGATCGAGGCGCTCGGTGTACGGCCCAGCTCGATACTGCACACCGCGTCGCTGTGATGAATCAACCCGGCAACATCCTGGCAGGCCCGTCGCCGCGCCCACAACCCCACATTCAACGCGTCGAAGGCCAGATCGGTGCGCATCGACGTCGACACCTGCCACCCCACAATCATCCGGGAGAACATCGAGGATAAATGCGGCATACACCCACCCCGAGTGAGCACGAATGTAGGTCAGGTCCGCCACCCACAACACATTGGGCGCATCGGCGACAAACTGCCGCTGCACCCGATCGGCCGGCCGCGGTGTCTCGACACCGTCGCTGTGTGCGGTTTTTCGACCTTCACCCGTGGTATCCCTTGGAGTCCATCGGATTTCATCAATCGCTCCACCGTGCATCAGGCCACCGACATACCCTGTTGTTTCACGCTCGCGTGCACCTTGCGGGCTCCGTACACCCCGATGTGGTCGGCATGAGTCTTCCGGATCTCGGACAGAACCTGGCGGTCGCGCACCGCACGTGCCGATTTCGGTTCGTTGCGGGCTCAGGTGAGCTCGGGCCGTGGACGGTGCGATCCGGGCGGCCGTCTCGCGCAAAGCCGCGCAGATCGGATCGACCCCGAGTTCGCCGCGATGAGAAGCGACGAATTCCACGATCAGCGCTGTGGGCGGTCGATCTCCTCCGCGGAGAAAGCCGAATTATGTGGGTGATCGATGTCAAGTGCCCGTGTCGTCGAGTCGCTGGATAAGTCCGTCGAAGACCTTCTGCCGCCCGATCTGGCCCTTGTCTGCGG
>NZ_JBIYCY010000043.1:0-10085 GCF_044908235.1 Rhodococcus sp. 27YEA6 | reverse complement strand
CCGCAGGCGCTGGTCCAACCGATGGAAGGCAGCACTGAATGCCTTCGAGATAACGTTCGACGGACGGCTGTCTGCCGGACGAAAGTAGTTAGAAACCAATCAATTACACCGTTTTCTGGACAGACCCCCGCGCCGGCCTGAGTCCTCTCATGTGGCGCAGCAGTTCTGGCAGCAGTTCTGGTGGTGGATTGTGTCGGGTTGACGGCAAGTGAGAGGTCTCGGAGATGGCCGCGGGGGTCGTGGATAAACTCCGGGAAGTCCAGGCCCGTTGCCGACGCGGACTCGAATCGAGGAAAGTGAAGGTGGGCAGGTGTACGAACAGGGCCAGCGTGTGCGACTTGAGAGGGCAGGACTGCCGGCCTTCGCGACAGTGCGATACCCGATTCCCGCAGCTGATGGCGGAATCACGCTGATCTTGCTCGACGATGACGGTGTCACCCACGAGGTGACGATCCGGGCCGGCGACACATCAACGGCTCGACCTCTAGTCAGCGACGGCCGCGCGGGCTCCGCGTCTGTGCTCGCCGGGATGTGGACCCGATGGATGGACGCTGCGGCGTCCAACGCGGAGACCAGCGCGATGGCAGCCACCCCGCTGCGGCCGTACGCCCACCAGCGGACCGCCGTCTACGGGGCGATGCTGCCGCAGCCACAACTGCGGTTCCTGCTCGCCGACGAACCCGGTACGGGCAAGACCATCATGGCCGGCCTATACATCCGAGAGATGCAGCGGATGGGGCTGATTCGGCGCACCATTATCGTGTGCCCGGCGAACCTGTGCACGAAGTGGGTCGCGGACTTCGACCGGTTGCTCGGCGGCGGACTCAAGCACCTGACAGCAGAAACCATCCAGCAGGGTGCACTTCCCACCAGCGACATGTGGGTAGTGTCGCTGGAGCTGGCGGCGATGAATGGTGCTGTGGCGGAGGCAATCCGGCCGGACCTAGCGGGCTGGGACCTGGTCGTGTTTGATGAGGCGCACCGGCTCACCCCGACAGCGACGAGCTTCCATCAGGTCGGCCGGCTCCTAGCGAAGAACACGCCGCGCGCGCTGCTGATGACGGCGACCCCGCACCGCGGGAAGGAGTGGCTGTTCCGGCATTTGCTGCATCTGGTGGATCCGGAGATCTACCCGGACCCGGGTGATGACCCGAAGGTGGAGTTGCAGGCGCTGCGTCCTGGTCCCACGCATTTTCTGCGTCGAATGAAGGAAGACCTGTTCGACTACGACGAGAACAGGCCGTTGTTCAAGGGGCGTACTGCGGCGAACCATAGTGTGCCGTTGTCGAGCATGGAGTTCGGGTTCTATACCGAGTCGCTGGACATGGTGGATCGCTACTTCCCGCCAGCGGCGCAGACGTTGGCGCGGATGGTGTACGGCAAGCGTGCTGCGTCGAGTTTGCATGCGCTTGCGGAGACCTTACGACGCCGGCAGGGTCGCATGGGGGAGTGGAGTGAGGCTGAAGCGGCGCTGTACGCGGAGAGGTCCGACTTCGGGGACGAGGGTGCTGTTGATGAGGCGAAAGTCGTCAACAGTGCTTCGCGGGCGACGCGGGAGGAGCAGACGGCGCTGAAGGACCTGCTGGGGCGGCTAGATGCTGCTGTTGCCGGCGCCGGCTGGACGCCGTCGAAATGGTCGCGGCTGACGGAGGACTGCCTGGCGATCAATGGTGTGCGGCCGGGGACGACGGAGCAAGCTGTGGTGTTCACCGAGTATGCGGACACCGCGGAGTGGATCCGCGCACGGCTGGTATCGGAGGGGTACACCGCTCGCACCTACTCGGGCCGGCAGAGCAGAGCCGAACGTGATGAGACGCGGTCGGAGTTCATGCGTGGCCAGTTCCAGATCATCGTGACCACCGATGCCGGCAACGAGGGCATCGACTTGCAGGCTGCGCATGTGCTGGTCAACTACGATATTCCTTGGTCACTGGTGCGGCTTGAGCAGCGGATGGGACGCATCCACCGCGTGGGGCAAACCCGCGACGTGTTCTTGTACAACCTCGTGGCCACTGATACCCGCGAGGGCGACACGATGATGCGGCTGCTGGAGAACTTCGTTGTCGCGGCCAACGAGCTGCATGGCCAGATGTTCGACTCTCTCTCTGCGGTCGCCGAGATCACCGGCGTCGACTACGAGAAGTGGCTGACAGACCTCTATGGCGACAACGAGGACAAGAAGCACATAGCGATCGAGGCAGCTAAGGCGATCCAGACGCAGGACATGGTGCGCCAGGCCCGTGAGGTGCGCGATACAGAGCGCCGATTGGCAAGCCAGGTCGATGCCGTCGCTGCGATGACGCTGCTTCAGCGAGACCTCTTCTCGCGCATCAACCCTGCGATCATCGAGGCCTATCTCGACAGGCTCCAGGCCACTGGCTGGATCACCGCACAGGGTAGCGCCGCGGGTACGGGGTTCCGGCAGATCACTATCGCGGATGGGGTGCTGCCGACCAGCCTGGGTGGTGGGGCCAGTGTCCACGTCGCAACCAGCGGCACTGCGCTGTCCAGGGCAGCCGAGGACATCGATGTGAGCGGCATCATCACGCTCGGCCCCGGCGAACCAGGCTTCTCGGACCTCATCCGGAAGGCCTCAGAGTCGTTCGCGGAGTCGATGTTTCAGTCCGGGGCAGTCCAAGACCCCTCAAGCCTGACCCCGTACGAGCTGTATGCGTACGAGTCGTCGATGAGTGAGTCGGGGGGCAGCCGCACAAGCATCTGGGCAACGCTGATCAAGGTGGACGACTCTGGGTCTGCACGGCCCGTGCGATGGGAGGCGCTGGCGAATCTGACGCCGACTGCCCGCGCCGGGACGCTGGAGCATCCGGCGCGAGCAGAGCTTGCGCAAACTGCTGCGTTGGAGGTGGCTGTACAGACGCGGCTCGAGCACCAGAAGGTGCGCGCTGATTGGTTCACGCGGGCCAGCAAAGACCTGAAGGACCTTCCGGTGGCTCTCACTGAGGAGATCACCGACAGGGCGGAGCGAATGACGATGCGGAAGGTGCTGCGGGCGCAGACTGCTCGTCGGCTGGAAGGGCTGGAGAAGCTCGTCGATGTCACGCTCAGCGATCCTGAGCTGGTGGGCAGGATTCGCGTCTGGCCGGCGGCGGACGACGCAATGAAGGAGGAGATCGATTCGGAAATGGTCTCCATGCGCCTGGTGGCCAAGCATCTGGAGAGCGACGGATGGAAGGTCGCCGATGTGCATATGGAGTTCTGCGGCTATGACCTCGAGGCCCGCCGCGGCGGCCAGCGCCGCAACATCGAGGTCAAGGGTGTCGCTGGCAGTGCCGCATCGAACGGAATCCGCATGACCGGCAACGAGGTTTTGATCGCCACCCAACAGCGCAAGGACTACTGGCTGTACGTGGTGGACCAATGCGATGACGGCGTCGGCAAGCTCTTTGGCGTCTACGAAGACCCGGCGACGTTGTTCGCCTCCGAGATGAAGGGGGACGCGATTTTCCGGGTCCCCGGCTCAGCCCTATCGACAGCTCTAGGAGCAAATAAGTGACCCGAATGATTGAGCGCTGGTTTCCCTGCGCTGAAGTGAACTCGGCATCGGCCGGGGGATGGGGGCTAGGGCGGGCGGAGAAGGCAGTGTTCCCCTGGTTTGCGGCGCGCCCGCCAGCGCAGGCGAAGGCTGCTGTGCTGTGTTCGTTGCTGCCTTGGCCGGAGGACGAAGCTGAACAGACGCGTCTTCAGGAGCTTGTGCGGAGGGCGATGTCTGGGCGGTACGAAGGGTGGAGGGAACTGCGGAAGGAGATCCTGGCAGCGAATCCGGACGGGGCATCTGTGCTGGATCCGTTCAGTGGCCGAGGAATGATTCCTTTGGAGGCAGCGCGGATGGGGTTGCCGGCGACGGGGGTGGAATACAGCCCGGTCGCGACGATTGCGAGCCAGCTGCTCGCTGACTATCCGTATCGGGATTGGTCGCAGGAGCCGAAACTTCCATGGGGTGGCGACGGATCGACAGTGATCGACGGGGGCCAGAGCAAGTTCATCAATGACGTTGAGGCAGTTCTCACCACGATCGGGGATCGATGGGAAGGGTCCGTGTCGGAGTTCTACCCGAAGCATCAGGGGAAGGCCCCGTGGGCATATCTGTGGGCTGTGACGGTGCCGTGTCAAGACTGCGGGCACCGGTTCCCACTTGTGGGTTCCTACGAACTGCGTCCGGAGAAGACTCGACACCCAAAGAGGGGCGGCCCTGCTGTAGTTGATGCCGGGCAATCGTTCTATGTGGAGGGCGACCGGCGTAGCGGCAGCTGGAATGTCGTCGTTCATGACGGGATCCCAGCCAAGACGCCAACTCTCGCCAATGCACTTGATGCCAATGGGAAGAAGATCGTCGGGAAGTCCGCTATCTGCCCACACTGCGGCCATGTCCACCCTTTGGAGGTTCACAAACGGCTCGCTGCTGAGGGCCACGGGGAAGACGCGTTGTTGGTCGTCGCGGACATTGACACTGACACGGGAAAGAAATATCGGGTTCCGGAGGTAGCGGAGATAGAAGCTGCGCGCGCAGCGGCGCGCGCGCTACGTGAAGAGAAGAACTTCGCGCCGCTAACTCCGGCGGTGCCAGACGAGCAGATTCCCCTGAACAATGGATCAACGATTCGCCCGCAGTTGTATGGATCGAGTACCTACGGCGACTTGATGTGCGACAGACAGACCCTGTCGTTCGTGAGGCTTGCTCGAGTCGTCAACGAAGTTTGTCAGGAGCTGAGGGACCTTGGGTGTGGGGATGAGTACGTTCGGGCGCTGAGTGGATACGTCGGCAGTGTTATCTGCCGCAAGCTCAAGTACTCGACGCGTGGTGCCACGCTGTACGTAGGCAATCAGCAGTTGGATCATATCTTCGTCAACGAGTCGACGATCAAACATTCCTATGACTTTTTGGAGGCGGGGATCAGCGACGGTCCCGGTACCTGGAATTCTCTGGTCCGTTCGGCTCTGACGACACTGTGGTCGGTGTTCGAGGAAATGAGGCCAGTCGGTGTACCGGCGACTGTGTTGCGAGGGTCGGCTGTTGCCCTGCCAATGCGCGCCGGCGCCGTGGCCGCGGTGGTGACGGACCCCCCATATGACGCGATGGTCTACTACTCCGATGCGTCTGATTTTTTCTACGTGTGGCTGAAGCGGGCGCTGTGGAGGTCGCATCCGGAGCTGCTTGTCACGCCCGACCCGCGGGGCTTGCAAGACAAGACGCAAGAGATCATCGTGAAGAACCACGGCCGCGCGCCCGGTGAGCATCGCGATCAGGATCACTACGACACCATGTTGGCGCGGGCATTCGTGGAAATGCGCCGAGCTGTTCAAGACGATGGTGTCGTGTCGATCGTGTTCGGCTCCGGCGACCCGGAGGTGTGGAGCCGGCTTCTGGCTGTCATTGGGAATGCTGGGCTGGTGATGACCGCATCCTGGCCAGCGAATACCGAAGCTGGAGGTCAACAGAATAAGGCCAACATCAAGACCACTGTCACCATGGCCTGTCGGCCTGCGCCGGCTGGCCGGCCGGCTGGTCGGAAGGGTGTCGTCGAGTCGGAGATCTATGCCGAGATCACCGGTCGCTATGCCAACTGGGAACGTGATGGGCTCGCGCCGGCGGACATGCTGATGGCAGCGTCAGGCCCCGCGATGGAGGTCGTTGGGCGATACCGTGAGGTGCTCGATGCGAAGGGCGAACCTGTCGGCATCGAGACCTTCCTCCCGCTCGCCAGGTCAGCCGTTCAGTCCGCGATGTCCGTAATTGTAGAACACCACCCACTGGAAACATTCGACTCCCGCACCCGGTTCGCGCTGTGGTGGGTACAGATCTACGGGCGCCAGGTGCAGGCGAAATCGGCGCTCCGCTGGGAAGGCATGGCTTCATCGCTGAACATGGATGACGTTCGGGATCTGGTGCCCGACACCGGCCAGGGGGTGTCCCTTATTACATCCTCCAAGTTCAAGCACACGCTCGGCAAGGACAGCTCGGTGATCGATGTGGCGTTGATGCTCGCGAAGGTGTCCGAGGATGGGATGGATGCGATGGCTGAGGTCATGGCCAAGTCCGGCCGTACAACAGAAGACGTCTATCTGTGGGCGGCCATCAAGTTCCTCGCCGACCAGCTCCCCTCAAGCGACCCGGATGCGATCAGTTTCAGCCGAATCCTGCGCGGCAAGGACCATATCGGGACAGCGACTGAGGCCGCCAAGTCCAGGGCCAACCTGGCCAAGCTCAAGCGCAGCGACGACGAAAACCAGGGAACCCTGCTGTGAACCCTACAAATCCGATGAAGGACCAGGAAATGACGGCAGAAGTGACCCCCTGGTGGCAGGCGCTCCAGATTCGGCGCGAGATCATCACCGCATCTGGGCAGGTCGACGATGTCCAGATGAGTCTGTACAACGCCTCCCACGGCGGCGCCAGTGCCAGCCCGGTGCCCTACGCGGATGCGCAGTACTACGGCAGCATCACTTACCCCACGACGCGGCTCGTGGGGCTGCTCGCGGAGGTCGCGATCCGGCTCGGCGGCGGCAAGGACTACACCAAGGCTCGCGCGGTCACACGACTTGACCAGGGTATGGGTGGCGGTAAATCGCACGCGTGCATCGGCGCCTACCACCTCGCGGCGAACCCCTCCGCGCTGTTGCGAACGGGGGTGGGGAAGTCAATCGCGGAGACCGCAGCGAAGAAAATTCAGCGAGAGCTGCCTGTCGACTTGAACCGCCCGCATGCAGTGGTCCTCGCATGCGACAACCTCACACCTTTCGCCCCCGACAAAGCGATCGACGGGCCAGCCGTGACCCTCTACGAGCGCTTCCTCTGGCGATTATTCGACCGCGATTACGCACGATTCGAGCACTACGCGCCGTATTTCAACGACAAATCGAAGATCGCCGACGCCATCAAATCGGTTGGCCGACCAGTGTTGATCATCATCGACGAGCTGCTCGACTACATGGGCAACGGGCTAGACGGTGCCAATAAGCCCGATCTGGCGGCACAGGATATGGCGTTCTTGCGTGCGCTGCTCGATGTAATCAACGATGTTCCGCACACGGCGATGATCGTGGTCATGATTGCTGCCGATAGCGACAGCATCGCCCTGTCATCCGCGGCCAGCAAGCGGCGCGATGACCTAACGTCGCTGCTTGAGCGCAACGGCACCCCCGAGACCGTGACGGAGGTGGGGGACTTCGCGGAGATCCTGCGTCGCCGGTTATTCGAAACACCGCCCGCGCGAGAGGTGATTGCCGCGACCGCAGCCAGTTACAACGTGGTGATGCAAGACCCCGCGTGGGCGAAAAACGTGTGGTCCGCGACGAACTCGGCATGGACGAAGGACTGGGACAAGCAAGTCGAGGCCTGCTACCCGTTCCACCCGATGCTCATCGGCATTGCGCGCGGCGAATGGTCTCAAGTGACCGGTTTCCAGCGGGTGCGGTCTACGATCCGGATCTTCGCGGCCACCGTCTATGCGCTTCAGCAGCGCGGAGTCGCCGGCGAGTGGGTGCCAGCGCTGATCGGACCCGGCGACCTGCCGTTATCGGATAACTCGGTGCGCGAGGCAATCCTCGGGTCCGGGCTGGTGGAGGACGATCGGACGATCGCGAACTACCGCAGCCTCGCCGAGAACTGTGTCGTCAACGGGGCGAGGGGGGAGGGCATTGCCCGAGTGCAGGACCTCGAGCGGGTTAAAGACCCGACGATGGCGAACTTGGCGAACCCGTACGCGGCCGAGCGGGCAGCGACGTTCGTGTTCCTGGCTAGCATCATTGGCGCGCTGCGACCGGGACGTAGCCGCGGCAAGGGCGCGACTGGGCCGGAGTTGTTTGCGGCGATGACCGTCGCCGACAGCGCGTTCAGCTTCTTCGATGCTGAGATCGTCTCCAAGGATCTCCTCGACGATGTGAAGGGGATCGGCTCGGCTGTGGAGACCACACCGGGCCAGGGCAACAACAAGCCCCCGCTCTACTACCTGTCGACCCGGCTCACTCTCGGAATGCTCGTCAACGACCTCAAGCGCAAGGTCTCCGACGCTGACCGTGACGAGATGATCATGAAGGTCGCAGAACGACTGTCGGTGTCCGGCCCATTCACGGACAAGCGGATCGTGCGCGCGGATCAGAGTCGCTCACCTCTGGACGTGCTGACGACCGCAGGGACCGACGATGCCCATAGCAACAGGATCGTTGTCCTCGATCCCGCACAGTTTTCGCTGCGCAACGGCATGGAGTCGGCCACTGTCGCCGCACTGAAGGCAGCGATGGGGCTGTCCACGGCACCTGGACAGCCGCCGGTGCAGTGGGCGAGCAGCGTTGTCTACGCAGTAGTCAATACCGGACGTCGTGGGAAGGCCCGCACCCTAGCGAAAGAGTACCTCGCACGGGAGCGGGCGCTGGCGTCGTCAGAGGTGCAGTCGGATCCGGAGCTGAAGGTCAAGGCAGGGAAAGAACTCGCCGACGTACGCAGGGAACTGGAGAAGATGGTGAGCCTGGCCTTTCAGCATGTGGCGTACCTCGCGCAGCCGGATCCCGATGGCGAGCGCCGCTACGAGGACCTGACGCTCGAGGCCGACAACTTGACTGCGCTGAACGGGTCCGCGGTGTGGAAAGCGCTCGCTGATAAGGACAAGGCTCTCGACGCCGGCCAGCTGAGCGTGAACGCTCTCATGCATAATCTTCGGACCTCGGACTATGGACGCAGCCTTGCAGAGATCAGGGGGGCGTTCTACAACGCGCCCCGACTGCCGCTGCTCCACGGAGGTGACGCAGATCTTCGGCAGGCAATCTTCGATGCGGTCGGCCAAGGCCGACTACGCATCGTGGATGGGGCGGGGACGAACGTCGCAGTGACGGGTCCGGGGCAGGTGAACCTCGCGAGTGTGGGGTTGCTGCTGCGGCTTCCGCAGTGTGAGGTGTGCGGTGTCGAGGAGGACCTGCACGAGTGCACGGTCACTCAAACCGATATGGACGGCGAAGACACCGGCACCGGTGCCGGATCCCCTGGTGGTAAGTCCGCCGGTGCGTCACCGTCCCACCCTGAATCTGGTGGGTCGTCAGCCGAAAATCCTGATCCGCAGCCCGATCCCGAGGATGAGCAGGCAGCGGAGAAGCGACTCTCGGTATCCTTCATCGGGAACCTCCTGGGCGACGATGACACGGCCGACAAGTACGGGGCACTGTTCAAGGCCCTGCGGCTGGCATGTGAGGAGGGCGGCGCTACCTACGTGCAGGGCACCCTGGACTTGATGCTGGACACGGAGAGTGCTGATGAAATCGCAGCAGCCGCAAAGGACCTCGGGCTCACCGTAACCGTCAGAGACCAGTAGTCCTGGCTCTGAAGCAACAGGCCCGTGGGCGAGTCAGTGCTCACGGGCGTGTTGGTCTCTCCAAGAGAAAGCACCAATTACATCGCAAAGGACTTGAGCTTGGAATCGACGACTGACCGTGCTTTACCTAGACGGCGCCTCTCTGTGTGTCAAGCCTGGGCCTCGCTTGCAAGATGCCGTGGGTTGCCAAGTAGACGAATCCTGCATCGGTCGTACCGACATTTACAGAAGGCCCCGGTTATGTTTCAGCGTACGAGTGTCGGATGGACGTGCACGCACTCTTTGTAATGGCATGTGGGATTGGCGATCAGGCCAATTACATATTCAAACACGACTATGTCCAGATCACAGACAGACCCTCGCCTGGTTGCATTCGCTGACTGGTCTGGTGAAAGCGGCCGACGAGGCCGGCCCGCTGATTCGGACTGTGCCGAGCCCCGAATCAGCGGGTGTGGAGTGCATGCGGGTAGCGCCGTCGAAGCTGCAGAGATCGGCGGGGGCCGGGTCAAGACCGCTCGTGGCGCACTGCATATGACACGGTTGCTCCGGTTGTAGGAGATCGTCTAGGTAACTGTCCCCTCGGTGGAACAAGAAGCAGCCCGTGATCCGATCCGTGTACGTGAGCAAACTTCCATACCCACAACATCTAGTTACAACTGCAGTCGATCAGTTGTCGACGGCCATCGTAAGCTCCCCACTGGCGGCCATTTATGGCGCATTTTGTGGCCATGGTTTCTCCCCGCGTACGGCCAGATAGTTCCCCAC
>NZ_JBIYCY010000042.1:0-11911 GCF_044908235.1 Rhodococcus sp. 27YEA6 | reverse complement strand
CGGACGACTTTGTCGGTGGACTTCGGTTGGCACTGTTTGTCGCAGCCTTCATCGCAGCTCTCGGTGCGTTGGTCTGTGCGGCGACGCTGCGCACTACCGGCGTCAACCAGACTCTTTCCGAGGAATCCGAGCAGATGTTGACGAGAACTAGTTGACCGTTTTGTCCTGCATGTATGAATTTCGCTCCTTAGAATCGAACCGTCCTGCGTCCGCAGGTACGAGGGGAAACGGATGATCTATCGACTGCTCGGGCCGTTGGAGGTCGCACGGGGTCCGGCGACGAGCGACGTGATCGATCTGGGCCCTCGAAAACAACGAACGGTCCTTGCCGTTCTACTGCTCAACCGTGGTCGCGTCGTCTCCACCGACCGGCTGATCGATGCTCTCTGGCACGACGACGCACCGGCGAGTGCGATGGCAAGCATCCAGGCGTATATCTCCAACCTGCGCCGAGCGCTACGCGTCGAAACCGGTACGGCGTCACCGATAGTGCGTCAATCGCCTGGCTATGTCCTCGAGGTCGCTCCGGCAGACGTCGATCTGTCGGTGTTTCTCGACGACGCCGAAACGGCGCGACAACACGCTGAGAACGAACGGTGGCAGGAGGCTTTGACGACCGCTGACCGTGCCCTCGCCTCGGTCCGGGGGCAGCTTCTGGACGACCTGACCGACGCGCACTGGGTGGAGGTGGAAGCCGCAGCCTTCGAGGAAGTGCGGACCGAGTGCCGGGAGACCCGGATAACGGCGCTTCTGGCTCTCGGGCGCCTGGCACCCGCGCTGGTCGAAGCTGCTCAACTCTGTGGCGAGTACCCGTTCCGCGACCGGACCTGCTGGCTGCGAATGGTTGCCCTGCATCGGGCGGGCAGGTCACCGGAAGCGTTGGAACAGTTTCGATTACACGCGTCTCGGCTCGACGCCGAGCTGGGACTGGAGCCCGGCGGGGAGCTGACAGCATTGCAAGGCGCGATCCTGCGCCACGAACCCGGCCTGGCCGCCTGGCCGCGCACTCCGGGATGGACGGGGGCCGAACAAGTGTCGGTCCCGGCTTCTCCCCCAGCCGTAGCAGCGATGCCCGAGACGGATTCCTCACGCTTGTTCGTCGGGCGCGACGCTCAGACGATTGTCGCCGACAAGATGCTCGACGACGTTCGCCGTGGCTCACCTCGCTGGTTGATCTTGACCGGCCCCGCCGGCATCGGCAAGACACGATTCGCCGAGGAGTGTTCGTCGAGAACAACGTCCATTCGAGGAGCCACCGTCTGGGCACGTTGCCCGGAGGACGACGGAACGCCGCCGTGGTGGCCGATCCGCCGACTGGTTCGGGAACTCGGAGCCGACGCCGATTTCGTACTGACGCCGCCGACGGACATCGATCCGGACGAAGCGAGATTTGCCGTCTACGAACGGGTTCGCACCACCATCGAAGCTGCGGCGAAAGATGCACTGTTGACCGTCGTCATCGACGACATTCAATGGGCCGATCCCACGTCCCTTCGTTGTCTGACCTACCTGGTCGGCGCAATGACCAGTGCCAGAGTCTGGTTCGTGTCGACGCTCCGAGACTCGGAAGTCGGGCCGGCAGTGCGCAAGTTCGAGGAAGCCGTACTCCACGGCGAAGGAAACCGAACCATGATTGTGCCGGCGCTCGCGCAGGGCGAGGTTGCAACACTCGCAAGGTGCGTCTCCGGGGACACGCTCGACGACGCGGAGGCGCGAACCCTGGCGGAACGAACCGGCGGCAACCCGCTGTTCGTCTCGGAGTACGCCAGGCTTCCCCGGAACGAGCGACTGGGCGACGGCATCCCCGTCGCCGTTCGATCTGTCCTCGGTCGACGGCTTGCCGCAGTGGAACCGGCAGTGTTGCACGCTCTTCGGGTTGCCGCAGTTATCGGCGACGCCATCGAGGTGTACACACTGGCCGCAGCCACCCGTCTCGATGTCGACACTCTCGCCGACCATCTCGACGCGGCTGCTGATGAACGAATCATCGTCGCGGACTCGGCAAACGGCGGTTACGTCTTTGCTCACGGCCTTCTCCGAGACGAAGTCCTCGAAGCGATACCCACGCTTCGTCGCCAGCGGATACATGCCCGAGTTGCCGAAGTGCTCGAAAATTCCTCCGATCCGGACCGGCTGAGCCGCCGCGCGCAACATCTGATGTCGGCACTTCCCCTGGTCGATCCACTCGTCGTTCTGGAGGCATGCACGGCTGCAGCTCAGGATGCGACCGATCGGTGGAGTTCGGAGACCGCGGCCGAGTGGTGGGAGGCAGCTGTCCGCGCGTTCGACTTACTTCCGGTGTCCCAGCAATCCGCTGACGATCGGGACGACCTGCTGGTGGCCAGAGTCGAGGCCCTCGCCCGCGCAGGTCGAGGGCAGACAGTTCTCGACGTCGTCAATGCCGGTCTCCTCGAGGCTGTTCGGGAGGGGCGAACCTCCGCCGTCGGACGATTGGCAGGCGCATTACTTCGGGCCGCCGGTGCGTGGCCGTGGGTTTCCTACGGTACCGATCCGGGACCACTGCTCGAACGGCTCGCGGCGGTCGAGCCCTTGGTCGAGAACGACAGGTCAGCTCACGCACGGGTTCTTGCTGCGCTGGCGGTGGGAAGTTGCTACCACCCCGAAGCCGAGATCCCGAATCGATGGAGCGCCCGTGCTCTCGACATCGCCCGCGAACTCGACGATCCGGATGTGATCGCGGACGCGCTGCTCGGACGGATTCTGCTTTTCTCCGGAGTCGCGGTGCACAGCGCGGAGTCCATGCGCCTACTGCGCGAGCTTTTCGAACTGCCGCACCAACAATCGCGTGTCGACAGCGTCGTCGCACACGCCGTCGCGAGCATGACGGAGATGAATCTGGCCAATGTCGATGCTGCCGTCAAACACGTCAGGCAGGGGATCATCGGCTGCGAGCTACTGAGACTCCCGGTGGTTCGGGTCCAATTACGTTGGATGGAAGCAACTCTCGCCGAATGGTACGGAGACTTCGCGCAAGCCCGCCGGCAGTACGAGACGGCCAGGCAGATCCATCTGCAAACGGAGTTGTACACGGCTGGCAGCGCAGATCTGGCGTTCAACACTCTGGAGTGGGAGCGAGGTGCGTTGGCAGAATCTGATCCCGGTGTCGTGGAACCTGATTCGTGGAACATCGCCATCGACGCCGCCCGAGGCGAGCGCGACGCCACTTCCGAAGGCATCAAGAAGTGGCTGATCAATCGCGGGCCACAGACGTGGACGACATTGGGACACCAGACACTACTTGCACGCGTCGTGGCAGATCTGGAACTGGTCGAATACGCCGACACCTTCATCGGCCTTCTCTCGCCACACACCGGCTGCATCGCAACGGTAGGCCATGTCGGTGAACTGGGCTCGGTTGCCGAAGCCTCCGCGCGTCTGCACGCGCTTCTCGGTCACGTCGAGCAGGCATCGACTCTCCTGGATCAGGCCGAGAAGATCGCAACTGGCTCCGGCGGAGCACCAACACTGCTGCGCTGTCGACTGCTTCGGGCGCAGCTCCGAGAGCCGTCCGCCGAACGTGAACGGGAGCTGACGGAAGTGGCGGCCGAATCGGAGACACTCGGCATGCGGGGCGTAGCTGAACGAGCGCGATCGACATGGCCCTGAACTGCGAGAATGCGCTTGGATAAAACTTGGATCCGCTCGGGATACATACGTCAAGAACCACCCAAGCCTGTTCGGACATCCTTCCCTTGACCGAAAGACGGATGAGGAAAGGAAGACCATGAACCTTCAGACCCCCACGCTCGACGCCGCGGTCGAATCACTGCGCGCAGAGGTGACCGGCTCCGTTTCCCTGCCTGGCGAAACGGGATACGAGTTGGCGATTCCGTGGAATGCAGCGGTTCCCGTCGCGCCTGGCGCTGTGGTGGCAGTCGAGAGCGCGCAAGACATTGTCGCAACGGTGCGATTCGCGGCGAAGTTGGGTCTGCGCGTCGGTGTTCAGCGCACCGGCCACGGCGCGGTCCCTCTCGGCAGTGACGTTCTCCTCGTCCACACCGGCAGGCTCACGGAGTGCGTCGTCGACCCCGAAAACCGCACTGCCCGAATCGGCGCGGGCTTGATCTGGCAGGACGTCATCGACGCTGCCGCACCCCACGGCTTGGCGCCACTGGCAGGTTCTTCACCCACGGTCGGAGTCGCCGGCTTCCTCACCGGCGCCGGCATCGGCCCGATGGTGCGCACGTACGGGCTGTCGTCGGATCACGTTCGTTCGTTCGACATCGTCACCGGCAGTGGCGAACTCATTCATGTCACCCCCGACGAACATGCCGAATTGTTCTGGGGACTGCGCGGCGGCAAGGCCACACTGGGCATTGTCACAGCCATCGAGATCGACCTACTACCGGTCACCCACTTCTACGGCGGTGCACTCTATTTCGACGGCGCAGATGCAAGTGCGGTCGCGCACGCCTGGCTGGACTGGGGCGCCGACCTGCCTGAGCACAGCTCGACCTCTCTTGCCTTTCTGCAACTTCCACCCCTTCCACAGGTTCCGCCACCGCTGGCCGGCAGGCTCACCGTCGCGGTCAGATTCGCAAGTCTTGCCGAGGAATCCGATGCCAAGTCACTGATCGACCGAATCCGTTCAATCGCAACACCCTTGATCGACGCAGTCGGTGTGCTGCCTTATGCCGCCCTCGGGGCAGTGCACGCCGATCCCGTCGACCCGATGCCGACGCACGAATCCACGGCATTGACCAACGAGCTGTCACACGAGGCCGTCGACGCACTGCTCGCCGCTGCCGGCCCCGGATCCGGTTCACCCCAAACCGTCGTCGAATTACGTCTCCTCGGGGGCGCCCTCGCACGGGAACCTGAGCACCGCAGCGCCTTCTGCCATCGTGACGCTGCCTTCTCGCTGTTCACCGTCGGAGTTCTTGCCCCACCGATGGTCGACGCGGTAGTCCCGCACGCCGAGACTCTCGGACGAACGATGGCGCCATGGACGAACGGGCATGCACTGCCCAACTTCGCGCCGAGCGTCGACCCGGAGAAGATCGCCCGCACCTACGACGAGGACAC
Source organism: Rhodococcus sp. 27YEA6 (assembly GCF_044908235.1). Lineage (NCBI taxonomy): Bacteria > Bacillati > Actinomycetota > Actinomycetes > Mycobacteriales > Nocardiaceae > Rhodococcus > Rhodococcus sp. 27YEA6. Next base: position 6,865 of record NZ_JBIYCY010000042.1, on the reverse strand, counting down.
CGCTCACTGGCTGAGCGCTTTGGCGGACACGCATGATCCGCAGGGAGTCCTGGCCGTCGGTCAGGTCATGCGCCGGATCGCCTGAACTTCGCCAACTCTCGCAACCGGACCAGATCCCAGGCGTGCCGGGGGCGACGGATGCCCGGTCGATCTCGGGGGACTCTGACCCTCAGCGCCTGCGGACTGACCGTGCATCTGACCGGAGTTGGCATCACCAGCGCCTCGCCGTCGACGCCGACCGGAATCTCGTCGGTGTCGGCGTCGACGATCACCTCGAATCCGGTGCCCTGAGCCAGACCGTGTTGATGCGCCCTATGGAGCAACCCGATGGCCTGACGGGCACTGCTGACGGAGATCGCGACGATTCCGAGAGTGCCCCTGTCCAATCGCGGCCGATGACCGAGCCCCGCCAGGTCGTTCATCTCGTACGGGCCGTTGCTGACCAGCACAGCCTGTGGACCCACCGCGGACACGCTCGGGGAGCGCGCGGTCAGCACCGCTCCGGCACGTCCGGCGAGGAGATCCGGGAGCATCTGCAAGAAGGTGCTGGTCTTGGCATCGCGGTACTCCGGACTCTGGACTACCTCGGCGTACGCCCCGAACGATGCGTTGTTGACGAAAGTTCGACCGCCGACGTTTCCCAGATCCACCGTGACCTCGACGCCGTCGACGAGCGCGTCGAGGCACCGTGACGGATCCTCGAGATCGAGCCCCAGATCCGCGGCGAAGTGGTTGCGCGTTCCCGCACTGACGACGAGGAAGGGCAGGTCGTGTTCGGCCGCGACAGCAGCAACCAGTGCCTGCGTTCCGTCGCCACCGGCAACACCGAGTAGGTCGGCGCCGTCCGCGACCGCCTGCCTGGCCAAGGCCGTCACGTCGATCTTCTCGGGCCCCTCGAGCAGTGCGACCGTGGCCCCCCGTTCCTCGGCCTTGCGTTTCAAGTCGAACTTCTCGACCTTGCCACCGCCGGAGTTCGGGTTCATCACGAAGAACGGTTTGACGGGCGGCGGTGCAGTTCGCTCGACAACCGGCAATTCCTTCTCCTCCCCCTCCAAGGCGGTGCGAGCGAAGATACCGGCTACGACGAACAACCCGATCGCAAGGAGCACCACCCACAGGAGGCGTTCTCGGACCAGGAAGGTGAGCACCACGATCGGCGTCAGAACCGCCACGGCCAACGAGAGCCAGCGGAGGAATCCGCGGGTGGTCAGAAACCAGTACACGGCTACGAGGCACACGACCACCCCACCGATTCCCAGGATCAGCATGGTCAAGGTTTTCAGTCCGGCGAAGATCAGGAGCACCGCGACTGCAAGAACCAGGGCCGCGAAGGCTGCGCGCGCCAACCAACTCTGTTTCGACGAGGGCCGATCCGTGTGGGCAGAGGTCGTCATCGAGCCACCTCCCCGCGATTGTCATTTCGGCCGGTACTTCGACGCTATCCCTTCGAAGCAGGCCAGTCACCTACCGGCAAGAATCTCGCGATCACGCACTGCTACTTTATGACGACACCTCGTCATAAAAAGGAGTAGCCGTGACAACACCGACGTCCGAGGCGTGGGAATCCGCCGAAGGAACCCTGACCGGCATTCGGAAAGCCGGACTCCACGGACTACGTTGGACGGCCTGGTTGGCCGGCGCGACAGGTCTCGCACAGTTGGTGTCGATCGGGCTGAACTTCACCGACACTGTCAGCGGAATCGTTCCGGCCACGTACCCGCCTGTAGATGTGGCGTGCAGCGTCGTCGCGCTCGTTCTTCTGGTCGGCCTGCTTGTCGGCCGCCCCAACGGTCCCGCGATGTTGTCGAGTCTCGCCCTCCTCATGGCCATGCTGATGGCGCCCACCCTTAACAAACATGCACCCGAGTCGCTCTGGCTGGCGGTGGCACACGCCGTCTCGGTCGTCGCCGTCATCACGCTGTCCGTGATGACTTCGCGGTTCTCCAGTGCCGAGTTGGATCGGTCGTGACACCGGATTCACCCCTCTCGCTTGCGGCCGAGGAATGGATCACTGATCTCACTACCGCGGAGATGGAGCGATTGCGCAAACGCACGACGCTCACACTCGCCGAAGAACAAGAGGTCTGCCGATCCGTACGCTCGATCGCGCAGCAGATGATGCTCGCACCCGTCTCGATGTGGCAAGGTGATCCGCGCCTTGTTGCGGACCTGTTCGACCTCCCCGTGACCGTCAATCAGACCCAGGAGGATCGACCATGCCGAAGTTGACCGGTGGTGCGACGACCGCAGAGCACAAAATCGCCACCCGAGAAGCCATGTTGGACGCATTCATTCGCGAACTTCACGAGCAGGGTTGGCAAAACGTGAAGCTGCAGACCGTGGCCCAGGCGGCCGGCGTCTCGCGGACAGCGGTGTACAACTACTTCCCCGACAAATCCGCGTTACTGCTCGCCTGGTCCACACGCGAGATGGATAGATTCCTACTCCTGGCCGAGCGTGAACTCGCGGACCGCGAGAATCCTGTGGACCGACTCGAAATCCTCGTCAAACTGACACTCGTCGAGTTCTCACTGCAACGATTCACAGGAATCGCGTTGGTCGAATTGTTGTCAGCGCAGGATCGCGAAATTTTCCTCGAACATATTGTCCCGCTGTCGGTTCTGGTCGAACAGCTCGTTCAGGAAGGTGTCGACGCCGGTGTCTTTGTCGATTCCGATGCTGCCGCATCCGCGCAACTCATCCTCGCCTGCGTGGAAAGCCGACGCCCGATGCTCATGGCCGGCGACCGAGTGGACGCCGTCGTCGCGACCACCGTCCCGTTCATCATGCGCGCGTTGGGCGTTGCGTGGCCGACTTCCCTCGCGGCCGAACCCTCCGATCGCTCTGCTCACGATCGGTAGGATCGCAGGTATGCATTTCGACCTCCCGCCCATCGATCAGCAGGCCGAGCGATTGATCGAACTCGGTGTTCACGAGATGGCTGGACTTTCTGCCGGCGATGTCAGGGAGGCCGCAACCGGGCACGGTGATGTCGGACTACTCACCGTGCACGAAAAACTGGCTCCGGCTTCAGTTCTGACTCCGCTGCTCGAGCTCGAGAACAAGCGCGGATTCATAGTTGTCGACATGGCGGACGTCGATCTGTTCGCCCCCACCGAGCAGGCAACGCTGCCCGAAAGCCCATTACATCTGCTCAGTGGAGTCGACCGCGGGGATCACCTGGCCAACTGGAGCCCGGACGAAGCATTGCCCGCAATCGTCGACGCAGACCGTACGCCGCTGACGCTTACCGAAGGCATCCACTGGCTGTTGCAGCGCCCCGACATTCTCGAACGCGGAAAGTGTTTCATGACCATCGGCTCCCGACTGCGCAAACCTGACGGATCCTTCGACACCAGAACTCCCGCCGTGTGGATCAGCAACGGAACCGGTCGCGACGGCAAAGACAACCGCAACGCCCCGAAAGTCGGGTGGTGCTGGTGGGGTAACCGCCACACGTGGTTGGGGTTCGCATCGGCGAGCGACCGGGTACCGCTCCCGAACTAGAGCACGGTTGCGCGGTCGAATCGGTACCGATCCTTCCACGGCATCTCGGCCTCGAGCATTGCAGCGGCAGAAAGTAATTCCGCGTCGCAACCCCATTTCGCCGAGATCATGATGCCGAGTGGAACGCCGTCTTCCGTCCAACCGAGTGGCAGACTGATCGACGGGAAACCGGTTGCATTGGCGACGACGGTGTTTCCGGTGAAAGCGACCATGTCGATCAGTTCGGTCGCGGGGTCTTCGTCGTTGCGCAACTCCCCGATCGCAAGCGGCGGCTTCGTCACAGTCGGAGTGACAACAAGGTCGGCGTCGGCGTAGTCGAGACTCCATCGTCGCGCCCAGGCCTGAACAATTCCGATTGCCGCGGCCAGCTCACCCGAAGGCACCTCGTTTGCTTGAACTCGCAAGTGTTGCACTATCGGACGCAGAAGGTGTTCGTACTCCTCCGGGATCGGCTTGGTTCCCGCCAAAGACGAGAACATCTTGACGAAAGCATCGATGAAAATGTCATCGCGAGCCTGCGGTCGCTCGAACACGTTGTGGCCCAAACCCTCCAGCACAGACCCAACCTTCGATACAGCAGCCGAGAGCTGCGCATCCACAGCTCCGCCGGAGACCGATCCGTGAGCAAGAGCGACGGTCAAGGGGCGGGCCTGAACTCCCCCAGCCTGTACGACGAACTCTTCGAACGACTTCGGCCGAGGCGGGTGGATAGTTCCGGCGCCGGGTCGCGTCGCCAGAACGTCCAGCAGCGCAGCGGTATCGCGAACTGTCCGGGCGATCGGCCCCTTGCTCGCAAATCCGAAGTTGTCATGCCCCGCCACGCCCATCGTGATCAAACCGCGGCTCGGCTTGAGGCCAACGACTCCGCACGTACTTGCCGGCGAACGCAACGAACCGGCGGTGTCACTTCCCTGTGCAAACGGCACCAGACCAGCGCCGACGGCGGCAGCAGCGCCGCCACTGCTGCCGGCGGCACTCCGCGTGCGATCGAACGGGCTGCGAGCAGGCGGAGCGACTTCCGGCTCGGTGTAACAGGCTGCCCCGAACTCGGGCACCGTCGTCTTACCGATGTCGATCAACCCACCTTCTCGGATCGCCTCGACGATCTCGTCGTCAGCGTCCGGCACGAAGTCGCGAAAGAGCGCCGATCCGAAGGTCGTGCGAATGCCGCGCGTTGCGTCGAGGTCTTTGATTGCCGTCGGAACGCCGAACAGACGCGGAAGTGGCCCGGCGTCCCGCTCGTCCAACCTGCGCTGCGCTTGTTCGGCGAGGGCGACTGCGTGCTCCCCGGCGATCGTCGTGAAGGCGCCGACGTCATCGGAAGTGGTCGCACGGTCGACGAAGTACCTGGTGACTTCGGGAATCGAGACCTGTTTGGCGGCGATCACACCGGCAAGTTCGACGGCAGACAGTTGATGGAGATCGGTCATCGGGCAGCGCTCCTTGGAGGTCGATGGACACTTGTAATTTCGATACGCGTATCGCTATTGTTGTCAGCATGGTATCCGAATCCACCAGCTCTGCAAGGGCTGGTCGACCAAAAGCATTGAGTCACAGACAGATTCTTGATGCCGCGGCAGAGATCGCCGATACGGACGGCCTGGATGCGGTGTCATTTCGAGTGCTCGCCGAACGACTCGGCATATCGCCGATGTCCGTCCACCGCACAACCGGCGGCATCGACGCCTTGAGGCGAGATCTGATCTCGACTCTCGTAGGCGAAGCCGTCTCGTCGATCGACTGGCCGACCGACTGGCGCGGGGTTGCCCGCACGTTCGCCTACGGCCTCCACGACCTCCTGATGCGCCATCCCCTGGTCCTGGAAGCCCATCGGCAGGCATCACTGGAAGCACCCGGGGCCGACGATACCGCCCACCGAGTCGTGAGCGCCCTTTCCTTGGCAGGCCTCGAGGACGAGCAGGCCACGTACGCATACGGCGCGCTGCATGATTTCGTCACCGGACACGTCGCAATTCAATTGGGACGCGGCGCTTTCGACAGCGCACCTGCCGATCGACGCGAGGCATCGGTGTTCGCACTTCATCACGATCCCACCCGAAGGTTCGAGTTCGGAGTCGCCCTCATCCTGGACGGTGTGGCGTCGATCGCGCAGCAAGGAACCACATCATGACGAGCAGCGTGACCACAACCGAAATTCGCGACGCCCCGGGGCGTCGTATCGCATTCTGCGAGTACGGCGATCCGACTGGCCAGCCGGTAGTCGTGGCCCACGGATCACCTGGCAGCCGGTACGAAGGGCTCTCACTCCACAACGCGGCTACGACGGCAGGCATACGGCTGATAGTCCCCGACCGACCCGGCTTCGGACGCACGGATCCGTACACGGACAAGGGATTTCATTCCTGGGACGACGACTTCGTCACCCTGGTCGATCACCTCGAGTTGGGCTCGGCCACACTGATGGGTTTCTCCGGAGGCGGCGGTTACGCGCTCGCAGTCGCTGCAGCCGTTCCCGAACGAGTCTCGAAACTGGTGCTGGCGTGCGCCATGATCCCCGGGGCACCGCGAGATACTTTGCGACGCAGAATAAAACTGGTATCTGCATTGTACTTTGCCGCCAACTGGGCTCCCCGCGTGGCCGGCGCAATGCTCGCGGGAACCGGAGTGTTCTCCAAGCTACGCAGCGACTCCGTCTCGATCTGGCCGGCCGCCGATCAGGCCGTCATGACCAACGAGATACATCGCCCCGCTCTCCAGTTGGATTCATCCGAAGGGATCGCACAGGGCGGATCGGCAGGGGTTGTCGACTTGGCTCGGTATCGCCACGAGGTGCCTGGACTCTTCCAATCAATCTCGGTACCAACGGTTTTCCTACACGGAACCGACGACGGAAACGTACCCATCGAAGTAGCCCGCTGGGCACACTCGTTGATTCCCGACTCTCGCTTCGAAGAGATCAACGGAGGCGGCCATCTGTTCGTCGTCGCCGACCCCACTCCACTCCTTCGCGCCCTCGCCTAATTCCCTCTTGACTCGAACGCGTGTTCGAGTATCCTTTGGGGAGGGGATCGGGGGATTCAATGAGTGTCTTGTTGTCGGACGTGGTGTCTGGTTCTGCGGTGGGGTTACGCGGACGGTTGTGGCAGTTGTCTGCTGCAGAGTTGCGCGCTGCTGCGGTGTCGGCGAGTGCGGAGATTCTGCGCCTCGAAGCTGTGCGTGTTGCGGTGGTGGACGAGTTGTCGTTGCGCCCGGATGATCACGTGATTGCCAGCCGCGGAGTGGGGTCCTGGTTGGCGGCGAACACGATGCTGCAGGTTCGGGACGGGAAGAAGATCGCCGCCCTGGGTGCAGCTTTGCGGCCATTTCCGGCGGTGGCGGCAGGCTTCGATGGCGGGGA
>NZ_JBIYCY010000041.1:0-11922 GCF_044908235.1 Rhodococcus sp. 27YEA6 | reverse complement strand
TCAAAGAACACGCACACACCATCACCACGACCCTATGGCCGCCGCTCCGGGGCAACTTTTCCAGCCTATCCCAACCTGGTCACCGGCGCAAACCGCTGAACATTCGGGGAAGAACTGGAGGTGAAGCAAAACCATACACGATGGAAACTACTTCGAAATTTGGTCAGGCACTTCGTACAACCTCGTGTCACTCGCCGTGAAGGCGGGAGTCGGTGTCCGTGTCGCTCTGACTTGGAATAAGTTACGCGTCCGCCGAAGTCTTTGACAAATCCACAGGTCAGAGACTCAGAGGTATCCATTTCCCCAGCAAGATTGCCCGTTTCAGTCGATTTTCACGAATTCGGACATCATGTGACGCCGGACACCGTGCCCGGACTGGCGCGCAGCGGGAACTCACACCACTTGGACTCGGATACCTGCATCCTCGAACAACGCGACTTGCTTTGCGTCTACTGCAGCATCGGTAACCAGCACGGCCCCCGGCGGTATCGGCGCCCACGCATGGAAAGGACGTTCACCGAGCTTGGCGGAGTGGGCGAGGATGTAGACCTCGCCGGCACGTTCGATCATCATTTCCTTGAGCCGGGTCTGATCGAGCTCAGCTTCACAAATACCCAGGTCAGCCGTAACTGCATCGGCACCGAGGAATGCCTTGTCAAACGACACCCGCTGCAGCGACGCTTCCGCCAGTGGCCCGACGAATCCTTGACTGAGCTGCCTCAGGGTCCCCCCGAGACATTCGACTCGAACACCATCAGCGTCGGCTAACGCCTCGAGCGCCGTAAGCCCTGCAGCGATCACCGTCAAATTCGTCACGTGACGTAAGAACTCTCCCATCGCCCCGACGGTGGTACCTGCATCAAGAAGTACGGTTTCCCCGGGCCGAACCTGCTCAGCAGCCCATTCGGCGATGCCCCGTTTGGCGTCGAATCCCTCCATTGCGCGTTGACGCAAGGAGGATTCCGGATGAGGGTTGAGAGCAATCGCCCCGCCGTACGTTCGAGCAATTACTCCCTGGGCAGTCAACTGACTCAGGTCGCGACGAATCGTGGATGCAGTCACCCCGAATTGGGCAGACAGATCCTCGACACTGGCCAGACCGCTGGTGCGAGCGAGCCTCGCAATCTCCGACCGCCTCGCCTCCGACTCCCGGATGGCCATCGCTCCTCCCCCTACAAACCGTGGTTCTTACTTGGAAACGAATGTGCTGGTTGCCAATTCGGCCGCCTGCCGCAGCGCTTCGACCATACTACCGGCCTCGGCGATGCCCTTACCTGCAATATCGAAAGCGGTTCCGTGATCGACGGAGGTACGGATGACAGGTAACCCGACGGTGATGTTGACGCCGGCCTCGATCCCGAGAACCTTGACCGGGCCGTGCCCCTGATCGTGGTACATCGCAACGATCAAGTCGTAGTCCCCACGTCCAGCGAGGAAGAATGCCGTGTCCGCCGGCAGTGGGCCGTGGACGTCGATTCCTTCTGCCTTCAAGAGTTCGACGGCGGGAATGATCTTCTGCTCTTCCTCTCCGTACCCGAAAAGCCCGTTCTCCCCCGCATGCGGGTTGATCCCGCACACGCCGATTTTCGGAGATGGATTGCCCGTGCGCACCAAAGCTTCGTGACCTCGACGAATGGTCCTCTCGACCAGGCCGGGCTCGATCCTGGCAACTGCATCGAGCAGTCCGATGTGAGTGGTCACGTGAATCACCTTGAGCTTGGGGGTCGACAACATCATCGACACCTCCTCGGTACCGGTCAGGTGCGCAAGCAATTCCGTGTGTCCGGGATAGATGTGTCCTGCCGCATGCAGCGCTTCCTTGTTCAGCGGCGCCGTGCAGATCGACTGGACTTCACCGCGTACGGCGAGTTCGCTTGCGACGCGGATATATTGATAGGCCGCATCCCCCGCGACTGCCGACAGTTCACCCCAGGCGAGATCCTCGGGTAGCAAGTCCAGGTCGATGACGTTGATCCGTCCATCGATGAATTCAGCATCCTTGATCTCCTCGATCGCGACCACGTCGACGTCGATTCCTAGCACCGTGGCAGCCAATCGCAAACGCTTCGCGTCGCCGACAACAACAGGGCGGCAACGCTTTCTCGTTTCGGCGTCGAGGAGTGCGGGGACGATCACTTCCGGTCCGACGCCGGCGCCGTCGCCCATCGTGACAGCAATCAGCGGCAGTGGAGTGGATTCGATTGACATGGGGTTGACCTCGTTGTCTGAAGGAGTCATTGAAGGTGGACTGTCCGGAGCGGCGACCGGGGTGGGGTGCGCGAGAAACTTCGTTATGGAGAAAAGACTGTGTGCATTCCCGAAACTGCCTGGCCGCGTGACGATGTACCGTCCGGTGCGATCGACGGAAAGTACGGCGCCGTGTTCGATTTCGTAAATCGGTGACAGCGTGTCGATCCGCAGGCGGTCGAGAACGCTGCGCGCGGTTTCGCCACCGGTAAGTACCAGGTCGATCGGGTACTCGTCGTGGGAGAATCCTGCATCGACGGCAGCGATCAGATCGGCGAGAGCCGAAACGAGGTGGACGGATTCTGCAGGCACGACAGGTCCACTTACCGAAACCACGACGTTTCCGCGATCCAGCGCGTTCAGAATCGGAAGCGGATCGACCGAATGCGCCAGCAGCTCAGCACTGTTCACTTCGATATGATGCGCCCCTGAATCCCGAAGCAATGCCACTTGGTCCCCGGCAGACGCATCCGCCGTCCCCACGACCACCAAAGTAAATCGAGAATCACGAAGAGATGGGCACGCGACGGGTGACTGCACGGTTCTTCGTCGTGCCACTGCCATCGCGAGCGCCGAGGTTCCTACCAATCGAGAACCCCGAACCTCCTGTGCTGCAGCCACAATCAGTTCCAGATCACTCTCGGTCTCGACGTCGCAGATCGCCACCGACCCGGCTTCTGAGATCGACGCAAGAACCTGGATCAAACGACCGGAGCGAATGTCATCCAGCGATACGCCAGAAGTGATTGCCGACGGGCCGAGCGCCTCTGCAATCGACCGAGGAGTCGGCTTCGACTCCGCGCGCCACAGGTCGGTGGAGTGCAACGCAACCCCATCGACCAACACCACGCCGTCTTGCACCGTGCGCCCTTGTCTGGGCAGTCCGGCGGCGACGATGACCGGGGATCCGTCGCGGGAGAGTTCTCCAACCTCCGCTGCTATGTTGCCCCTGAGCAGGGAATCGATCTTCTTGACGATCTCGGAGCCGTCAGACGATTGCAGAACTGATCTCACGTCCCGAGAGGCTCTGGCGGGGTCGGATCGCCGTGAGTGCAGATCGAAAACCGTCACTCCTGATCCGTCGGGCGCATCTGGGCCGAGCCGAAGCGATATGCCCGAACTGCGGAGCAGAAATCCTGCGGCCGACTCCGCTGCTCCGGAAAGATCATCAGCGATGATTACCAGTGGTTTCATCGAATTCCTCGACCCCCTTTCGGTCTGAATCGAGTTTGCACAGCATCGCAACCGATGCGCGAAGTACGCAATTGAAGTTACGGGACTTGCGCGAAGTGCGCAACAGTGCCATTGTGAGCTGAGTTACAAGCGAGAGCCCGACGCGATTGTTCACCAACAGTCCGCTCGGAGCGTCGCCCCCACGCTGCCCCGTCAGGATCGAAAGGTCACCGATGACCAATACTCGTTTGCGAACACCACAGCTCTCCCGGCGATCCTTTCTGCAGTTCACCGGGCTGATCGGTGGCGCAACGCTTCTGGGCACGACTGCCGCGTGCGCCGGCCCTACCGGGAAACCGACACAGGACACCCTGGTGCTCGGGCTCAACCGCTCGCTCGTCAGCCTCGACAACAAACTCAATCAATTCGACGCAGCAGTCACGGCTCAACGTGGCGTCAGACAAGGTCTCACCCGGATCGGCGACAATCTGACACCGCAACTCGTTCTCGCTGACAGGTTCGAATCGACCGGCCCGACCGAGTGGACGGTTCGACTCCGCGAGGGCATCCGTTATTCCGACGGCACACCTGTGCTGATCGACGACGTCACGACGGCAATGCAGATGTACCAGCAGGTCAGCGGATCGTTTGTCGCACCGCAGTTCCCCGAGTGGCCGACGGTCGTCCCCATCGACGATCGCACCTTCATCCTTCGGACGAATTCCCCGGTGCCGGTTCTGGACTCGCTCATGTCCAACATCTTGATCACCCCGGCCGCTGCCAACGAACCCAACGAACTGCAGAGCGGAATCGGGTCGGGACCGTTCGTCGTCAGCGAATCGAACCGGGGCACCGGCGATTACACACTTGTCGCCAATGACAACTACTGGGGCCCGGCCCCCGGCGTTCGTCGTGTTCAGGTCCGCTTCATTCCCGAAGAGGCCGGCCGCGTCGTCGCGCTTCGGAGCGGCGAGGTCGACGTCATCGACTCGATCAGTCCCGATTCCGCCGAACAACTCGCCGATCTGCCTGGTGTCCAGGTGGACACAGTACCGAGCACACGCATCAACCAACTGTTCTTCAACTTCCGCAAGCCCGCCGATCACCCACTGTCCAATCCGCGTGTCCGAGAAGCTCTCACGTATGCCATCGACGGTGAGTCACTCGCTCGGGACGTGCTGATCGGTTCCGCAGTCCCGGCCACCGGCCCCGCACCGTCGACCTTGGACGGAGCCGTGAAAACCGGTACTTACCAATATGATCCACGGAAAGCGCGGAAAATGCTCGAGGCCGAAGGTGCCGACGACCTCGAACTCACCTTCATCTGGGAAACCGGAGAGTTCACCAACGACGTCTCGGTGATGGAATCGGTACTCGAAATGATGAAGGCCGTGGGAGTACGCGTCAAACTCCAGCAGTTCGAACCGGGCGGTGACATCTCGTCCTGGCGCCAGGGCAAGACCGGCGACTGGGATGTGCTGGGCAACGGCTACGGCAACCAGACCGGACTTGCACTGACCACGTTGCAGGGGATGTACGCCGGCACAGCGGAGAAGGAAGCAACTCGCGACACCTATCACGGGTACGTCTTCCCCGAAATCACCGCGAAGATCCAAGCCGCATCCAGTGAACCAGACCCGACCAAGCGCGCCGCTCTACTCGACGCCGCACAACAAGACATCTGGAGCACCTGGCCTTGCCTGTGGAGCTTCGTACCCAACGCACTCCTTGCGAAACGCACTCGTGTACAAAATGTTTCGCTGACCCCGATCAACTCCTACGACCTCGGCGCCGTCCGATTGGAGGCCTGAGGCGATGACTCTCACCGCTCCGAAACCGCAAACCGCTCTCGGAATCTCTCCGCGTCGACGCACACGGATGAACCCGACCGTCAAATACGTGCTCAAACGTCTGGCACAGAGTGCCTTGACGATCTTCCTCACGCTCACAACAGTGTTCGTCCTGATCCGAATGGCACCCGGCGATCCTGCCTACGCCTTGGCCGGACCGCTGGCCAGCACCGAGGATCTCGCACAGATCCGTGCTGACATGGGCTTGGACAAGGCGGTGTTCTCCCAATACCTGATCTACCTGTGGGACCTCGTCCACCTGAATCTCGGCACGTCGTACTCGTTCCAGGCGCCGGCCATGGACGTTGTCCTCGGCCGTCTCCCGTACACCATCACCCTTGCCGTCAGCTCCATTCTGTTGACCGCCGTGCTCTCGATTCCGCTGGGCGTGTGGATGGCCCGTCACGCGGACACCAGACGTGAACTCGGTGCGAACGTCGTAGCCGTCGGCGGGCAGTCCATGCCGGAGTTCTGGAGCGGCCTGATGCTGGTGACGATCTTCGCGGTCTTGATCCCAGTACTCCCGGCAGCCGGTTTCACCACATGGCCGTCGTTGATCCTGCCTACCGTCACCATCGCCATCCTTCAGATCGCGTTGATCTCCCGGATGGTTCGACGCGAAATGGTCTCGGCCTTCGCTTCTCCGTACATCACGGTCGCACGTTCTCGCGGAGTATCGGAACGCGAACTCACCTGGCGATATGCGATGCGCAATTCGGCGATTCCGATCGTCACCGCGCTGGGCACCAGATTTGCCGGAATGCTGAACGGCGTCGTGGTGGTCGAGGTCGTGTTCGCCTGGCCTGGTGTCGGCTCGCTGGTGGTCCGCGCACTCGAGACTCGCGACTACCCGCTCATCCAGGCCACCGTACTTGTCACCGCGGTTCTCGCAGTGCTCGTGCAACTGGCAGTGGACCTCCTCTACCCCCTCCTGGATCCACGCGTGCGACTCGGAAAGGGCGCCAACTGATGACTACCATCTTGGAACCTCCAACAACTCCACGCGCCAGCGCGGTCACCGAGGCAGACTTCGCACGCGCCGGAGCCACGCGCCGTAAGCGAGACAGCCGAGTCAAGATCTGGGCCGGCTCGATCTGCGCGCTCCTGGTGATTCTTCCTGTTGCATTGGCCGGGCTGCTCCCCCTTGCAGATCCGAACCAGACCAACCTGAGCAGTCGACGGCTACCGCCCCTCACCGACGGCCATCTGTTCGGCACCGATCAGTTGGGACGAGATCTGCTCTCACGGATCCTGCACGGCGGCCAGGTGTCTCTGACGATCGGTATTCTCGCCGTGATCGTCTCCGGCGTCATCGGCATCGTCGCCGGATCCGCCGCGGGGTACTTCGGTGGTTGGGTCGACACCGTGATCTCCCGCCTACTCGAAGCACAGCTTTCTCTGCCTCTGCTGATGATGCTGCTTCTCGTTGTTGCGCTGTTCGGCCCGTCCATTCCCGTCATCACGTTTGTCATCGCGATCGCACAGTGGCCCGAAGTCGCACGGTTGACTCGCTCATTGGTACTCGTCGAACGCGAAAAGCCTTACGTAGCTGCAGCTCGAGTCCTCGGACTTACCCGCATGGCCATCCTGCTTCGTCACGTCATTCCCAACATCGTCAAGCAGGCATCGCTCGTCGTCCTGCTGCTGCTCGCGCAGGCCGTACTGCTGGAAAGTTCGTTGAGCTACCTCGGCGCCGGACCGCAACGTCCATTCGCTACCTGGGGACGAATCATCGCCGACGGCCAGGACTACATCACCACGTCATGGTGGATCGTCACGTTGACCGGTCTGATGATCGTGCTGCTGGTCGTCGGAGTGAACCTACTCGGCGATGGTCTGCGCGATCGTCCTGCAGGTTCGAAACGACTGGGCGCAAGCCTGTTCGGGCGTGGCAGCGCCCAGAAAGCGAAGGCGTGAGACATGGGAAATCTACTACGGGTCGACGATCTCCAGATCGAACTTGTCACGGCGAACGGCGTCATCCGAGCCGTCGACGGCGTGTCCTTCTGCATCGACGCCGGTGAAACCGTCACCATCATCGGTGAATCCGGCTCCGGAAAGTCGACGACAGCCATGGGGATTCTCGGACTGCTTCCGGACGATCTTGCGGTTCTTTCCGGGAAAGCCGTGTTCAAGGGTCAGGACATTCTCGGAAACACGAAGATCCTGAACGATATTCGCGGAAAACACATCGCGCTCATCCCCCAGGACCCGATGACGGCTCTGAGTCCCGTCCACACCATCGGTAGCCAACTTCGAGAAGCAGTGCGCCACAGCGGTGTGACCGCGAAGAAGCAACAAATCGAGCGGGCAGTGCAACTGCTCGAGCAGGTACGCATTCCGTATCCGGATCAGCAACTCGACAAGTACCCGCATCAACTGTCGGGTGGAATGTTGCAGCGCGTCCTGATCGCCGGCGCTCTTGCTGCCGGCCCCGAACTGATCGTGGCCGACGAACCCACCAGCGCACTGGACGTAACCGTTCAGGCCGGGATTCTGGATCTATTGCTCGAGTTGCAGGAGCGCACCGGCATCGGAATGCTGGTCATCACTCACGATCTCGGAGTTGCGCGGTTGGTCTCCGATCGCATCTACGTGATGAAGGACGGACGTTTTGTCGAGACCGGTAGTGCCGACGTTCTCGTCGACTCACCGCAAAGCGCCTACACACAAAAGCTTCTCGACGCCATACCTCAACTGGGGCCTTGGGACGGCGACCCCGCCCGTTCAACACAGATCGGAGCCTCGGCATGACCCGCCACGAAACGCCACTTCTCGCCGTCGAAGATCTCGTGGTCGAGTATCCGGTTCCCGACGGAGTTTTCCGAGCCGTGGATGCTGTGAGCTTCTCGGTGGAAAAGGGCAAGACCTTGGCCATCGTCGGCGAATCCGGATGTGGCAAGTCGACCATCGCTCGATCGATCGTCCGACTCCTCACACCGACCAGTGGACGCATTCTCGTCGACGGCAATGACATCGCGCAGATGTCGGAGAAGTCGCTGCGCCCCTACCGCTCTCGCGTTCAAATGGTGTTCCAAGATCCGTACGGATCGCTCGACCCTCATCTGACTGCCGAGGACATCATCGGAGAACCACTGCGCCTCAAAGGTGTTCGGAGCAAGTCTGAACGTGCAAAGGCAGCAGCAGAACTCGTCGATCGCGTTGGCTTGCCCAGCTCGGCACTACACCGGCGTCCGGCGGAGTTCTCAGGAGGCCAACGTCAGCGCATCGGAATTGCTCGTGCACTTGCCAGCGGACCCGAGATCCTGGTCTGCGACGAAGCGACCAGCGCTCTCGACGTGTCGGTGCAAGCGCAGGTACTCGAGCTCCTACGTGAAATTCAGGCCGATACCGGTCTGACGTACGTTTTCATCTCACACAACTTGGGCGTCGTCCGAGAAATCAGCGAGACCGTAGTCGTGATGTCGAAAGGAACCATCGTCGAATCCGGTTCCACAGACACAGTTCTCGCCAGTCCACGCGAGCCGTACACCCGCGCACTACGAGGCGCTGCTCTCGATCCCACCACCATGGTCGGCATCAAACCACGCCACGTGGTGGCAGCCCTGTCCAAGAACTTGCTAGCCAAGCAGACCGAATCACGAGGAGTTGCCTGATGACCGCCCCACTCGAGCTTCCGAAACTGGTGCTCGGCACCATGACATTCGGAGACACGGTCGACATATCGGGCGCCGGATCGATGCTCGACGCAGCACTAGGCGCCGGTATCTCTCACATCGACACGGCCAACGGCTATGCGGGCGGCGAGTCCGAGCGCATGCTGGCAAAGCTGCTCCACGGCCGACGCGATTCCGTCACTCTGGCCACCAAAGCGGGAATGCCGCATCCCGATGCCGGCGACAACAGCCCACTCTCGACAGAGGGGCTCCGAGCAAGCGTCGAAGGAAGCCTGCGCAGACTCGACACGGACTACGTCGACCTGTTCTATCTCCATCAGCCGGACCGAACCGTCACGCTGACCGAAACTCTCACCACCGTCGCGGAACTGGTTGCCGAGGGCAAGATCCGCACACTCGGCGTATCCAACTTCGCAGCGTGGCAAATCAGTGAAATCAACTACACCGCAGACACAGTCGGAGCTCCCCGACCGATCGTCGCACAGCAGCTCTACAACTTGCTCGCGCGTCGCATCGAAGAAGAATACGCAGAATTCGCGGACGTGACCGGACTGACCACCATGGTCTACAACCCACTCGGTGGGGGCCTGCTCACGGGGCGCCACACCTTCGAGGAAAGTCCCGCCGACGGCCGATTCGGCGACTCACGTCTTGCGTCGATGTACAAGGAGCGATACTGGAACACACAGATATTCGACGCGATCGCTCAACTGACGGCAATCGCAGAGCAGTCGGGCATCTCCCTGACCGAGCTTGCGTTGCGCTGGCTGGTCAGCAAGCCCGTCGCCGGATCGCTGCTCCTCGGAGGATCCAAAGTAACGCACCTCGAATCCAATATCGCGGCCATCGGGCGAGGTTCACTCGACGCCTCGACCGTCGAAGAGTGTGATCTCGTCGGTGCCGCCCTACGAGGCCCCATGCCCAACTACAACCGCTGAAATACCCGACCTTCATCAGGAAGAGTTCTTCACTATGTCAGCACAGGAATTCGCCGCACGCATCCGAGGACGCGAACGCATACTCGGATATTGGTCCGTCATCGACAGCCCGATCTCGACCGAATGGATCGCGCACGTCGGCTGGGACTACATTGCCCTCGACATGCAGCACGGCCTGATCGGCTATTCGGGGATGGTCGCCGGGCTCACCGCCATCGACTCGTCACCGTCCACCGTCGGGATGGTGCGCGTCGAGGCAAACAATCCGACACCCATCGGCCGTGCACTCGACGCGGGCGCTGTGGGCGTCATCGTTCCGCTGATCAACAACGCCGAAGAGGCAGCGGCCGCCGTGGCAGCCGCCAAGTATCCGCCTTTCGGCATCCGCTCCTACGGACCCATGCGCTCGCAACTCCGTATCGGCCCCGTTCCCGCCGACGCGAACCGCGACACCGTTGTATTTGCGATGATCGAGACCCCACAGGGTCTGGCGAACGTCGAAGAGATCTGCGCAGTGCCGGGTTTGGACGGCGTGTACGTCGGGCCGTCCGACCTACGAATCGCCGTCGGAGGTAAGCACTCCAACGATCCGGACGTCGCCGAGGAATTCGAATCAGCGCTCACCAGGGTGCGCGAAGCTGCCGCCGTCAGCGGAGTCGCTGCGGGAATCCACACACCTTCCGGTCAGGTTGCGGCACAACGGCTCGGGGAGGGCTACACGTTCGCGACCGTGGCCTCGGACCTGACACATCTGGCGAACATCTCGGCTCAGCATTTGGATGCCGCCAAGTCCTGATCCGGGTACAAAAATGGCGATGCTCCCGCACTTGGTACGGGAGCATCGCCATTCTCGAACAAACTATCTCTGAATCGCCTTGATCTCGAGGAACTCTTCGAGCCCGAACGTGCCGGCCTCGCGCCCGACGCCCGACTGCTTGTACCCACCGAACGGAGCATTCGTGTTGAAGGCGCCGCCGTTCACCTCGACCTGCCCGGCACGCAGTTGCCGTGCGACGCGATCCGCGCGATCGGGGTCACCTGACCAAACGCCACCGGCCAGTCCGTACTCGGTGCCGTTAGCGATCCGCACTGCGTCGGCCTCGTCTTTGTAGCCCATGATCGAGAGGACCGGTCCGAAGATCTCCTCGCGCGCAATGGTCATGTCTTCGGTCACGTTCGCGAACACCGTCGGACCGACGAAATATCCACTGGCCAGACCGGTTTCGCGACCGTCGACAACCGCGGTGGCACCTTCCGACACACCCTTCTCGATGTATCCGCGAACGCGTCCCAGCTGATTCGCGTTCACCAGAGGACCAAGCACCGAAGTCGGCTGAGTCGGATCACCTACCGGGAAATGAGCGGCGACCGCAGCAGCAATTGCCGCTGCCTCATCCACCTTCTCCGCGGGAACCAACATACGCGTCAGCGCCGAACAGGTCTGGCCCGAGTTGATGAAGCACTTTGCGACGCCGTCCGTGACAGCCTTTTCGAGATCGGCGTCGTCGAGAATGACGTTCGCCGACTTGCCACCCAGCTCGAGCGAGACCTTCTTGATGGTGTCCGCGGCGACGATGGCCACTCGCTTGCCTGCCCGAGTCGACCCGGTGAAGGAGACCATGTCGACTTCCGGGTGGCCGGCGATGGCTTCACCCACTACCGGGCCGTAGCCACTTACCAGGTTGAATACACCTGCAGGCAAACCAATTTCGTCGAAGATGTCAGCGAGAGCGTACGTGATGAGTGGCGCAACCTCGGTGGGCTTGAGAACCACGGTGCAGCCCGCCGCGAGCGCACCGCCAACCTTCAAGACAACTTGGTGGAGCGGGAAGTTCCAGGGAGTGATAGCGCCGACAACACCCGCAGGTTCGCGAACAATCAGCGAATTCCCGACCTCGTGAGCGTCGAAATCATAAGTGCGAGCCAATTCGGCAAATGCATTCAAATTCGCGAGCGGCATTCCGATTTGCACGGGCTTCGCTGTCAATGGCCACGAAGTTCTCCCCGTAGGCGGCCAGTAGTTCTCCCCGCTGGTGGCCACGGGTTCTCCCCGGTGGCGGCCAGTTGTTTTTCCCC
>NZ_JBIYCY010000040.1:0-12105 GCF_044908235.1 Rhodococcus sp. 27YEA6 | reverse complement strand
CTTTGAGCCGCACCGAATCCCGCCGGCTCAACCAAAATGATTCCTCCCAGGTCGATGCCGCGGAGAAACATCAGATTCAATGAGTCTGAACACGACCTGAGAAGCCTGTCGGGGGTGCTCGCTACAGTCCCTACCATGACAGAACGCCAGCCAGCAGACGGCCCGAACACTGTCCCAGCTGTCGTGTCGTGTGGCGCAGCGGTGTTTCCGGATCTGACGCCCGAGGTTGCCGCCCGGATAGAGCGGTCGATGGCTGCATCGCGGTCCGCCGGTACCCGCCGGGCTTACAGCTCGGCGTGGCGAGGCTTCGAGACCTGGTGCACCGCCACCGGACATGCCGCGTTGCCGGCGCATCCCGCCGTGGTGGCCGCGTATCTCGTCGCCGCGGCCGACACACTCACCGTCGACGGCACGCGGGCGTATGCGCCTGCGACATTCGGCAAATGGATTGCAGCGATCGCCGACCGCCACCGCAGCGCCGGCTACGACAACCCGTGCGGACACGAAATGGTGAAAGCGACTCTGGCAGGTGTTCGTCGGGATTATGCGTCGGCGGGGGAGCGGCCCCGCAACCCGCGGGCACCGCTGCTGACCTCCGACATCACCACGATCGTCGACCACGCGCGCCGCAGTGCTGTCGGGTGGGCGTCCGAGGTGCTCGAGCGCCGCGACACCGCGCTGCTGCTGATGGGCTTCACCGGCGCGTTTCGTCGCAGTGAACTCGTAGCGCTCGAATGCCGCGATGTCCGCCGCGACCGTCTCGACGGCGCGCACGTACAGATCCGGAAGTCCAAGACCGACCAGGCCGGCACCGGAGCAGTGAAAGCACTACCGTTCACCAACCGCCACGAGTCATGCCCGGTGTGCGCGTGGGTGCGATGGCTGCAGCTCGTCGCCGCGTTCGACACCGGCGGCAGAGTCGCCGTCATTCGGTTACTTTCCCGTGCAACACCATTCGACTCTCATGTGTGCCGGGGAGCATTGCCCGCCGCCGACAAATCTTCGCCGCTGTTCCGATCGGTCCGCAAGAATGGCAACCTCTCCGACACTGCGCTCTCCGGGGCTGCGGTGCACGCCGCGATCCGTCGCCGCGCCGCTCGCGCCGGCTTCGACCCCGAGACGGTCACACAGTTGGGTGGGCATTCGTTGCGGGCAGGATTCGTCACCCAAGCATTCCGCAACGGCGCAGACGCCCACGCCATCATGCGCCAGACCGGCCACACCACCCCTGGGATGGTCGAAATCTACGCCCGTGAGCACGCACCCATGCTCGGCAACGCCGTCACCGACCTCGGACTATGAAACCGGAATCGAACGGAATTACGTTCGGCTCGGTGGCTTATGGCATCTCGGGTCTCGGCCGCTCCGCAGGACACACATGGGCATTGTTCTGCGACTGGTGCGCTGCCAGCGACCGGTCGTCGCTGCCTGCTACACCGTCCACACTGGCAGAGTTTCTTGACCACCACCCTGCCGCAGTCGCCACGCAGCGTCGTCGAGTATCGGCTGTCAACGCTGCCCACCGCAGTCGCGGTATGGCCGAACCCGGTCGCTCGGTCCCCATTCGGCTCGCTCTCGCAGAGCGCCGCCGGGAACGTCTCACCGAAATCCGTGGCTGCGCTGCATCGATCATCGACGGCATTCTGTCGTCTGGATGGCCATACGGGCTGTTCGGGCGACGTGATGCACTGATACTCACCTTGGTTTCTGCCGGACTGACTTACCGTGACATCAGCACTCTGCGCCGCGGCGACATCGAGGTCGCAGGGCCGGACCTGATCGTTTCCGGCCTGCACCGGGTCACCCCGACCATGCTCGGCAGTTACGGTGAGTCCGGTCCGGTGTCGGTGTACCGGCGCTGGGCGCAACTTCAGTCGATGTTCGATCGCTCCGCGAGTATCTCGATGCTCCGTGAATTTCTCGACCCCGATCGCTCACCTTCGATGTCTGAGTCTCCGGTGGTGACAGCGCAGCACGCGGAGGAGCCGCTTGTGGTTCGTATCGACCGCTGGGGCTACACACCCTGGACACCGGAACCGCTCACAGTGCAGTCGCTGTCCGCACTGACGCGCGCTCACCTGAACGGTCGGCCGGCTGCGCATCGACCGCGCACCCTGTGGACGACGAACGACCCCGACAGTGCTGTTCTACAAGGAGCAGAACCAGGTCGATCGGGCTTCGTTCTGGACAATGCCTACTACGAGCACGGGATTCGTGCCCGGCGCGACGCACACATCCGCCTCGCCGAGCTCGACGATCGGTTCGACGACATCAATGACCGCGTCGACGATCTTTTGCGCACTCTCGTCGACATTCTCGACGAACACGACGGATGGGATCGCGGCGACTGTTGATGCTGTCTCTCGGGCAACTGGCATCGGCGGACTGATTGCACTGTCGGTGTGCTGTCGACCCATGGACACAGATGTCGACTTCCGTCACCGGCTCGATGTCTACGTCGATGAGTGGGTGCCCTTGGGTCGATGGCAGCACCGTCTTCGATACCCGACCGCCGAAACGACGAGACGACCGAAGGCGCGTCCAATTGTCGTCACAGTCATCGCAAACGACTACGAGTATGAGCCCCTGAGGGTGATATCAGCACATACCCATGGGGTACATCTGACCGTGTATACATCCGATGCTCGCTGGGTCGCCTCGGATAGCTAGGGGTCTCGGATCCTGCGACGTACGTGTCGTCGACATCCGTAATTTTCTGTGGGACACCCGACAGTGGGCTGCGGGTCGATTGGTTCTGGTGAGACGAGGAGACTGGTGTGATCGCTCGATGTCGCAGGTCGGACTCGGACTTCGATCCGGGGTACGTCGTGAGCGCCCCGACCTCCTTCGACTGCGGTCCAGCCACTCGGCCGGCCGTTCGACCAACATGCGGTTCGAGGCACCGCATCCAAACCTGGCCCGTGTCGGTGACGACTCGGTCTCAGCGAGAGGCCCGCGCGATCGTGTTGCCCGCCGGATCGTCGATCACGATCGAGTGGATGTCCTCGACAGAAAGGGACGTCGCGCCGGTCACCGCTGCTGCTCGGCTCGCGGTGACCGACCATTGAGCTGCTTGCTGTCGAGCCCCGTCGTTGCCGACCACCTGGAGAGTGAGGACGCCTGCGTCGGGGAGTTGTTGGACGTCGACGTCGATCGATGTGCCCCAGGCTTTCGTGGTGAGCTCGAGCTCACCTGTGGCCCCGACGGTGCTCGACAGAACGAGCGGGCGGGCTCCCGCATCGTTCACCGTTGTCGAATCGTCGGAGCGGGCGAGGCTACTGAGCGGGACGATCGCCGCAGCGACTCCCAGAACGAGGGTCGCCGACACCGCAGTCCACACTCGCCGCCGCCTCTTCTCGGAGGTCCGTTGCTGCCTCATCGCGCTCAGCAGGTGGTCGAGTCGCTGGTCTGCACCGGCCGTCGAGTGCACCGGTGAGAGATCTGCTGGCTGCCTTCGACGTCGAAGCACACCCGCGACGGGTGCCAGTACGTCGATTTCGGTTCGGCAGGCAAGGCAGTCGTCGAGATGTCGTCGTACCGCTGCTCGGTCGTCGCGCTCGAGTCCGTCGAGTACGTACGCCCCGAGCAGTGGTCGGATCTCGTCGTGCGCTGAGCTCATGGAATCAATCCCAACTCGTCGAAGATCCGGCGTAGGGCACGTACAGCGTAGTAGGAGCGGGACTTGACCGTGCCGACCGCGATATCGAGGTGTGCGGCCACTTCGGAGACGGTTCGGCCCTCGTAGTAGATGAGCACGATGACCGCTCGATGCTCCTCGGACAACCGGTGCAGCGACTCGTCTATGAGCCACCCGTCGAGGACCCCGCCCAATTCGTCGTCGATGCACTCGGCAGCGAGTGCGATCTGGTCGTGGACAAGAGTCGGCCTGCTCGTGCTCGCCCGCCACTGATCGGTGAGCACGTTTCGCGCGATCGTCATGAGATAGGACCGCGTCGATGCTGCTGTCACATCGATGCGGTCGATCCCGCGCCACGCACGCAACATCGTCTCCTGGACGATGTCCTCGCACTGCTCGCGGGTCTGGGTGTAGCGGCTGACGAATCGAGTCACTGCATGCTGGTGCTCGCGGAAGAGCGCCGACATGGCAACTTCGGACGCATCGACGAGCTGATGGTTCTGCTGTGAGCCGGATTCGACACCGTCCACCTAACTGCCCGAGCCGGAAGCGGCATCGGTGAAACCGGTCGTGGCGGCCTCGACCATGTCGAGAACGGGATTGGTCGGCGAGATCGAATGCCGAGCAGCGAGTACACGGATATCGGGATGAGCCACGTGAACGATCCCTTCGGAGTCCTGCCACGCCACGTATCGGGCGGGGAGGTCGATCCCCATGGTCTGCTGCGCTCCGACCAGCGCAGTCGAGACCGCAGGATTACCGACGTAGGTGACCATGGTGGGCCTCAGAGGTGTCTCGGCAGCGGCGGACGCGAGATCGACGGTGGCGACTGTGGGCTGATTCTTGGCCGCGAACGCTGCCTCGTATCGAGCGATGGACGCAGCAACCGATGCATCACTGGTCTTTTCGACCAGGTATCTCGGCGCTGTGGACACATCGGTGCCCTCTGCAGCGGCCGCCGAGGATCCCGTCGCATCGGACGCGGTGGATGCCGACCCGGCCCGGAGTCCGTCGAGGGCGTCGGACGACACCGGGATACCAGCGAGCGCCGCGATGTACTCCGCGGAGTTGTATGCCAGAAACACCGTCCCGTTGGCAGCCTGCCAGACCAGGTACTTCTGTGGAAGGTCGATCGCGGCCCGTTGATCCGCGGTGATCAACGGCGACGCCGCCTTCGGATTCCCCCCGATCACCACGGTGGTCGGACGGATCGTCTTACCTGTTCCCTGTGCCAACTTCTCGAAATCCACAGTGGCTGCCACAGTCCCCACCGTCTCGAGCGCGCGCTGGACCCGAGAGACCGTGTCACTCACGGAGTAGTTGCTGGCGTACACCACCAGACCGGGTTCGGACGGTGCTGCATCAGGTGTTGAGGCGCTCGGATCCGCCGACGTGGACACCGGAGTGCTCGACACAGCGACCGAACCGGTGGGTTCGGTGGAACCGCACCCGGCGAGGGCGATCATCGCCGCCGACGCCAGGAGCGACGTTGCCATACGGAACCTTGAAGTGTTCATCACGTGTCCTGTCCTCGGGCCCACGACTGCTGTGGGCTTCACTGTGGTGTACGCACACCGAGCCTGAGGGGTTCACCCGAACCGAAGATCCTCCGGCGATTGCTCCCCGCAATCTCGGTGCCACTCGGCGCGGAACGCGCTGGCTCTGCGCTCGCCGCCTCACATCAGTCCGTCGCTCAGTTTCCGGACTCATTCCAGAAAAGTCATGCATACTGGTCGATGTGAGCTCATCGTCGAACTACTCGGAGATGCTGCGTAGTGCTGCGCTCAGAGTCACCCGCCCCCGTCTGGCGGTGCTCGACGTGGTGCACGAACATCCGCACGTCGACACCGACACCGTCTACGGAGCCGTTCGGGCCACCCTGCCCGACGTCTCGCGCCAGGCCGTGTACGACGTGCTCCGCGCTCTGACCATCGCGGGACTGGTCCGGCGCATTCAGCCGTCGGGTTCGGTCTCCCGGTACGAGAGCAGGATCGGCGACAATCATCACCATCTCGTGTGCCGCAAGTGCGGCGCGATCGCCGATGTGGAGTGCGCCGTCGGCGAGGCTCCGTGCCTCACTCCGTCGGAGGCCCCTGGTTTCGTCGTCGACGAGGCAGAGGTCATCTACTGGGGCCTGTGCGAGAACTGCTCCACCAGCGTCAGCCCCTGATGTCGCGGCGCGGGAGCGCCGCGGAAATCAGATCATTCACCATCTTCTGGAGGGAAACTCGTGTCCGAGGACCACACAACACGCGAAAAAGAGATGAACCAGGACCAGCCACAGGAGTCGGGTGGCAAGTGTCCGGTCATGCACGACTCGATGCCGGCACCCGTCGAAGGCGGAAGCAACCGCGAGTGGTGGCCCAAGTCCCTGAATCTGAAGATCCTCAAGAAGAACCCGGCAGTCGGCGACCCCATGGGCCCGGACTTCGACTATGCAGCCGAGTTCAACTCTCTCGATCTCGCTGAGGTCAAGCGCGACATCGAAGCCCTGATGACGAACTCGCAGCCCTGGTGGCCCGCGGACTTCGGCCACTACGGCCCCTTCTTCATTCGCATGGCGTGGCACGCAGCGGGCACCTACCGCAAGCAGGACGGACGCGGCGGTGCCGGAGCAGGTATGCAGCGCTTCGCGCCGCTGAACAGCTGGCCCGACAATGCCTCGCTCGACAAGGCACGCCGCCTCGTCTGGCCGGTCAAGCAGAAGTACGGACGCAAGCTCTCCTGGGCCGACCTGATCGTGCTCACCGGCAACGTCGCCATCGAGTCGATGGGTCTGCCGACCTACGGCTTCGCCGGCGGACGCGTCGACGCCTGGGAGCCGGACGAGGACGTCTACTGGGGCCCGGAGCAGACCTGGTTGGGCGACGAGCGCTACCACGGTGATCGCACGACCCTCGACAACCCGTTGGCCGCAGTGCAGATGGGCCTGATCTACGTCAACCCCGAAGGCCCGAACGGTAACCCGGATCCCGTGCAGTCCGCACTGGACATCCGCGAGACGTTCGGCCGCATGGCCATGAACGACATCGAGACCGCCGCATTGGCTGTCGGTGGACACACGTTCGGCAAGACACACGGCGCTGCCGATCCCGACGCGCACATCGGGGCAGAGCCCGAAGGCGCTCCCATCGAACAGATGGGTCTCGGCTGGAAGAACAGCTTCCAGAGCGGCGTCGGCGCAGACGCGATCACCAGTGGTCTCGAGGTCATCTGGACCCCGACGCCCACGCAGTGGGACAACAGCTTCCTCGAGACGCTGTACGGATTCGAGTGGGAGCTCTACAAGAGCCCGGGCGGCGCGCACCAGTGGCGCCCGAAGAACGGCGAAGGTGCGGACCTCGTTCCCGACCCCGCCGATCCCTCCAAGCGTCGCCACCCGTCGATGCTCACCTCCGACATCGCGATGCGCGTCGACCCGATCTACGAGCAGATCACCCGGCGGTGGCTCGACCATCCCGAGGAGCTCGCAGAGGAATTCCAGAAGGCCTGGTTCAAGCTCACCCACCGCGACATGGGACCGGTCACGCGTTACCTCGGCCCCGAGGTTCCCGCGGAGCCCCTGCTCTGGCAGGACCCGATCCCGGCCGTCGATCACGAGCTGATCGGTGACGCCCAGATCGCCGAACTGAAGCAGGCCATCCTCGGATCCGAATTGACTCAGGATCAGCTGATCTCGGCTGCGTGGGCGGCGGCGGCGTCGTTCCGCGTCAGTGACAAGCGCGGCGGTGCCAACGGTGGCCGTCTGCGTCTGCAGCCGCAGGCCGGCTGGGAGGTCAACGAGCCCGACGAGCTCGCACAGGTCATCCGCGTTCTCGAAGGAATCCAGCAGTCGTTCTCCGGAACTGTGTCCTTCGCCGACCTCGTGGTACTCGGTGGCGTCGCAGCCGTCGAGCAGGCCGCCAAGAACGCCGGCGTCGACATCACGGTCCCGTTCACCCCGGGCCGCATGGATGCCACGCAGGAGAAGACGGACGTCGACTCGTTCTCCGATCTGGAGCCCAAGGTCGACGGTTTCCGTAACTTCCTGGGCAAGGGCCAGAAGCTGCCGGCCGAGTTCAACCTGGTCGATCGGGCAAACCTGCTCTCGCTCAGTGCACCCGAGATGACCGTGCTCGTCGGTGGTCTGCGCGTGCTCGGAGCAAACTTCAAGCAGTCGACCCACGGCGTTCTGACCGACAAGGTCGGCACGCTCACCAACGACTTCTTCGTCAACCTCCTCGACATGGGCACCGAGTGGGTTCCCGCCGCCGAGGAGGGCATCTACGAGGCCAAGGATGCCGCTACCGGTGAGAAGAAGTGGACCGGAACTCGTAACGACCTGGTCTTCGGCTCGAACTCCGAGTTGCGCGCCATCGCAGAGGTGTACGCCTGCGATGACGCCAAGGAGAAGTTCGTCCGCGACTTCGTCGCGGCCTGGGACAAGGTCATGATGCTCGATCGCTACGATCTGGCCTGATTTCTCCATCGAACCCCATCTTCACCCCCGTACCGACTCTCGGTGCGGGGGTGAAATGGGTTCAGCGTCGGAGCCTCGGCGTCGTTGCGAAGTCTCGGTGGGCTGATCTCGTCGCCCCTACATCCTGGGTTGTTCGCCGTGGGTGCGCGACAAGTGTGGGTGGATGGCAGAGAAGCAACTTCTCGAGTTCGTCGAGACCGAGATAGCCGGGCGTGGCCGGTAGTTCGTGCCGCGAGGATGGTGGTCCTTGCTCCCGTTCAGGCCACTTTCGTGGCGTGAAGACGCTCGACGAGACCGAGAGTGAACCGGTCGATGTCCTCGATGGAGAAGCTCTCGTCACCGGTGATCACGAGCGAGGGCCGGCGCAGAAAGTGCTCGCCGCCGATCGGGACGCTCACCAGTTCCAGGGCGCGTTGGATCCATCGAACCGGCCGGATCGACGAGGCGACGTGATCGGCGAGTAGCAACGTTCCACCCGGACGCAGCACCCGCGACATTTCCGCGAGCGCGATGTCCGTGGCGGGGATGGCGCAGAGTGAGAACGTGCACACCACGGTGTCGAAGGATGCATCGGGAAAGTCGAGAGCATGAGCGTCCCCGAGCGTCAGGTGCGCATCCGGTCTGACGTCGGCGGCGCGAAAGTGTGCCTGCGCGAGCATGTCCGGACTCAGCTCGATTCCGGTCAACGATGTCCCCGCCGGGTAGTGCTCGAGATTGAGTCCCGTTCCCACTGCGACCTCGAGAACCTGGCCTCGGGCGCGACTGCAGATCCAGGATCTGGTGTCGCGGAAAAGGACTCGGTCGAGGAAGGTCATGTGCTTGTCGTAACCGGCCGCTTGCTTGTCCCAGAATCGTTGCCATCGGGCGAGACGGTGCGTCGAATCGCCGACCATCGCTCAGTGCTCCCGGCCGGGAGCGATGGGTGCCGCGGCGGTGCGTGAGGCCTCGGACTCGGGGTGCGCCGCCAGATAGCGCTTCTTGACCAGCTCCGATTCCTGCGCTTTACGGGAGTTCGTGAGATCGCGGGGCAGCATGTGTCGCACGAGGCGGCGTTGCCGATTCTCTTCCATGTACGAGGCGGTGAAGAACAGCGAGAGCAGGACCGCCAGAAGCACCATGGAGCCACGCAACCACAGTTCACCCGGAAAGAACATGAACACGGCGTAGATGGGAAGAAACGGAACCTGGCCGCGGATCAGGTGCCGAACCACGGCGTGATTGCCCGTCAGATCGTTGGCCACCCAGTCCGTCATGGTCGAGGGCAGAGTGCGGCCGAAGGCGTAGCCGACCCACTGCCACGGCAAAGGGCGGGTCCTGTTGCGGTTCACCGGGTCGGGGTCGCTGTGCTCTGACGCATCCCCAGCCGCTTCATCAACAGGCTGGCCGGGCACCATCCGACTGCGGAATACAGCAGCAGATTCCCGCCGACGAATGCTGTCAGGACATGCCAGCGGCGGTCGTGAAGGGAACCGGCGGCGAGGCTGGCAAGGACCATGGTGCCCGCCAGCGCGGGGACTGCGCGTTCGATACTCGGTCCGCCGGGGCCGGTGAGGGTGTCGGTGCATGACATGCGGTAGATCCTCGCTTCTCTGCGTGTGGTGCGGTCGTCCGTGCATACCCTAGGGGGTAGATACGATGATACCAGCATACCCCTGGGGGTACCGTGTTACGGTTCCTCCATCTTCCCGACCAGTAAGGACACGATGTGAGTTCCACCGACGTTCGAACCGACGAGAGTTCTGCAGACAACTCGCCGCCAGGAATCACCGGCGGGCCGTTGGCGCGCTTCGGTGCGCGCATGGCAGGCAACTTCAAGTGGGTGGTCACCGCGTGGCTCGTGGTCATCATCGGATTGGGAGCGTTCGCCCCGTCGGTGTTCGGATCCCTCGCCGGTGCCGGGTGGCAATCCAACGGATCGGAGTCGGTCCAGGTTCGCGAACTCGCACAGGAGCACTTCGGCGGGAACTCCTCGGCCGCGATCCAGGTGGTCGTGCATTCGGACACCGAGCAGGTGACCGATCCCGCTGTCGCGGCGGTCATTTCCGAGGTCACCGACATTCTGGCCGCCGATTCGCGGATTTCCGAGGTGATCCCCCCGCAACCGGGAATGTCGATCAGCCCCGACGGACACACCGGGATCCTCATCGGTGGAGCGAACGGGACCACCGACGAGATGGTGAAGGCCGTCGACGATCTCAAAGGTGAGCTGACCGCAGCCTCCACGGACTCGATCGAGGTCTACCCGACCGGAGCATCGGCACTGTGGAGTGACTTCAACAAGGCCAACCACGACGCGATGATCAAGGCCGAAATCATCTCCTGGCCCGTCACATTGGCGATCATGGTGCTCGCGTTCGGATCGCTCGTCGCGGCAGGTCTGCCCTTGCTGTTGACTCTGGCCGGTCTGGTCGCATCCGCGGGTGGTCTGGTTCTGCTGAACGAAATCACACCGATCTCGGTGTGGGCGATGAACTTTGCGATGATGTTCGCGCTGGCGCTCGGTATCGACTACGCGCTCTTCCTCGTCGTTCGATTCCGGGATGCGCTCCGAAAGACCATCGACGCCGGACGGATCGACCCGCAGCGTGCAGTGGCAGAAACGATGGACACGGCAGGCAAAGCAGTCCTGCTGTCCGGTCTGACCGTGCTGATCAGCTTGTCTGCCGTGCTTCTGGTACCGGCACCTGCGGTACGCACGATGGCCGTGGGCATCATGCTCGCGGTGGTGTTCGTGCTCGCGGCCACCCTCACACTGCTCCCCGCAGTGCTGGGCAAGCTCGGACCGAAGGTCAATGCCGGCTCCCTCCCGTACGCGAAGCGTCAGGTGCACCGTTCGCCGAAATTCGCGTCCTGGGGTCAGTTGCTGCACAAGCATCCGTGGCCGTTCGCCATCGGCTCGCTGTTGATTCTGGTGGCGCTGTCGATTCCGGCTCTGGGTCTGAAGGTCGCCATGCCGTCCATTTCGGTTGTGCCCGAGGATGCTCCGGTCCGGCAGGGTTACGAATTGGTGCAGGCACAGATGGGTGAAGGTGCACCAGGAATGCTGCAGATCATCGCCCCCACGGCGGAGGCGGAGCAGACCGCGCAGATCGCAGCGAGCGTCGACGGCGTATCGATGGTGACGCCGCCCATGCCCGCCATGGATGGATCCGATTACGTCATGCTGCAGGCCATCCCGAACGTGGACCCGTCGGACCCCGCACTCGAGACCACACTCGACGCCTTGCGCGCCGAGCTGCCCGAGGGAGCGATCGTCGGCGGTGCACCCGCGGAGAACCTGGACCTGCAGACCGCGTTGAACGAGTACCTGCCGATCGTGGTGTCGGTGATCCTCGTGCTCGGATTCCTGCTGCTGCTGATCGCGCTCCAGGCACCGCTGATCGCCCTGCTGGGGACCGTGGTCAGCCTGCTGTCCACCGGCGCAGCATTCGGTGTGGCGAAGCTGATCTTCCAAGACGGTCACGGGGCGTCGCTGCTCGGATTCACCCCGCAGGGATTCCTGAACGGTTGGGGCCCGGTGTTCTTCTTCGCGATGATCTTCGCAATCGCGATGGACTACACGGTGTTTCTGCTGTCGAGCGTCAAGGAACACTACGAGAACACCGGTGATCCGCACGGTTCTCAGGTCGACGGAATGGCGCATTCGGGTCGGGTGATCTTCGCGGCGGCAGCGGTGATGATCGCGGTGTTCTTCTCGTTCGCGCTCGCCGAACCACTGCCACCCAAGGAGATGGGCATCATTCTGGGTGTCGCCGTATTGCTGGACGCGATACTCATCCGCTTGGTTCTGCTGCCGGTGCTCCTGCGCCTGACCGGCCATGCCGCATGGTGGTCACCCACGTGGCTACGAGCAGTACTACCCAAGATCGGCTTCTCGCACAGCTGAGACGCTCGCACAGTCGAGATGCTCACCATGGTGGTGGCCGATACCGTCCGGCGTCGGCCACCACGACCACTCTTACCCCTAGGGGTAACCTGGAGTTTCATCGAACGAAGGACTGAACGACAT
>NZ_JBIYCY010000039.1:0-13566 GCF_044908235.1 Rhodococcus sp. 27YEA6 | reverse complement strand
CATGCGCCACTGCAGAACCAGGAACGAGCACCGAAAAGGCGACAGCGATGACGAACACGAAGAGACACCCCGCAGTGATCGACCTACTCGGCGGCGCACCCCACGGCGCAGGCGCGGACACGGCCACAACAGTCACCGCACCCACGCCTCCGACAGCGCCGAAAGAAGGTCCGAGAATGGTTCGTCCACCCGCCGTAGTTTCCGCCACGTTGCGCCGCCGGGGTTTGACTGAGGAAGCCGCCACCGCCGCAGTCGATCAAGCCTGCCGCCGGCTACGACTGCCCACTATCCGTGCCGTCGTCGCCGATGCCGCCACTGCCGCCCGCAAAGACCAACTCTCCTACTACGGATTCCTCGCTGAACTGTTGCTTTCCGAATGCGACGACCGCAACCGCAGGAGTGTGGTGCGGCGGATCAAGGGAGCGGGGTTCCCTCGCGAAAAGTGGCTGGCCGAATTCGATTTCGATGCCAACCCCTACATCAACCCTGCCACCATCGGAACCCTCGCCACCGGCGACTGGATCCGCAAAGGGCAACCCCTGTGCTTGATCGGAGACTCCGGAACCGGGAAATCACATCTGCTCATCGGGCTCGGCGCCGCAGCCGCCGAACACGGTTTCCGCGTCAAATACGTCCTCGCGACCCGGCTGGTGAACGAACTCGTCGAAGCCGCCGACGAGAAATAACTCGCGCGCACGATCGCCCGCTACGGCCGAGTGGATCTGCTCTGCATCGACGAACTGGGCTACATGGAACTCGACAAACGAGGCGCAGAGCTGCTCTTTCAGGTGTTGACCGAACGGGAAGAAAAGAACTCCGTCGCCATAGCCTCCAACGAATCGTTCTCCGGCTGGACGAAAACATTCACCGACCCCCGGCTTTGCGCCGCCATCGTCGACCGGCTCACCTTCGGCGGCAACATCATCGAAACCGGCACCGATTCTTACCGACTCGCACACACCCGAGCCCAACAATCAGCCTGATCCACGCACAAGGTGGGTCTGCGTCAAGCCGCCATCCTGGACCTGAGTGGGATTGACATACTCAGACAGGTCTACACCAGCCAGGGGATCGCTCGCGCGGACCGTATGGGAATGTGTGTCATTCATGTGAACTACTTCGACGCTAAGACGATCGAGGTGTCGTTTGTCTGGCGGAGCGCGCCGGATCCACCAAGGTGTCGTCGCATTTGCAATCGGGCGCCGAATCGCTTTTCCAGTGAAGTGACGAGGTCAGGACGAATCAGTAGTGCCGTCCCGATCAGCCGCGGGTACGACATGTGGTAGTCGCTGTGGGAATAGTCGGACCGCCACGTGATCAGCGCGATCGCTGGCCCGTACTTGTCGTCGAGGACCAATTTGCCAGTCGCTCGCAGATCGAGGAGCTGAACCAATTCGGGTGATGGCGCCAGCAAGCGATCTGGTAGACCCAGACCCGCAATATCGTCCACATAGCCGCTGCCGATCTCTGCGCGACACGCGAGTGAAATTGGGTCGTTCTCGTTGATGATCACCCGCTTGCGGGGTTCAAACCATTGGCTCACCGATACCCTGCCGAGCGGTGGGTTCAGGTGCGCTGCGAGTTCGATAGCCGGATAGAGTTCGGCGCCGGAAATGAGAATGCTCATCATGTCCGGTTCCGACGACCCCATGCGGTCTGAGCGTGAACGTCGCTTCTCTTCCGTTGCGAGGGTGACCCAGTCGGCGTACGGCGCTCCGTCACCACAGTCGCGAATCTTCGTGTCGTCGCTGAGGCACGCGACGATGAGATCGTCCCCTACGTACGTTCCGTGGATCTCGTCCTGAGGAGCTTGTGTCGGTTCGTCGGGGGCTTCGGTGGATTGCTCACTACTCGATGAGGACGTTCTCGAGTTGGAAGCGGCCCCTTGTTTCACCGAGGAGTGGGCGCCGGATGATGAATCTTCCCTGATCGTTGCGGTTGCGGTGGTGATGCGTTCCCACACCGCGTCGCCAGGGCCGGCGGGTCGATCCATGTTCGGGCGCGGCACCCGGGTCGCCTCTGTCAGTAGGGGAAGCTGACTATGGGCGATTCGCGTCGCGACTTCGTCCTCCCACTCGATCGGGTCTGCCCTTGTGACACCGCGGGTGGCGAGTTCGGCCCGGGCGGCACCTGCGACCTGCTGCATGGCGGCCTCGGTGATATGAACGTTAGGGAGGACTGCATCCGGCCATCTCTCCGTTGCACCACCTAGGGATCGGAGAATCCGTCCGACCTGGTCTCGAAATTCCTTACCTTCTGCCTGCTGTGCGACGGTCTCGAGCACAGCATCTGCGTAACCGTCTATGGTGTCGTCCATACGTGACACGCGGTCGTCTGCTATTTCGACGACTATCGAGGCTGCCTTGCGCATGCGTCGAGTCACCCCAAAAGCTGGTACGGGGAAACAGGCGGGGTCGGATGGGCCAGCGTCTAGCACTGTTCCCGCTGAAGTAGAAGAGAGTCGGCGCGCGTGAGAACGGATGCCTAGGTAGGGGCTTCGCATCAATTCATGAAGTTCTGCCGCTGCCCCATCGAGCAGGAATGGGGCGGTTCGATGCAAATCGACGAGTTCGGTGAGAAGCCACGTCAAGGTCGCAACATTGTTCAGTGCCTTGAGAACTGACGGAAGCGCACGCCGAACTGACTCGGGCGCGACTGCTGCGACCTGCCTGATCGCCGTTAGGGTCCTACGCTTGTCCTCCCGGCCAGGTTGTGCCAGACCTGCGAACGTCGCGAGCACGAACGCGTCGGAAAGCTCCGAGTCCGTGAACTCCGGGCGGGCGGGATCCGGCGCCGTATACCGTACGGCGGTCCCGTCATCGCCGACAGCTGGTGCTCGCGCGTCGATGATCGTGAACGCCTCATCCCACACGCTCACGGCAGTGACCTGGGGCTCCTCCGAACCGGTGGGAAGTGCGCCGTCGAAGAGGGCGTAGATCAGGTTCTGAGTGATTCCGATCGTGCCGAACCGTGCCGACGCGACCGCCGAGCTGATCGCCTCCACCAGGATCTCCCGGGTCGCCGCGGCGTCCAGGCGGTTGGCTTCATGTAAAAGTTCCATCGCATCCCGCCCGCCGAATCGCGAAAACCCACCCCTGCTCCGTGCCTGCGTCCAGGCGAGCGCATATGCCTGGGCGGCCGGTCGGCGGTAGCCGTCTTCGCCTGCTGTCGCCAGCACTGCACCGATGCTGGATAGCAACTTGTGTGAGCCTCGTATGTCGTCCAGGTTGGCAAGACTGCGCAGGGGAGGGAGGACTTCTTCGGGTCTGCCAGCGTCGACGAGTTGTTTCAGGCGCTCGACTATCGCCTTCGCGACGGCGTCGAAGCGGGTGGGGGACTGCCCGTTGGATTCTTGTTCGTGCTTGCGCCAACCCCGCACCAGGTGCGCGAGACCCTGCGGCCCATCCGGTGCGGTCGCGACAAGCGTCGATATCTCGTGTTTCTCTGGGTCATCGGCGTCGGCAGATGGTGGATGCGTACCAACCACTGCCTTGGCATCCGCTGTTGCGATTGCCACCGGATCCGACGAATGCGCCGTCGCGGTGCCAGTCGTGATGGGTCGGAGGCCAGCAGCCGATGCAATGGCATTGAGCGATTCGACGTGCGCCGCCAACTGCGGGTCAGGCTCCGCCGACCACCATGGGCAGATCTCATCGCCTCTAGTCAGGGATTGTCGAAGCAACACCTGCGCGGTCTCGTCGGGCAGGTCGGCCAACGACGCAACCATCTCGAGGTACTGAGGCTTACGGGGAGCTGCACTCAGGGTGAGTGCGAGGGCAGCTGCAAGACGTGGATCGACCCTGTCGGAATGCGCATCCCAGAGATTCTGCCGCATCTCCTGAAATGCGGATGGATTGTCGCAGTCCTCGAGTAGACGTACTGCGAGCATTTCCGCGTGGGCGCGCGGGTCGGCCTCTGCGAGCTCCGCCCACCAAAGAGTCGGCGCGTGAGCGGTTTCTCTCGTGTCCGAGTGACGCCATACCCGGTAGCAGAGTGGTAGGAGCCACTCGAGACGGGTTCGTGCCTGAGACCTGTCGCAGTTGGTAATCGTGGTAACAGGTTCGAGAATCTCGAAAATCGTTATGTCTTTGTGGAATCCGTAGCCAAGGAACAAGGTGCATGCCTCGGTCCACAGGGCGCGGATATGCTGTCCGACAGGCGGTGAGGATTCGACATCAGCGGTGCACGATGCGTCCGTTTCTCCATCTGAATCAGTTCGGGTGTGCTCTTGCGTGCCGCCGTCCGTGAGTGTTTCTCGCCGTAGTTCGAGGCGTGCGGCCATCAGTTTGTACTCGGCGATGTCAGAGTAGTAACGCCCGGTAGAGCGTTCATTGAGCTCTCGGTCGATTAGTGCACGCGCATAGTCGAGTTCGGCGTGGGGCGCGGAATCGATGGCGAGCAGAAGCAATTTGTCCGGCGGTAGGAGTGATCCCATCTCGCCTTGCAAGCTTCTGTTGACCGCGAGACTGACCTCGAACAGCAGATCTATGCCGGGGCGCCAGTGGTCTTCGTCGAGTAGCGAAACGGCATGTTCGATGCTCGAGGCAATGATATGGCGGGCCCAATACAAGTCAACGGCGCGCGGTGATCCGGCATATGGGCGAAGGTCATCCTTCAGATGTCCCATCGCTGTGTAAGCGAGTGCGCTCTGCTCCTGCGGAACGCCTGCTTCGGCACGGACGAGACCGATCTGAAATTTCAGCCAACCTCTGTACCAGCCGTCACCAGTAATGGCGGCTTCAGCAGCATCCAAGCTCAGCGGGTCGTGGGCCACCGCGACGAGCAGGTCAACCCAGCGGCCCAACTGGTGCTCATCGCTCTGGACGCCGCTGGTGGTGTCGAGCAACAATGCGCGCGTTGAATTGGACACCGGATCGGCAGAGAGGGGCACCCCGAGAGTCTTGAGTCGGTGCATCTCGCCCGGTGCGGCGCCGAAGTGGTGTGCCTTCATGGCCCATTCGAGGGCGCCGCCGTTTGCTGTCGACATCGCACCGGCGCGGATTTCTTCGGCGATCGCAAGGCAATACGTTCCGCGGTTCGCCATTCTCGGCTCCAGGCTCACCACCATCGTCTCCTCTAGTGTCGTACGCAGTACGTCGACGAGGTCGCGGGTTGAGGACAGGTCTGGATTGTCCCCGGCCCACTGGATCGCGAAATCAATGAGTTCATCGAGCTCGGTCCGTCCCTCCTCAGCCGCTGGCTGAAGTGCCGGACCCGGCCCCGGGTCTGGGGTGCTGCCGTTCTCCGGAGCATCGGTGTCGTTCGGTCCCGCATCGATGGAGGGAGGTTCGCCCTCATCGGTCGTGGTCGCCACGGGTGGTTGTTGGTCGCCGGAGCTGGCACGGGCGAGGCGCAGGCGCCCGCGAAGTACAGCAAGTTCTACTTCGGGCTCGATCCGGGCTGGGTATTCGGAGTCGTCGAAGTGCTCTCCGTGCCAAAGTTCGAGGTACTCGTCCCACGGTGGGATAACCCCTAATTGGTCGAGTCCTGCGCACATGATGATGCCATCGTCCGCGCCCACGACGGTGCGACCGTCGTAGAGCAATCGCTCAGCTGTGGCATCCGGTCCTAGGAGTGCCACTTGCACATCGAGGTACCGAGCGAGAATGGGCGTGAACCGCTCCTGCTCGTATGCTTCGACGGCTCGGACCAGTTCGACGAAACGGGCAATTGCCGGCCAGTCTCCGGTCTGTCCTGCACTGTGCACGGCTGTCGCCAGGTTGGTGCGAATGGCTGCGGCCGAAAAGCCGCCCGCTACTGCGTGTACGGCGAATTCACGGTCAACCAGTGCGATGACACCTTCGTGGCGTCCGATATCGCGCAGTATCGGCAGCAAAGAGTTGAAGGCTCGGGCATCAGTGAACAGGCCCTGTGTCAGGAGCCAGGTAGCAACGGATTGGAGGCGGAACTGTCGCGTCTCGGGATACTCGTCCATATGCCGTCGCAGGAACCGAGCGAAGGACTCGTGGTAGATCCTCAGTCCGTCGCCTGGACATTCACGGAGGACGGGGCCCAGAACGGTCAACGCCGCGTCGATTCTGTGTTGCTGTTCGGGCGCGATCTTCTTCAGTTCATCAGCAGTGAGCGGAAATTCGATTAGCGCCATCACATCGGCGGCGGCCTGGCCACCTACGTCGAGGATTGAAGCGATATGGGCGTAGTAATCCTCGATCGAGCCTGTATACGCGGGTATCTTCCGGATGCGGTCGGCTGCGGAAATGCTGCCCGAATCCGGCCGCTGCGCTTCCCGGCACAAGTAGGTGGCATAGAGAGGATTTCCCTGGGATCGGGCGTACAGCGCATCGGCGAACTCGTCCCATTCATCGACCTCGTGGGAGGACGCGGCAGCAGGTACCAGCCCAGATGGCGTCGCCGAACCCATAGACCCGATACGCTTGGCGAGCGCCGCGGTCTCAGTCCGATCCATCGCAGGCGCCGCCAGCGTGATCGCGTCGGCACCTAGTAGCGGACGCAGGTGGGTGCCCGGCTGGCTGAGGACTACGACGACGCAACCTGGTGGAGGCGCGAGATTCGCCAGTTCCGTCGCGATGGCTTCAGTAGGATCGATCTGGCCAGGTCTATTTCCTAGGACCCGAGTGACGTGGTCGATGCCGTCGACGACAAGCGCGACGGGCTTGCCAGTTGATTCCACGATGCTGGCGACAGCCGCCATCAGCGCGTCTTCGTCTGCACTAAGTAGTGGACGTTGGCTGCGAACGCAGTCTGGGTGAGCTGTGGCTAGCCGGTCGAGAAGGCTTCCGAAGATTCGTTCCGAAAGCACTCGATCGCCGCGCTCGACGTCGGTGTCGTTGAGGTAGCAGTAGTGCTCGGCGACCGTCCAATTGCGTTCATCGAGTGCGCTCAGCAGTTCGTGACTCAACCATGATTTTCCCTGTCCCGGGGGGCCTTCCATCACCACGAATCCGCCGGACTGGGCAGCGACGGCGACCTCGTCCGCGAAGGCAGTTGCCATGTCCGTGCGCGGAACGAGCGCGCTACTGTCGACCGGCGTTCGCCGTGCCACGGAGCCGAAGTCTGTCCGGAGAGCGGTCACACGAAGGAGTTCGCGTCGTTCGAGCGGCTCGTGTGTGCTGCGAGCTTTGGAGGCGGCGTGGATGAGGGCGACGGCGACATCGACCGGGGAGCGATGACCGTTCGGGTAGTCGCCGGCACCAAGTTCTCGTCGGATTCGGCGCAGCAGCACCTCCTCCATCGGTCCGGGCGCGCGTAGGTCGCTGCTCATCGCGGGCGCGCACGTCTCGATCGTCAGTCGCTCACAGATCCACTCAAGATCGGCACGATCTACCGCAAGGTCCCCCTGGCGCAGAAATTCGAAGGCATCGCCAGCTTTGCGGCGTCCCGATCGTGGTCGGTGAACACCAGCCCAGATCTTCTTCGCGTCGAGGGTGAAGCGTTCGGTGTCGGTGCCTTCGAACAGCGGCCCCGGGTCGGGGGCAGCAGCAGCAAGCACTTGCTTCAGGATCGCGTCGTCGCTGGAGAGATCGCGGAGATAGATGCGAAACGTGGTCTTGTCCGCGATCTGCGGGTGCGTTGCGCGTTCGGCATTCGCGGTCTTGACGAGTTTGTCCAGCCTGAGATCTCTGTCGTCGCGAACGAATGTATCGACCTCAAGGACCTTCGGGCTTTGTTGGTGCTTGATCTGCCGACGCGTTCGGCGACCGTCGGCATAGGTCGCGGTCAGGTCATCGAAGACATCACCGTCGGCCAGCTTCGTGTCCACCAGAACCGACGTGACGGTGCCAAGCAAGACATCAACGGCGCATATCGCCGTCACCAGATCCTGATAGACATAGCCGGCGTGAGCGCCTCCGAGATCACTCATTCGCTTATAATCCCCCTTCTCACAAGATTCCCGACGATAGCAAGCTGAGCTTCTCAATCGGCGGTTCGGAGCACGCGGTGCGGTCGGTGTAATGCGTTTGAATGACACGAAGAATCAGCGCGGCCGGAGAGTCGGACGTCGAGGTCACTTGACGGGACGGCGCGGCGACTCGTCACACGACCTACATCACCGGAAACCGCACTAGGCTGCCATCCGTGGGTTCAATGACCGGTATTCGTCTGCGCGACATCCGCGCACATGAAGGTAGCCAAGCGCGTGCATGGGAGGAACTCGCCTATCAGCTGAGGCCCGCCCCAGGTGACGGCCACGTCGAGACCCGCAAGACCCGAGCCCCCGACGGTGGCGTGGAATGGTACGAACTCTACGCGGACGGCCATCAAGAGGGGTTCCAGGCAAAGTTCAACGAAAGCCTCGAGGACGCCCTTGGGGGGATGCTGGAGTCGGTGAAGACGGTCGCCGCGAAGCGTCCGAATATGACCCATCTGACCTTCATCGTTCCGTACGACTTCACCGATGCGGCGTCACCGAAGTCCAAGTCTGATCAAGATCGCTGGGACGACGCGGTCGAACGTTGGAAGAACAATGTCGATGGTGCTGCTCGACTCACCTTCGGGGTCACTCGCGCCGGCGACACCGTTGATGCACTGTTGCGCCCGAACCACGCCGGCCGCCGCGCCTATTGGTTCGGCGAGGTCGAACTCACCGCGAACTGGTTGGCGCAGCGCTGGACGGAAGCTCGCAGCGTAGCGGGTGACCGCTACACGCCGGAGGCTGATACCGCATCCAGAGTGCAATCTGCCCTTGATGCGGTATGCGCCGGCGAACCGTTCCGCGATCGCGTCAACGATCTGATCACGCAGACCGAGCTGGCCTGCCGACAGGATCGGGGGATCTGGGATGAAAAGTGGCGGGACGTCGCGGATCAGTTGGCGGCGTTGCAGCTCGTCCGTGAACGTTCCCTTGAATCCACGAACCGTGAAGGGGATGATCTCTCGATCTTTGAGATCGACTTCGAATCGATCTCCGAATGTGCTGAGAAACTCGTCGCGATAGCCCGCGACTGCTCGATAGGACTGCCGTCCTATAACCAGCGAGATCTCGATCGCGCGCTGACAGCTGCGGATGCCTTGAGGAGATTCGCCAGCGGCCCGTTGCCGAAGCTCTACCGAGCCCGGGCGGTCGCAATTGAGGGCCCCGCCGGGCAAGGTAAGACTCACACGTTGATACACGGAACCAAGCTCATGCTGGATTGTGGGGCTCCCGCGATAGTAGTCATGGGGCAGCGCGTCAAGAACGACAACTGGTGGCCGGCGTTCTCCGGTGCCCTCGGAGGCCTGCAGGGGACGAGCGATGACTTTCTGCAAGCGCTCGATTCACTCGCTGAAGCCAACGGTGGTCGGGCTGTCATTCTGATTGACGCTCTCAACGAGGCGCAGGACCCACGCATGTGGCGAAATGAGTTGCCAGCGCTCGTCACCCAGGTACGCAACTACCGCCATCTCGCGCTAATAGTCTCCTATCGCACGGATTATCGCGACGTCATTGGTCCTCCATCCGAGCTGCTGCGAATCAATCACCCAGGTCTTGCAGGGCATGAAAGGGAGGCATTGGCCTCGTACTGTTCGTTGTACAAGATCCCTGTCCCAACGCACGCTTCGTTGGACTCAGACTTCACGAGCCCCCTCTTTCTGCGGATGTACTGCGCCGTCATCGCCGGCGGAGTGGGAGATACCAATGATCCGCCGAGCAGAAGCACTCTGTTCGCACGTTTCGCCGAACTGCAGTCCGGCCGAGTTCGCGACCACTTGCAGCTACCGCCGACCTCCACAGTGGTCGCTGAAGCGCTCAGCAAGATGGCCGACCACCTGCTCGCCTACCGCGGACAAGCAGTGGCGCGCTCGACCGTCGAGCCGGCTCTCGATGCGTTACTGCCAGGACGCCTCTGGCCCGACACTTTATTCGGCAGGCTCGTCAGTGAGGGGCTGGTCGAGGTGCGACCGGATTACGACGGGGTCGAATCGGTGTCCTTCCCGTTCCAGGCTTACTCCGAGCATCTACTCGCTGACCGTTTCCTGGAGCTCGCCGCGAACAGACGTCCCTCGCGGATCCCACGGACCTTTGTGCGAATCCTTCGTCGCCCGAAAACCACGCTGCACCCGGTTGTCGCGAAAGAACTTCGCGACAACCAATGGCTCTGGCGTGTCATGAGCGTGCTCCTGCCCGAGAAACACAACGTCGAACTCATCGATCTCTTACCGGACCACGCCACCGACTACCGGATGCGCGAGTCCACCCGCGAGAGTCTGATCGAGAGGACCGCCTCATCCTTCAGCGCGCGTGCCCTCGCCCTGTTGGACGGCGAATTAGACTTCGACGATCAAGGGTGGGTCGATACTGTACTGTCACTGGCACCCCGGATCGCACACCCAGCCAACAGTGACTGGTTGCACTCACGTCTATCGGCCCAAGTGATGGCCGATCGGGACGCCACGTGGTCAATTGACGCATTTCAGCTAGATGACTACTCACCGGCGTTCACGCGACTCGCTGCCTGGGCCGATGACGGCGCTCCAACTGCGCCGATCGAGCAAGTTCGCCTCGTCACCCTCGCACTGATGTGGCTACTGACCTCGCCCAATCGGTTCCTGCGCGACCGAGCGAGCAAGTGCCTCGTGGCGCTGCTTGCTCGACATCTCGCAGCAGCAGAGCCCCTCCTTGCGGCTGCTCAAGAGACTGATGATCCCTACGTACAGGAACGGGTGCTGACCTGCGTCTACGGCGCGGTGATGGTCGGCGGTGACGACGACCTCCCCGCGACCACGCATGTCGTGCACGCCCTCCAGAAATGGCACGACACAGGCCTTCCGATCCACGCCCTAGCGCGGGATTCCGCTCGCGGCGTTGTGGCCTGGGCCCACGGACGTGGAGTGGCGAATCTTGCACTCTTGGAGAGCTTCTCACCAACCTACGGGGCAGCTGCGCCCTCCGAGCCGCCGACGGCGGAAGAACTCGAGGAACAATACGGCCACGTAAAGGACAACGACGGTCATATCGTCGACTGGCGTGCCGGGTCGATCCTTCTCTCGTGCCTAGATTGGTACGGCGACTTCAACAAATATGTCGTCAAATCTGACGTCGAATTCTTCAGCCGGTACCCCCTATCTGGGCAACCCCCGACGGAAAAGTACAACGACCCAAACGGTCAAGTGGACGCGGACTGGGCTGGCAGATGGATCGCGAACCGGGCCATCGAACTTGGCTGGACCTCGGCTCGCTTCGACGAGTTCGAGCGTAACCATGACCTACGCAAAGGTAGGGACGGACACAAGGCCGAGCGTTTCGGGAAGAAGTATCAGTGGATCGCACATCATGAGTTGCTAGCTCGACTCGCCGACAATTTTCATCCCGCGTACGAAACGTGGAACCCGGATCCGATGGTCTACAAGGGACCGTGGCCGTGGTACGGACGAGACTTCGACCCAAGCCTGCCCCCGAGCGTCCGGATCGGAGAGTCGAACGTATGTAAGGTCGAGTACCGGGAAGGACACGTCTGGGCCGGCCTCACCTCGCCAACGCTCGACCCCTTGGTCCCTGCCAAGGAATGGGTGGCGAAGGTTGACGACCTCCCGCTCACAACGTCGGTATTCGAGCCCACCGACGTCGCAGGTCGCCGTTGGATTGCGATCCACCGCTATTCCACGTGGGACCGTGAAAACTCACAGCGCAAAGGTATTTCGAAGCGCGAAC
Organism: Rhodococcus sp. 27YEA6; assembly: GCF_044908235.1. NCBI lineage: Bacteria > Bacillati > Actinomycetota > Actinomycetes > Mycobacteriales > Nocardiaceae > Rhodococcus > Rhodococcus sp. 27YEA6. Next base: position 1,955 of record NZ_JBIYCY010000039.1, on the reverse strand, counting down.
TCGATGTTTTCTTTTTGCAGTTTTCTTGGTTAGTGCCCCCGGGACAGGGGCAGAGGTTGCACGATCTCATCGTCGAGCGCGGACTGAGCGGGCGGTGGATGCCTGACACCAAGCGAACGCATACCCAGTACCTCGGGGAACAGCAATGGGCGCCGATCGTATTCACCGAATCGCATGTAGATGACGAGCACGACATTCCTTCTCTGCTTCGTGATCGAGGGCTCGAAGTGCGACCAGCGGTTGAGCAATACCTGTGGGAGGGAAACGTCCTCGATTGTTCGCTAGATACATCGGTCGACTTCTACACCCCCACGAGCGAACTCCTCGGAAACGCCCGGTGGGTCGGACACACAGCCGAGTGGCGTGCCAACGACGCGGTCATTGCCAAAGCGATCCGAATTGAGGATGGAGAGAATGGACAGGATGTTTTGCTCGTAGATCCCGATTGGCTCGACGGGAGGCTGCGAGATCTAGACGCTGAGCTGGTCATTGGCACACTGAGTGAGAAGCACGCGATGTCCGAAGACGACGATGACCTTCGCAGTATGGCTTTCTCAGACATCTGGTACGTCGCGGCTTTCAGCCCTGGCGGACCGGATCATCTCACCGGCCCACTAATCAAAGTCCGCGACTAGTTGTTGTGGGTATGGACGTTGATGACGCGGGACTGAAGTAGACGGGCTGGTCCTCGGCGTAAGAATGGGAGTTGCGACACAACCGTTCTCGACCAAGAAGGACCAGCCCTGTGACACACCGTAATGCCCCCTTGACTGTCGAGGGAAGACGACGCCTGATCGAGCGGTGCTAGAGCCGTCCGATCGCCCACGTAGCCGCCGAAATGGGTATCTCCCGCCAATGCGCCTCCACATGGGTCAACCGGTACCGCAAGTACGGTGACCCGGGATTACAAGACCGATCCAGCGCACCGAAGCACCACCCGACCGCCACAGCGGCAGAGGTCGTCACCGAGATCGAAGCGATGCGACGGACCCGGAAATGGTCGGCCTCACGGATCACATTCGAGCTGCGCACCGACGGCATCACCATTGCTCGTCGAGAGGTCACGAGAATCTTGCGGGACCTCGGTCTGAATCGTCGCCGGTTCATCGATCCGAACGGCGAAACCACCCGAAAACCGCAGGTCATCGTTGCGAAACGACCTGGTCAGATGGTCCATGTCGATGTGAAGAAAGTCGGAAGAATCCCGGACGGCGGCGGTTGGCGTGCCCACGGCCGCGGGTCCGACCAGGCGAAACGATCCCAACGGCGGAAAACCCGAGCGAAGCAACCTCGGATCGGTTACACCTACCTGCACTCCGCGATCGACGGCAACACCCGTTTGGCGTACACCGAGGCACGCGACAACGAAACCGCTGCAACAGCCATCGATTTCATGCACAACGCCCGACTCTTCTTCGCTGCACACGGCATCACCCGTATCGAACGCGTGATCACCGACAACGGATCATGCTATCGGGCAGCATATTTCACGTCTTCACTCCGCGAGGCTCGGCACTACCGCATCAAGCCGTACACGCCGAAACACAACGGGAAGGTCGAACGCTACAACCGCATCCTCGCCGAAGAACTGTTGTACTCCCGTGAGTACACCAGCGAGGAGCAACGACGCACCGCCGTGGAAATCTGGAACGTTCACTACAATTATCACCGACCGCATTCAACACGCGGAGGACGACCGCCCGCCGCTTATCGCCGGCACCGCGTAACTAACGTCCGTGCCTCATTCAACTAGGTTCGACCGTCGTTCCCACCAACAACCGAACGAACCCCCACAGAATCCCGAAAAGGATCCTCACTGGAGGGTGAGGGCTGGAGGAACATTCCGTCAGGGCGGAGGGCTGGTTGGGCCCCCGTTAGCAGTCCAGCACCTATGCGATAGCTAGTTGGTTTTCTTGAGTCCAGTTTTCCCAGTAGCGGTTTGGCGTCATGCCATC
>NZ_JBIYCY010000038.1:0-19380 GCF_044908235.1 Rhodococcus sp. 27YEA6 | reverse complement strand
TGTCCTGGCTCATTGCATCTGATGCGAACTCAGTGAATCTGATCTTTTAGTACGCCAATGTGATGCGGACTCAGTGCATCTGATGCCAATGTGTCATGAGCGCTGCCCACATCAGGTTGGTTGCGGACGGACGGGAGCGCGGAATTGTCGGTCGGACTGCACGCTGTTGAGGACGCATTCGAAATCGGCTTCGTCGGCTCGGACGGGGCACAGGTTCGGTGTTCGCTGGCGGACGCGGTGGCGGTGCGGTTCGAACGGGTTCCGCCGATCCGATCGATTCCGTCATATCAGGGACAGCGGCACAATCCTGGCTTGTACTGGTCGGCGACGGTGTCGGCGCATGTGGAGTATGAGTCGTGGTTGGAGCGCGACGAGGCACTGGCGCTGGACTTCGATCCCGACGTCGTGGGGATCGCGGCGCAACCGTTCTGGCTGTTCTGGCGCGATGGGCAAAGGAGTCGATCACATGCACCGGATTTCTTCGCCCGCCGCGCCGACGGCACCGGGGTAGTGACCGATTGTCGACCTGCGGCACGGATCAAGCTACGGGATGAGGTCGCGTTCGCTGCGACCGCGCGGGCATGCGCGTCGATGGGCTGGGTTTATCGGCGAGTGAGCGAGCACGATCGGGTCTGGTTGGCGAACGTGCAGTGGCTGGCCGGGTATCGACATCCTCGTCACCGCGTGGAATCGACAGCGGCGACATTGGTGGCGGCGTTCGCAAAACCTCAGCCGCTGATCGGCGGCGCGCGTTCGGCAGGCGATCCGGTGGCCGTATTGCCGGTTCTGCATCACCTGTTGTGGTCGAAGGAGCTGATGGTGGATCTGTCACAGCGGTTGGAGTCGATGTCGATTGTATCGGTGGCGGCGGCGAGATGACGAAGCTGCTGAAGGTCGGAGACCGCATATTTTTCGACGACGACGAGCATCTGGTGGTGGCACTGTCCGGTGTACGGGTGAGGTTGGAAGCGGCAGATGGGACCGCGTCGGTGGTTCTGGTGTCGCATCTGGTGGACTCGCCGGGGTTCGCAATCCTCGGCCAGTCCGACGCCGGGTTCGGGTCGGGTGGACTGGCTGGGCAGAGCCTCGCCGACGTTCCTGCTAATGCCACCGAGCGAGCTCGTGACTGGGAACGACACGTCGTCGAGGTCCAAACCGGGTTGCCGCCCGGAGCGGATCCAGGAGCCACTCCTCGACCCGAGTACGACCCGGCGCGGACCACCATTCGCCAGCGCGAGGCAGCCAAGGCCGCCGAATTGACTGCAGCGGGGTTCCCGACCAGCGCGATCACGGTTCAGCGGATGCGCAGCCGCTATCGTTCCGGCGGCGTGCGCGGGCTGGTCGACGGCAGGGTGACACGGCCGTCGTCGACCTATCGGCGCACTGACGAGCGCGTGGTGGCAGCGGTCCTGGATGCGTTGGACGGGGAAACGAAACGGTCCACCGGAACCCGGGATCGACTGCGCCGGCAGGTAGAAATGCTTCTGGTGCAACGGCACGGTGACGGGGCGGTCGCGATGCCGTCGAAGGCGACATTCAACCGGTTGGTGACAGCGCTGTCGACGGGACAGCACACGTTCGGTTCGGCGAAGACGCGGCGATCCGCGGCGAATCGGCCGACCGGCCCCTTCACCGCGACATGGGCGTCGCGGCCGGGACAACACGTTCAGATCGACACGACACCCTTGGACGTGTTGGCAGTCTTCGACGACGGGAGCGCCCGACGAGTCGAGTTGACCGCAGCGGTCGATGTCGCAACGCGCACGATCGCGGCGGGAGTGCTCCGCCCGGTCGGTACCAAGGCTGTGGATGCATCCATGCTGCTGGCGCGGATGCTGGTACCTGAGCCGATGCGCCCGGGTTGGGCAGAGACGTTGCGGATGTCGGTGTCGCGGTTGCCGTATCGCAGTCTGGCCGACATCGACATCCGTATGGAGCAGGCTGCGGCGAAACCGGTAATCGTCCCGGAGACGATCGGCTGCGACCGCGGAAAGGTCTACCTGTCCGAAACGTTCCTGCGGTCATGTCAGACGCTGGGCATGTCGGTTCAGCCGTCCCATCCGCGCACGCCGACCGACAACAGCGTGATCGAGCGGACATTTTCCTCGATCAACACCCTGTTCTGCCAGTATGTCGCCGGTTACGTCGGCCGCGATGTCGGCCGCCGCGGCGCGCATGTCGAGGACGAAGCTGCGTGGTCGTTGGCGCAACTGCAGGATCTGTTCGACGAGTGGGTGATTCACTGGCAGCGCCGTCCACACGACGGGCTGCGCAGTCCCGACAGCGGTCAGGCGGTGTCACCGAACGAGATGTACGCGGTGCTGGTCAGCGCCGCAGGCTATCTGCCGTTGATGCTCAGCGGTGAGGACTACATCGAACTGCTGCCTTCGCAATGGCGCGCCATCAACGATTACGGGGTGCGCCTCGACCGGCGCACGTACGACGATCGCGGGTTCAATCCCTATCGCCGCCAGCATTCCGGTGTCACCGCGCACAACGGGGCTTGGGAAGTCCGCTACGACCCGTACGACCTGTCGCAGGTGTTCGTTCGTAACCACTACGAAGGTGGTTGGATCCGAGCGACCTGGACGCATCTGCCGATGGTGTCGGCTCCGTTCGCGGACTTTACCTGGCGTCACGCCCGCCAGATCGTCGCCGACGCCGGGCCGACAGCTGAACCGGTGGAGACCGCGACCGCGCGGGCGCTGGCGGATCTGCTGGATCGCGCGTCCGCGGGCCCGGATACGCAGTCGGCGGCCAGGACCAAGGCTGATCGCAAGGTGGCGGCACGTACCCGGGCTGCGGCACCTGAGCGAGCCACTGTCGTGCCGGTCGATCTGCGTGTGCTCGACGGTGGTGACGACTTCGACGAGGACAGCGGCGGTGATGAAGGCGAGCTGGGCACTGTGATCCCGTTCGGTGTCTTCGATGCCGCCGCGGAGGCCGAGAGGTGGCTGTGACCAGCATGAGTGAATTCGACCCGCCACCGGACGCCCCACTGACCACCAAGGAGGGCTGGAATCGCTGGGTTGGCCGTGACCGCTCTGCGCCTGAGCTGCGCGGAGATTGGTGCGAGCTGGCACCGTCCGAACGCGCCGACTACGACGACACCCGGCTGGACTACCACTCCGAACTGATCGTGGTGAACACCCCTGCCATCCAGGACATCACGAAAACCGTTCGGCGGCTGTTGATTCTCAATCGCCGCCAGATATCGGCTCGGCGCGGGCTGATCGTCACCGGCGGCGCGGGTACGGGCAAGACCACCGCGTTGACCCAGTTGGGGCTGGCCCATGAGCTTCGAACGCGTTTGCGCAATCCGGTTCGGGGGACACGGATTCCGGTCGTCTACATCACCTTGCCCCCGGCTGCGACTGCGCGCATGGTCGCGGTCGAATTCGCGCGGTTCCTCGGTCTCCCGGTCACGGGCCGCGCCAATCTCACCGACATCACTAATTCCGTCTGCGCGGTCCTCTGCGACGTCGGCTGCGATCTGGTCCTCGTCGATGAGATCCACAACATTTCGCTGACCACCCGAGCGGGTGCAGAGGTCTCCGATCAACTGAAATACTTCTCCGAGCGCATCCCGGCGACATTCGTCTACGCCGGAATCGACGTCGAACATGCAGGCTTGTTTTCCGGCATCCGCGGCCGCCAGATCGCCGGCCGCTTCGCCACTATTTCCACCCACCCGTTCGCCTACGGCAGCACCGCGCAGCGCGAACACTGGCGCGCTCTCATCGTCACACTCGAGCAAGCGCTCCGCCTGCATCGGCACAAACCCGGCACCCTCGCCCGTCAGGGCCAATATCTCTACCAGCGCACCAACGGCATGCTCGGGAGCCTGTCCCACCTCATCCGGGGAGCTGCCATCGACGCAATCCTCGATGGCAGCGAGAAGGTCACCAAAGCTCATCTCGACGCCCAGCGACTCGACCGCGCCGCCAACATTCAGCCGGAGTTGGCTCCCGGCAAGGGTTCGGCCAAGCGAAGTGGCGTTGCATGACCTCTCGGCGGCGCCTGAGCGGGCAAGCGCGCCCGCTGCCCATTCCCATCCCGCCCTCGATGAACGAGACGATCGAGTCCTACCTACGCAGACTCGCCGTCGTCAACCACATCAGCAACGACGCACTGAAGCGTCACCTCGGGCTCGACCCCACGCGGCTGGGATTACGCATCCGGCTCGGTAACCTCGCCAGGCTCGTCGCCATCACCGGTTATTCACGCGAGCAGCTCACACGCACGCTTCCTCAGTTGTCGAACTGGCACACCGACTCTGCCCGCTTCGCGGACTGGCCGCGACCGGCCTGCCCTGCCTGCACGAACCGTCACCGAGGTGGCCCAGTGACCCGCTACTACCCGTCGTACGTCCATGCCTGCCCGATGCACCAGATCTGGTTCAGCGGTGGGCAATTCGATCGCGGCCGCGTGCTCGATGTCAGCGACACACCAGCAGTCCTGGCCGCTCATTCCAGACATCGGCGCTTGGCGCAACGACGCGGACCGCAACCGACCCAATACGCCTTCGACGTCGCTCGCGGAGTGTGGAACAACCTCGTCTCATTTCCCGCGTGCAGCGGCGTCAAGGAAAGACTCGGCATCCTCCAGCCGAATGCGAGGCGGTTCATCGCCCTCGACGACTGCGAATATTTGGCGGCGAGCTACCCCAACGTCGTCAACACCGCCGCATTGCTGGTCTCACCGCACTGGCGGCGGGTCGCTTCCAGACAGCACACATGCAATCTGTTCCTCACCGAACTCGGATGGCGGACAAGCGGCGAACGGCATCCCTACTGGCCACAGGGCAAAAGCGACCCCATCGTGAAATGGATCGAGGGTCTCACCCGGGCCAGCATCGACTGGAACATGCTCTGACCACTGTCGACTTGACTTGTTGCACTAGAGAGCAGCTTGCCGGCGTGTCTGATGCCGCCATCGCCTGAAAATGAGACAGAAATCGGACATTGTGGGGTTGCGAAAGTCGAATGCAAACAAATTGATATCAATTCTGGCACCATTCATTGATGCTGCGGGCGGGCCTGGGCGCGATCCGAAGTATTCACGGCTTACGCGAGGTTCGCAGACAGACCTATGCGCAGACTGAACCCGGCCTCTTCTCCGGATGCGACATCGACTTGTGGCGCAACCGCTTCGAGGCGATGGCAGATCCGAATAGACTACGAATACTGTGCTGCTTGAGCACTGGGCCCCTGTGCGTCACGGACATGGCCGTGGACAGGAATGACAGCATCGGCGGTCTCGCATGCTGTTCGTATGCTTCATGATCGCAAGATTGTTTCGGACACGAGACGGTCGACAGATGTACTACCGATTGGCGGATGAGTTTATGTGCGTTCTTCTCCGCGGGCAGCGTGTCGTCACGGAGAAATCTCTACTCTGAGCGGTCTCGCATCAGCGCAGTACTCTGTCGTCACCAGGTGAACAGCAGTCCGTCGTTATCGCATCGCGGAACGGCGGGGCGCGCGAAATGCCGACACAGTCACGTGGATTTGTCCGGCCACGCTGCAGCGGAGACGGTAGCCGGAATCAGGAGCAGTGCATACCGGTTCTGACGGGCCAGTCGGCTCGAGACCGAGGTGTGGAACAGAGTGCCGCCGGCCGATACCGCTCCCAGGCGCGGAGCGCCGATCACGATGACGAAGGCCCCGTATGTGTCGGCGATTGTCATCAAATATTGTGCAGGTTCGGCGCGCTGGCAGTCGTAGGTCCAGTTACCGGGGAAGGCGTGCAGTATCGCGAGTGCGCGATCGCGTTGGGCGGTGACAGCCTGGTGGAAGCGATCTTCGTAATAGGGGGAATCGGTTTCGACGGGCATGTCTTCGACGTCGATGCAGTGCACGATATGCAATGCTGCGCCCTGCTTCGCTGCGAAATCCGTGGCGAATGTCAGTGCGTTACTGCTAGGGGCGCCGGAACCGAGGCCGGCAACGATGTGACCTGCGACGGGTAGATGTGAGCGGGTTTCGTGCAGATGACAGGTCAGTGGTGAGTGCGCCGCGTGCGAAATCTTCTGCTGGCTGTTCATGGGGTCTCCTGGAACGGTGGACGACCATCGCATCTGGTGCCGGAAGTCGCAGGCTCGCCCGGAATTCGCAGGCTCGCAAGGGCAGTCGCACTGCCGGGCACCGGGACGGGATGGGTGACGCTTTTCATCCGAGGTGATGGTCAGAGGGGTTGCTGATCGATGAGATCGATTCTCCACCTCCCCTCGAGGTAGATGAGCACCTGGTAGGACCCTGTGGGGACGGTGATCGTCGTTGCGTCCGGGTCGATGTGCAGCATCAGTGGCCGGATGACGGCGTCGTGGGTGACGACGATCAACGGTGTCGAATCGGCGCCCGGTACCGCGAATTCGTCGAGTGCGGGCAGGACACGGGTAAGAACCGTCTCGGACGTCTCCACCCCGGGCGCTGCATCGACGGTGCCCCATTCTGCTAGTACCTCACTCTTACGGTGCCCGGTCCAGAACCCGTAGTCGCGGTCGTTCAAGCGTGCATCGATGCGCTGCTCTATGCCCAGCGCCTCGGCGATGATCTGCGCGGTGCGGACGGCGCGGCGGAGTGGACTGGACAGAACAAGGCTCGCTCCGATATCGCTCAGGGCCCTCGCTACGGCGGCGGCTTGTCGCTCGCCGATCTCGTCGAGCGGTGGATCGGCCAGGCCGCGTAGGCGGCCTTCGGCGTTGAGGGCGGTTTGTCCGTGGCGGACGAGGTAGAGCTGCGAGGTCATGACGAGTCCTCTCTCATCGGTTCTTCGATGTCAACGACATTCGGCGCGTCGATGCCATTACGTAGCCATCGGCCGGTCACCAAGCGGAACCCGGCAGGGATGTGAGAGCCGACATGAACCGCGAGAATGGCGGTGGCGGCGGCGAGGAAGCTGGCAATCACGTCGCTGGGGTAGTGCACCCCCAGATACAGGCGTGATGCGGCGACGGTGAGGGCGAACAGGACTGCGAGAAGACGGGCGCCCCTGCGCAGTGCCGAGCGTGAGTGTGCGGTCAGCAGAACAATGATGCCGACACCCGCCGCTGCCACGGCGGTATGTCCAGAGGGGAACGACCAGTGTGTGTCCGGCGTCATCGCCCACAACGACACCGGAGGCCGGGGCTCCCGGATTGCATACTTGGCGACGGTCGAGACGATCAGTGTTCCCGCCATGATCGCCAGAACGAGGATCGCGTCCGAGCGGCGCCGACGCATCCCGAGCCAGGCTGCGAGAACGAAGACGACGCCGACTCCGACCGCAGGTTGCGCACAATCGGTCACCACCTCAGCCAACACGACGCCCCACGATGTGCGGTGGCGTTCGATCCCTTCGTCGAGATCCAGTCCGTGCTCGATGACCCACGTCTTCGAGAAGACACCGACGACGAGCAACACGGCAAAACAGGTGATCGCCGCGATCAGCGGCCGGATCCACGGTTGGCCAGGGGTATCGGGGTGGTGGGACACGAAAGGAACCGTCCGATCGGAGGATGAATTCAGGAAGGGGAACGACTGGTGTGAGATCGAATGTGTGTGGTGCCGATCAGGCACACGACAGCGAGAATTTGAATGGTGACGACGGTGCCGATCAAGATCGGGATCGAGACTTCGTAGAGGAGTCCGGTCAAGGCCCCGCCCACGGCGGTGGCGACTCCGATGATCGCGGCGTAAAGACCGTAGGCGGTGGCACGGCGAGGTGGTGGGACGAGGTCGGCGACGACCGCGCGCAGCGTCGACTCCTGCACGCCGACGGCCGCTCCCCATACCAGCGCGCCGGCGATCACCGCGACCACGGAGTCGGTGAATGCCAGCACAGGCACGAGAGCGGCAAGGACGGGAAGACTACCGAGTACTTTCGCGCCGACCTTGTCGTATGCCCATCCTGTTACCAGTGCAGCGACAGCGTCGGCGCCCATCGCCGCGGCATACACGAGCGGGACGGCAGCCGCGGGCAGGATATTGCGAGCGACCAGATGGAAGGAGAGCACCCCGAAGGTGGCGAATCCGATCATCGTCGCGGCAGAGAACCCGGAATAGACCCAGAACGATTCGGGCAGAGACTGCCACCAGTGGGTTCGAGGGGCGTGGGCGAGATGATCGGGGTTGGTCTCCTCACCTGGCTCGGTGCGGTGGGGAATTTCGTAGAGCACCGGGTCGGGGACGCGGGCTCGCAACCACACCAGCATCGCGATTACTCCCACGCCCGGTAGCGCCAGAATCCCCAATGCAGGCCCGTAGTCTCCGCCGGTGATTGCCAGGACGAGAGCGACCACCAGCGGACCGATCAGCGCGCCGACTTGATCGAGTGCTTCGTGGACGGCGAAACCGCGACCGCGGCCGGTCGCAGCGGTGGCGTGGGAGAGGAGAGTGTCCTTTGCGGGGCTTCGGACGGCTTTGCCGACGCGTTCGGCGATGACCAATGCACATGCCACCCAGAGTGTTCCCGCGATGCCGAGCAACGGAACTGTCACCACGGTCAGGGCATAGCCGGAGATGGTCCATGTCCAGAATTTGCGGGTTCGGTCCGCTAGCGGACCTGAAACCAGTCGGAGCATCAGGGCTGCGGCTTCACCGATACCGGTGACGATGCCGACGACCAGGGCGGTGGCACCGAGTGAGGCGAGTAGCGGCCCGGTGATCGAACGGGCGCCCTCGTACACGAAGTCTGCGAGCAAGCTGACCGTGCCGAACGCGACGATGAATCGCCACGGTGTCAACGGTATGCGGGTAGCAGTGCTGGTTATTTCCTGCCCATCGGTCCGATCAGGCACTAGGTGTGTGTCCTTCCGTCATTCTCTGTCCTCGATGGCGGAGCAGCCATCACGGTGTGGCCGTCCATCCGGAGAACCGGGCCTGCGCCGGAATCATCAACAGCGGCCGGTGGCCTTTGTGGATCAGGTGCGCGGACACCGACTCACCGGACACCCGTTCCATCATCGAGACGAAGCCGCGCCGCGGAGTGCCGATGATGATCATCAGCGCGTCGTGACGCTCGGCGATCGAGATCAGTAGCCGCATCGGATCCTCGTGGGTGCAGTCGTACGACCAGTTCCCGGGCAGCGGTGCGAGCATCGCGCACGCCTCGCTACGTTCGGATTCGAGTCCGTCGGCGAGTTCCCTCTCGTAGTTGGGGGAATCTGGATCGATGGGGAGATCGTTCGGGTCGACACTGTGCGCCACGTGCACACCGGCATTGATGCGCAGCGCGAAGTCGACCGCGAACCGCAATGCCGAATGGGAGCCGGCATTGCGGTCGAAGCCGACCACCAGATGACACGCCGGCGCAGGCACTGCCGGTGGCCCGTCGATATGCAGCGGTTCGAGTGACCTCAAGTTCTCGGTGAACCGGTGACGTGCGTCTTTGCTCATCGTGTTCTCCTCACAGTCCCGCCAACGCGAGACCTGCGGCGCCGGCCGTCACGGTCAGGGCCAGAGTCCCGACCGCATTACCGAAAGCGGGCCAATAGCGTTGGCGTTGAATCAGCCGCACCGTTTCGAAACTTGCCGTGCTGAAGGTGGTGTACCCGCCGCAGAACCCGACTCCGACGATCAACTGCAGCTCGCGCGAGGCGCCGTGGAAGAGGACGGCTCCGGTGACCAGTCCCAGGATCAAGGAGCCGGTGATGTTGATGATCACTGTGGCCCAGGGGAATTCGGCACTACGCCGGGTTCGGATCGCCCCGTCGAGAACGAACCGGCTCACCGCGCCGGCGCTACCGGCGAGTGCAATCCACAGTGTGATCACCGCCCGTCCTCCTTGAGTTGGGTCTGGATCCGTGCCCCGGCCGCGATTCCGGCGGCGGTTGTGAGGAGACCGACCGCCACACTGGCCACCGCGTAGAGAACCGCGGACCACAGGTGGTGATCACGGAGAAGCAGATCGGTGTCCACGGCGAGGGTGCTGTAGGTGGTGAACGAGCCGAGCACACCGGTGCCGACACACAACCGCACCCGCCGGAGCCACCCGGCGTCTTCACCGAGGCGGGTGAGGGCTTCGAGCAACAATCCCAACAGCAGGGCGCCGGCGATGTTGATCGCGAACGTCGTCCACGGGAATTGTCCGGCCGAGGTGGGGAACGCGACGCCCAGTCCGTAGCGCAGCGGCGCGCCGAGCAGCCCACCTGCGGCGACGGCGGCGATGGCCGAGGGGCGCACATGCAGCGGCCCCGGCTCGCGGGGAACGGAATCGGGGTCGACCGGCAGCGTCGGTGCGGGATCGGTGGGGCGGGTCACAGGCACAGTCCTTCCACGGTGGGAAGGAGCCATCAGCCCCGGGAGTGGGGCGGTTCAGACAACCCTCCGGAGGGTGTGTCTAGGCGGAGATCCATCGCCTGTCATTGATGAATATATCCTGACTGGGCCGCGGCTGTCGCCTCCGGGACACTCGAGCCTCACGACCCCACTCCTCTCGTGAACGAATTCGTCGCCGGCGGGTGCCGGCTTCGGCTCGCTCCATTCCCCCATCGCGGCGTAACGTGAAATCCACGATCATGGCGGTGGGGCTCGCCATAACCGCATTTCGCACCCGACGGAGCGGAACGCCAACGGTCCCTGGTCCAGCACACAACGCTGGCCGGGACTCCTACCCACGAGGTGTCGGTAGCCGGTCAGCGGCAACCACATCCCGAGGGGGACCCGATGTCTGTCACATTCTCGACCATTCGCGCGGTGGAAATCCTGGATTCACGCGGAAATCCGACCCTATCGGTGACCGCGGAACTCTCCGATCGGACCGTCGTCTGCGCCGGTGTCCCCTCCGGAGCCTCGACCGGAACCCGGGAAGCGGTGGAACTGCGCGATCACGATCGCGCCCGCTTCCACGGCCGCGGAGTCTCGCGGGCGCTCGCCCACGTCAACGGCCCCATCGCAGATGCGCTGACCGGCAGAGTCTTCGAAACACTCGCCGACGTCGATCGTGTGATGATCCGACTCGACGGAACCGCCGACAAATCACATCTCGGTGCCAATGCCATCGTCGGTGTCTCCATCGCCGCGGCCCGCGCCTTCGCCGCCAGTGCGAAGCAACCGTTGTGGCGCGCGCTGACCCCGGACGGTGTGCAGCCGCGGCTACCGGTACCGCATTTCAACGTCGTCAACGGTGGCCGCCACGCCCCGAACGCCCTGCAGTTCCAAGAATTCATGATCGCCCCCCTCGGTGCCCCATCGATGGCCGATGCCGTGCGGGCCGGATCGGAAATTTATGCCGACCTCCGAAGCTCGCTCGAACACCGCAACCTCGCAACAGGTCTCGGCGACGAAGGCGGCTTCGCGCCCGAGGTGGCATGGCCGGAAGAAGTGCTCACCCTGCTCGTCGATGCGATCAAGAAGGCCGGCTACATCCCCGGGCTCGGCGACGTGGCGATCGCGTTGGATCCGGCGGCGAGCGAATTCCACACCCACGACTTCTACGAGGTTTCCGGGCAACACGTCACCAGCGCCGAGATGATCAGCCGGTACGAACGTCTGGTCGACGAATACCCCATCTGGAGCATCGAAGACGGATTGAGCGAAGGCGACCTCGACGGGTGGAAACACCTCACCACCACCCTCGGCGATCGGATCCAGATCGTCGGTGACGACAACTTCGTCACCAACCCGGCCATCATCACCGACGCCATCGCCGCCGGTGTGGGCAACGCGGCCCTGATCAAGGTCAACCAGATCGGCACCGTCACCGAAACCCTCGAGGCGCTGAAAATATGTCGAGACGCCGGATACGGGGCGATGATCTCGCACCGCTCCGGCGAAACCGACGACACCTTCATCGCCGACCTCGCCGTCGCATCCGGATGCGGCCAGATCAAATCCGGTGCGCCCGCCCGCGGGGAACGGGTCGCGAAGTACAACCGCCTCCTGCAGATCGCCGACGCCAACCCCCGCCTGCGCTACGGGCTACCGTCGTGACGGAGGCGTCTCGACCTGCCGACCCACCGAACTCCGAACCGACCGACAGTCGCTGGTTGACCCCGGGAGTGCTCGGGGTGGGTGGGGCGTCCCTGTTCAGCGACGCCAGCCACGAACTGGTCACCAGCCTGCTCCCGACGTTCCTCACCTCCACCCTGCATGCCGGCCCGGGGGCGCTCGGAGCGATCGACGGCACCGCGGACGCGTTGACCGGGCTCGCCAAGCTCGCTGGCGGCCCGTTGTCGAACGACCCTGCCCGCAGGTCCAGGCTGGCCGCCTCCGGCTATGTCGGCACTGCGATCGCCACCGCCGCGATCGGGCTGACCACCGCGGTGTGGCAGGTGGCGTTCCTGCGCTCGTTCGCGTGGATCTCACGAGGGGTGCGTTCACCCGCCCGCGACATGCTGCTGACCTCGCTCTCGCGTGACGACTCGTACGGGCGGGCATTCGGTGTCGAGCGTGCGGGCGATAATGCCGGGGCGATCATCGGGCCGTTGGCGGCATCGATCCTGGTCGCCGTCGTCGGTGTCCGGCATGCGATGGTCCTCTCGATCGTTCCGGGCATCCTCGCGGCGGTGGCGATCCTGATCGCCGCCCGCGAAGCCAAACGCTCCCTCGGTGAACCAGCCGGCCGGCGGACCCTCACACTGAACCTGCGGGAGCTGCGGGAAGTGGGGTTCGCCCGCACATTGACGCCGGTGGCAATGTTCGAACTCGGCAATCTCGCCACCACCCTGCTGATCCTGCGGGCGACGGATCTCCTGCAGAGCGGAGGTCGGGATCTCACTGCGGCCACCAGCCTGGCGATCCTGCTCTACGTCGCACACAACGCCGCCGCTACGGTGTGTTCGCTTGTCGCCGGGCAACTCTCGGACCGCATCGGCCCGCGGCTGGTGTTCGCGAGTAGCGCGCTCGTCTACGTGGCGGGGTATCTGGTGTTCGCTGTCGGTCCGCACGCGTGGCCACTGCTTCTGTTGGGGTTCGTTCTCGCAGGTCTCGGGATCGGCGCGGCCGAGACGGCCGAATCGACAGCGGTCGCGAAGACGTTGCCGGAGGGTCTGCGCGGCAACGGTTTCGGGGTTCTCGGCTTGGTGCAGGCGTTCGGTGACATGGGTTCGACGGTCATCGCCGGGATCTTGTGGTCGCTGATCTCGCCGATGGTGGCGTTCGGGTACGTGGCGGCGTGGATGTTCGCGTCGGTGCTCGCATCGCCGCTGCTGCAACCCCGTGACCGCCGCAACTGGACAACGGCATGACCGGGCGACGCTGCGCAGGTACTCGAATCATGCGCTGAGACAAGGACCGAGGGCCGCGTACACCAGCTATCGACGATCTGCCGCACCCCTGCGCGACAAGCGACTCCGAAAAGAGCGAACCACCGGCGGGCAGCGGTTCTCAGCAAATACACAGCGCCATCGGTGAAGACT
Organism: Rhodococcus sp. 27YEA6; assembly: GCF_044908235.1. Classification (NCBI taxonomy): domain Bacteria; kingdom Bacillati; phylum Actinomycetota; class Actinomycetes; order Mycobacteriales; family Nocardiaceae; genus Rhodococcus; species Rhodococcus sp. 27YEA6. The sequence goes on along the minus strand of NZ_JBIYCY010000038.1, from coordinate 6,041 downwards.
GCGCACGGAGAGGCCGGTGACGGGCGGCTGGTGCACACAGTGGTGACGGCATCGCGTACCGGGATGGGCAATCGTGGACGATCCGCCACGGGAGTGGGCAGTCGAGTTCTCCGGCGGCCGATTCGCCGGACCGGGTGCTGCGACAAACCGGCGCAACCGACTGACGACGACAGACGAACGAGGACATGAACACACACAATCTTGCGCTCGACGGATCCGGAATCGACGGATCGTCGTATATCGACGTGACCGATTTCGCCCGAGACACACCGTGGCTCAACGAGCCGATGTATCTGTACACCAGCATCGGCATCGCCTTCTTCGGTGTGCTGATCATCGCTGCGTGGTGGAAAGCCCGGCGCGAAGACTCGGCGACCATGGCCGCCGTCGTGGCCGCACCCATCGCCGCGGTCGCCGCGTACCTGGTCAACGACGCGGTCAAAGGGGTGGTCGAGGAGCCGCGGCCCTGCAACTCCTATCCAACTGCGTTCATTCTCGAAAAGTGTCCACCTCTGGCGGACTATTCGTTTCCCAGTAACCACACCGTCGTCGCCGCCGCGGTCGCCGCCGCCCTGTTTTTCGTCAGCTGGCGATGGGGCACGGTGGCAGCGGTGGCCGCCGCCTTGATGGCCTTCTCTCGCGTCTACGTCGGTGCCCACTACCCCCACGACGTCATCGCCGGTCTTGTCGTGGGATTCGTCGTTGGTCTGGTCACCGCACTAGTACTGCGCAAGTATGTGACCGCACTCGTCGAAAAACTCTCGACCGGGCCGCTTCGTCCTCTACTTTCAGGGGCCACTGCGCCCGAACAACCGGAGCACAACGCAATCACCATCACGATGCAAGGTCGGCGTCGAGCAGTGGGCCCGACTAAACAGTGAACAACTCTTCGCCGACCCGGCTAAACCCAGGTAAGAGCACGCCACTCCCGTCGAGAATCGCATCTTTCGTGTCAGGTAGCAGTCAGATCAGAGACGAATGCTCGAGGCGCACTCCGAAGATTCGCTGGTAGAGGTCCTCGCCGAAACTGGTGGGCAACGGTGCGCCCGGGATGATCCGGAAGGTGCGCTCCCCGTCCGGTCTCCGTTCGGCGCGGAGGAAGAGAGTGGTGTCGCTGGCCTCGGTGTGGAGGCTGTCGGCGAGGTCGAACATGTGGGTCACGAAGAAGACGGTGGTTCCGGTGTCCACCAGCCCGTGAAGGATCGAACTCGCTATCTGCGAGCCTTCACGTTCGTTGGTGGAGGCGAAGGATTCGTTGCACAGCAACATCGCGTTCGTCGGCATCAGGTCGATAGTCCGGCTCATCCGGTGAAGTTCCTCGTCGAGTTTGCCGCGCTGCATGGCGGCGTCTTCTTCCCTCTTGAAATGGGTGTAGACGCCGGGGCGCGCAGTGGCCCGCATCGATTGTGCGGGCGCGAACAGTCCGGCTTGCATCATCAGTTGGGTAAGCCCGACGCTGCGCAGGAATCTCGACTTCCCACCCTGGTTGGCGCCCGTGATCATCACCAGTGTGTTCCCGTCGGCGGCGATGTCGTTGCCCACCACACGATCTTCGGCGGTCAGGCTCAGTGCCACGTCGTACATTCCGGTGCAGGTGAACACGGTTTCTCCGGGGCGCGTGGGTTCGGGGAAACAGATGGGTTCGTCGAGTGCGGCGAGGTGCCGGGCGAGATTCAGGGCGCCGATGTAGAAGCCGAGTTCTGTGCGCAGCATCCGAAAGAAGCTCAGGATGTGGTCGGCGGATTGGGCGAGGGCGTTAGCGACGAGGATTACCCCTTGTCCCTTCAGATCGCCCAGTGCCTGTGCGCCGGCGATATCGCGGTCGGCGATCTCGAAGCTGTAGGAGACCGGCTCCTGCATCGCGAAAATCCGTTCCCACCACCGCCGATGAGGCGGTTCGTGGAGAACGTATCTCTCACCTTTGTTGCCCTCGCCCAGGGTGGCACTGAGCAGCGCACCTTGAGGAAAGTGCAACTGCTCGAGTTGGTCCCGCGCGCTACGGAAGAAGGTGTCGTCGAGTTCACGGGCGAGCGTGGTGAACAGTGTCGTGAACCCCTCCGATGTGAACTCCGCGGAATGTTCGGCTCCGATGTTCTTGAGTCGGGCAAGCATGTCGAGGAACATCTCGAGTACCTCAATGGATCGGTGCAGGACCGGATCGGGGGAATGGATCAGCAGTGGATAGTACTGCTTGTGTTCGCGTTCGATCGCCTCGACGGCAAGCTGGTACATCTGCGTGACCACGGCGGGCTGCGCGAAGCAGTCGCGCAGTATCTGTTGCCGGTAGATGATGGCATCCGGGTCGGTCACTGTCGTCAGCAGCGCGGCGTCGGCCACACCGCGCAGGAAAGAATCACCTTCGGCCATTGCATCGAGCATGGTGTCGAGTTCGAGGTCTTTCCTCAGATCGGTGGCGTGAGAGGGTAGTTCGGTTCCGGCGGCGAAGTCGCGGCTGCGGTACATCAGGTGTGCTTTCATGATCGACGTTCCTTCACCTGCTGGTAGGTCAGGCGGTACTTTTCTGCGAGCGTGAGGGCATACGCCAGGCCGTCCGCGCGCTGGCGGACGAGGGTGAAGGTGCGATGCGCCGGATCGTCGGGGTCGACGGCGGCGACCATGCTGACGGTGGCCTCGTTCAGCCTCGACAACTCGTCGACGAACGTGACGTACACACCGAGCATGCCGCGGTCGATGATCCGGTTGAGCACGGCGCCGCCGAGAAGACGGGCGTCCTTGACGGTGGTGGAGGTGAAGGTTTCGTTCATGATGACGATGCTCTCGCTGGTGGCCTGGTCGAGAATGTCGTGAATCCGCTCGAGTTCGTCCTGGAGTTTGCCGCTGAGGTTGGTGATGACCTCCTCGCGTTCGAAATGTGTGAACAGGTGATCGTAGAGATGCAATCGGGCCCGGTGGCCAGGGACAAGGCAGCCCAGGCGGCCCAGGTAGTGCATTTGTCCGAAGGTGCGCGCGAAGGTGGTCTTGCCGCCCTGATTGGGTCCACTGACCACGATGACGCGTTCTCGGCCCGTCAGTGCGAAGTCGTTGCACACCACCGCTCGTTCGGGAACAAGGCGTTCGGCGAGCGCGATATCGAATGTGTCGAACGCGCTGACCTCATGGGACCGATCGGTGACGTGGGGGTAGCAGAACTGCAGGCCGGCGTGTTCGAACCGGTCGAGGTAGTCGAGATAGACGAGGTAGAACTGGATCTCGCGGTCGAAGTCGTCGATGACCCGGTCGAGGAATCCACGGTTGTGCTGACAGAACTGGTTCAGTTCTGCGAACTCGCGGGGATGTAGTCGGGCGAGAAGATCCAGTACGTGCGCTTCGACGTGGTTCAACCCCCACCCGGCGGTGTTGCGGAGATGGTGCTCACGCACCTCGCCTTGCTTGAACTTCTCGAATGTTCTCTCCACCTCAGTGCTGTAGTCCGATTCGCCGTCATATCTTCGGACCGTGATGCGGTCACCCTTGATGATCAGGCAGTACCGGATGCCCGACAGTGCCCGCTCGACATTGTCCAGATCACCTCGCAGCGTGGAGAACTCCGGGCCCTGGAGATAATCGGCGAGGTAGTCGCGGAATCTACGCAGACCCGACGATCGTAGGGACAGAACAGTGAGGTTGTCGGACAAGCGGGTAGTGGCCACGGCGAAAACGCGGACAGCCATGAGAAACCAGGCCTGCTGTTCGCGGGGGTAGTACCGCTTACGGGCACGGGCGAGGTGTGTGCGCATCTCGTGCATCCCGGCCGCGAACTCGTCGACCGCCGACCGCACCTCCTCCATCTGCACGTCGCGGAAGACCTCGTGTCGGTAGGTGATCGCCGCGGTATCGGTCAGGGCCGTGTGGAAGAACTGCTCGAGGTCGTACTCCTCGTGGCCGGCGACGATCGATGTCACGACCTGCTCGAGGTTCAGATCGCCGAAGAACTCGGGCGGATTCGTCTCGAGAGGTGGTGCGGTTGCGGGGTTTTCGAAGAGGATGCTGCGAAAACTCTCGGCTGTCATAGCTGCCGCGTCGTCGTCGGGTGCGTACGTGCGATGAATGGCGTCGACATTGTGCATTGGAAGGGGCGGTCGGACGTTCATCCGGATCTCCTCTCGGTCAGTCGACCGAGCTGTTAGATCCTCGTGATCAGTGCGGCCCCGGTCAGCATCGAATATCTGACCAGGAACCGTTGGCTCCACCCGTACGGATGCCGGATGAGCGCACATTGTGGCGAGTCCCACCGCCATGCAAGCTAACTATCAGAATACTCCGTGTCGATCCTGCCTGACCAGCATGCGGTCACCGAACCCGCGTCGAAGAACTCGAAATCCCGTGCCGTGCAGAAGAACAGCACATGTGAGCGCAGGATGCGCGGACGAGCCGACCCTGTCTGATTCCGAGGCACACGAGCAGGCGGACATCGGAAGTGAGGACTGCTATGGCGGCGGTTCGATCGCCGCGGCACCCCTCACGCGGTATACGACGGAAGGACACCGTCGGGAAGGTCCTCCGGCGTTGAAAACCCGGGAGCCGACGCCGCGGATTGCCCTCGACAACTCCACCGGTGACGACCGAGATCGGCGAGGTTCACCACGACCATGTTGTTGTCGATCGGATCATGGTTGCGGCCCAGACCGTCGATGAGCGTTCGATAACCTGTGCCGTGCAGCAGTGCCTGGTGACGGTGGTGGAAATGGCCGTGCCACAGGCGTGCCGGTTGCACGTGATCGACGATCTCCCGTAATCGTTGCCGATTGGCTTCCGACGCGGCCAATTCCCGTGGTGGGAAGCCGTACCGATCGCGCTGCATTCCGGGAACCGGAATTCCGGCCGGGCAGTCATGACAGAACATGACATCCGCGAGGCCACCGGTGATCGCCGCGTCCATCTCGCCGGTGTCGATCGTTTCCTGCGGCCACCACGACGTGCCCTCGATCCGTAAGAACCGATCGATGGAGTACGCGCCACCCATCGCCAGGCATGTCGTCGATCCCCACGACCACCGCAATCCACGGGGCAGATGCACGATCCGTTCTCGCAGGTACCGAAGACCGTCCGGTGCGACGGGACGCGCCAACAGCGCGTCGAACGCTTCATGATTGCCGTCCACGAAACCCAGGACCAGATCGAACTCGGTGAGAGCAGCGTCGAGTGCATCGAGGTAGGCGTCGGTGAAGCGATACCCGAAGTCGCCGAGATGGACTACCACGTTCGCATTGCGTTTGGCTGCATGTTCGATCGCCTCGACCGCATATCGAGTGTCGGCATGCCAGTCCCCTGCAATCGCAATACGGTTGGGAGAGTTGAGGAATCGTCCCGTCGTGGGCTGGTGAGCTGTGTACATAGCGGAACCTTCGGCCGTGATCTCTGCTGTTCGAAGAATGGTGAAGTTCCGAGCGGTCCTGCGCGTCGACGACGCCCCGAAAGGTGTCGACGATGCCGAGAATCGGCAGCCACACCGTCGCGGTATTTTCCGGTGCCTTCACCGATGCGATGCGGCAGAGCGGCCTACCTTTCCGAGCGATACGTCGCTCGATTCGAGGTAGGGACCGTTGGCGGCGCGAACACCGCATTTGGTGGTGGGCCCCACCACCACTGTTCCGGTCAACTTTACTCCCGCCGGCGTACGTTCCCATACTGCAGTGTGGACGAAACCGCCGAACTCGAAGGTGATGTAGACACGCCACCGTCGAATCGTCACCAAGCCAGGTGTGGTGTGCGGCACCATCTAACCGAGCGTGAAATTACCGATGTCTCCCCGACCTCGTCTCGGTTGTACCCGACGTTCTCGACGAGACCTCACTTACCCAACCCCACGAGTACAGGCAACGCATGTTGAACCGCCGCCCGGCAAGTTCGAAAACCTTGATGTGGCCCGGTGTCGAGATGTGGCGAGGATCGACGGAACTCGCTGCACCTTAAGGACGGCCTTGGCGCTTCTACGCGCCTCAGGTACTTTGAGCCGCACCGAATCCCGCCGGCTCAACCAAAATGATTCCTCCCAGGTCGATGCCGCGGAGAAACATCAGATTCAATGAGTCTGAACACGA
>NZ_JBIYCY010000037.1:0-19883 GCF_044908235.1 Rhodococcus sp. 27YEA6 | reverse complement strand
ACGCCCGGTCCCATTCCGAACCCGGAAGCTAAGCCCTTCAGCGCCGATGGTACTGCACTCGACAGGGTGTGGGAGAGTAGGACACCGCCGAACACCCGTTAACCGAAAGGGGACCCAACATATTGGGTCCCCTTTCGTGCGTTGTATGAGAGGAATGACTGTGTCGGAGAATGGCGACGAGCGTCGGTCCTTCCGTGGGGGAGGAGCGCCTCGATCAGGTGGCCCCCGTCGTGACAACGACGGGCGTGGATCACGCGGCGCTGCAGGCGGAGACCGCCGCGGTGGTGCCGGAGACAACAACCGTGGCGGTGCTGGAAACAGTAACCGCGGCGGCGGATTCAACGGCGGACAGCGTCGCGGCGGCGAGGGTGGGTTCACCCCTCGTGGACGCGATGGCGACCGCAACCGTCAGCAAGCACGACCTGACGAACCGGATTTGCCCGACAACGTAGAGCCCACGGAGTTGGACCCGGCCGTTCGTCGGGATCTGCTCAGCCTCGACAAGGACAACGCCAACACGGTTGCGCGTCACCTCGTCATGGCGGGCAAGCTCGTCGACGAAGATCCGGAACTCGCACTGCTCCACGCTCGCGCTGCCCGTCAGCGCGCCGGCCGAATTGCGGTCGTTCGTGAAGCTGCCGGAATCACCGCGTACCACGCCGGTGAATGGGCTGAAGCTCTCTCCGAGCTTCGTGCTGCCCGTCGAATGGCTGGCGGACCAGGTCTGATCGCTGTCATGGCCGACTGCGAACGCGGTTTGGGTCGACCCGAACGCGCGATCGAGCTCGGCCGTAGCGACGAGGCTGCCCTGCTTTCGGGCGACGAGGCGTCTGAGTTGAGGATCGTCGTCGCGGGCGCCCGCATGGATCTCGGTCAGTTCGATCAGGCAGTTGTCACACTGCAGACCAAGGATCTGGACGCAGCGCGTACCGGTGAAGCTGCGGCTCGGCTGTTCTACGCCTACGCCGATGCCCTCGTTGCAGCTGGTCGTGTCGAAGACGGACTGAAGTGGTTCCTCAACGCTGCAGCTGCTGACCTCGAGGGTGACACGGATGCTGAAGAACGGGTGGCCGAGTTGACCGGAGAAGATCAGTGACCGTGCTTCGTACTCAGTACGACGTACTTTTGCTCGATCTCGATGGCACTCTGTACGCCGGAGCTCATGCGATTCCCGGCACCCAGGCTGCTCTCGGTCAGGGCACGCAGGCTTTGTACTACGTGACCAACAATGCGAGTCGCTCGCCTTCGGCAGTGTCGGCGCATCTGACCGAACTCGGTTTCGATTCCGAAGACGATCGTGTCGTCACCAGTTCTCAGACGGCAGTGCGTCTGCTGTCGGAGCGTCTCGAACCCGGTGTCGCTGTACTCGTCGTCGGTACCGACGCATTGGCCGACGAGGTGACGCGCGTCGGGTTGCTTCCGGTGCGCGAATTCGCGGATTCTCCGGTTGCTGTCGTTCAAGGACATTCGACGGAGACCAACTGGTCGATCCTTGCCGAGGCGTGCTTGGCGATCCGGGCCGGTGCGCTGTGGGTAGCGGCAAACCTGGACACAACACTGCCGTCGGAGCGGGGTTTAGTGCTGGGCAACGGCTCGATGGTGGCAGCTCTACGCGCTGCGACCAAGCAGGAACCGTTGGTGGCAGGTAAGCCTGCTGCACCGCTGATGGAGGACGCGCTCGCTCGCAGCGGGTGCTCGCGTCCACTGGTGGTCGGTGATCGTTTGGACACCGATATCGAAGGCGCACACGCTGTTTCGATCGACTCGTTGTTGGTTCTCACCGGTGTGAGCACGCCGGGTGACGTACTGCGGGCTCCGGTTGAGCAGCGCCCCACCTACATTGCAGCAACTCTGGATTCGCTCAATCAGCCGGCCGTCGAATCGCTGGTCGGTGCGGACTCCAAGTGGTCTGTCTCCGTGAACGGGTCGGCGCTGGTTGTCGACGGCCCGGTTGTCGGGGACGAGATGTCGCTTCTACGCGCGGTTGCGCCTGTCGCATGGGCTAATCCGTCGTTCCGGACCCTGGAAGCGTCGGATGCCGGCGTGGCGGATCTGTTTGCATCCTGGCTCGTCTGATCTCTCGCAAATGTGTTCGACTCGCGGGGGTGCGGGTGTATGCGTAACCGAGAGTCATGCACTAACGTTGTGCCCGATGAGCACGCCGACACCGCACCCCGGAAACACGAGTAACGGATCTCCGTTGCCCGGGCCACGCCCTTCCGTCGATCCGGAACGCATACGTTCTGACGTCGACGGTTTGCTGGCGCGCCTCGGCGGCATCGAACAGGATCCGAACGATCAGCACGGAGCAGGTGTGATTCCGCAGAAGGCACATATTTTGGAACAGGCACACGAGGTGCTCGTCCAGGCACTCGCCTCTGTGGACAGGGCTTGACGTGGCACGTAGAGCACGGGTGGACGCCGAACTTGTCCGTCGCGGACTCGCACGGTCACGAGATCATGCGCAAGAACTGATTTCCGCCGGGCGAGTTCTCATCTCGGGAGCCGTTGCGACCAAGCCTGCGACGGCGATCGAAGCCGGAACGCCACTTCGGGTCGTCGAGGTGGAGCAGGAAGTTTCGTGGGCGTCGCGAGGTGCTCACAAACTGATCGGCGCACTCGACGCCTTCGGTGCCGAAGGATTGACGGTCGAAGGTCACCGTTGCCTCGACGCCGGCGCATCCACCGGTGGGTTCACCGATGTTCTGCTGACGCGTGGTGCGAAGGAAGTTGTCGCAGTCGACGTCGGCTACGGACAACTGGTGTGGCGCCTGCAGTCCGATGACCGGGTGCACGTCATCGACCGAACCAATGTTCGTGCAATTGATGCAGAGACCATCGGCGGAACTGTCGATCTCGTTGTCGCGGACTTGTCGTTCATTTCTCTCAAACTTGTACTCGGGGCGTTTGTCGCCTGTACTGCTGACGGCGCGGACCTGGTTCCGATGGTCAAGCCTCAGTTCGAGGTGGGCAAGGACCGCGTCGGTGCCGGTGGCGTCGTACGAGATCCGGAATTGCGAATCTCGGCTGTGCTCGACGTGTCGGAGGCTGCTGCAAAGGTAGGTCTGCGGACGTTAGGTGTCGTGGCCAGCCCATTGCCCGGTCCGTCGGGAAATGTCGAGTATTTCCTGTGGCTTCGAAAGGCAGGTTCGCCCGGTGATCACGAGCCGGACACCGAGGGAATTCCTTCGGTGGAGGACATGATTCGCAAGGCTGTAGAGGAAGGGCCCCAGTGAACGCGGTCACGAACGGCGAGTCGCGCGAGATCCTTCTTGTCGCACACCCTGGTCGACGTGACATCACGGAAACCGCCAAGCGAGTCGGGAAGATTTTCGAACGGGCGGGAATCGGGCTGCGAGTCCTCGTCGACGAAGCAGACAGCTCGCGCATCGAAGCAATGACGGAACCCGCGGGCTTCTCTGCGCCGGGTCTCGACGTCACGGTTGTTCATCCCGGTGCTGATGCTGCCGTCGGATGCGAGTTGGTTCTGGTTCTCGGTGGTGACGGCACATTTCTGCGCGCCGCCGAACTCGCTCAAGAAGCGTCCATTCCGGTACTGGGCATCAACCTCGGACGGATCGGATTTCTGGCAGAGACCGAGGCGGAGCATCTCGACGAGGCTCTCGCGCAGGTAGTTCGCAAGGAATATCGCGTCGAGTCCCGTATGACACTCGACGTTGTGATTCGGGTGGACGACGAGATCATCGATCGCGGGTGGGCGCTCAACGAGGCCAGCATCGAGAACCGTTCGCGTTTGGGAGTTCTCGAAGTTGTCCTCGAGGTCGACGGCAGACCGGTGTCTGCCTTCGGTTGCGACGGTGTTCTCGTGTCCACTCCCACCGGCTCGACCGCTTATGCCTTTTCTGCAGGCGGCCCCGTCGTGTGGCCAGAACTCGAAGCATTGCTCGTCGTACCCAGCAACGCGCACGCGCTGTTCGCGCGGCCGTTGGTCACCAGCCCGAATTCGATCATCGCGGTGGAGACCGTCGCCGGTAGCCACGACGGCCTGGTCTTCTGCGACGGTCGTCGTACGTTGGAACTGCCTGCCGGCGCTCGCGTCGAGATCGTTCGCGGCGCCACTCCCGTCAAGTGGGTCCGGTTGGACTCTGCGCCCTTCGCTGATCGGATGGTTCGCAAGTTCGAGCTTCCGGTTACCGGATGGCGAGGAAGGAAGCCTTAATCGTGCTCGCAGAGATCCGTATCGACAGTCTTGGTGTGATCTCCGAGGCCAGCGCCCAGTTCCACGAGGGCCTGACCGTCCTGACCGGTGAAACCGGCGCAGGTAAAACGATGGTCGTCACCAGCTTGCACCTCCTCAGCGGAGCGCGAGCCGATGCCGGGCGGGTGCGGTTGGGCGCGTCGCGAGCCGTCGTCGAAGGACGATTCATCGCCGACGACGTCTCACCGGCCACCGAGCGTGAGATCGTCCGAATCCTGGAATCGTCCGGCGCCGAGCGCGACGAGGACGGGACCATCATCGCCGTCCGGACAGTCGGCAGCGACGGCCGCTCACGGGCTCATCTCGGCGGACGAAGCGTGCCGGCGGGAGTTCTCTCCGAATTCACGGACCCACTTCTGACTGTCCACGGGCAGAACGATCAGCTGCGATTGCTTCGTCCCGACCAGCAACGCAATGCGCTGGACCGCTTCGGGGACAAGGCAATCGGAACGCTGCTGACGAGGTACCGCAAACACCGTCGTGAATGGCTCGATGCTCGTTCGGAGTTGATCGAACGCACGTCGAAGGCTCGTGAACTGGCGCAAGAAGCAGATCAGTTGACCTTCGCGCTCAACGAAATCGACGGCGTGGCACCCGAGCCAGGCGAGGACACGGCGATAGTTGCCGAAGTTCGACGACTCAGTGAACTCGATTCGCTCCGCTCGGCTGCGGAAGAGGCGCACGCTGCGCTCGCCGGTAGTGACGACATGGCAAGCGGCGACGTCGGGGTCATGCCGGCGCTAGACCTGATGTCCGAAGCGCGGGCGCGTATCGAGTCGGTCACCGACGCAGATCTGGACGGCCTCGGTTCCCGGTTGGCCGACGCTATTGCCGTCGTCACCGATGTTGCCGGTGACCTGAACACCTATCTGTCCGGGCTGCCCGCAGACCCGGGTGCGCTGGACTCTTTGCTGTCGCGGCAATCGGAACTGAAGACTCTGACTCGCAAGTACGCCGCCGATGTCGACGGTGTTCTCGAATGGGCAGATACCGCTCGCGCTCGTCTGTCCAAACTCGACGTGTCCTCGGATGCGTTGTCGCTGTTGGCCAAGCAGGTCGAGGAGACGGCTGGCCTCACCGCGGAAGCCGCCACAAAGCTGAGCGCCGCGCGAGTCAAGGCAGCGGCAAAGCTCGCCAAAGCCGTCAGCGCGGAACTCGCCGGTCTGGCGATGGGACGTGCGGGTCTCGAGGTGACTGTGCGCTCGCAGCCTGCCGGCCCGCAGGACTCGGCGCCGCTCAGCGTCGGGGGAGTAGACCTTCATGCCGGGTCTGCCGGCGTCGACGAGGTGGAATTCCGTCTGTCTGCGCACAGCGGGGCACCGTCACTTCCGATCAGCAAGAGCGCTTCCGGTGGCGAGCTGTCACGCGTCATGCTGGCGCTCGAGGTTGTTCTCGCTGGTAGCGACACCGGCGCGACGATGGTTTTCGACGAAGTGGACGCGGGGGTCGGTGGTCGCGCTGCTGTCGAGATCGGCCGCCGATTGGCGAAACTTGCTCGTACGCATCAGGTTATCGTCGTCACCCACCTTCCGCAGGTTGCTGCGTTTGCCGACACCCACCTCGTGGTGGACAAGGTCGACGACAAAGGCGGAGTGGTGAGCAGTGGCGTGCGGACCTTGTCGGATTCGGATCGGGTGGTCGAATTGGCCCGTATGTTGGCAGGGCTGGACGACACCGAGACCGGTCGTGCGCACGCCGAAGAACTGCTCGAGATCGCGAATGCGGCCCGCGTCACAGATTGAAGGTTCTGTGGTGTTGGTGTGACTGATGTGGTAGTTGTCGGCGCGCCTCCACCGGTCAACGCGGTTTCAGGTTCATCATCGAAGCCATGAAGATGCCCGGATTGCTCTCACGTAACACCGAATCCTTGCCTGGGATCAGTGGCATCGCCAGGGCCGATCGGAACACGGCGAAGCTTCTACGCCGCGTCGGTCCTGGAGACATCGTGATCCTCGACGAAGTCGACATCGATCGCCGGACCGCCGATGCTCTGGTGAAAGCCGGAGTCATGGCCGTGGTCAACGCGTCGCCGTCGATTTCGGGGCGGTACCCCAACCTCGGACCGGAAGTGATCGTCGCCAACGACATCGTTCTGATCGATGCCGTCGACGGTGACGTCTTCAAGAACGTCAAGGACGGCAGCAAGATCCGCCTGCACGAGGGCGAGATCTTCAACGGCGAGAAGAGCCTCGTCAAGGGCGAAGAGCAGACCGAGGCCGAGATCTCCGATCGGATGATCGAGGCCAAGACCGGCCTGGTCGATCACCTGGAAGCGTTCTCGGGTAACACCATCGAGTTCATCCGCACCGAAAGTCCTTTGCTGATCGACGGAATCGGTGTTCCGGACATCGACATCGACTTGAAGGATCGCCACGTCGTGGTCGTCTCCGACGGACCCGAACACGAGGCCGATCTGAAGAACCTCAAGCCCTTCATCAAGGAGTATTCGCCGATCCTGATCGGTGTCGGCGCAGGTGCGGACGTGTTGAGCAAGGCCGGATACCGCCCCGATCTGATCGTGGGCGACCCGGAAGAGATCACCAGTTCCACCCTCAAGTCCGGCGCGGAAGTTGTTCTGCCCGCAGACCAGGACGGTCATGCGGCGGGGCTTTCCCGAATCCAGGATCTCGGCATCGGGGCGATGACGTTCCCGGCGACCTGCTCACCGACCGACCTTGCGTTGCTGCTCGCCGATCACCACGGCGCTTCACTGATCGTGACGGTCGGCAACGTGGTGTCCTTGGACGAGTTCTTCGACCGTGGGCGTCGTGAAAGCAATCCGTCGGCGTTCATGACACGGCTCAAGGTTGGGCCGAAACTGGTCGACGCCAAGGCTGTGGCAACGCTGTATCGAAGTCGAGTGTCCGGCGGCGCGATCGCGCTCCTGGTGCTCGCCGCCCTGGTGGCAGTGATCGTCGCCCTGGTCGTGTCCAATGCCGGTAGTGAAGTTCTCGACTGGGCAATCGCAACGTGGAACAGCTTCGCGCTGTGGGTTCAGGGGCTCTTCAAGTGATTTCGATGCGTCAACATGCAATTTCCATAGCGGCAATCTTCCTGGCACTCGCGATCGGCGTGGTGCTCGGTTCCGGAATGCTGTCCAGTGGATTGCTTTCGGGTCTGCGCGACGACAAGGCGGACCTGCAGAACGAGATCGAAGACCTCAATCAACAGTCCAATCAGCTTCAGCAGCAACTCAATTCCGCGGACGGCTTCGATGCCGCTGTCGGCGGTCGCGTCGTGCGTGACAGTCTCGCTGGTCGCACCGTCGTCGTCATCACGGCACCGGACGCCGATCCCGGTGATCTCGACGGTGTCAACCGACTCGTCACTGCCGCCGGCGGTGCCGTGACCGGACGCGTCTCGCTCACCGATTCGTTTGTCGACGCCACCGGTGGTGACCGCTTGCGGACCGTCGTCACCAATGTCATCCCTGCGGGGATCACCCTCAAGACCGGTGCGGTCGATCAGGGCAGTCTCGCGGGTGATCTGCTCGGTTCGGTTCTGCTTCTCAACGGGCAGAACAGCGAGCCGCAGAGCACTCCTGACGAGATGAATCTCGCGCTCGACTCGCTGCGTAGCGCCGGTTTCATCAGCTACGACGACGGAGCGGTCAAGCCGGCTCAACTCGCCGTGGTTCTCACCGGCGACAACAAGAGTGAATCCGACGCAGCCACGGGTAACCGCGGCGCCGTCATCGCCCGGTTCGCCGGTGCTCTCGACGGACGCGGCGCAGGAACGATTCTCGCGGGCCGGCCTGGCTCGGCCGAGGGCAGTGGTCCGGTTGCCGTCGCACGTGCGGACGCGGCGCTCTCAGCGGGCTTGACGACCATCGACAACATCGACCGGGAATCGGGCAAGATCACCACGCCGTTGGCGCTGCAGGAACAGTTGAACGGCGGCGCCGGCCGCTACGGCACGGGACCGGGAGCGGCGGCGGTCACCGTCGGCGCACCCACCAACTGAACACCCCGGTATTGATACGCCGGTCACATCGGGGGCGGAAAGTCGGCGCGTTGTAGGCACCGACCCCCGATAGGTGTTACCGTGAAATCCCGTGGGTCGGCAGGCCCCAGCATGCTTCATCAGACCAAGCCCTGCACAGTCGTCACGGGAGCCCCTTTGCCACAGTCACGCACTAACACGCGTACCGCCACCAAGCACATCTTCGTCAGCGGAGGTGTAGCTTCCTCGCTCGGCAAAGGTTTGACCGCCTCGAGCCTGGGACAGTTGTTGACCGCGCGGGGAATGCGCGTGACCATGCAGAAGCTCGATCCCTATCTCAATGTGGATCCGGGCACCATGAACCCCTTCCAGCATGGCGAGGTCTTCGTCACCGAAGACGGTGCCGAGACCGACCTCGACGTCGGACACTACGAGCGGTTCCTCGACCGTGACCTCTCCGGCCAGGCGAACGTCACCACCGGCCAGGTGTACTCGACGGTCATCGCCAAGGAACGCCGCGGCGAGTACCTCGGCGACACCGTTCAGGTCATCCCGCACATCACCGACGAGATCAAGCGTCGCATCCTCGAGATGAGCGGTCCGGATCTGCAGGGACACCGCCCGGACGTCGTGATCACCGAAATCGGTGGCACCGTCGGCGACATCGAATCGCAGCCCTTCCTCGAAGCCGCTCGCCAGGTCCGCCACGACGTCGGCCGCGACAACGTCTTCTTCCTGCACGTCTCCCTCGTGCCGTACCTCGGCCCCTCCGGAGAGCTCAAGACCAAGCCCACGCAGCACTCGGTTGCGTCGTTGCGCAGCATCGGCATTCAGCCCGACGCGCTGATCCTTCGTTGCGATCGTGACGTTCCGCAGGGCCTCAAGAACAAGATCGCCCTGATGTGCGACGTGGACGTCGACGCCTGCATCTCGACGCCCGACGCTCCCTCGATCTACGACATCCCGAAGGTTCTGCACCGTGAGGGCCTCGACGCCTACGTCGTTCGCCAGCTCGGTCTCCCGTTCCGCGACGTCGACTGGACCGTGTGGGGCAACCTCCTCGATCGTGTTCACCAGCCGCGTGAGACGGTGCGCGTCGCATTGGTCGGCAAGTACGTCGACCTGCCCGACGCATACCTCTCCGTCACCGAGGCACTGCGCGCCGGTGGATTCGCGAACCGGTCCAAGGTCGAGATCTCCTGGGTACCGTCGGACGACTGTGAGACCGAAGCCGGAGCGCAGGCCGCTCTCGGTGACGTCGACGGTGTTCTGATCCCCGGTGGCTTCGGCATCCGCGGCATCGAAGGCAAGCTCGGCGCGATCCGTTTCGCACGTTCGCGCAAGCTGCCGCTGCTGGGTCTGTGCCTGGGTCTGCAGTGCGTCGTCATCGAAGCTGCTCGTAGCGTCGGCCTCGACGATGCCAACTCGGCCGAGTTCGAGCCGGACACCAAGCATCCGGTCATCTCGACGATGGCTGATCAGGAAGACGTCATCGCCGGTGACGCCGACCTCGGTGGCACCATGCGTCTGGGTGCTTACCCGGCCGTGCTGACCAAGGGTTCCGTCGTCGCTCAGGCCTACGGAACCGAGGACGTTTCCGAGCGTCACCGTCACCGCTACGAGGTCAACAACACCTACCGCGATCGGATTGCCAAGTCCGGCTTGCAGTTTAGCGGAACCTCACCGGACGGTCATCTGGTCGAGTTCGTCGAGTACCCGCGTGAGCAGCATCCGTTCTTCGTTGCCACCCAGGCACACCCGGAGCTCAAGAGCCGCCCGACTCGCCCGCATCCGCTGTTCGCCGCCTTCGTCGAAGCAGCGTTGACGTACAAGCTCGAAGAGCGCCTGCCCGTCGACGTCCACGGTGACGAGAAGATCGACACCGCCGCCACCGAGACGGCGCTCGACGCTGCAGTTGAGAACGTGGAAAAGGTCTAGCCACACATGAGCGATCCCGGTCGGCACGAATTCGACACCCTCGGCTCCAAGACGGTCTACACCGGCGCGATCATCGCGTTGCGCGTCGACACCGTTGCGATGCCTGGTGGTCAGCGTGCCGATCGGGAAGTCGTCGAGCATCACGGCGCCGTTGCCGTCGTGGCACTGGACGAGCACGACAACCTGGTGCTGATTCACCAGTACCGTCACCCGCTCGGGCACCGGTTGTGGGAAATTCCTGCCGGTCTGCTCGACGCTCCGGGGGAGAGCCCGGTCGAGGCTGCAGCGCGCGAGCTGGGCGAAGAAACCGGACTCGGCGCCGATCGATGGTCGGTGCTGGTCGATGTCGCTCTCTCACCCGGGTTCACGGACGAGGCGGTTCGCGTCTTCCTCGCCGAGGGGCTGCACGAGGTGGAGCGCGACGATCCCGAACACGAAGAAGCCGATCTCGAGATTTCGCGGGTTCCGCTCGCCGACGCCGTCGACATGGCGCTACGCGGCGACATCGTCAATGCCACAGCGGTATCGGGCATTCTCGCGATCGCCACCGCACGCGCGACGGGAAAGCCGCTGCGCCCCGCCGACGCACCGTGGCCCGATCGTCCTCGCGCATTCGGAGAACGCAAGTCGCGAGCCTGAAGTGCTTGCCCGACAGGTGGACTCGTATCTCGACCATCTAGCGGTCGAGCGAGGATCTGCGCGCAATACTCTACTTTCCTATCGCCGCGACCTGAATCGGTACGCGGAGTACCTGCACGGACGCGGCATCGACGACGTCGCGGGCGTGACGGAGAACGACGTCACCGAATTCGTGACACATCTGCGCCTGGGTGACAAAGATGCCGGCGTCGTACCATTGGCGGCCAGTTCGGCAGCACGCACCCTGATCGCGGTTCGCGGATTCCACAAGTTTTCCGCCGCCGAAGGTCTGGTCAGCGTCGACGTGGCCCGAACGGTCAAGCCGCCGACGCCCGGACGCAAGCTGCCCAAGGCCCTGCCTCTCGACGACGTGATCGCCCTGCTCGACGCTTCGGGTGGCGGTGCTGCCGGTGACGGGCCCCGCGACCTGCGGGATCGCGCTCTGCTCGAGCTCCTGTACTCGACCGGAGCGCGAATCACCGAGGCGATCGATCTGGACGTCGACGACATCGACACCGAAACCCGTTCCGTGCTGCTCAAGGGCAAGGGCGGCAAGCAGCGGATCGTCCCCGTCGGCAGGCCGGCGATCGCCGCCGTCGACGCGTATCTCGTCCGCGGGCGCCCCAGCCTGGCGACGCGCGGTGTTCCTGCCCTCTTTCTCAACGCGCGCGGTGGACGCCTCTCGCGTCAAAGCGCGTGGCAGATACTTCAGGATGCGGCGGCGTCGGCCGGGATCAAGGCGGACGTCTCACCCCACACGCTCAGGCACTCGTTTGCCACACACCTGCTCGACGGCGGCGCGGACGTACGCGTCGTGCAGGAACTTCTCGGTCACGCTTCGGTAACCACGACGCAGATCTACACGCTGGTCACCGTCACCGCGCTGCGCGAAGTGTGGGCTCAGGCACACCCGCGTGCCCGTTAGGGGTTGGTTGGCTCATGCGTGTCTGCGAGACCATTCGGTGATGTAAGCGGTAGCGTTCAAGGAGCGCGAGCGGCCTCCACCGCAGTTTCGGGGGTTTGCCGGCGCCGAGAGCAACCGCCGAAAGAGTAGGGGAGCATCGGACCGTGTCGACATCGCAGCCACCAGCGGCGGAGTCCGCGCCGCCGCTGGTCAATGCCCAACTCTTCGAGCGCGTGAACGAATCAGCACCAGCTGTACCCTCCGAACCAGAGGCGATGTTCGAAATAGATACGACGCCAGTAGCCTCTCCACCTGCGGAAACCCTCACCGTTTCCGCGGAAGAACTCGGCCCGACAGGTCGACCGGTCCGCGAGGTACCCCAACCGACACCGTTGGCGCACCACGGACCCGCGATGATCATCGCGATGTGCAACCAGAAGGGCGGCGTCGGCAAGACGACGTCGACCATCAACCTGGGTGCGTCGTTGGCCGAATACGGTCGCCGAGTGCTCCTGGTGGATCTCGATCCCCAAGGCGCGTTGTCTGCTGGACTGGGCGTCCAGCATCACGACCTGGAACTGACCGTCCATAACCTTCTGGTCGAACCGCGTGTGTCCATCGACGATGTGTTGATGCGAACTCGGGTCGACGGCCTCGACCTGCTGCCCAGCAACATCGACCTTTCGGCCGCCGAGATCCAATTGGTCACCGAGGTCGGACGTGAGCAGACCTTGGGACGCGTGTTGCACCCTGTTCTCGATCGGTACGACTACGTGCTCATCGACTGCCAGCCGTCGCTTGGCCTCCTCACGGTGAATGCACTGGCCTGCGCCGATTCGGTCATCATTCCGATGGAATGCGAGTACTTCAGCCTGCGCGGCCTGGCACTCCTCAACGACACCGTCGAAAAGGTGCACGATCGTCTCAATCCCAAGCTCGAGTTGGCCGGTATCGTCGTCACGATGTTCGACGCCCGGACTCTGCACGCTCGTGAGGTGATGGCGCGAGTCGTCGAGGTGTTCGGCGACGTCGTCTACGACACGGTGATCAACCGCACCGTCCGATTCCCCGAAACCAGCGTCGCCGGTGAGCCGATCACGACGTGGGCGCCGAAATCGGCTGGGGCCGAGGCATATCGAGCATTGGCCCGCGAGGTCATTCACCGGTCTGGTCGTTAGTGGAACTGATTGCATCGCAAGAAGATTCGGTCGAAGTCGAGCCGGATTCGATCGACCCGAACGTGCCGACCGACGCTCAGACCGCAGCCAAGGCTGCCGGTTTCCGAGTCACTCTCCGGAACTTCGAAGGCCCGTTCGATCTGCTGTTGAACCTGATCAATCAACGACAGCTCGATGTCACCGAAGTCGCCCTGCACACCGTCACTGACGATTTCATCGCATACACCAAGGAACTCGGCAGTGCGATGGGCCTCGATCAGACAACAGAGTTTCTGGTCGTCGCGGCCACGCTTCTGGATCTGAAAGCCGCAAGGCTGTTGCCCGCCGGGCAGGTCGAGGACGCCGAGGATCTAGCGCTACTCGAAGCCCGCGACCTTCTCTTCGCGCGACTGCTGCAGTACCGGGCGTACAAACAAGTTGCGGCGCTGTTCGGTGAGTTGGAGGAAGCAGCGCTGCGGCGCTATCCGCGCTCGGTTGCCGTCGAGGATCAGTTCACCGAACTCCTGCCCGAGGTGTTGTTGGGCGTCGATCCTCAGCGTTTTGCGGAGATCGCGGCGACGGTGTTCACACCGCGTCCGGTGCCGACGGTGGGCCTCGATCACCTCCATGTGTCCAATATCTCGATACCCGAACAAGCCGAGCGAATTCTCGAGTTGCTGCGCGAGCGAGGCATAGGGGAGTGGACACCCTTCGGGGACCTCGTTGCCGAGTGTGAGATCACCGTCGAGATAGTCGCAAGATTTCTCGCGTTGCTCGAGTTGTATCGCCGGCAGGTCATTGTGTTCGAGCAACCCGAAGCACTCGGACCGCTGATGGTGAGTTGGACCGGAGACGACCCGGCCGCGCCGGTCACAGAGGAGGACTACGGATGAACGCCGAGCCGACGGAATCAGAGTCTTCGCAGCTAGACGAGATGATCGAGCCTACCGAACACGCCTCGGAGTCCGAAGATTCCGCCCCCGATTTCGAACTCGACGACGATCAACTCGACGCAGTGCTGGAGTCGCTTCTGCTTGTCGTGGATTCGCCGGCCGAAGTGAACCAACTCGCATCTGTCACCGGAACCGCGCCGGAACGAGTCGAAGAACGCCTGACGTCGATGTCGGCCGCATTGACCGCTCGCGGCAGCGGAATGGACCTTCGCTACGCGGGAGACGGATGGCGTCTGTACACGCGACAAGAGTTTGCCCCGTACGTGGAAAAGCTGCTATTGGACGGCGCACGCACCAAATTGACCAGGGCGGCATTGGAAACTTTGGCCGTAGTCGCATACCGTCAACCGTTGACTCGTGCGCGGATCAGTGCGGTACGAGGCGTCAACGTGGACGGGGTGGTACGCACCCTCCTTGCCCGCGGACTGATCGCGGAAGCCGGGCCTGACCCGGACACCAACGCGACACGGTACTCCACGACCGAACTGTTCCTCGAACGGCTCGGCCTGGCCTCGCTCAGCGAGCTCCCGGAGTTGGCCCCGCTCTTGCCTGATGTCGATCTCATCGACGACATCAGCGAAAGCCTGGAATCCGATCCGCGATTTGCGAGAATGAACAAGGCAGACGTGCCCGCTGACGTAGTGGACACCGAAGTCGACGACTGACCGGAATTCCGGCGCTCGTCGGCACCGAGAAAGACCCGACCACGCTCGGGAAACAGTAGAAAACTGACAGGAAAAAAGTGAACAATCCCGCTCGCCGAGATGGCACACCGGACCGTAACAACTCCCGCGACAACCGCGGCGCACGCAGCGATGCCCCCCGTGGTGGTCGCAGCGACGCCCCCCGCGGCGCACGTAGCGAAGCGCCCCGTGGTGGACGCAGCAACACTTCCCGCAGTACCTCTGGATACGACCGCAACGCCGGATCCGACCGTCCCCGCATGGACGACCGTCGCGGTGGATTCAATGATGACCGTCGCCCGCCGCGCAGTGATGACCGTCGCCCGCCGCGCAGCGATGACCGTCGCCCCGCACGTACGGACGACCGCCGTGGCGGTTACAACGACGATCGGCGCGGACCGCGCACGGACGATCGCCGCGGACCCCGCAGCGACGACCGTCGTACTCCCCACGTCGACGCCCGTCGCGCACCGCGTGGCGGCGCTGACCGTCGTAGTGACGATCAGCGCGGCGCACGCCCCGACGCTCCTCGCGGCGGCGCATGGTCGAACGCACCTCGTGGGTCCAAGTTCGACGGACCTCCGCGCAAGCGCCCGGCAGCCCCGACACCGCCGGCGACCAACAAGCGTGGCAAGCCGAAGACCGAGAAGCCGCAGCGCGTCGTCTCTCAGAACCCGTTGGTCTCCAACGCCAAGCCGGCGCGTCATCAGCATGCCGAGATCACCAAGCACGACGGCCCGCCGAAGGGCGACGGCGTCCGCTTGCAGAAGGTGCTGGCTCAGGCCGGCGTCGCATCACGCCGCGCTGCTGAAGAGCTGATCGATCAGGGTCGCGTCGAGGTCGACGGCCGCATCGTGATCGAACAGGGTCTGCGTGTCGACCCCGAGAACGCAGTGGTTCGTGTCGACGGCGTCCGCGTCGTCGTGCAGAAGGACCTCGTCTACCTCGCGATGAACAAGCCGCGTGGCTGGCAGTGCACCATGTCCGACGATCTCGGTCGTCCGTGCGTCGGTGACATCGTCTCCGAGCGCGTTCAGTCGGGTCAGCGGCTCTTCCACGTCGGCCGTCTCGACGCCGACACCGAAGGCTTGCTTCTCTTCACCAACGACGGTGACTTGGCTCACCGCCTGATGCACCCGTCGTTCGAGGTTCCGAAGACGTACCTCGCCACGGTTCACGGCGTTGTCGAGCGCAGCACCGGCAAGCAGTTGCGCGACGGCGTCACCCTCGACGACGGTCCGGCCAAGGTGGACGCGTTCACCGTGCTCGAGATCAACGAGGGCAAGACGCTCGTCAAGCTCGTTCTGCACGAGGGCCGCAAGCACATCGTGCGTCGCCTCCTCGATGCCGTCGGTCACCCCGTTGTCCGTCTGGTTCGCACCAACGTCGGAGTTGTCGCCCTCGGCGATCAGCGTCCGGGAACGCAGCGCGTCCTCGGACGTAGCGAGGTCGGTGGACTGTACGAGGCGGTCGGCCTGTGACCGATTCGTCCATGCCGCTGGTAGTCGCTATGGACGGACCGTCCGGAACCGGCAAGTCCAGCGTCTCTCGCGCGTTGGCGCAGCGTTTGGGCGCTCGCTACCTCGACACCGGAGCCATCTACCGGATCGCGACCCTGCACGTGCTGCGTCAGGGAATCGATCTGGCGGATTCCGCCGCGATCACGGCCGCCGTTGCGGCGTTGCCGTGGTCCATCGGTACCGATCCGAGCAGCGAGCAGGTGCATCTCGACGGCGCGGACGTCAGTGAGGAGATCCGCGGCGACGCGGTCACCAAGGCTGTCTCCGCGGTCTCGGCTGTGCCCGAGGTTCGCGACCTGCTGGTCGCCACTCAGCGTGAGCTGGCGGCGGGTGCGGAGCGGATCGTCGTGGAAGGTCGCGACATCGGAACCGTCGTACTCCCCGATGCAGACGTCAAGATCTTCTTGACCGCATCGGCGGAAACCCGTGCGGCACGGCGCAATACGCAGAACATCGGCCAAGGCCGTGAAGACAATTACGAAGCGGTGCTGGCTGATGTGCAGCGCCGTGACCATCTCGATTCGACTCGGGCAGTGTCGCCGTTGCGCCCTGCCGACGACTCCATTCTGGTGGATACGAGCGAATTGGGAATTGAAGATGTGATCGCCAAGTTGCTGTTGGTGGTCAGCGACAGAACTGGAGCAGTGCAGTGAGCGACGATCTGGTAACCGAATATGCCGGTGACGGAACTTGGTCCGAGGAATCGGAGTGGGATTACGCCGATCTCGAAGCGGACGGCGAAGGCGAAGCGCACATTGCCGTCCCGACCTTGGCTGTTGTCGGTCGACCGAACGTCGGCAAGTCGACGCTCGTCAACCGCATCATCGGCCGTCGTGAAGCGGTAGTCGAGGACATCCCCGGCGTTACCCGTGACCGCGTCTCGTACGAGGCGAACTGGGCCGGACGGCGCTTCCTCGTCCAGGACACCGGCGGATGGGAACCCGACGCAAAGGGTCTTCAGCAGGCCGTTGCCCGCCAGGCCGAATTGGCCATGGGAACGGCTGACGCCATTCTCCTGGTCGTCGACGCCGTTGTCGGCGCTACGACGACGGACGAAGCTGTCGCTCGAGTGCTTCGCCGCTCGAAGACTCCGGTCATCCTCGTTGCCAACAAGGTGGACGACGGACGCACCGAGTCCGAGGTTGCAGCGCTGTGGTCCTTGGGCCTCGGTCAGCCGTACTCCGTGAGTGCGACCCACGGCCGCGGCACCGGCGACCTGCTCGACGAGGTTCTCGAGAAGCTGCCGGAAACCCCGCGTGAAGGTATCCCCGGCGGCGGTCCGCGTCGTGTTGCTCTCGTCGGAAAGCCGAACGTCGGAAAGTCCAGCTTGCTCAACAAGCTGTCCGGTGACGAGCGGTCCGTCGTGCACAATGTTGCCGGCACCACCGTCGACCCGGTCGACTCCATCGTCGAACTCGGCGGGCGCCCTTGGCGTTTCGTCGACACGGCTGGTCTGCGCAAGCGCGTCAGCCATGCCAGCGGCGCGGAGTTCTATGCGTCGCTGCGTACGAAGAGCGCGATCGAGGCCGCTGAGGTTGCGATCCTGCTGATCGACGCGCACGAGCCGATCACCGAGCAGGACCTGCGTGTTCTGAGCATGGTGGCCGACACGGGTCGTGCATTGGTGATCGCATTCAACAAGTGGGACCTCGTGGACGAGGACCGTCGACTCATGCTGGACAAGGAAGTGGACCGCGATCTGGTCCGCGTTCCGTGGGCTCAGCGAGTCAACATCTCCGCCCACACCGGTCGCGCCGTGGCGAAGCTCGTGCCGGCTCTCGACACGGCTCTGGAGTCCTGGGACAAGCGCATCCCCACGGGTCGCCTGAACACCTGGCTCAAGGAAGTTGTGGCAGCAACGCCGCCTCCGATGCGTGGTGGTCGCCTTCCGCGCATCATGTTCGCGACGCAGGCAAGCACGCGCCCGCCGACATTCGTTCTCTTCACCACGGGCTTCCTCGAGGCCGGCTACCGCCGCTTCATCGAGCGGCGTCTGCGTGAAGAGTTCAACTTCGACGGCAGCCCGATCCGCGTATCCGTCCGAGTGCGCGAGAAGCGTGACCGCAAGGGCCGCTGATTCTGCGTCCAATTCGGTACTGAAACGGCTCTGACCAGCCGATTGGTACTTCGGCCCGTCCCTGATGTAATCTTTCCAAGCGCCCGAAACAAGGGCGTGGGACGGGCTGTGGCGCAGCTTGGTAGCGCACTTGACTGGGGGTCAAGTGGTCGCAGGTTCAAATCCTGTCAGCCCGACCGAAGTTAGATCAAAAAGGCAGTTTCTCAGAAATGGGAAACTGCCTTTTTGTTTGTGCCTTCAGAGGTTCGGCAACGGATCGCGCGGGAAGTCCTGCGGTGACGTGATCTCCGCGTCGGCAGCGTTCACGACTGCAACATATTCTTCGTCGATCTCGTACGTTATGCCCGCCGCAGTGAAGTGCGGCGTGGACGCAGTATCGACCGGGCCGAGGACGGTCATTCTCGGAAACTGGGTGAGGATCGACCTCGGCACTTTTCTGGATCGAAAGCTCGTCGAGAAGACGGTGATCGCCTTTCGGCTTACCACGACAAACACACTCGGTTTCGCGCTCATCAGAACGTCCGCTGGAAATACTTACCGGATCTCGTCATCTGGATCCAAGTAAGACCGAAGGCGCTCGCGAGCATCCGCAGAAACCGGCATGGGCGGAAGGTTAGCAGCACGAGCACAAGAGCTTGCAAAGTTCGTGGTGTCGACCGGCCGATAAACCGAGTATTTCTACGGCGCTTATCCACCGTTTGGCGATTTTGCTCCTATTTCCCGGCGATGGAGCGGGCGCTGGACCTTACCAATGTCAAGGCGACATTGATCTTGCTGTCCGGTCATCAGACGCTGGAGGAGATACGGCGGTGGTCGAGTCAATGGCCGGCTTGAGTCCGGTGCTCGGAGCGGAAGTCCACGCTGTCATTGGTGGTGATCTCACTGCGTTCGGAACCCCAGATCGGTTGTCGCGCATCGCGGGTCCGGACCGGAACCATCTGAGTCGGGTCGGGTGAGCGGAAACCTGTGGCGGCAGAGGCGATACGACCGCCTGTTGTGGGCGCTCTACCTCGCCGCCCAGTTGAGCCTCCCAAGTTGTCTGCGTATCGCAGACCTCCTAAGCCTGGAAACGATTCGAATAGAAACGTCACACCCAACCCGTCCTTTGCTCTAGCGCGGCGGCGGTTGAATGTGTTGTCGGCGATGGTCGTGACAACGCGGCGGTCTAACTGCCAGGACCAACTGCCGCATTGGCGGTAGACAACTTCTGACTAGATCATTTACAGACTCGACTTAACACCGTCCTCAACCTCCGAATTGCTCCGAAACCCGAGTCCGCCGAAATGCGCCACTGCGCCGGCATCGCGTCCATCACCGGCCCACTCCCGGGGTTCTCGATCGTGACCATCGCCAACCCGAAAGGAGGCGTCGGCAAAACTCCACTCGCGGTAGGGCTGAATGCGATCATTGCCGAACACCGCGGCGCCGCAACCACGGTCTGCGTCGACGTCGCCGACGTCGGCGGCAGCCTCGCCGACCGCGTCAGCATCCCACCCCGCGACGGACACGACGTTCTGTCACTGATCGCCGCAGAGACAGCCGAGCCCGGCAGCATCCGGCCCTCGGCGCTCTCGCAGTACCTCACCCGCCAACCAGGCGGGGACGACATCGTCGCCGGCAACAACGGCGCTCACGGATCCAGTCTCGGCTACGACGACGCCCACGCGGCGGCGCAGATCTTGTCCCAGCACCGCGAGATCCTCATCGCCGACACCGGCAACAACCGCCTCGCCGCCAGCTGGCACTGGGCAACCACCCACGCGGACGTCCTCCTCGTACCGGTACCGCTCCGCCGCGACGCCGCCGCAGCCGCGCACCGCATGCTCCTCGACCTCGCCGCCACCGCCGGCC
>NZ_JBIYCY010000036.1:0-19951 GCF_044908235.1 Rhodococcus sp. 27YEA6 | reverse complement strand
CCTCCCGCAGAAAATGCCTGGTAGAGAGAGTCGAGATTTGAGGGCGGCGCGCGCGGACATACGCTGCGGCATCCGCCGGGGTCGCCCGATAGTGTTCGCGGCCGCCGTTGCGGGCGATCTCCCGTGCGATCGTGGACGGGGATCTTCCGAGTTTGTCGGCGATCGTCCGAGCGCTGTCACCGGCGGCGATCCCACGGGAAATCTCTTCACGCTCCCCGGCCGTGAGATGAGATGCTCGCCGACGACGTGGGAGCGGCCGGATACCGCCGGATTTACGCAGGAACCGGCCGATCTGAGGGACACTCTCCCCGAGGACCCGCCCGGTCGCACTCAGCGAATCACCGCGACGCCACATCTCCCAGATCGTGTTCTCTTGATCCACAGTGAACCCGAGCGCCCTGTTACCCATCCATGCCTCCACGATCACGCATCATGTCACCAGCAGTGATGCGTTGACGTATTGAGAGCAAGATCGGAATTCGACACTTTCACCACGACTGCGTATCGCCAGCTCGTGTGGGAGCCGAGGTGTCGAGAAGTCGTGTCGAAAATCTACGTCGAATAAGCCCTCGACTTTGCCTTTTCGACAGACGCGTTTCGTTCAGGCTGCCCACCAGACGATGACGATGGCGGAGAGGGTGCAGCCGAAAATGAGGGCAGTTTCGACTGACGTGCCGAGCCGTTCGTGCAGGCGCGGTCGGTGAGTGCGAGGCGACGCCGGGGTCATGGGGTGGCGGCGGGCTGGATCATGGCTTCGAGCCTGGTGAGTCGTTCTTCGAGGACACCGGTGATAGCGAGCAGCCCGAGCACGGTCGGTTCGGTGATGTCGCGGCCCTGCTGCGCGTGATTGAGCAGCGTCGTGCGCAGAAGTGAACACATGGGGGCGTCGTCGCTGATGGGGAGTTGCTCGAGTTTGGCGGTCAGACGCTCGTCGGGAGAGGCCATGGTAGCTCCTGCACGTGTGGATCATGCAGGCCGAACGAAAGGGGCGACTGCCTGCGCGGCGGTAACGGGGTGGTGCGCTGGAACCGAGGCGGAAAACAGCGCACCACAGGGGTGATGTTACTGCGTCATTGCTGGGCGGTCGGTACGCGGGAGGTAAGTGACGGCGCACCCATGGGCGCGATGAACTAACTCGGGTACCGCTCGGGTACCGTCACCTGCCGACGGCGAGGACTCCTCGGTAGTTCAATGCTCAAGTAGCTGTAACTGTGCGAAGACTGGTAACCGGGGTGGGCGCCACGTAAATTTTCGGGGGCGGCATCACCCGGTCCCCAACGGGTATGGCGAACGCTCCGCCGGTAGCCACCCCTGGTCTATCGGCGGGCGAGCCGTCCCGCAGGTTTCGACGCGTCGACTGCGTTTTTGCCGCGCCGGCGGTCATCGTGGGTTGGGGGTGCGCCACAGGCACGGGGTCTCGCCATCGTCGATGTTTGCGAGGGCCCGGATTCCGTCGGCGTCCTGGGCGAGGATGTCCGCGAATTGCCGTCTATGGGTGTCGTCGAGTCCGTCGGGAAGATTCGCACCTTTGGCGATGGATGCGGCGGCGCCGTCGAGGTAGCGCGCGATGCGCAGGAGCAGTGGGCGCGGGGTGGGGACGAGGAAGGCGTTGGCGTCGGCGGTGATCATGCCAAGGGTCGAGAGCAAGGACAGGCCGGCGACAGCTTCTTTGTCGTCGAGGTTGATGTGCGCGACTTTCAAGGCTTCGGCCAGTGCCGCGGTGGTCAGACCGACGGCGGCGACGGGCATGGAGATCGTGCGTTCGAATTCGATCAGATCGGCGCCGGGGGCCTCGTCGGAGAGAGACACCGCGAGGGCGAGGAGGCGTTCGTCGGTGAAGTCTCGCTGTGCGGTCTGGCGGGTGACTCGCATGAGCGCCGCGTACTCGGAGACTTTGTCGTCGAGGATTTTGCGGGCTTCGGTGTCGGTGATCGTGAGCCCGAGATCGAGTAGGGCGGCCCGGAATTCGGTGGATCGGGTGTGGAGCCAGGTGGGCCGAGGACTCATCGCTGCTCCCGTGAGGTTGAGGCCGTTGTTGTTGAGGTGAGCTTAGATCCGCCGCGAATCACGGGAGCGACGCGGCTGCCGAAACAAACCTGGGTGATGGCAGATCAGCGGAACCGCGTGCGCTACATTTCCCTTCCACTCCATCTCCGCTCAAGACGGCGATGGATGGGGGTTCGCCGAGATGTTGTCACACGACTCCAGACGGGCCGCTCCCTGATCGTGCGCCCGACTCTCCGAGGTTGGGTGTACTCGACCCACCCGGCTGGTACTGACGACCGGCCGGGTGGGTCGCTCAAAGGTGTGCGGCGTGTTTTCCTCTTCCGCGTGAGCCCAGGTAACGAGTGGCCGAGCATGCAGTGAGTATCCGAATTCTGGTCTCCGCAGCGGGTTTTCTCTTCGTTCCATCGAAACCCGTGTGACGAAATCTACGTCGAATATCGTGTCCATCAGGTTTCGGACGGTACTCGAGTGCGGATGCGAAAAACGTACAGTCAAACCACAGGACCTACTCAGTGATGAGTGGACCAAAGTCGGGTGAGAGTGTCGAGACCGCCCCCCCGAATTGCAGCTTCGAAGTGCTCAGGACTGACCGGACTTCGTCGTGCCGTGACATCAGTTGTCGAGTATTTCGCGGCATTGTTCCGGGGTGTTGCCTTGTCGTAGGCAATCCGACCACAGGACTTGGGGGTGGTTCGGCGGATTCGTTACTGTCGGCGTGCTTGCCGTGGTCCGAGGAGTGCCAGCTGTTGGCGGTGCATCGGTCATTCCGGCTTCGGCTCGAGGATCGGGGAAGGTCATTCCTAGTGAGTTGGTGCATGTGGTTCCGTCGCAGGATCCGCCGTTGGCGGTGATTTCGCTGACCCGGTTGATCGCTGCGGGGCCGGCGCATTCGTCTGTCCAACCGTATGTTCCGTCCGTGAACGCAGTGTTCGGACCGGGCGAAGTGCAGTAGTCGACGCGCTTGGTCACCGCCGGCGTTGGCGTGTCAATGAATGTTGCCTCAGCTGTGGACGGTTCGACGATGGTTTCCGTCGTGGTCTCCGCAATCGTGGCACTGGAAACCGGTGTGAGTGTCCCTGACGAGCTCGGTGTCGTGGCGGTCGCAGTTGTTCCCTCATGCGAGGCAGGTTCGGTAGACGAGCCCTGGGCGCTGCACGCACTGAGCGCGAGAAGGAGGATCGGCGCTGCTAGCCAAAACTTTTTCATTGTCATTGCGATCGCTTCATTCTGTGGCCGGGTCGGCGTGTGGTGGCAGAGCTAGGACGGGTGTCAGCGGAGAATTTCTGCGTACGCCTGGCGCCGGAGCTGTCGAAGTTGCCGCCCATCGGCCAGTTGCCAGTCCCTCCAACCGTGCCGTTGCCGGCCCATGATGTCCGTCAACGGCGCCGAGGGCGGCCCGTAGCGTTTCCCGTCGACTTCGAGGGCCCCGTCCCGTGTGATCGTCGCGACGTAGGTGAGCCCGCAGCCGCCGTCGTGATACGTCAGTTGGTCGCCGACCTGTAGATGGCCGAAGAGCATGAGCTGCAAGATGTCATCGTCGTAAGCGATCGGGGCGGAGGGCGGCGTGATTCGATCGGGTTGGTGTGTGAGCGTGGAGGATTCGGATGTCAAATCATCTCGGTCTCCGTCTCCGTCGCCGTTCTGCTCGGTCGCCGGTTGTGCGAATGCGGTGGCTGCACTCTCGAGGTGATGTTCTGTTGTGGGCGTAGTGATCTCGGCTTTGTCCGCGTGTTGGTTTCCCGAACCGACGAGGTTGCCGATCCCGCGGCCCACCCACCCGAGTCCGGATCCGACTCCGGAGACGCCTGCGCCGATCGCTTTTCCTGCCGCACCGGCGACGGCGCCGCCGGCGGATGCTGCCCGGCTCCCGACTTCCGCCAGGGCGTCGACAACGCTGGGGCTCTCGTGGTCGGTCCATCCCATGACCTGACTGCCCCGTGCCTGCGCGAAATCGTCGAGGTCGTCCTTGAGTTTGACGATGTCGTGTTTGAGATTGTGGGTGGCGCCCCACCGGAACCCGTCGAGTCGGTGCATTTTTGCAAAGTGTGAGAGCTCGGACCGCGCGTGCAGCAACAGTTCGCCGTCACGCTCGAAATGTTCGGCCAGCACTGTGCGGGCGTCGTCGAGCACCATCTGCAGATGCTGCGGCTCGGTGGCCTGCACGCGGGCGATCCGCAGCCGCTGCCACAGATAGAGTGACTGTTCACTGACGACCAACAGGTGCAGGGTTTCGCCGAGTCGGTTTTCTTCGATTGCTCGGCGCAGGTAGTCGGCGCGGTCTTGGACCGGGCGAGTGGCATCGAACCCGGCCAGGGTGCGTTTGACGTGTTCTCGGAGGCGTTCGATCGTCACATTCAGGGTGGGGCGGAGACCGGCAACAGATTCCCAGTCCGCAGTCGGCAGAGCTCCGTGTTCGTCGAGCGTGGTGACGAGCCGATCCAAGGTTGTGAAGTGCCCGACCACGTCACCGACGCGGGATGCTTGGGCGAGGACGAGGACTTGCTCGATTTTGCCCTCGACGCGGGCGATTGATTCGTTCACCGACGCGATGGCCACCTCGAGCGCGACCTGTACCGCTAGCAGCTGCAGGGATAGCGCTTGGGTGGGGCCGAGGGGCACTTTCTGCCACTGCAGCTGCTGGCGGAACTTTCCTGCTTCGTCGACGACGGTCATTCGGAAGAAGCCGTTGTTGCCGGGCATCACCTTGTACGTCTTCAATGCCTGGACGCTGTCCGGGGACAACCGCACGAACTGCCCGGCCTGGGCGGCAATGGCTTTCACTCCGACGGCGGCAGCAGCGACATTGGCCATCGAGGTCTTGCTGACGCCGGAAACATCGAGTGCTTCGCCGGCGAGGTCGGTCAGGCGCGCGAGATATCCGGCTACGACCTCTGGATTCCCGGCAACGAGAATGCCTTCCGGTTCGACGGAGACGGCGAGTTCGTTGCCGGGGCCGGTGGTGCCGGGTACGTCCAGTGCAGCAGTGCCTGTCCGAGTTAAGTGCGCGGGTGAACTGCTTGAGGAGGGCGTCTCGTTCATCGATGTCCGCTTTCTGCTGGTGTGGTGGTTGTCGGTGGAAAGGATCTGGGCGATCGTGGTGACTGCATTGTCGAACCGCTCCCGTCCGCCGGGCGAGTTCAAGCCGCGATCGGAGCAGTGCGGAATGTTTCCGGGTACGACATACAAGTCGCGTTCGATGCCGGCGCGTTCCCAACCGTCCCTGGCGGCGACACCCAACAGCAGCACGATCTCCAGATTCGGGCACAGTGCGACGAATTCGCGGGTCCACTGAGCCGCGCGGGCACGTTCGGCCGGTGTCGAACCACCGTTCTTGACCCCCGAGACAGGGAACGGGACGACATTCCAATGCACCACGTCCGACCACGAAATACCGGCGCGGGCATACGCTTCGCGGCAGTTGCGTGCGGTGCGGTCGTTGTTGTCGAGACTGAGCAGACCCGATCCGGTACCGGCCTCCGCCTTCGTGGAGGGGTTGTCCAGCAGAACAAGGACTCGCGCTTCGATTCCGCCGAGGTCCGGATCCACGTAGGGCACGTGTCCGCGGGGGAGCCCGACGGAGTCGGCGACCCGGTCCGCGAGCGAATTCAACGCCGCCACATGAACGTCGCGAATACGCTTCTTCTTCTCGGTAACCACCGCAGGGTCGGCGTTGCGTCCGTTACTCATGATGGTGAGTATTCATGGTCGTCGTACTCCTCGAAACGGGTGCCCAGCAGATAACCCGTCCACCGGGCGGAGTTTATGAACATGCTGTGACGATCGCGCCGATGACAATCAACAAGAAGACAACAAAACCGATGAATTCCACGACTCCTTCAGCGGGTGAACTCTTTTTCGCCGCACTCATCTGTACCTCACTCCTGTCGTTTTCCACGCAAAACCTCGGTCACGATCAACGCAGATGCGACTCGTAGTCTCATCGCCCAGTTGCGGGTAGCGAGAGTGACACAGCCTGCCGACATGTCCCGTTGGCGGAGAATCGCTGAACTCAGAAGGTCAGGCGCCTGGTTGATCGCTCCGAAGCTTGTGCTCAGCTCTGTTGGTTCACAAGTCGGCCGGATTCGAATCGCCAGATCGCATGATCGAGGTGGGTGACGTTGTGGCCGGATTTTTCGGCCACCGCTTCCACGAGCATCGCGGCATCGGTTGCGCTCACATTCTCCGGGGCCGCTCCGACCGCGTCGGCGACGTAGCGAATGACCATGCGATCGGCCTTCACACCGGGGGAACCGGCGAGCATCAGGAAGTAGTTCCAGGTGATCCCGGAACGCTGGCCAGGTACCCTCGCCCAAGCTTTCTTCGCGCTCTCGAGTTCGTTGGCGTCGGCGGCGCGGAGGTCGTCGGTGCTGTCGATTCCCAGCTCACGCAGCCGCCCGGCAGCCTCATGAATGGCCGCAGCCTTGAGCGGGGCACCTTTGGTCGTCGAGGTCGGTTTGCGGTTGTTCGTCATCGCCGCCCACTCCTGCGGGCCGCCGAGTTCGTCGAAAGTATCCAACAGGGCTCCGGCGTTGTCGGTGTCGGCATCACCGCCCTGCGCCCGCCGGAAGTCGATGTAATGCCTTAGGACGTTTTTGACGGAGTTGTAGTGTGCGCCGGTGGACGCGATCGAGTCGATGATGCACAGGGCAAGGCTGCGCGGGTAGCCATCCGGGCGGAACCACAGGTCAGGATCGCCGAGGTCGGCGGTGCAGCGCTTCGCGAGGAGTTCAAGCCGGTCCTCTGATGGCGTGGGCATGTGTGTCCTCTGCTCTGCGCTCTGAATGGGATGACTTCTTAGCGCACTATGCCCGAGCGCTCCGACATTGCTGAGTGAAATGGAATATCGGGCGATGCAGTGGGCGGGTTTGCCGCATGATGCAATGTCCGAGAATCCATCGTCCTTCGAAAAACCGTTCCCGAATCTTCCAGCTGACCAAGACAGGTAAAAATGCCGACGAAGCGCACCACCACAGCCCTGATTACCGGACTCGCATTTTCTTTCGCGTTGGTGGCATGTGGGAGTGATCCGGTCGAAGTGCCGAAGGTGGCAGGTATTCGACTCGACGACGCCCACAATGTGCTCAAAGACGCGGGTTTCAAGGAATTCGAGGATATCGACGCGATATCGGACCGCCAGCCCCTGATGGATGCCAACTGGGTGGTGGTCGAACAGGTCCCACCGGCGGGGGATCGGATGGATCAGAAGGACACCGTCACCTTGAAGATCGCGAAACCGGAAGACGAGGGAATTCGGGAAATTCTTCCGGAGGATTCACCCGTCCTGGCCGAAATACGTGAGCGCGACGCAGCCACCGAGCGCAGGAATGCCGAATCCGCGCGCAGAGCTGAGGAGAAGGAACGCAAGGATACGGAGAAACGGCTGGCAGACGCCAAAATTTACGTCGGTAAGGTCGATCCTGCGACGCGACTGGCGAAAGCTGCCATCGACGAAGCGCTGGTTTTCGGAGAAGATGTCGCTGCAGGCCGCGCATCAGTTCTCGACATCATCGGCTACAAGCAGGCGTTTGCGAGCACGATGGATTCCTATATAGCGATCCTCGAAGGCAGGGACCTTCCGGACCATCTCGAGAGCGCTGTGAACGACATCCGCGAATCTGTCGACGGTTTCGGCTACTACCTCGAAACGCTGTACACGGCAGTCGGTTCCACAGCAGAAAGCTCCATTGCCCGCTCCCGAATCGTCTACGCCGATCACAAGTCGTCGTACAACGAGGCGGTGGCGAAGATATACGAAGGATCGTCGGTGGCTCCTCCGCTGCTGTGAACCGCGCGTCTCCCCGAAATTCATAGTGGTGAGATACTTCAGAGAGCGATTGTTCCGGTATACCGACGAGTTTCTGACTTCGCGCTCCCACGCCTGATCCCGGTAGATGCTGACGACTCCAAACCTGACGGAAACCCTAAAGAAGGGTAGTTTTCGACAGATGTTGTTCGGTTACGCCCGGGTGTCGAGCGCAGAGCAGAACCCCGCCCACCAGATCGACGCCCTGACGCGTGCGGGGATTGACGCCGCAAACATCCACACCGACCACGCGGGCGGCGCGAAAGCTTCACGCCCGCAACTCGATGCAGTGCTGACCCGATTACGGAGCGGTGACACGTTGGTGATCACCCGACTGGATCGGTTGGGGCGTTCGGTGTTGCATCTGATCACCCTGGGCGCCGATTTGCGCGAGAGGGGGATCGGCTTGAAGGTCCTCGAGCAGGGCATCGACACCGCCACAACGGAAGGGCGGGCGATGTTCGGGATGCTCTCCGTCCTTGCCGAACTCCAACGTGAGTTGATCGTGGCGAACACCCGTGACGGGTTGGCCGCTGCGCGCGCCCGGGGCCGTACCGGCGGTCGTCCGTCGAAATTGTCCAGCGATCAGATCGTGCTCGCCCAGCAGCTCTACGACGCGGGGGAGAAGACGGTCGCGCAGATCTCGGCGATATTGAATGTTCCCCGCACTACTGTCTACGGGCACCTGAACAAGCGCGCACCAGCGGCGAGTGTGTCGACTGATTCGGTGAGCACGGTTGCTGCGGCCCCTGTTACGCCAGCGCAAACGTCGCGGATCTGCCCGTCCTGCGGGTACGAGCCGAGCACCAGAGCCGAAGCGGCCCATCAACGCGGCGATCTGGCCGTGATCTGGCTCCATCCGCATACCGACAATCCGGCCGATCCAGGTGCGGCGGTCGCCCGATCGCATTGCCATCAGTGCGAGCCGGGTCCGCCGGCGTTCGATGTCGCCTGCACGGTGTGCGGTGACGGACCAATCCTCGCCGGCGAATTCGCACAGTCCGCACACAGCGGCACCCTGCCGGATCCGGTGCAGCAGTGGCTCACCGCGAGTGGATGGGCCGTACTGCCTGAGCTGCGGTGCCCAGATCACATCTGAAAATTCGTCGGGACCGGTGAGTACTGTGCACTAATGCCGACAGTATGGACAGTGACGGACAACTCCGCTCGCGAGCTTCGCGATTCACGACTTGCCGCTGACTTCATCACCCTCGAGATCGACGGAATCAATCCCGATCCAGTGATGCGATGGGCCGAGTTGCGTTCAGTGCTGCGACATCTCGAAGATCACGCGGGCCGCGTTTTCGCCACCGCGGAAGCAGCGTCTAAGGCATTGTTCGACGATGGAGGCGGCTTCGGAATTTCCCAGGTTCTCCGAGCAGGGGTCCTGGACCAACTCCATACCCAGCAGGCCGTCGGCGAGTACGCGTTACCACCGAGACTGGCGCCGGGAGTCACCGAGAAGCTCGGTGTCTACGTCTATGCGCTCATCGATCCACGAGATCGCTCCATCTTCTACGTCGGCAAGGGAGTCGGAGATCGCGTCTACAGCCACATCTGGTCCGCCATGGGAGCCGCTGAACTCGTCACAGACGGAACCGAACGCGAAACCCCCGCCGTGAAATCGGCAAAGAACCAACGCATTCGAGATATCGTTCAGTCGGGCAGGACAGTCGAACACGTCATCCTGAGGCACCGGATCGAGCCCGAAGCGACAGCCGACAAGAGTGCATACGCCATCGAGCAAACCTTGATCGATGCGCTCCGACTGATAGAAGCGCCGGCAGGTGAGGCAGTGTTGGCGAACATCGCTGGCGGTCACACCACCACGGAGTGGGGCGTGATCCCGCTACCTGAACTGATTCGGCGTTACGCCGCGACTGCTGCGCCGGAGATCGAACGGCCGTTCGTGGTTCTCGTCGTCAACGCGGCACTGAACCCAGACAACTCCAAGGAAAAGATTTACGACGAAGGTCGAGGCTGGTGGCACGCCGGCCCGGCTATTCGCAACACAGCGAATGTTCCGATTTTCTTCGTTGCCGCAGACATCGTCCGAGCGGTGTATCGGGCTTCGAGTTGGGAACAGAGCGAACAAGGCGGGGCCTGGAGGTTCTCCGGCCCAGCGGATCCGGAACTGGAAACCCGCTACGTCGGAACCAGTGTCGCGGAGCTGAAGAAGGCTCGGCGGACGAGGCGATGGCGTCAACATGGGTGGCATCCCTACCCGGCGGAGTGAAAATGGTGCCCGCGCATTCGTCGAGTTCTGCTTGCGGCGCCGAGCCCCTCGGATCGCCGATAATATAGATTATGTCATCCTGTCGATGAAATGCGCTGCCCAACAACGAAATGCGTCCACACTGAACGTGCATCGTCAGTGTCGAGTGGCAGCGTCGCTACCAGAGTTGGAGTGGACACTCTGCAACCTCGGCCGCGGCGATGCGCTCTTCGATGGTGGCGAGTCCTACGTTCTGCTCGATTACGTTCTGTCCGAACCGGATGCGAATCGCATCACTCCTCGGGGACCGACGCACTGTGAGGCATGTGGGTACATCCACCGATACGCATCAACGACGTCCTGCAGTCGATGCTCGGGTCGATTGGGGTCGCGATAGCGCGCATCGCGGACCGATGAGCGGTAGGTATCGGCCAGCTTTCGAACAGCCGCCCGATCCTCGAGATGCAGTGGCACCTTCAAATCTCGGGCTTCGCCCTCTGCTACCCGCGTGAGTTCCCGGCCTTCGGCGGTCAGATCATCCCAGTATTTCTGGTTCATCTCGGTATCGGTTCTCTTCCACGTCAGGTTAGCCAACGAAAGCGGTCGCTTAGATTATCCGATCTCATGAGCAGTGGCTGGTCGTTCACAACACCGACCGCTTGGGACCTGCACATCGACGATACGGCGGGTCCGAGGGAGGCAAGGAAGTCATCGGATCTGGTGAGGCCCTGGTGCTGCTCGTGAAATGCGAGTCCGTTTCCTTCTCGGGCTCGGCAGATTTACAGATCGGGGCCAAATCTGGAAGCACGTCTAAGTCTGGCAGGGATTTGTTTATCGGTGTTTGCCCGTTCCTGGTAGTCCGCCGGAAACGACAGAGCGGATCCCTCCGGCCGGTGCCGGCCTTCCGCAATGCGGAGGTTTCTTCGCCGCAGGAGGAGGCTTCGGACCTAACCGCAGGTACAGCTGCCGGCGCAGACGACGAGCTTCGGCAACCAGTTCGCGCTCACGCTCAGACAAGGCGCGGGCAGATGCGACGTCGGTCGCAGTTCGTAAGAACTGCTCCACCTGCTTCAAATCGGCACGTGCAACTCTCTGACGTTTGCTTTCGCTTGGCGGCTCTACCGAATTTTTGTTCTTTCGACGTCGACCCATAACGGATGCTCTCATACCTCTCTGACACATGGAGCTGGCTTTCACCGCGCAGAGTTTGATCTCTTGCATCGCAAGGGGAACCGATTCGTCCATGCCGCAGGAACATTTCCGCAAGACTGACTCCTTACCGGCGGTACTGCCGGAGGTGAGGCACGGTAAATTTCGCGCGAACCCAGTTGACTGATCAGAGCGAGGAAGTGACGTACGTGGCTAAAGATGGTTGGGAGTTCTGGCGGGTTAGCAATTCGTCGAGTGGGGCATTGGAATGGCTCGCGGTTACGCGTCCGGGTGCACGCGCTGCGATCGACCGCGAAAAAGTGTGGACGCTGTTGCCGAAAAGTCGCATGTTCCTCGCCAACTGGTTCCTGACCGCGGATTTCGGACGAGAAGACGACGCGAACGAATGGGTGTACGAGAATATCGACTCCGTCGAAGCACGTGAGGTGGCGCTGGAGGTGCCGGAGCCCTCGACCGAGGTCGTGACCCGATTGACCCACCCCGAGTCGTCTTTGACGCTGAATCAGATCGATCGGCACCCCGTGGACAGACTTCTGGGCAAACGAGTGGCAGACAAACTCGCAAACCGTAACTGAACTACTTGCAGACCATGCGCCGCGGACGAACCCCCGGAGTTTTACCGTCCGTCACCCAAATCCAGGAAGAGCACGGCCCACTCTTTTGGATGAGTCGACTTCCAGGCCCTTACCGCCCCTTGCCCTCTTGTTACCACCAGAGCAAACCAACCGATGGTTTGATTCATGGCATGTTCCACGTCGAATTCGGCGGGGTTGGTGGTGATTAAGCGAGTCAGAACTGATTCCACCAAATGGCAAATGCGTTCCACACTGTGCTGGCCCACCCCCACACAGGAGGCATGACAAACAGGTCAGGGAAGTATCCGATCATCGTTCGTCTCCTCAGAGTGGATTCCACCAGGCAGCCAGTGGCAGCAAGAATGCGTACCAGAACAGCACTTCTTCGGGAAAATCAGGTAGGCGCCCGATCATATGTCTCTCCTTCCCTGCCTTACTTCGTCCATCGCACCTGATAGTGGCGCGTTACAGTGCAGGCTCTGCGCAAAGGAAGTATTCCGGCCAGAGAACACACACACACACGAAGACACCGCCCTACGCGGCGACAGGCGCACCTAGAGGTAGGGTGATCAGGGACTACGAACATCATCACTGCCGGACCCCTGAACTATTCTTCAGGACCGCGACGAGCAGCAGGTCGGCACTCGGACCTAAGCGCAGCGAAAGCTGAAGCCCTGACCTGCACACCCGTGCAGTTCGACCTGATCCTCCATTACGACCGCGCGGGCAGATCTACCGGTGACACCACGGCGGCGAGCTCCCGCCCGTGCTTCGTTGTGAGGAGCATCTCGCACCGTCGCCGCGCGCCCGCTCCACCTGCTTTCGACTGGAACAGTGGCACATTCGAGATCGACCAGCACCGAAGAACGGATCGATTAGAAGATGCGGGATTCGTCGCTGCTGAACTCGCATCTTCGAACTGGTTCTGAGGAACATCCGATCATTTGCGAGTTCGATGGGCCGACCCC
The DNA here is from genome assembly GCF_044908235.1 of Rhodococcus sp. 27YEA6. Classification (NCBI taxonomy): domain Bacteria; kingdom Bacillati; phylum Actinomycetota; class Actinomycetes; order Mycobacteriales; family Nocardiaceae; genus Rhodococcus; species Rhodococcus sp. 27YEA6. The sequence continues at coordinate 7,213 of NZ_JBIYCY010000036.1, read as the reverse complement.
ATTCATCACGTGGAGAACAAGCGCAAGCCGCTTTCGCCGGCACCGCGAGGCAATCGTTAGTTCCTCATCCATCTAGAGTTCGAGCCTGAAACGATCGCACAGGAGGAATTGAATGGGACGTGCATGGGCTAAGAGATTGCAGGCTGCAGAAGGTCGATGGGTACGGGGAATCCAACAAAAGATTTTCAGCAAAATAGTGGCCGAAACAGAAGTAAGGATCGATGCCCTGCGGGACGAAGCTGAAGTTCAACGTAACCATTGCCGTGACGTAGAAGGCCCAGAGCTGGCGGGCATGAGTGATCTTCGTGCTGCCGATCTTCAGCACGAGGCAGCAATTTTGGAAGCCGCACTTGTGGACTACCAGGCCTACAAGTTTTTCGGCTTTAAGTGAGTATCGACTTTAGGTGGAGTGATCCCTGTGTTCGGAGCATGACCGCATCCGTGTAAAGAGGTCACCAGCGACAGTTCACTCGTGAACTTGGATCCCGACGAACCAATCTTCTGAGCCCCACCTAAACGCTGCGAATAACTTTGGATTGTGTCAGACGACTGTGAGCGATGTTGCGCTGCAATGGTATACGTCGTCGCTACCACGTCGAGCCCCGTAGTTAACGCAGAGTGATGCGCTGGTCGATGCGCTCGTTCCGGGTCGAACTCGGTTCGGATGCCGTCGCGGTGATTGTGCACGCGGGGGACGTCGGTGAGTGGACTGGCGGTCTTGCGGAGCCTGCGCAGTTCGCTTTCGTCTCACAGACGGCCGGTGGGCGCCGGCGCCAAAGTAGGAAGCGTGCCCTGGCGACTGTCTGTCAGCCGTTGTTTATCGCCGTTACTCGTTCCGGGCAGACCAGCTTGTCTCGTCATACGGAACACTCGTGAATGCCAGACGCCACGTTCCGTCGATGAACTGGCTTTTCACCACTCATGTCACAGGCTCGCCGTCCGGTATGTTCCACAGGTGAAGCTTCGGGCCATGGTTTGGACTCTCCCTACTCTGCTGTTGATCGCGGCGAGCGCAATCGCCTGCTCCCAACCTGCGGAACCGATCGCCACGGCGGATGAACGCAACCAGGCTCAGGCCGACTGCGAGAAGCTGGGGATCGAGTACTACGCCAATGTCCTCGAAGGTGTTCAGGTGAAGTCGGTATACACCCACGACATTCAGATTGAGGACCTGGCCAATGGAGGAGTCAGTGTCAGAGGCTGGACGAAAACCATCGATTACCATCAGAAAGACAGATCGTTCTTCTGCGTCGTCAAGAAGGTCGATGGGGAATTTCAGCCAGCCGAGTTGAAATAGCGGGTGGAACGGCACCTTCGGCGCCGTTGCCGCTCCGCGGCCCCAAGTAGTCGGCATGGTCCTCGTGCGAGTCGCCTCAGCTCAGCAGACCGGGCCCTCGATTGGGCCCGCCCAGATCGAAATTGTCGGGAACTCGCGTCGAAAATCTATGTCGTATTGCTACGCGGATCGATTTTTTGGACGGTATACGCGCGGTCTTTTTCGCACAGTGAGGTGTTATCCATCGATGCCGCCCAATTTGGCCGTGACTTGCATCGGTCCACCGCCGGTGCTTCCGCTGTCGGTCTGACCTACGCATATGACTCCCCGTACGGCTACCGGCGATAGGGGCCGTGGGTGCTCCACCCAGGCATATGGGGTTGTAGTTCGTCATGACTGCAGGATGTGGTGCGGAGGAGGCGTAGAGATCCATTGATGGGGTCGATGCGCTCGGCATGTTCCTGAATCCAGGTGGCCCACTTTCGTGCCTCCTCGCCGTTTTCGGCGTCGAGTTGTTCTGCGCGCTCCGCCACCTCCTCTGCGTAGGCTCGCATCGCTGCGACGGATTGCCGACGGTCCAGTTCGCCGCGGAGGCGGTCGGCGTTGCGTTCATAGCTGAGTTTCGTGAACGCCTCCTGCTTGACTTCCTCCCATCGCGTTTCGCGGATCTCGCAGCGTCGTACTTCCTCCTGACGTGACCAGTCGGCTTCGGCCTCAGCGATCTCGAGTTTGCGGACAAGCGTCGGCAATTGTTCTTCGACCGTAGCGGCGTCGGTATCCCTGAGTGAAACGATGACCTGGTCTTCCCAAGTCTTGGTGAGCGTCACTTCCAACTTTCCGGACACTTGGAAATACTTGTTCGCCGTCGTTCTCTCAGTTCGGGTGTAATAGTCAGTCTCGGTCGTATATGCCTGCACGTGGCGTCGTCCGCGTTGGTCGAGTTCACGGATCGTGACGACAAGTTCCCTCGACGGAAACCGGAGTGTCAGATCGGGGCCGGATTCACCCCGCCCCCGGTGCGGCACCTTCGCTGGGACCGTCCAACCGAGTTCAGTTGCCGCTGTCACGAGGGCTTGCAGGAAACGCGCAGCGCGAGCGATCTGCGACTTGGAGACCAACGCCTTCTTCGCCTGAAATGCGGCAACGGTGGGGTGCGGGTTTCGAAGCTGACGGGGCACGGAGAAAGCGCGCACGGAAGTCAACACCTCGAAATCTGGCTCCAAATAGACGGTCACGCCCAGGACAGGGTCCATGCGCGTTGGTTCCTGGGCCAAACGCTGCCCGTCAGGCAGCAAACCCGATTGCGACGCGAGACAGTTCTGTAGGCGCTGGACATCCTGGGAGTCGACATCGGGCCCCAGATCGAGACGTCCCCCGGCTACGACGACATCGCGCAGCAACGCCGCAGCCTTCTCACGGAGTTGCTGTTGCTCCTGTTCTCGCTTCAGCCGATCCTGTTTCTCCCGAAGAGTGCGTCTGCGTTCTGCTTCGATGCGGTGGGCTTCCTCCTCGAGACGGCGGGTGCCGTCCGGAGTGATCCGCGCGGTCCAAGTCTTGCCGCTACCGGAGACACGAAGGAAGCCGCGATTGTGGAGCGAACGAGCTGACACACGATGCGATGGACCTTCGTAGACGCCTACTTTGCATCCGTCGGCGACCCATTTCAACAGGTCGAACTGGGTCACGGTGAGATGATTCGTCGCTCGCCCCACTACCACTCCTGTCCTCGGAAACTTGAACCATTCTCACTGCTTAGGTGATAGATCCGTCAATGGCTGTAGAGCGCCCGTTGGCACTCCCGAAGGCGCCGAGAAAATCACCACCGGACAGCTCGCATCGCCGAGGCAGCCGCCGGGGGTGTCTCACGAGCTTCGATTGCACCACCCGCACCGGGGGCGATTTTCTTCTGAAATTGGACGCGTTACATTGTGTGGGCGGCAGGGTCTTCCCAGAAGTGTTGTCCGGCAATGGTGGTGACGGTTGTCAGGGATAGGGACAGAGCGAACGCCGAGGGGCGCCGGCTGCGAGCAGTGTGCCGCTGAGAGCTTGGATGGGGCATTGGCGCGGACGACCGCTGGTATTGGGAGGTTCGATCCGTTTATCCGGACCACGCTCCGGAGCGAAGGCATCGAACATGATCCGAGCAGCGGGAGCGAGTACGTCGCGCTCGACGGCGTCAACGGTGTCGGCATCCCAACGCAGCTCCCCGTCGACCGAGTCAGGTTCACCGAATACCGACGTCAGACGCTCGGACACGTAGCCCAGATCCGCCAGCTCCGACGCACTGTAAAAATCCTTGCTCATTACTTCCTCCGAATCACCGATCGACCCTGCACACCATCGTGCCGCAACACCGCGCCGGACGGGCCTCACGGACGCGTGAAGTGGCCGGGAAATGCCTAGGTCGAATCAGGGCAGGTGTGGTTCTCTGACGCTGACAGATGCACTGCGCCGGAAGGCGAGACGACTCCAGGAGCGGCGATGTTGGCGATGAAAACAATGCGCGAGAGGTGCCGCACATTTCTCGACAACGCCGCCGCAACAATATGCAGCTACGAATGCACCTTCTGCGTCGACTGTTCGGCGGCGATGGACAATGGGTGCCCGAACTGTGGCGGCGAGTTGACCGCGCGTCCTCGTCGCGTCGCGCAAGCCCGAGTGATTCGTCGGGGATGGGCAGGTCGAATCGGTAGCTACCTCGCCCAGCGCAAGCCTTCCGGCGTCCTCGAGCTCACCGATGCCGAGCGGGATCTGATTTCGCAGATCAAGGGCACCGACGGGGAAAGGTTGGCAGCGATCGAGGTGCGTCATATGCGTCCCGACTGCACACCGAGAGAAGCTCTCATCACCGTTCTCACACTTCGTGGGGAAGACGTGTTCCGAACCCCTACCGACCACGCTGTCGGTGAGAACACAGGTCGCGCCGACGGGAACAGACGCTGTGACCGACGAGCACACCATACCCGCACGCTCCAGATTCCGTGCAGCAGGAGACCGTGCAGCAGCGCGTCTGCGGAAACGAGCCGAGTGGGCTGCCGTCGCGGCGCAGCGCCGAGCCGCCCATGGCCTGGCCTACGAACACCGGAGCACTGGCGCGCTGGCCCCGTACCGGATCACCCGCGCCCTCGACGCCGCCGAGCTGTACGGCCCCGAGGTCGACATTGCATGCGGGGCACAGGAGCCGGCAGTCGACGAATGGGAGGCCGGCACCCGCTACCCCTGGTTCGAGCAGCTCCTCGCCCTGGCCGCGCTGACCCACCAAATCCACCGCGGACGCACCCGGCAAGTACCCGTTTCCGGTGAATCTGGCCAATCTCGTGCCGGCGACCTACCAATCCAACAACTTCCGTCCGTAATCCCCACGACCTCATCGGATTCAATGCTCTGGCCGAACTGCAACTCGGCCAGAGCATTCCAATTCAGTGTCCGGGGTCGACGGGCCACGGATGCAGCAGCGGCAGCCCTACTGCGCAACCAGGCACCGCAGGAACGATCACTGTGCGTGCAATTCCCACAGATGCATTTCAGCGTCGTCGGATACGGGGCTTCCCTCCCGAGACGCGCCGCACAGTATCTGGGGTACGCGGAGTGTTCGTGGCGACTACATCAGCGGTTGTTCACCGATGACTTCGCCTCCATCATGTTCGACTTCTCCGCCGCTACGTGACTACAGTCCCCACGACGTAGAACTCGTATTCCTATTTCGGAGAATGCACTAGCGATAGCGCGGCGTGCCCCAAGCGGATGGTGTCGGCGGCGCGTCCATCGTTGGCCTTCGTGGGATCGGTGTCCGCGTCCTTCATCGGTGGACTTCGTGGGATCGGTGTCCGCGTCCTTCATCGGTGGACTGTTCGGTTGCTACTGCGGCAGCCCGGCCATGATGCAAAAATAGCACTAACCCGGTCTGCACCAACTTCTGAGCACATCGCGCTCGTTTGCTCGCGTCATGAGCAAGCTCACTAGTGCAGCCGTGTCGATCTCCCTCATGGCAGTCGTCGCCCGATTTCCCAACAATCGGGGACCGCGCCAGCAGGAAGTCTGAAAGGGCCTCCCTACTCGGGATGAGAGGATCCGGGGTGTGAATGCAGTAGTAACGATCGTTGCGGTATCGGCTCTGGTTGTCGGATGTCTGGCGTTATGGCGCACGCGGCCTGTCCTTCCGTCGCGGTCGGTTGGGGACGGATTAAGCCTGTGGTTTCGGGTCTCGGCGGGTTCCGCTGCGGTTTCTGCGGTCGCGCTGCTCGCGCTGGTTATCATAGGCATCTCGAAGGAATGGCTGGTAATGCGGTACAGCGCAGTATTGGCCCCGTTGGGCGCGATTGTGGCGGCGTCGATTGCATCGGCTGGTGCCGCGCGATTGGCGATGGCTCAGACCGCAAATGCTGACAGAACTCGGCTCGAAGATGCCGAGAAAGATCTGTGGAGTCGATTCGAGGGGGCTGCGAAGCAGCTCGCTGATGAGTCGCACTTCGCGATTCGGGTAGCAGGGGTTTACGCCTTCGTCGGTTTGGCTGACGACTGGCTCCGGCTTCGACGCAAGAAGAATGCCACCGCTCGGGAGAACATCGTGCGAGCTGAGTGCGAGACGATCACAGACACCCTGTGTGCCTACCTCCGTCAAAATAATCGCAAAGTCCCGGATGTCACTGGTCCGAACGATGAGTCGCGCGCACGAGTAAAAGCTCAGCGAATAGTGAACGAGGCAATAATCAGCCAGTTCCGGATACATCTGCAGTTCGAGAAGAATGGCGAAGAAGCCGGAGGCCTGTGGGCTGACATTGGGCTGAGACTTGATCTGCGCGGCGTCGACATTACGAGCGCCTATTTCGACGGGATGGATCTGAAGGATTCGGTGTTCGTAGACGCTGACTTGTTCGACGTCGACTTGAGTCGATCCAACCTCAATGGTGCGAATCTGCGACGCGCGGACTTGTCCGGTGCGGATCTTACAAAAGCGTCGGTGGAGGAGACCAACTTTGAGTCGATCAAATACGACAGTGAAACGAAGTGGCCTGACGGTTTCAGACCGCCATCTAGTGCGACAATGCGGCGAGTGCCTCGCCGACACGAGCTGATCTGACGATCGGGTTGGTGATTGTGAGATTACGGTGGTCTTAAACCGATCAATGGAGAGAAACCGTGCGGAAAGCCCATAAACGGCGGGGAATTAGTCAAAAGTCCTTGACGTCAACGGATCTCCATATGTCGGTCGCAACTGCGCCGGCTGCATCCCTGCTGAACCTCGGAGATGAGATCCGGCAATCGCAGTCGGCTCTGCTATACGCCGATACGGTCACGCTCATCAGCCCACGTGCCACTCTCATTCACTCGATCGCGGTCGTCGAGGATGCCCCGGATTTGGAGATGCTCGAACTCTTGGTGTCGGTCGCGCCGGTTTACGCGCCACAAGCTACACACCAGCTCAAAGAAATTCTCCATAGGGTGCGTTCACTTCCCCCTGGCAACCAGCTCAACAGCACGCAACGCAAACGGCGGCGCCAGGCGCTCGGAGAGTTGTTCGACGCGATCCGTCCCGGCATCACAGAGCTTCAAGACCGAATCGGTGAAAGCTTGGAGAAGATGCGATATCGGGAACTGGCACTCGCTATGGACGCAGGACTGCTGACCATTGATCCACTACCCGACATCGATGTCCGCAACGTCGGCGACGACGCTGACGACGACATCGCTGCGAGGTACTTTGCACGTGTGCAACAAGCACTGACGAGCCAAGACACGTATCCGCTCTTCGATACGACGACGAACAACCTGGTTAACCTCGGGGTAGAGGAAGGAATCTTCAGCCCGCCCCCGTCAGCTCGCCGGCGAGGCCGCGACGCTTCCCTCGCCACTGGTCTTTTCGATCGCCTGCCGAACTTCGAACACGCGAACATGTCCGAAATCCTCGACATTCGCCAGGAACTGCGCGACCCGCTC
>NZ_JBIYCY010000035.1:0-20757 GCF_044908235.1 Rhodococcus sp. 27YEA6 | reverse complement strand
TGTGGCGTTTTAAAACCCCCTCCCCGGGGGGGCCGTTGCCCGCTCGGGCACCCCGCCCCTCATCGCCAAATAATACCCCCGCCCCCAAATTCCCTATTGGCCCCCCGCCGTTTGTGGGGGGGGGCCCACTTCTTTTTGTTTGCCCTAGTTGTCCGACCCCAGTTGTGAGCGAACGGCACTTTCGTCGCCTCAGATGCGCCGAAAAGGCGCGTTTGCTCAGGGGAGGGGGACCGAATTCAGAGCGCCCGTCGCTGAAGATGCAGCGCCTCGAGGAACTGCGCCGGCAGATCCTGCTCGAGGATTTCGTCATCAGGATGGGGCAGCGCTTTGATTTTGGCGAACTCGTCGTTGAGTCGTTCCATCTTGACATCGAGACGGTGTGCCGCGGCAGCAGCCTCGGTGAGTTCGTCGAGGAGTTCGACGGGAACCTCGCGGTTGTACTTGTAGTAGATCTTGTGCTCGAGGCTCGCCCAGAAATCCATTGCGATCGTGCGGATCTGAAGTTCGATCGGTACGTGCCTGACGCGGTCACTCATGAAAACCGGGACCTCGACGATCAAGTGCAAGCTCTTGTAGCCGTTGGGTTTCGGATCGGCGATGTAGTCCTCGCGCTCGATCACCCGAAGGTCCGTCTGGCTGGTGAGCATCTCGGCGATTCGGTACGTGTCGGAAATGAAGCTGCAGGTGATACGTACTCCAGCGATGTCGAAGATGTTCTTCGAGATGTCGTCGATCGTGAGCGGGACGTTCAGGCGTTGAGCCTTTCGCAGGATGCTGTCCGGTGACTTGACTCGTGACGTGACGTGTTCGATGGGGCTGTACTGATTGATGTGAGTGAACTCGTCCTTGAGGATGTTCACCTTGGTCATCAGTTCGGAGATTCCGAATTGGTACAACATCATGAAGCGGGAGAACTCGGTCCGCAGTTCGGCGAAATCGGCCCTGCTGACCCCACTGCTGTCTTCCACGTTCGGCACCCTCATCTGTTAGCTGGTGTAACCAGTCTGCCACCGATTGTGCCGTGTCCGGTTTCAGTGGGTGCGCAGTGCGGCGAGCGTCATATCCCGCAGGACTCGACGCGCGCGTGCCGGCGAAGCGGGGTTGGCGCTGTGAGGGGTCGAGTTGATCAGACCGAAGGTGGCATGCGCTTTGATTCGTGCGTCCGCCTGATCGAGTTGGGGATCGAGTTGCTCGAGCACCCCGACCCAGACCTCGACGTACTTGCGCTGCGTCTGGCGTACCTGTCGACGCGCGTCGGCCGGCAGGCTTTCGAGGTCGCGGTCCTGGATGCGGATCAGGTCCGGCTCGCCGAGCGCGAAGTCGAGGTGAAACTCCACCAGTGCGTCGAGAGCAGCGCTCGGTGAGTCCGCTGCCTCCGCTGCCGCAGAGCCGCCTTCGTGCAGGCGCGTGCTGATGCCGACGAGAAGTTCCACGAGGACGGCGTCCTTGTTCGGAAAGTGCCGGTACACGGCCGGGCCGCTGATGCCGACGGCCGCGCCGAGGTCTTCGAGTCGCACACTCACGAATCCGCGTTCGGCGATCAACCGTGCGGCGGCGTCCAAGAGCTGACGTCGACGGTCGGCCTTCATCTGATCGCGTCGCGTCGGAGCTGCTACCTGCTCAGAGGTCATTCTCTCGATCTTTCTTCGCTTGTGTTCTGGACAACTCAGTTAATCATAGTTAATCTAGTTTCAGTTATCGAGCATTAACTCATGGTGAAGGCGGCGGGATGACTCCCAGTGGAATCACGCAAGGATCGGGCTACCGGTCCGATCACACCGTTCTGGTGGACGAACTGAAGAAGAAACTGGCGCAAGCAGCGCTGGGTGGCAACGAGCGCTCTCGCGAGCGTCACGTGAGCAGAGGGAAGTTGCTGCCGCGAGATCGCGTCGACTCGCTGCTCGACCAGGGCAGCCCGTTCCTCGAGCTGTCCCCACTGGCGGCCAACGGCCTGTACGACGACGAGTGCCCGGGCGCCGGCGTCATCACCGGTATCGGCCGTGTGTCGGGTCGCGAGTGCGTCATCGTTGCCAACGACGCGACGGTCAAGGGCGGCACCTACTACCCGATGACGGTGAAGAAGCACCTGCGCGCGCAGGAAGTTGCGCTGCAGAACAACCTTCCCTGCATCTACCTCGTCGACTCCGGCGGCGCCTTCCTGCCGCGCCAGGACGAGGTCTTCCCGGACCGTGAGCACTTCGGCCGGATCTTCTACAACCAGGCGACCATGAGCGCCAAGGGGATTCCCCAGATCGCCGCAGTTCTCGGTTCATGCACCGCGGGAGGCGCCTACGTGCCCGCGATGAGCGACGAAGCAGTGATCGTCCGCAACCAGGGCACCATCTTCCTCGGCGGACCGCCGCTCGTGAAGGCTGCCACCGGTGAGATCGTGACGGCCGAAGAGCTCGGCGGCGGCGACCTGCACTCCAAGGTTTCCGGCGTCACCGACCACCTGGCCGAGGACGACCGCGACGCACTTCGGATCGTGCGCAACATCATTGCCACGCTTGGCCCCCGCTCCGAGCGCCCGTGGGACGTCATCTCCACGGTTCCGCCCGTCGCCGATCAGAGCGAGCTGTACGACGTCGTTCCGACTGATCCCCGTACTCCGTACGACGTGCACGAGGTCATCACCAAGCTCGTCGACGGTGGCGCGTTCCAGGAGTTCAAGGCTGAATACGGCAAGACGCTCGTCACCGGTTTCGCCCACATCGAGGGCCACCCGGTCGGCATCATCGCCAACAACGGCGTGCTCTTCGGCGAATCCGCCATGAAGGGAGCACATTTCATCGAACTGTGCGACAAGCGCAGTGTGCCGCTGCTGTTCCTGCAGAACATCGCAGGCTTCATGGTGGGACGCGACTACGAGGCCGGCGGCATCGCCAAGCACGGCGCCAAGATGGTCACGGCAGTCGCGTGTGCACGGGTCCCCAAGCTGACAGTCGTCATCGGCGGCTCGTACGGCGCCGGCAACTACTCCATGTGTGGACGCGCGTATTCACCTCGCTTCCTGTGGATGTGGCCGAACGCGCGCATCTCGGTCATGGGCGGCGAGCAGGCCGCGTCGGTGCTCTCGACGGTTCGTAGTGACCAGCTCGACAGCGCGGGTAATCCGTGGTCGGCCGAGGACGAAGAATCCTTCAAGGCGCCGATCCGCGAGCAGTACGAGGCTCAGGGCAATCCGTACTACTCCACTGCGCGGCTGTGGGATGACGGTGTCATCGATCCCGCAGATACCAGAACTGTTCTCGGCCTGGCCCTTTCGGTGTGCGCGAACGCGCCGATCGAGCCGGTCTCCTACGGCGTCTTCCGGATGTGAGCGAAATGACTGAGTTGCGCACTATCGATACTGTTCTCGTGGCCAACCGCGGTGAGATCGCGGTTCGCGTGATCCGCACGTTGCGTGAGTTGGGAATTCGCAGCGTCGCCGTCTACAGCGACGCCGACGCGAATGCTCGCCACGTCCGCGAGGCCGACACTGCCGTCAACATCGGACCGGCCGCGGCGCGTGAAAGCTACCTCGTCATCGACAAGGTCATCGACGCTGCCAAGTCCACCGGTGCTCAGGGTATTCACCCCGGTTACGGCTTCCTGTCGGAGAACTCGGCGTTCTCGGCTGGCTGTGCGGCTGCCGGAATCGCCTTCCTCGGCCCCTCCGAGCACGCCATCGAGGTGATGGGTGACAAGATCACCGCGAAGAACGCCGTTGCCGCGTTCGACGTACCGGTGGTCCCGGGTATCGCTCGCCCCAATCTGACCGACGAAGAACTGATCGCAGCGGCCGAGGACATCGGCTACCCGGTGTTGGTCAAGCCTTCGGCCGGCGGAGGCGGCAAGGGAATGCGTCTGGTCGAGGATCCGGTCAATCTGGCCGAGGCTCTTCGCAGTGCCCGCCGTGAGGCCGCGTCGTCGTTCGGCGACGACACCCTGTTCCTCGAGCGATTCGTCCTGCGGCCCCGGCACATCGAGGTCCAGGTTCTCGCCGACCAGCACGGCAACGTCGTTCACCTCGGTGAGCGCGAATGCAGCCTGCAGCGGCGTCATCAGAAGGTCATCGAAGAGGCTCCCTCGCCGCTGCTCGATCAGGTGACCCGTGACCGGATCGGCGCGGCAGCGTGCAACACCGCTCGAAGCGTCGATTACACCGGCGCTGGCACCGTGGAGTTCATCGTCTCCGCCGACAAGCCGGACGAGTTCTTCTTCATGGAGATGAACACCCGCCTCCAGGTCGAGCATCCCGTCACCGAAATGGTGACCGGACTGGATCTGGTCGAATGGCAGGTCCGTGTGGCAGCAGGGGAGAAGTTGGCCTTCTCCCAGAGTGACATCACGCTGACCGGGCACGCCATCGAAGCTCGTGTGTACGCGGAGGATCCGGGCCGTGGATTCCTGCCGACCGGTGGCAGCGTCGTCGATCTGGTCGAGCCGTCAGGTTCCGGCGTGCGCGTCGATTCCGGACTGCTCGCGGGCACCGTCGTCGGCAGTGACTACGACCCGATGCTCAGCAAGGTCATCGCCCACGCTCCCGACCGCGCGGGCGCACTGCGCAAGCTCGATCGCGCACTCGGTGACACCGCAGTGCTCGGAGTCGTGACCAACATCGAATTCGCACGGTTCCTCCTCGCTGATCCGGATGTGATCGCGGGCAACCTCGACACCGGTCTGCTCGATCGTCGCGTCGAAGACTTTGTCGCAGCCGACGCCTCCGACGAGGTTCTCATTGCTGCCGCGGCGTATCGCTGGCTCTCGCGATGGACAACTTCGGAATCCGTTGATCCCTGGGACGTCCCGAGTGGGTGGCGCGTCGGAACTCCCGCTCCGACCAGCATCAGGCTCGCCGCCGGCACCCGAACGTCGCACGTTGCGATCGTCGGCGTTCCCGCGGATGCAAAGGTCGAGGTCGAAGGTTCACAGCCGCGCGCATTCAGCGCGACCCTGACGGGATCCGAACTGGCGGTGGTGATCGACGGACGTCGACGCACGTTTGTCGTCGCCCAGACCGATGGCGGTCTGTGGCTGGCAGGCGGCGGAACCTGGCACGTGCGCGAGGTAGCCGAAGTCAGCGTTCGCGGTGAGGACAAGCATGCCGGTGACGCCGAAATCGCCAGCCCCATGCCCGGTGCCGTCATCGCAGTCAACGTCGAGAACGGCGCGGCAGTGAGCGCGGGACAACCACTCGTCGTGGTCGAGGCCATGAAGATGGAGCACTCCTTGACGTCCCCGATCGACGGGATCGTGGAAGTGCTTGTCCGTCAGGGCGATCAGGTGATGGTGGATCAGGTTCTGGCCCGCGTGGTACCTGTCACGGACGAAGAGACTGCAGAAGTAAAGACCGAGAACACGACGCAGAAGGAAGACGCCTGATGTCCGATTACCTTGCCACCGGAGCGCTTCCGGACGAATACCAGCAGCTCGCCAAGACGGTTGCGGACTTCGCGAAGACCGTAGTGGCACCGGTTGCTGCCGAGCACGACGCCAACCACACCTTCCCGTACGAGGTAGTGGCCGGGATGGCTGACATGGGACTGTTCGGCCTGCCGTTTCCCGAGGAGTACGGCGGAATGGGCGGCGACTACTTCGCACTCTGCCTGGCGCTCGAAGAGCTGGGCAAGGTCGACCAGAGCGTCGCGATCACTCTCGAAGCTGGTGTGTCCCTTGGTGCCATGCCGATCTACCGTTTCGGTAACGAGGCGCAGAAGCAGGAGTGGCTTCCGCAGCTCACCAGCGGCAAGTCGTTGGCTGCCTTCGGCCTGACCGAACCCGGTGCGGGTAGCGACGCCGGCGGCACCAAGACCACCGCGAAGTTCGACAGCGGTGAGTGGATCATCAACGGCAACAAGCAGTTCATCACCAACTCGGGCACCGACATCACCAAGCTCGTGACGGTCACCGCGGTCACGGGTGTCAAGGACGGCGGCAAGAAGGAGATCTCGACGATCCTCGTGCCGACCACGACGCCCGGCTTCACGGCCGAACCGGCGTACAACAAAGTCGGTTGGAACGCATCCGACACCCATCCGCTCACGTTCGCCGATGTTCGTGTCCCCGAAGAGAATCTGCTCGGTGAGCGCGGCCGCGGCTACGCGAACTTCCTGCGCATCCTCGACGAAGGCCGCATCGCCATCTCCGCGTTGAGCGTCGGTGCCGCCCAGGGCTGCGTCGACGAGTCGATCAAGTACGCCAAGGAGCGCGAGGCGTTCGGTCGCCCCATCGGACACAACCAGGCCATCGCGTTCAAGATCGCGCGTATGGAGGCTCGTGCCCACGTCGCACGTACCGCGTACTACGACGCGGCCGCACTCATGTTGTCGGGCAAGCCGTTCAAGAAGCAGGCGTCTATCGCCAAGCTGATTTCCTCCGAAGCTGCCATGGACAACGCCCGTGACGCCACGCAGATTCACGGCGGATACGGCTTCATGAACGAGTACGCCGTCGCGCGCCACTACCGTGACAGCAAGATCCTCGAAATCGGTGAGGGAACGACCGAGGTGCAGTTGATGCTCATCGCTCGTGAGGCAGGGCTGTGACGAACCCCAAGAAGATCACTCAGCGCGGGCTCTGGTTCGAGGAGTTCGAGGTCGGCGCGATCTACGAGCATCGCCCAGGCCGGACGGTGACCGAGGCTGACAACGTCCTGTTCACGACTTTGACGATGAACACGCAGGCGTTGCATCTCGATGCCGCGTACAGCGAGGACACTCAATTCGGTGTGCGGCTGGTCAATTCGATGTTCACCCTGTCGACCATCGTCGGCCTGTCCGTCGCGCAGTTGACGCAGGGCACCATCGTGGCGAACCTCGGTTTCTCCGAGATCAGCTTCCCCAAGCCGCTCTTTCACGGCGACACCTTGTATGCCGAGACGCTCATCGCGGACAAGCGCGAATCGAAGAGCCGTCCAGGTGAAGGCATCGTGACGCTCGTGCACACCGGGCGTAACCAGCACGGTGACGTCGTCGCACTGGCCACGCGCAAGACACTGGTGCAACTGCGTCCGGCAGAGGTGTCCTCATGACGTGGACGCCGCCGGGGCCGGCGTGGTTGTTCTGCCCGGCGGATCGTCCCGAGCGCTATGCGAAGGCCGCGGCTGTTGCCGACGTCGTGATCCTCGATCTCGAAGACGGTGTGGCTCCGGCCGACAAGGAAGCCGCACGTGCAGCCCTGATCGACACGCCTCTCGATCCGGAGCGGACGGTCGTGCGCGTCAATCCGGTCGGTACACCTGATCACGAACTCGATCTGATCGCGCTGGACGGCACACACTATTCGCGTCTCATGCTGTCCAAGTGCGAATCGGCCGAGGACGTCCTCTCGCTCGCACCGGCGGACGTGGTTGCGCTCGTCGAGTCCCCGCGAGGAGCCCTCGCCGTGGCCGACATCGCGCTTGCTGCGAACGCCATCGGTGTCATGTGGGGAGCCGAGGATCTTGTGGCCGGTCTCGGCGGTAATTCGAGCAGGCACCCGAACGGTTCGTACCGCGACGTTGCCAAGCATGTCCGATCGACGTCTCTCCTGGCCGCGAAGAGCTACGGCCGGTTGGCTGTCGATTCCGTGTACCTCGACATCAAGGACCTCGTCGGCCTGGGCGTCGAGTCCGCTGATGCCGTCGCAGTCGGCTTCGACGTGAAGGTTGCGATCCACCCGAGTCAGGTCGAGGTCATCCGCGGGGCCTTCGCACCTTCGGAAAAAGAGATCGACTGGGCCACACGAGTGCTTGCCGCGGTGTCTACTGAACGTGGTGTGTTCGCGTTCGAGGGCAAGATGGTCGACGCTCCCGTTCTCCGTCACGCCGAGAAGCTTCTTCACCGAGCCGGAATCTTTCAGCAGAAGGAGAACTAACGGATGAGCAAAGTCGTGAATACGGCAGCTGAGGCAGTTGCCGACATCGCGAGCGGATCCAGGCTCGCAGTGGGCGGCTTCGGGCTGTGCGGTATTCCCGACGCACTGATCGCGGCGATCGCCGACGGCGACGCCACCGATCTCGAGGTGTTCTCCAACAACTGCGGTGTCGACGACTACGGTCTCGGCATTCTGCTCGGCGCGCACCGGATCGCCAGGGTGACGGCGTCGTATGTGGGGGAGAACAAGGAGTTCGCCCGTCAGTATCTCGCCGGTGAGCTCGAAGTGGAGTTGACGCCGCAGGGGACGCTGGCCGAGCGGCTGCGAGCAGGCGGTACCGGCATTCCGGCGTTCTACACTCCGGCGGGCGTCGGCACCCCGATCGCCGAGGGCGGCTTGCCGTGGCGATACAACGCGGACGGTTCGATCGCCGTGGCGTCGCCACCGAAGGCGACGGCAGTGTTCGGTGGCCGCACGTATGTATTGGAAGAGGCGATCACGGCTGACTTCGCGCTCGTGCATGCGGACTACGGTGACACCGAAGGAAATCTCGTCTTCAACAAGACGGCGATGAACTTCAACCCGCTTGCTGCCATGGCCGGCCGGATCACCATCGCGCAGGTGGAGAACCTCGTCGAGCCGGGCGACATCGACCCCGCACACGTGCACCTACCTGGTGTGTTCGTCGCGCGGGTCGTGCACACAGGCCCACAGGAGAAGCGGATCGAGAAGCGGACCGTCTCAGGAGGCACCAAGTGACCAGTGCAGAGGAAACCCGTATCGGTTGGACTCGCCACGAGATGGCCGCTCGCGCTGCCGCCGAGATGCGGCCGGGGGAGTACGTCAACCTCGGCATTGGCCTGCCGACGCTGATCCCCAGTTACCTGCCCGAGGGCGTCAAGGTGGTCCTCCACAGCGAGAACGGCATCCTCGGTACCGGACCGTATCCGACCGATGATCAGGTCGATGCCGACCTCATCAATGCCGGTAAAGAAACCGTCACCGTCAATTCAGGCGCCGCGTTCTTCGACTCGGCTCTCTCCTTCGGCATGATCCGCGGTGGTCACATCGACACCGCGGTGCTCGGCGGGATGCAGGTGTCGAAGACCGGTGACCTTGCCAACTGGATGGTGCCGGGCAAGATGGTGAAGGGTATGGGCGGGGCGATGGATCTGGTCCACGGTGCCCGCCGCGTCATCGTCGTGATGGAGCACACCGACCGCGACGGCAATCCCAAGATCGTCGAGGCCTGCACGCTGCCGCTTACCGGTCAGAGCGTCGTCAACCGGATCATCACCGACCTGGCAGTGCTGGACGTCACCGCGGACGGGCTGCAGCTTGTGGAGCTGGCTCCAGGGGTCAGCAGCGAGCACCTGAAGAGTGTGACTGGTGTGGGCTTTTCCTGAAGCTTCGTACCGTAAATCGAAGAACGCGCCGACCGCTGGTCGGCGCGTTCTTTCGTCGGTCTGTCGGCGAGTACCGATAGTCTCGATCAGCGACTGTCGAATCTTGTTCGAGCTCAGACACCCAGTACCCGGCGGCCCTGTAAATTGTCCGAGGTGACTGATGTGGATTGGGGTGTAGATCGTCGGTTGCAATTGATTGTCCCAGGGGGAGAGGTGTCGCGCGCCGCGTCTGAACGGTGCGTTTCGGCAATGCGATCGGGGGGTAGATGAGCTGGGCGATTTGTAACGAATTGCAACAAAACCGTCGATACACCGGGGTATGGATTTCTCTTGTCACCTATGTATCGGAGACAATGGGTGGTTCTGGCTCGTCGAGGTTGGATGAGGTCGGTAGCTGCTGCGAATCGGACGTTCGGCTCGCACGGGTGCGCAATGGTGTGGAAGAGAGGCTGTGGGCGTGAATTCGCTGGGTAACGGAGAACTGGGGAGCGGCAAGCCGGAGGTCGGCAGCTCGCCGGAAGACGTTCAGCGATCCGACGCATTCCCGCTTTCCGCGGCCCAGCTCGGTATGTGGTTCGCGCAACACCTCGATCCCGCCGTTCCGGTCAACATCGCTCAGTACGTCGAACTCCGTGGTGCTCTGGAACTTGACGCCCTTCGGCAGGCCTGCGCAGACGCCGGTCGCGAAATCGGGTCGGCCTTCGTCCGGATCTTCGAGATCGACGCCCAGCCTTACCAGATCATCGACCCCACACTCGATGATTCGGTCGGTTACGTCGACCTTCGTAGTGAAGACGACTCGCACGACGCTGCCATGCGGTGGATGCGAGCAGATCGCAGCCGGCCGATCGACATGCTCACGGACCGCTTGATCTCTGCCACGATCCTGCGGCTCGGCGAGAATCGCTACTACTGGTACACACGGGTCCACCACACAATTCTCGACGGTTTCGGTGCGTCGACGTTCGTCACTCGTGTGGCGGAGCTGTACTCGGCGCGCGTGGAGGGCCGGGATCCGGAGCCGAGTGAGGCCTCCGATCTCCGGAACGTCTACGAGGTGGACAACAAGTACCGCCAGTCGAGTCGTTTCGAAACCGATCGCAAGTACTGGGCAGACAAGATCGAGAATCTCGACGAGATCTCGAGCCTCGCGGGTCGAAGTGCCGCGCCGGCTCCAGTCAGTCGGATCGACAGTGCAGCGCTGTCCAACCACGTCGAGGCTCTGCTCGGGCGGTTCCTCGAGCGCATCGAGAAGACCACTGTTGCCGGCACTGTCGTCGCGGCGTTTGCGGCGTACCTCGCTCAGATGACCGGACGAGAGGACGTGTCGCTGAGTCTGCCCGTTTCCGGTCGAACAACGGCCGTGCTGCGTCGATCCGGAGGCATGGTCTCCAACGTCGTGCCGCTGCGCCTGACCGTCACCGCGGACACCACCGTCCAGGAGCTTCTGGACGATGTCAGGAACGAAATGTCCGGCGCACTGCGCCACCAGCGATACCGACACGAGGACATGGTTCGCGGCGGGGACGGGCCGGGCCGGGGCGGATTCTTCGGCCCCTGGATCAACATCATGATGTTTTCCACCGAGTTGGCGTTCGGGCCCCTCGTCGGCGAACTTCACATCTTGTCCACGGGTTTGATCGAAGACCTCGGTGTCAACCTGTATCAGAGCGTCGGCGATACCCGCACACACATCGACTTCGAGTCGAATCCCAATCTGTATGCGCCCGCGGACGCCCAGCGAAATCACTCGCGGTTCGTGGAGTTTCTCGAGAAGTTCGTCTCGGCCGAAACGAGCCGCAAGGTCTGGGACCTTCCTGTCGCAACCGACGAGGAGCGAAACAAGGTTGCCTTGTGGAACCGCACCGGCTTCCACGTTGCCTCGCAGACCATCACCGAAGCATTCGAGCGTCAGGTCGAGAGAACTCCCGATGCCACCGCTGTCGTTTTCGAAGGCGCCAGCCTCACGTACGCCGAATTCGACTCTCGCGCAAATGGTTTGGCTCGTCAACTCATCGCCATGGGTGTTGGGCCCGAATCGCTTGTAGGACTGTCGATCCGCAGGTCTTTGGACTTGATGGTCGGTCTGTACGCGATTGCCAAGGCCGGCGGAGCCTGGGTGCCGGTGGATCCCGACCACCCAGCCGACCGCACCGCCTACATTCTCGAGTCGGCGCAGCCCACGTGTGTTGTGACCACTGCGCGGGACGACGTGGATCTGCCCTCGGGCACACGGGTCATCGAGATCGACACACTGGACTATGGGCAGCTCGACAGCAGACCGATCGTCAACGCGGATCGCCTGTCTCCCTTGCATTTCTCGAACACTGCGTACGTGATCTACACCTCGGGTTCGACCGGTCGACCCAAGGGTGTCGCGGTCACTCACGCGGCGATCAACAATCAGCTTCAGTGGATGAACGCCGAGTACGGGCTTTCGGCGTCGGACATTTACCTGCAGAAGACCGCTACGACATTCGACGTGTCGCTGTGGGGATTTTTCATGCCGTTGCAGGTCGGCGCCACGCTCGTCGTCGCGACTCCGGACGGTCATCGAGACCCGATCTACGTGGCGAACAAGATCGCGGAGCTCGGCGTCACGATCACCGACTTCGTGCCATCCATGCTCACGCTGTTCACTGCGAATGCACCTGCCGGATCTTGTGATTCGTTGCGCCACGTGTTTGTCATCGGCGAGGCGCTCCCGCCCGAGACGTCTTCCGCCTTCCGCGAACTCTGTGGAGCCGGACTGCACAACCTGTATGGTCCGACCGAAGCCGCGGTGTCGGTCACGTACTACGAGGCCGTGGCCACGGACACTACTTCCGTGCCGATCGGTATGCCACAGTGGAACACTCAGGCGCACGTACTGGACGGACAACTTCGCCCGACCCCCATCGGGCAGCCGGGTGAGCTCTATCTCGCCGGCGTTCAACTCGCGCGCGGATACGTTGGTCGACCGGACCTGAGCTCGGATCGGTTCGTAGCCAATCCGTACGGCACGGCCGGTGAGCGTATGTACCGGACCGGCGACCTCGTCCGCCGCCGTGAGGACGGAAACCTCGACTACATCGGGCGTACCGACTTCCAGGTGAAGTTCCGTGGACAGCGCATCGAGCTCGGCGAAATCGAGACCGTCCTTCTGGCACACCCCGACGTTTCGCAGGCTGTCGTTTTGGTGACCGTCACCCCGACCGGTGATCAATTGGTCGGCTACGTCGTGCCGGGTCCAGGCCGAAACATCGATGCTGCGGTGCTCAGTGAGTTCGCCGGCCGAAGCCTCCCGTCGTACATGGTTCCGGCCGCGTTGATGGTGCTCGATGCGTTGCCGCTCAACACGAGTGGCAAATTGGATCGTGCCGGGTTGCCCGAGCCGGTGTTCGCGAGTGCGAAGCAGTACCGCGAGCCCCGCACCGAAATCGAACGCATCGTGGCGGACGTGTTTGCCGACGTTCTCGGTGTCGAGCTCGTCGGTATCGATGACGACTTCTTCGAGCTCGGTGGAAACTCTCTGGTTGCAACACAATTGGTGACGCGAGTGGGTTCGGCATTGGGAGTGCAACTCGGCGTTCGAGAGCTCTTCGAATCCACCACGGTCGCCACCCTGGCGGCCCGCGCCGAGTCGGTGGCGGGCAACGCCAGGCAGCTCACCCCGCTGATCGCCAAGCCTCGTCCCGAGGTCGTCCCGCTCTCGCTTGCGCAGCAGCGCATGTGGTTCATCAACCGTCTCGATCCGTCGACGCCCGCCTACAATCTTCCGTTCACGGTCCGGCTCACCGGTTCGGTGGACCCGTCCGCCCTGCATGCCGCGGTGATGGATCTTCTCGAGCGACACGAGTCCTTGCGGACGATCTACCCTGATGTCGACGGAACCGCGCAACAGCTGGTTCTGCCGGTCGACCGGGCCGCGGTGGAGTTGAATCCGGTCAAGATTCGGAATTCGCATCTCGACGCGGCGCTGTTCGACGTGGCGTCTCGCGGCTTCGACGTGACGCTCGAAATCCCGGTACGGGTTGCCCTCTTCGAGGTGTCTCCGACGGACTACGTCCTGGTGATGGTTCTCCATCACATCGCTGCAGACGGACTGTCGTTCCGTCCGCTCGCACGTGACCTTCTCGTCGCCTACTCGGCGCGAAGTGAGAAGTCTGCGCCGGCGTGGACGCCGCTGCCGATTCAGTACGCCGACTACGCCCTGTGGCAGCGCGAAGCACTGGGATCCGACGAAGACCCGCGCTCGGAGTCGTCTCGCCAGATCAACTTCTGGCGCCGGGCACTTGCCGATCTGCCGGATCAGTTGGATCTGCCGACCGACCGACCTCGTCCTGCCATCGCGTCCAATCACGGTGCCAAGCACCATTTTCAGATCAGCGAACGCACGACGCGCAAGTTGAACGAGTTGGCGCGCTCGAGGAGCGTCTCGCTGTTCATGGTGTTGCAGGCGGCATATGCAACGCTGTTGAGCCGGCTCAGTGGTACCTCCGACATCGCGATCGGTGCCCCGATCGGCGGGCGAGGCGATCAAGCGCTCAACGACGTGATCGGCATGTTCGTGAACACCCTGGTGCTTCGCACCGAGGTCGATCCGAACGAACGATTCGAAGAGTTGCTCGCTCGGGTAAGGGAATCGGGCTTGTCTGCCTACGGGCATGCCGATGTGCCGTTCGAGCGGTTGGTCGAAGTCCTGAGTCCGGCGCGTTCGCAGGCTCGTCACCCGCTGTTCCAGGTTGCGCTCACTGCGGAGATCAGTGGACGACGCGAACTGGAATTCTCAGGTGTCAAAGCAGTTGCAGCTGAATTGGAAGTCCCGGTCGCCAAATTCGATCTCGAGCTCATGGTGTCCGAGAATCCTGAAGGCAGCGAAGACTCGGACGTCTTGAGCGCCACCTTCACCTATGCCACGGACCTGTTCGATCCGGCCACGGTGAACACTTTCGCTACTCGGTTCGTGCGCATCCTCGATGCCGTGGCTACCCGACCTGAAACGATCGTCGGCGATATCGAACTGCTCTCACGCTCCGAGCGCACCGATCTGACGGTCGTAGCCGCGGATGACACGATGCCCCGGCAGAGTCTCGTCGACATCTTCCTGTCCGGCACGGCTGAGGCGGATTCGGTTGCTGTGCGCTTCGAGGGTCGATCGATCACCTATCGAGAGCTCGATGAGCAGTCGTCGAAGCTCGCTCGGGTTCTGATCGGACGTGGCGCCGGCCCCGAGACCATTGTTGCTCTCGCCTTTCCTCGCTCGTACGAGATGGTCTGTGCAGTATGGGCGGTGGCGAAGTCAGGGGCGGCATACGTCCCAGTCGACCCGAGTTATCCGGAAGATCGTGTCCGGCACATGCTGGCCGATTCTTCGGCCGCGATCGGACTCACGTCGGGACAGTTCGTAGATCAGCTTCCTGCGGTCACAGAATGGTTGGTCCTTGACGGCCAGGCGCTGAACGGAGAACTGTCGGCGCAATCTTCAGCGCCGGTCACGGACGAGGACCGAATCGCTCCGATTTACAGTTCTCACGTTGCATATGTCATTTACACATCCGGTTCCACGGGAAAACCGAAGGGTGTCAGCGTCACTCACGGTGGACTCCGTGGCGTCAGAGACGCAGCACAGCGTCGCTACGGGGTAGAACAGTCCTCGCGCTTCCTCCATATCTGTTCACCGAGCTTCGACCCGTCGGTACTCGAATGGATGGTCGCCTTCTCCGCGGGTGCAACTTTGGTGATCGTTCCGTCGACAATTATCGGTGGACACGAGTTGTCGGATCTTCTTCATTCCGAGAAGGTCACACACGCGATCATCACTCCCGCAGTACTCGGGACCATGGAGCCGGCAGAGCTGCCTGAATTGCGAGTCGTCTCCGTCGGCGGTGACGTGACCACTCCCGAGTTGCTGGCGAAATGGGCCCCAGGGCGCGCCTACTTCAATGGGTATGGTCCGACCGAGACCACTATCATCTCGTCGTTCGGCGATCTCGCGATCGGCCGATCGATCGACATCGGGCGTCCCGTCGAGGGCATGTCGGCACTGGTACTCGACGAGCGTCTGCATCCTGTTCCAGTCGGTACCAGGGGAGAGCTCTACTTTGCGGGCGCTGCATTGGCTCGCGGCTACCATGAGCGGCGAGGCCTTTCTGCGGAACGGTTTGTCGCCAACCCGTATTCGCCGGATGGCGAGCGAATGTACCGGACCGGCGATGTCGTGCGCTGGACCGGCGGAGACGCGCGCGGTGACGCGGGGGTTCTCGAATACGTCGGCCGCAGTGACTTCCAGGTCAAGGTTCGCGGATTCCGTATCGAACTCGGTGAGATCGACGCAGTTCTGTCCTCGCACGAGTCTGTGCGCTTCGCGGTGACGGTCGGAAGCGAAGGCGCGGCGGGTGTCACAACCCTCGTTTCCTACGTCGAACTGGCTGACGGGTCGAGTTTCGATCGGGACGTGCTCGCCTCGTTCGTGGCGGAGGCTCTGCCGAGCTACATGGTTCCGTCCGTCATCATGGAACTCGCTGAGGTTCCGTTGACCCCGGTGGGCAAATTGGATCGCCGGGCTTTGCCGGAGCCTGTTTTCGAGGTCCGCGAGTTTCGTGCACCCACCACGCCGGTGGAAGAGATTGTCGCGCAGGTGATTGCGGATGTTCTCGGAGTGGAACGAGTCGGCCTCGACGACGACTTCTTTGAACTCGGTGGCAACTCCCTGGTGGCCACTCAGGTCACCTCCCGATTGGGGCGGGCGCTCGACACTACGGTGCCGGTGCGAACGCTATTCGACGTTTCCACCGTCGAGGCGCTCGCCGCACACATCGAGTCGCACGTAGGTAGCGGCGGGCAGAAGGCGCTCGTCGCACAGGTGCGTCCCGCGGAAATTCCGTTGTCGCTGGCGCAGCAGCGCATGTGGTTCCTGAACCGCTTCGACACCGACTCAGCTGCTTACAACATCACTTTTGCTCTGCACCTGACTGGTCATCTCGATACTGCCGCGATGGAAATGGCGCTGGAGGACGTACTGGCCCGGCATGAGGTGCTCCGAACGGTATATCCGGACGGGGCTTCCGGACCGAAGCAGTCGATTCTGTCGCTCTCGGAGGCGTTCGGCGGGCTGACCGTGGAGTCGGTTTCGGATCAGGACGAGCTCGAAAGTCGAGTCGCTGCAATCGGATCCTCAGCGATCGACGTCACTGTCGATGTGCCGATCCGTGTCCGCCTGTTGACGGTCAGCGACACCGAGCACACCCTCGCGATCGTGGTTCATCACATCGCCGCTGACGGTTGGTCGATGGCGCCCCTGGCTCGCGATGTCATGATTGCCTACTCGGCACGCAAGGATGGGACCGCGCCGGCGTGGCAGCCGTTGACTGTGCAGTACGCCGACTATTCGTTGTGGCAGCGTGAGGTTCTGGGGTCGGAAGACGACTCGGAATCACTGATCTCGCAGCAGATCTCGTACTGGACCGAGACTCTGGCAGACCTACCGGATGTGATCGAGCTTCCGTCGGACCGGTCTCGGCCTGATGTGGCGTCGATGCGCGGCGAGCGATTTGCGTTCGAGATCTCCGGGGATGTGCACCGTCGATTGGACGCGCTGGCACGGGAGAACAACGCGACGCTCTTCATGGCGTTGCACTCGGCGCTTGCCGTTCTGATGGCCCGACTGAGCGGGACCTCGGACATCGCCGTGGGCACTCCCGTTGCCGGTCGCGGGGACGAGGCGCTCGACGATCTCGTCGGTATGTTCGTCAACACGCTTGTTCTGCGCACCGAGGTCGACCAGGCCCAGGCATTCACGGATCTGCTGGCTGCGGCGAGTGATTCCGCGCTCGGAGCGTTCGCTCATTCGGACGTGCCCTTCGAGCGGTTGGTGGACGTCTTGGCTCCCGCCCGGTCGCAGGCCAGACATCCGCTCTTCCAGGTTGTGCTGTCCTTGCAGAATCTCGCGCAAACGGCATTGGAACTGCCGGGACTGGCGATCAAGGCCGCCGAAATCGACACGACCACTGCCAAGTTCGACCTCGAACTCGCAGTAACAGAGTCGATCGGCGAAGACGGGATCCAGCAAGGGCTCTCGGCCGAATTCACGTTTGCTGCAGATCTGTTCGACGTTTCGACGGTCGAGGGGTTTGCTCGGCGTCTGGTTCGTATCCTCGAGACTGTCGTGTCGGTTCCTTCGATTGTCGTCGGTGACATCGATATTCTCGCTGCGGCCGAGCGGGGTGTGCTGGCCGATGTTCATGGAGGTCAGTCGGTCTCGGGAACCCTGGTCGAGATCCTCACAGCGGCGGCCGCTTTGGATCCGTCGGCGGATGCGATTCGCTTCGACGGTCAGTCAATCAGCTACCGCGAACTCGACGAGCGGTCGTCGCGACTCGCTCGTGTTCTGATTGAGAAGGGCGTCGGGCCGGAGGATCGGGTCGCGATCGCGATTCCGCGTTCGGCCGATTCGGTTCTCGCTCTGTGGGCAGTGGTGAAAACGGGTGCTGCATTCGTGCCCGTCGACCCGACGTATCCGGTTGACCGTATCGCCCACATGATCTCCGATTCCGGTGCGGTGCTGGGTCTTGCGCTCAGTGACGTCGAGGCAGGATTGCCGTCGGCGTTGACGTGGGTTGTTCTCGACGACGAGAGGACAGTGGCGGCGTGCGCGGCAGAATCTTGCGCGCCGGTAAGTGATTCGGATCGACGCAGTGCGATCGACGAGCGGCAGCCTGCTTACGTCATTTACACCTCGGGCACCACGGGTCTGCCCAAGGGCGTTGTGGTCACCAATGCGGGTGTGGCGAACTTCTGCGCCGAGCAGGTCGAGCGCTATGCGCTGACCGCGGATGCTCGGACGCTGCATTTCGCCTCGCCGAGTTTCGATGCTTCTGTTCTCGAGTTGCTGATGGCATTCGGAGCAGCATCGACGATGGTGATTGCGCCGACGACGGTGTACGGCGGCGCGGAATTGGCCGAGATCTTGCGCTCGGAGGGCGTGACGCATGCGTTCGTGACGCCCGCTGCGCTGGCATCAGTGGATCCGAGCGGGCTCGACGCGTTGCGGGTGGTTGTCGTCGGTGGCGAAGCCAGTTCGCGGTCTCTCGTTGCCAAGTGGGCGGTGCCGCTTCCGGATGGCGGTGTGCGTGGATTCTTCAATGCGTACGGTCCGACGGAGTCGACAGTCGCCTCGAACATCAGCGATACGCTGACCGCGTTTGATCGTATGAACATCGGCGGCCCGATTCGGGGAATGGCCGCGCGGATCTTGGACGGCCGCTTGCAGCCCGTTCCGGTTGGTGTCGCAGGTGAGTTGTACGTGTCGGGTGTTCAGGTCGCTCGTGGATACCTGGGACAGCCGGCATTGACAGCGGGTCGTTTTGTCGCAGACCCGTTCGGGGCGCCGGGAGAGCGGTTGTACCGCACGGGTGACGTGGTCCGGTGGATCGACGGTGGCGCAGTGGAGTACGTGGGCCGCAGTGACTTCCAGGTCAAGATCCGTGGGTTCCGTATCGAACTCGGCGAGATCGAGGCCGCGCTGACCCGTTGCGCGGGCGTTGCGCAAGCTGTTGCTCTCGTTCGTTCCGACGATCACTTCGGAGATCGTCTCGTTGCATACGTCGTGCCGCAGGCCGGCGCCGAGGTGGATCCCGCACAGGTCATCGAGTCGGTGTCGACGTTCCTGACCGGCTACATGGTCCCCGACTCGGTACTGGTACTCGATTCGATTCCGTTGACCACCGCGGGCAAGACGGACATCAAGGCTCTGCCCTCGCCCGTGTTCGAGTCCAAGGTGTACCAGGCGCCGATCACGACCGTCGAAGAGACTGTCGCGCAGGTGTTCTCCGAAGTACTCGGGGTCGCACAGGTTGGCCGCGACGACGATTTCTTCGAACTCGGCGGCAACTCGTTGATCGCGACCCGTGTCGCCGCTCGGCTGGGAGAGGCGCTCGACACAAGCGTTCCGGTTCGTGCGCTCTTCGAAGCGTCGACCGTGCAGTCACTCGCCGTCCGGCTCGAGCTGCACGCCGGTTCGGGCGCCACCGCCCCACTGGTGCAGCAGCCCCGGCCAGCTCGGATCCCACTTTCGTTGGCGCAGCAGCGCATGTGGTTCCTGAACAGGTTCGAACCCGCGTCGGCAGTGAACAACGTCCCGGCGGCGATCAGGATTTCGGGCGCCCTCGATGTGGCAGCTCTTGACGCCGCCGTGATCGATGTCGTGGGCCGACACGAATCACTGCGAACTGTGTATCCAGACGTCGACGGCGTCGGCTATCAGGACGTCCTCGACGTCCAAGACGTTGTCGTCGACCTCAGCCCCGTGTCGATCACGGAAGATCGCCTGGCTGCGGGCGTCGCCGAGCTGGCGACAGTCGGCTTCGACGTGACGTCCGAAGTCCCGTTGCGCGCCAAGCTCTTCAAAGTCGGCGACAGCGAATACGTCCTGGTGTTCGTCGTGCATCACATCTCGACCGACGGTTTCTCGATGGGTCCGTTGACCCGTGACGTGATGGTTGCCTACGAAGCACGTACACGAGCGTCGGTGCCGGCTTGGACGCCGTTGCCGGTGCAGTACGCCGATTACTCGTTGTGGCAGCGTGAGGTTCTCGGGTCCGAGAACGATCCGCGGTCCGTGATCGCGAAGCAGATTGCGTTCTGGTCGGATGCGTTGGCTGATCTTCCGGAGCAGTTGGACCTGCCTGCCGATCGTCCGCGTCCCGAGGTCGCTTCAGGGCGCGGAGCCGAGGTCGAGTTCGATATCGACGCCACCCTGCACGAAGCTGTCAATTCGATTGCGCACAGCAGTAACTCGACACCGTTCATGGTTGTTCACGCAGCGCTCGCCGTCGTACTTTCTCGTTTGTCCGCAACGACTGACATCGCGATCGGTACACCGATCGCGGGTCGCGGTGAGGCGCAGCTCGACGATCTGATCGGTATGTTCGTCAACACTTTGGTGTTGCGTACCGAGGTTGATCCGTCGATGTCGTTCACGGATCTGTTGGCGTCGGCGCGTGAAGTGGATCTACAGGCGTTCGCGCATGCGGATGTTCCGTTCGAGCGTGTGGTGGAGGTTCTCGATCCGGTTCGTTCGCAGGCTCGTCATCCGCTGTTCCAGGTGGCATTGACGTTCCAGAACCACGAACAGACAACGCTCGAACTGGGCGACCTCGAAGTGTCGATCGAAAGTGCCGATCTTGCGCTGGCGAAATTCGACCTCCAGTTGACCCTGACCGAACGAACCGACGAGGCCGGCGCACCCGCCGGAATGTCCGCCTCTTTGACGTATGCGACGGATCTGTTCGACGAGTCGACCGTTGTGGAATTTGGTGATCGGCTGGTAAGGACCTTCCGTGCGGTGACTGCTGATCCCACCGTAGCGGTGGGTGACGTTGACATCTTGGTCGATGGAGAACGAAACCTGCTGTCCCGCTTCAGTGCCGGCCAGATCGATCGTGGTGTGGATTCGACGTTGTCGGCGTGGTTCGATGATGCTGCTGCGCGGTTTGGTGATCGGGTTGCGGTGCGGTTCGGTGGCGAGTCGTTGTCG
>NZ_JBIYCY010000034.1:0-21617 GCF_044908235.1 Rhodococcus sp. 27YEA6 | reverse complement strand
GTGTCTGCGTGCCATGATTCGTGAATTTCCTCCTGTGCCCATTATCGGACACGAAAGTCACACAGACACTGGACTTCTACACAGGGACCCAACCAGAACCTTGGCATCGATGCTGGAGTCGCTCCGTAAGAGAAGCAGCGTCAGTGCTACAGACTGTGCGTCGTAAGGTTGGTCTCTCACGGCGTGCAGAGCCCGCCGGCGCAGCACTCACATGTGAGCTGGCGGGCACCACCGTTTTCTGGCGGCATTGCCTGAACCGTCTGCATCGACGAGTCGTGGACCACCGTAGAGAATAGATGTGGTGGTCAGTGGCCCGCCGAGGAGAGTGTCGGCTCCCTCGGCGGGCCGGTGGACTTCTGCGGCGAACCGTGCGGTTCGAACACGCCCGAAGCCGGCCGAGGCGACCGTCCTGCGACCGTGAGAACTGGTTCCCGATCGGTGCCGCTCTCAAACAGTGCCGGATCAGGGGCGGCCCTACTTGGTCGCCAACTCCGGGCACCGGTATGCCACTGCTCTTTCAGCGACACGAGTCATCATCTCCGCACTGACCCCGGTCTCGGTCGCCATCGCGGCGGAGACGGCCCCCAGTGCTCCCGGCCCTTGGGCGTTCTCCATGTCCAGACACACGATGTTCGACATCTGCTGCGCCGCCACGACAGTGACTTGCTCCCCGGTGATGGAGGCGAAATCGGCAGCGAGTTGGGCAGCTTCCTCGGGGCGTTGCTGGATTTGCGCTTGCGCGCCCTCGTTCATCATCTCCCCGAATTCGTCTGTAGGAGCGGGGGCGGAAGAAGATGCGCCGACAGTGGGCACAGCAGATTCTTGCAACTCCGGTGGAGTCTCGTCCTTGTCTGCGCACGCGGTGATTCCAACGGCTATCGCGGCAACGACCAGCAACTTCTTCATGCTGGTCATCTCATCAGAGAAACCCGCGCACGGATACCCGAGCTCTCTTTCTGCACGTGGATTCCCTCGTGTGAGTGGGCGTCGATGGTGGACTCGAGGAGGTCGACGGACCACGGGTTCTCCGGAGCAATGACCGATCCTTGAGAGGTCCATTCCGGTTCTCGCAGTCCCGGTGCTCGAAACCAGCTGTGCTGTTCTCGGAACTGATTTTCTTGGCAGGGTCTTCTCGGCGAGACCCCTTTTCGGTCCTTACCCGGTTGCAGCATGAGGCGACGGTTGCGGTGCTCGCACGAGCGTCAGCACGACGGTAGACAGGGTGCCCCTGCGGCTTGCATCTTCGTTGGCATCGGGCAGCCGCGCCAAGCACAGCTCGCGGTGATGCTGTTGGACCTCGTGACGCTCCCGGGGCGTGATCCAGTCACCTTCGTAGACGAGATCTCCGCAGTATCGGCACCGCGTAGAGAAGTAGCCTGTGGCCGGATTCGGTGCGTTGATCTTCGAGATTCTGCACTCCTCTCGCGTAGAAGGGGCCCTGCCTCCGTATCGACGTCGCCGTCGTTCCGCCGGGCCTCCCTGGCAACTGCCGCACGCTTCAGGTGGCTGCAGCGTCCCCGTTTCGCGCAGTGGGGCTGCTCAACCGGAGCGTATCGAACGTCATGCGGATCATCCGGGAAGGGACGGCGCGCGAATCTTTCGAATACGTCCCGGGTAATCCGACGGAACGGCGAGGTCGACCCTAGGCGGAGTGAAAGGTGTATCGCCGGCTCATCGCAGCGAGGGCCTCGTCGTCGTCGTCGGAGAAGGCAGTCGCCTGCGCCCAGATCAACGCTTGCAGGTAGTCCTGATGGCGTTGGAGAAGTTCGTCGGTTGAAAGCCCTGCATACAAAGAATCATTCGGTCTCTCCTCGGCCCTGGCGATGCCGGCGAATTGCGCCAGGTACGCCGCGAGAGCAGCAGCACGGCGACGACGACTTGCAGGCATGAGTTTTCACCTCGGCTTCGGAGCGGATGCGACTACGAAGCCGAGGTGACCTCACACGCATGTACTCGAGCAACTCGTCGACTCCACTACCCCCCACAGCAATACCAGAGCTATCGACACCACATCGACGATCGTTACAGTGAATGAAAAAATGTAATGGATCGCATGCCGGAACGGCCCCGGGAACGTGTCGGGTCCGGTGCGTCTCGATCCGGGTGATCGGCGGCACTCACCCGCCTGATGGGAAGGCTTTTTCTACGCTGATGGTGACGGACAGTTCGTTCGCCGCGGGTGGTCTTGCGGGTTTTTGGTCGAGTGTCGCGTTGTCGACGAGGGCGGCGAGCACGAACCATCCGAACGAAGAACTAAGGGCGTCGACCGGAGCGTGGGTGGTGGCGGTCAGGTACACCCGCAGTGAGCCGGGACCACTGTCGACGACGCACACCACAGCGCTCGCGCTGCGGGCGTGACTGACGAGAATGGCAGCGGCTTCGTCCACGGCGAGGACGAGATCATCGAGTGCATCCCGCGAAAGAGGATGACGAGACACGACTGTGCGCACCATCGACCGGAGCATCCACAGGTGGTCGGGAGAGGCCGGAACGGACAGCGACAGGGACGAGGCGGTCGGTGAGACGGTCGCCTGCTCGAAGCACATGGGCATGGGGCTCCTGTTACACGAGAAAAGGTGCGAACCCCTGCGATGTCCGCGATCGCACCCTCGAACGAGGAATTTGATCCCCCGTCCAGTTAACCGGAATGTGTAGGCCCCAAACATGGGCACAGCTCAGCAAGAAGGGCACACGTCGCCGACTGCCGAGGCGACCCTCTGCGCGTCGAGGTGACAGCGATTTCGTGTCCGCACGTTTTTCCGTCAGCTCAGAACTGCGGTCACTTCGGATTCCATGAGAATTTCAGGTTGGACGATGGACGAGCCGAGCTG
The DNA here is from genome assembly GCF_044908235.1 of Rhodococcus sp. 27YEA6. Lineage (NCBI taxonomy): Bacteria > Bacillati > Actinomycetota > Actinomycetes > Mycobacteriales > Nocardiaceae > Rhodococcus > Rhodococcus sp. 27YEA6. The sequence goes on along the minus strand of NZ_JBIYCY010000034.1, from coordinate 18,786 downwards.
ATTGCAAGAGGATGCACCGGCACAATCACACCGTGCAGTGCATCGCCCGGACACCGGTGCAGCTCCAGCGCGTGAGAGGCCCTCGGTGGCCAAGGCGGTGATCAGTTTCAGAGAACGACTGAAGGTTCGGCGCGACATCATGACCGAGACGATCGCGCTGGCCGGAGCCGGCATGATGCCTGTGTGTGGGGCGCCGCACTCTCGATGAATTTTGCCGGACATCCGCATCAGCCGCGGAGCCGACGAACTGCGAACCGGATTACGGTTGTCTTTCAGCTAGGTCAGTGCTTCGCTCAGCGCTTCACCGCTCTGGCGGGTGCCGTCGGTGGAGGCTAATGCCGCGCCGTCGGGATCGGCTTGTTCAGGGGTGCGGGTTCCTGCGTGGTGCGGGTTGGATCGTTGCTTCGAGTCGGGTGAGCCGTTGTTCCAGGGCGCTGGTGACAGCGAGCAGTCCGAGCAGGGTGGGTTCGGTGATGTCGCGACCATGTTGGGCGTGATCGAGCAAGGTGGTGCGTAGAAGCTGGCACATGGCGGCGTCATCACTGATGGGTAGTTGTTCGAGTGGGGCGGTCAGACGCTTGGCGGGGAAGGTCACGGGTAGCTCCTGCACATGTCAATCATGCAGGCACAAGAGATGAAGTGACTGCCTGTCGTGGGGTGGGTGGTGCGCTGGAACCGAGGCGGAAAGCAGCGCACCACGAGCAGGAATGTTACTGCGTCAATGCTGATCGGCTGGTACCCCGGGGGTGAGAAATGCTCTTGCCCTGCGGTCGGCGGCGACCTCGGCGCAGGGTTGGCTAAGGACGCTGGGCTCTTCGGAGGAGCGGCATCGACGGCGTTCGACGGAGTGGCAGATTCGGTGAGGGGCGTAGTAGCAGCTCCGTCTACTTCTCGGTGCTCAGCGTGAGTCGAGAGTGCGCCACAGTGGCGGGGTGTCGTCGCTGTTGGCGAGGGTGCGGATTCCGTCGGCGTCCTGGGCGAGGATGTCGGCGAAGTAGGAGCGGTTGGCTTCGTCGAGTCCGTCGGGGAGGTTCGCGCCGCGCAGGATGGATGCCGCGGCCGCATCGAGGTACCGGGCGATGCGGAGGAGCAGTGGACGTGGGGTGGGAACGAGGGAGGTGTGAGCGTCGGCGGTAATCATGCCGAGGGTCGAGAGCAGTGACAGGCCGGTGACGGCTTCGATGTCGTCGAGGTTGATGTGGGCAACTTTCAACGCTTCGGCCAGTGCTGCGGTGGTGAGTCCGACGGCGGCAAGGGGCATGAAAATATGTGTTCGAATGCGATGAGGTCGGCGCCGGGGGCTTCGTCGGAGAGCGAGACCGCCAGTGATTGGGCGAATGCAAGGAGACGCTCTTCCGTGAAGGCATTCTGCGCGGTACGGCGACTGATACCGATCAGTGTCATGTGTTCGGAGATTTTGTCGGCGAGAATTGTCTGTGCTTGGGCGTCGGTGACGGTGAGCCCGAGGTCGAGCAGAGCGGCCCGAAGTTCGGCCGATCGTGCGGCGAGCCAGATGGATCGCGGTCTCATCACTGCTCCCGTGAAGGTGAAAGTTGTGTTGTCGAGGTGAGCTTAGATCGACCGTCATCGAGCGAACACAGGGGACGCTTGAAGACGCCGAGAGATCAGTCGAACAGTAGGGGTCCCGTCCTGGGGGATTGTCACATTAACGTGAATGTTCGGTGACACGGTGTGTTCGGATGCGTGGTGATACAACGGCCTTGTCGCAGGCGCCTTTTCAGGCGGCGACGGCGCTACCGGTAGCCTCGCGCCATACGGCGAACTGATCAGCCATCACCTGCCGGTACTCACCGGCCGACAGCAGCCCTTGAGCAGGTTTCGGAAGAACTGTTTGGCCGCGTTGGTATTTCGACGGGACTGAACTAGCACGTCCAGGACTGTGCCGTCTTGGTCGACGGCATGCCACAGGTAGTGCTGAACTCCGTTGATCCGGACGAAAACTTCGTCGAGGAACCACTTGTCGCCGGGGCGAGCACGGCGGCGACGCAGCCGATTCGCGTAGGCCTGCCCGAACTTGTCACACCATCGCCGGATCGTCTCGTAGGAGACCACGACACCACGTTCGAGCATGAGTTCCTCCACGTCGCAAAAGCTCAGCGTGAACCGAAAATCGTGAACCGAAAATACAGCCACACACAATGGTCGATGATCTCGGTGGGGTAGCGGTGACGCTTGTACGACGGCGCGGCGGTGGTGGTCACGATCGAAATCGTGCCAGCTGGCCCTCGATAGCTCGTCAACGTGACAATGCCTCGGGCCCACTCCCACCGGGCACAGATGTGATCAGACGGGCCTGCTTAGCAGCGCTGGAATACTTGACGCCGCCGATCTTGCAGGAGTGATCGTGGTGGAAGAATGAGGGGATGCGCCCGAACAGGTAACCCGACGGTTATCTGCATGGGCTGGAGTTCCTGGGCGGGGTGTACCCCGATGATTCGAGGGTGATCGCCGAGCGCGGGATCGTGGCCGCGCTCGATGATGATGATGATGATGCGTTCGTGCTCTTGCTTCGCTTGGTCGGACCAGATGCCCGGCGTTCGCGGATGAACTGTGGCAGTTGATCAGTGGTTTTCTGAACAGTCGCCGCGTCGAGGAGTTGTTCGGTAGCTCGGAGAATGCCGGTTGGCGGATCTCAACACAGAGAGGTCCGAGATACCGCCCACCTCCTACTCGACCGAGGATCCAAGGTGAGAGTGCCTGACGGCTACCATCGTGCCAAATAATTCAGGAAGAACGTGCCACATAATTCCGAGACTCACACGGTGGTGCTCGTTAATTTTCATGATGCGTTTGACTTGCGTGAAAGCCCAAACAGTGGCGTTCGGTACGCCCGAGGCGTACCCGACCGGCCGTTGCATAATCAGACGGACCGATACTGAGCCGCAACCGGACGCGTAGCTTTCCCGTTCGAGATGAACCTACGACCACCTGATGCTGACGTGCAGCGGCATATCGATCGGAGGCCTGTAATCCGCCGATTCTGTCGTCATCACTACCTTTACCCCAGGAGACGATAGCTGCGATCGGTACTTGCCCACCGTGTCACCACAGCTCCCCAACCGAACAAGGCCGCTGGCCCTTTCGGCGGCTGGCAAAACACACCTCGTCACCCCCGGTCACTGGTTTCTGACCACTCTGCGGTGGACCGGCCCAGAACTCGCCCCTTCGGCCCGCCAGTACGGGCTTGATCACAGCCCCCAAGTCATCGGGAATCTCGTCGACGCGCAACACATACCCCGTATCACGCATCAAACATTGAGCAGCCCGCTCTTAACCGGTGAGATGAGGCCCAACAGGTTAGGGCTTCGCGGTCGATAGCTCGTCACGAACGATGCGCGTACCCGCGCTGAGCGCGCTCAACTTCGCCAGTGCAATGTCCCGGGAGAAGGGCGCCATGCCGCAATTCGTGCTCGGCAGAAGCTTGTCCGCGTCGACGAACCTGAGAGTGTTCCGGATAGTGGCGGCGACTTCCTCCGGAGTCTCGATCTTCTCGTTCGCCACGTCGATGGCACCGAGCATGACCTTCTTGCCCCGGACGAGTTCGACGAGGTCGATCGGGACATGGGAGTTGTGGCATTCCAGCGAGATGATGTCGATGCTGGACTGCTGCAGGAGGGGGAACGACTCCTCGTACTGTCGCCACTCCGAGCCGAGGGTGGCCTTCCAGTCGGTGTTCGCCTTGATCCCGTAGCCGTAACAGATGTGTACTGCAGTCTCGGCGCGTAATCCCTCTGTTGCCCTTTCCAGCGTCGCCACGCCCCAGTCCTTCATCTCATCGAAGTAGACGTTGAACGCGGGCTCGTCGAACTGGATGATGTCGACCCCCGCAGCCTCCAGGTCTCGTGCCTCCTGGTTGAGGATCGTCGCGAACTCCCACGCCAGCTTCTCGCGGCTCTGGTAGTAGCCGTCGTAAAGCGTGTCGATCATCGTCATGGGGCCGGGGAGTGCCCACTTGATCGGCTGATCGGTCTGCTGCCGGAGGAATCTCGCGTCGTCGACGAAGACCGGCTTGGAGCGGCTCACTGCGCCGACCACGGTGGGCACACTCGCGTCGTAACGATTGCGGATCCGAACCGTCTCGCGCTGCTCGAAGTCGACCCCGTCGAGATGCTCGATGAACGTCGTCACGAAGTGCTGACGGGTCTGCTCTCCGTCGCTGACGATGTCGATGCCGCGATCGCTCTGTTCCTTGGCGGCGATACGCAGTGCATCCTGCTTGCCTTCGACCAACTCATCGCCCTGCAACTTCCAGGGCGCCCAGAGGGTTTCAGGCCGGGCGAGCCACGAGGGCTTGGGCAGGCTGCCAACGGTGGACGTGGGCAAGATCTGGTTCATGGTCGACTTTCCTCCGATGGTCATCCGACGAGAACGGGGAAGCGGGCGGCCCACTGTTCGAGTAACTCGCGGTGGGGCTTGACAAAGTGGTCTTCCGCGTACTTGCCCTGCTTCGTTGCCAGCTGACCGCGTTCGACGCGGTCGTAGACGATCGGGGTAGGCGAGTAGTCCTGCTGATCGAGGGTCGGTCGGTAGATCTCAGCGGCGGGCGAGTTCGCGTTGTAGATCTCCGGCCGATAGATCCTCTGGAAGGTCTCCATCACACTGATCGTGCCGATGAGCTGCAGGTCGGTGTAGTCGCTGAGCAGATCGCCGCGGAAGTAGAACGCGAGCGGGGCGACACCGCCGGGCGGCAGGAAGTACCTGACCTGCAGCCCCATCTTCCCGAAGTACTCGTCGGTCAACGAGTAGTCGTCCTGCTGGTACTCGACACCGAGGGCCGGATGGTGATTCCCGGTCCGGCGGTAGGTCCGGCTCGTGGACACACTGATGCAGATCACGGGATCCACCGCGAAGCACTCCCTGTAGGCCTCGGAGTCGAGGAAATGTTGGAACAGTTTGCCGTGCAGGTCACCGAAGTCGCCGGGCACGGTGAACTCAGAGGTGCCCTCGTTGACTGCCGGCAGTCGAACACTGAAGTCGAAGTCGCGGACGTAGGAGGAGAAGTTGTTCCCGACGATCCCCGGGAATCGTGCGCCGGTGAGGCGATCGACGATCTGAATATCCAGTACCTCGATCAGGGGGAGCCGGTGATCCGCGCCGTCCGAGCTGAACTGCAGCTCCGCGGAGACGATCTCGAGCTCGACGGCGTAGCGGTCCAGGCCCGGATTGCCCCGGCTTGCGAGACCATTGAACCGGTCATTGATCATCGCCAGGGTTCGGCGGAGGTTCGGCTGACGGTGTTCGCCTCGGGCCAGGTTGGCGAAGTTCGTGGTGGTCCGAGAATGCTCCGACGGCGAGTAGTCCTCGTCGAAGCGGGTGGTGGTGATGCTGAACGTGAATTCGTTCGACATGAACGTCCAATTCGGGTCTTGATCGGCCAGGCTCGGCCTTGCGGAAAGTCTCTGCCACTATCCTGCAGTCCCAGTTCAGTCATCGGGTAACTAACATTTCCTATGGTCCTCTATAGCATTTAGCTATGGTACGAGAATCCAGAGGCATCACACTGCAGCAACTGCATTACTTCATCGAGGTCGCGGCGGAAGGGTCCATCACCGGCGCCGCCGACCTTCTCTACGTCGCCCAGTCGACCATGTCTGCCGCGATGAAAGACCTGGAATCCCGAGTGGGACGCACCCTCCTCACTCGATCGGCCCGGGGGGCGACGTTGACCGAGGAGGGCGCGGAGTTTCTCGGCTATGCCAGGCAGGTCGTCGAGCAGATGTCGCTGCTGGAGCAGCGCTACCTCGGTCAGCCACCGTCCCGTCGGCTGCTCGGAGTCTCGGCTCAGCACTACTCATTCGTGGTCGAGGCGTTCATCCGGATGGTGGACTCCGTTGACGCGGCACAGTACGAGTTCTCGCTTCGTGAGACCCGGACCTGGGACATCATCGAGGACGTCCGGATACTCCGCAGTGAGGTGGGCATCCTGTACCGCAACGACTTCAACCGGAAGGTCATCGACAAACTCCTGCGAGATTCCGGCCTGGTGTTCCGCCCGCTCTTCGCCGCGGTGCCGCACATCTTCATCTCCAGACAGAACCCGTTGGCCTCCCGAGATCGCGTCGCTCTCGATGATCTGGCCGACCTGCCAAGGCTCACCTTCGACCAGGGCGCGAACAACTCGTTCTATTTCGCCGAAGAGATCCTCTCCACCCTGTCGAGCAAGCGGGAAATCCGGGTCTCCGACCGCGCGACAATCTTCAATCTCATGATCGGACTCGACGGCTACACGATCTCGACCGGCATCATCAGTGACGATCTCGACCCCGAGATCGTCGCCATCCCACTCGACGTGGACGAGAGCATCGAGATCGGCTGGATCAGTCATTCCGGGGTCCCGCTCACGGCGCAGGCACAGCGCTACCTCGCCGAGGTGCGTGCCGTCGTCGCCGACTACGGAATCGAGCTGCTCGACTCTCCGTGAATCGGGCCGCGAGTGCGGATCACGGTCGGCGACAAGGCGCGGATGGAGGGAACGGACCACGTGATGGTCGACGGCAACGGTGTGAAGTCTCGCTTCAACGGCTGGCGGCCTGCGTCTACACCACTGCGGAAATTTCCCGGGGGTCCCACAGGCGACCGCGTATCGCAGGTACGCGGTCTGGGGGGAGACACTGAGGTGCTCCGACTCCACGCGAACGCACAGGGGTTCGTTGCAGCGGTGTTCGCAGACTCTTCCATCGGCTAGTTTGTCGTTAATCAGGAGCGCGAAAGATCGATGCTCGATGCTCGGTATGTCTTGCGCGCCGATGAGATTCCCGATGACTTGTGGGCTGTGATCGAGCCCGTTCTGCTCCCCCCACTGGCGGGCCGAAGGGTGCTTCCGTGGAACGACCACCGGTTGCCCCTGGAAGGAAAGAACCCAGTCATGACCGGCTTTATCCTTCGGGCAGCTCGTATTCAGCTAGGCGCATTGCTTGCTGCACTCGCACTCGCGATCGTCATTGCGCTTGGTATCACCACCGGCGCATTCGTACTCTCCTTCGCCGTACAACGCGACCTCGCACGGCAAGCACTGCTCCTCGAACACCTGACCTGGATCTTCCCTGCGATCGTCGACAGCGCCATCCTCGGCGCCACCATCGCGATCGTCATCATCAGCAAGCTCAACATGAACAAACGCGACAGAGGCTTCTACATCGCCCTCGCAGTCAGCGTCGTCGTGATCAGCATCCTCGGAAACGCCTACCACGCCTATCACGCAGCAATCGCTGCACAGGAGTCAATCGGTGGTGGGGGAGACCTCGGGTTCATTCCACTAACGCCGGCCATTGCGGCGGCCATAGCGATCATTCCGCCAGCCCTGGTCTTGGCATTCACCCCCCGAAATCTCAATCCTGGTGAAGGCAGTCGGATTGGCGTACGCCGCTTACCGTTCGATCGTCGAAAGTGCCACCGACAGTGAGGATGCAAAGAGTATTGCGTCTGACCTCACCGTAGGCCGGGGACCGATTCGCGTCCCTCAGCGCCGCGAGAAGTTCGCCCACAATATTGCGGAGCATCGTGAGTCGGATCTAGACGTGGACGCCAAAGCGGTGGATGCGAAGGCCGGCAACGAGGACGCTATTGCGGACTTTGCGGAGCCGTTTTTCGTGGACGAAATGACGAACGAAGGCCTCGACGAAATCCTCGATCCCCAAGACGCCGCTACGGAGCCAGCCCGTCGAGACATCGAAGGAACACAGGGCGAAACGGAGGCGGGCATAGACGATCTCATGGCCTTCATTGCCGGGTCGGATCTCGCGAAGAACGTGAAGGACACGGCAGTCCGCAAGCTCACGAACCCGAACCTCACGTGGGAGACCATCGCTTTGGAATCGAAGCCGCCTGTCGCGACATCGACAGCGTGGCGCCGGTACGAGAAGTTCGATACCGCAGCCCGAGAAGCAGGCTTCGACAGTCCGCCATTGCCCGACCTGCGAGCCGCCGAGAACCCGATGCGCAGCGAACTCACCACTGTTTGACCCACACGCACCGATAAGAGGGGTGGCCCCGACAGTGCTGTAACACCGTCAGGGCAGGCCGATGACCACAGAAAGCATCTGTGACCAATGAACGATCATAACGAGCTCTCCGAAGACATCGACCACGGTAAGACCGGCCGACCACCGATGCAGCCACGAGCGAAAGTCACCCGCGAAGCGATCCTCGAGGCGTCCGTAATCCTATTCAGCAAAACGGGATACGCGGGCACCACCATCGACGACATCGTCACACTCGCCCCGGTCACCAAGGGAGCGATGTACTTCCACTTCTCGAAGAAGGAATCCATCGCGAGGGAGATGCTTGGCCGCTGGTCCGACGCAGTCACCGCGACAGTCGGGAAAGCGATCGCAACCGGTCAACTCGCCGACCGGCAAGTACTGATGATCTACCGCGAACTCGCCCGCCGCACCCAAAACGAGGCGATTATCCGCGCCGGCCTCATCCTGTCTGTCGACAAGTCGCTCAGCGGCGCCCGAGCCACCTACGAAGCGTGGACCGCTGCGATCGAACCGATCGTCGTCGACGCGAGTCGTTCCCGCGCCCTCGACTCCGCCGTGTCGTGGATTGCCGATACTCTCTGCGCCGGTTTCGTCGGCGCTGTGCAGGTTGCCGCCAGCCTCGACGAGAATCACACCATCAGCAGGCGGGTCGATGATCTACTGGTGATGTGGCGTGGAACGGACCCGGCCGCCGTCCGCATGGTCGAAGGAGCATCCCTGTGAACAGCCCCGTCGAATCGGCGAACGTCCCGGAAAACGCTGCCACCACGACAACCCACCGGATCGGTCGCGTCCCCGGCAGTAAGAACTCGGCAATGCAGGACCGCGCAGTGCGAACACGGGAAGCGATCATCGCCGTCGCGGCCCGGCATTTCGACACCGACGGCTACGGCCACATCAGCATGAACACCATCAGCGCTACCGGAAAATTCGCCAAAGGCGCGATGTACTACCACTTCCCATCCAAAGAAGCGATCGCGCAGCACCTCATCTCGGACTGGAACCGCACCCTCGACGAAACCATCAGCGAAGCACTGACATCCGGTTCGAGCAGCACGGCAGGGGAGAAGCTGGCAGCGATCTTCACGTCCCTCGCTCGTCAGATTGCCGAGGACACCAACGTGCGGGCCGGAATGAAACTCACCCTCGAACCCGCCATCGACAACGCGGCCGGGTTCGCGCACTGGGTCGACGCCGTCAATGACATCATCGACACCGCCATCACCGACGGCGAACTCACCAACACGCTCACGACACACCGACTCGCATGGAACCTGTGCGCCGGCACCCTCGGAGCCGTCAACGCATCAGCGATCCTGCACGAAAACGTCGACCTCACAACCCGCATCGATGACGTGCTCACCATCCACCTGTCCGCCACACACTGACGCCAATATCCGCCTTCCCCTGAACACCGAAAACAGAGAAACACTAGGGCGACTTCATGCCTGACCGCATTGCACCCAGCGACCTCTATCTGCAACTGCACGGCCAACTCGGAGTAATCAACGATCTGCTTCACCGAGTTCGCCGCCAGCGCCGCCGATTACAAGCTGTACGACCCTGAAACCCTCGAAGCGGACACCCTCGGCGACGCCACCACAGGGCCCGAAACTTACGAAGCCGTACTCCGCGAACTCGACCTCGTTGACACCGCGCTCAAGGCAACCGACGCCGCCTACAGGCGCGTCCTTGACGAAGCCAGCCGTCTCTACTTGAAAGACTGACTGCCAGGACATCATTGGAGGATCTGCGCTTGACCGACACGCGAGTACACCTCACAGAACCCCTACCTGGGCTTCCCATCTACTTGACCTTCTCCGAGATCAAGCATCTACCAGACCTCACCGAGATATTCCGACAGGCCACCGAAGAAGTTACGGCGGGTACAGATCCCGAGACCATCGCCACGCGCATCAAAAGGAAAGCCAGATTCGCCAACTCCCTCTTCGAACAGGCGATGAACTATCGATACATCACCCAGTCGGGAGACTCGTCCAGCTTGATTTCCACAAGTCAGCCCGGATGGATCAACATCACCGTTCATCCCCACAACGCGGGGGAACTGAGAGTGATCGACAACTTCTTAAGCGCCCACGACGAGCTCTACCACGCGAATGCCCTGGACACAGAGACCAATCGCCCCATTCTTCTGGTGTCTTCAATAATGGATGAGACCTTCGAATGCAGGCGCACGACGAAGAGAGTCCTCGTTGTCCCCCTACATCGGATCGGTTCATTGGAAGATCTGCACGACTGGTGAATGAACACACGCGGTGCCGAAATTGTCTGCCCCGCCAAGTAACCTTCACGATGCGACGAGAAGCAGGTCGCCACACCTGCCAGACCGACGATCACTCGACGGTCCCGATCTGTAGGGAACCCCTCGGATCGGCAGCTGTGTGGCGACCTGTTTCTAGTTCGACACCACACCGGGGATGATGCTTCACGGGCACGTATCGGCCGTCCTGACGAATGACCTACCTCATTCCAGAAGGTCGGATGAGGCAGTTCGCGAACGAGTTTCCTTTGGATGACGTCCATCGATGCCACCGGATAGTGCACACTGCATCGTGCACCTTATTTCCCCGTCCTTGGTTACGGGTTCACCCGCAATTACCGCTATCGAAGGACGGAAAGAGACATGACCGGCGAGGAAACACGGTACGAGTTCACTGAGATAAAGGCGATCCGCGGCACTGAGTCGAAAACGATCACAAGCAAGCAGCAGCAAGGCTGGGAGTTGGTCACCCAACAGGAGGGCCGCCTGCGAACCACCATGACCTTCCGTCGGCCAAAGCCAAAGCCCCCCTGGCGATTATGGGCCGCAGTTGGCGCCGCCGGTGTCATCCTGGCGGGTATCCTCACCGCCGGAGCGCTATTGGAAGACGACAGCAACGCGTCCACGACCGACACCGCGGCAGCCTCGAGTGCCGAGCAGTCCTCCCCGCAGTCTGCTCCGGAAAGGCAAGCGGAACCCTCCTCGTCGGTCGACCCGATGATCTGCGCCGGGAAACTGGGCGGAATTCCATGCAAGTTCGGCCAGACCGCGATCTACAGCGACACGGTGCGGTCGGGCGAGGTGAAGCTGGAGATCACCGTGGGCGCACCGGTCGAGTTCACGCCGAGTGAGGACGCGAGCACCCTGTATGACCGGCCGTTGGAGCCCGTGAGCGTCTACTTCCCGGTCACCGTCAAGAACACATCGCCGGAGTTGGCAGTGGGCATGATCTTCGGCCAGGCCACCAACGCTGAACAGGGCGAAACCGACATCAAGTTTGTCAGTGACGGCGACATCGAGGGACTCGCGGTCGCAGGTGTCGCGGGGATGCCTGTGGGCGAGACGATAAGCGTCAAGGACGGCTGGACCATGACAACGCTTGAAGGTGTCGAGTACCGCGTGAAAATCGATGGCCTAGCCGGCTACAGCATCAAGTTCACGCCGTGATCCTAAGATGACGGGCTAGCTCGCCGGGAACGATCGTTACCGCGACCGGCACATCCGCAGCCTGTCCACACCACCGCCAGCTCTGCACCGGTAGCCGCATGAGCGGGTGCAGGGTCGGGCATTCGGTCAGCTGGTCACCGTTCTCGCGGGGCACTGGCTCCTGCAACCTGGCTTCGGGTGACCGAAACCGTTGGCAAATATGAAAAGGACCTTCCTCGTCGACGACACCTGCCACTCCAGGAAAACACTCGAACAGTCTTCGGCGGCCGCAGCTAACGTCTTATCTGCCAGTCGAGTTCGCCATCGGTGATAGACGACAGCCACATGCGATCGAAGACGGTCTCACCCGCCAGGCTGTCGGCGAGGTCCGTCAGCATGGCACTGATAGACATCCACTTGGGGCCGTCCTCGTCGCTCGAGTCGCGGCTGTATTCGGTAACGCACCCATGCATCGGACCCGGGCGGGTGTCGACGAACCAGAAGTATCCATCCAATCCAGCGAACGGAATGTACTCCTCGATGAAGGAGTAGGCAGGTGTTCCCGCGGGTTGCGCTGACGCATTCGCGTCGACCATCTCGGGTTCTTCGGCTGCCAAGCCCGCCCAGACCTTGACCATCGATCGGCGTGCACCGTGGATCTGTTCGACGGTCAGCAATGCGTTCAGCGGCAGTAGCCGATAGGGCGCACCGGAATACAGCGTCAGAAACTCGACGAGCTCGTCCGGCCAACCGTCGGTTCCCGTCAACTCCTGCGGCGGCACACAATTGTCAGCCGCGTAGTCCGTGTTGACCGTCAGCCAGGCTTCGATGTCATGCCACGCCTCGCGTACCGAGCCTGCGGACGTCGGGCTCAGTGTCGGGATGGCATCGATCTCGCGATGACGGCGCTCACGTTCGGCATCGGCGGCGGCTTCGGCAGCGTAGGCGGCGGTGATTCGAGCGACGATATCGTCGACGCTGAGTTCAGGATCGATGATGCCCTGGACCTGGACGTAGTTTCGGTTCACGTGGAGTGCGGTGCGGTCGATGAACGGGCCCGACTCTTGGGCCATGTAGGCCCGGGCTTTGACGACCATGTCATGCAGGGCGGCCTCGTGTGTCTGCGAGCGCCCAGCCAGAGGCACCGGACGATTGTCTGCCGTGAAGACGCTGATGCGCCAGGTGAATTCGCCGACGGCGTCGCCGTCGGGCCACTCCGATGAAACGATGGTCACTGAAGTTCTCCTGGTCTCTGTCGAATCCGGCGTTTCAATTCAATCCGGCGTTTCAATTCTATGGTGACGACGCTATCCGCCGAACTGAACGTGGGTCGCGACCATGGAAGGATGCTGAGATGCGTACGTTGATCGCAGCGGGGGCTGCAACCTTCTTGATAGGTGGTCTTATCTGCGTTGGCTTCGTGCTTTGGTGGCTCGGACAACCGACTCAATGTGCTTCGTACGCACCTCTGACATCGCAGATCACGGATCCGGCCAACTTACCTACGATTTCCCTCTGCCCTGGCAGTGATGAGAGCCCGACGCTGTATCTCATCGTCGGGCCACTGGCCAGCGCTGCGGTCGGAGCGCTCACCGGGTTCGTTGTCTGGCGCAGCGGAGTTCAGTTGTCGCGCACCCGGTAATTTTTACCCTTCTCACCACGGACCTCGCGGCCTTGCATTGAAGCGGCATGTGCTTCGCAACGGCACCAACCCGAATTCACCACGCATGGAAGCGACACCATGGGGTTGTCGAATGCTGGCACATCCGTCGCTGCACAGCGGACCTTGCTTCCCGCATTGAGATCCTCAGTGCGACACGTCGAGACGCGCCCTCTTACATCCGAAAACTACTGCAGTCCAAGCAGCTTGACAACGCGCTACCGCTACCTGTGAAATTTCTGCCGTGCACCTTTTCTGGATAGTTGCCCTCGTATTCGGCGGTCTTGTTGTTGGTTTCTTGATTTTCGCCTTCGGCTACGAAAAGTGGGCAACGTCCAAGATGATTCGCGAGCGCCGTGCCAGGAACGAAAGACTGCTTGCCCACCAGAAAGCGGAACGGGAAAATCGCGCGTTCTCGTCCGGGCACGACTCAGGGGTTTACGGCGACTACATTCCGGTGGATCCTGAGACCGGCGAGCCGATACGAGTGACGCGACCCGACCGAATCAAGCTCACGACCGACCAGTTCAAGCGGGAGCATCGTAGGCGCGGTGATCTCACGGAGTAGCCGCGAACATGTCTTGTTCAGGGAGGCGGTCTATTCCACTATTTCGGGAAGACTTCGCTGTGACTTTCGGAATTATTTGGCACGTTTTCTCCGAATTATTTGGCACGGAGAACGCGACGACATCTGCCGAGCGTTGACGTGACGGACTGACTTCCGGCTAGTTTCAGGGTGCCGGGAGCGCTCCAGCTTCCCGTTCGGTGCGGGCCAACTCGATGTTCGCGTACAGCGCTGAGCGCTTCAAACCTGTGTTCCTGCACAGTGTTTCAATCTTGAACTGCCCAGTCTCATACGTTTGCAGCAGGTACGCGCGCTCTTCCGGTGTTAGCTTGTGCTGACGGCCCTTCATCTTGCCGGCCGCCGCCGCCGCAACAGCATCCCTGGTCCGACTCCGGATCAGATCGGACTCGAATTCGGCCATCAACCCGAGGACACCGATGAACATCTTGCCCATCGGATCGGTCGGATCGTAAATCTTCCCGTCGATCGACAACGCCACACCTTTGGCAGCGAGTCGCTTCACCGTCTCGTGAAGATCCCCCGCTGACCGAGAGAGCCGGTCGAGTTTCGTCACACAGAACACGTCGCCTTCGCGGGCCGCGTTGATCGCATTGTCGAGTCCGGGCCGCCGAGTCTGCCGGCCACTGATTCCGTGATCGACGTACACCCGGTCGCGATCGACACCCTCCTTGGCAAGAAGCCGACCTGAATCGACGAATCCTGAGCCGTCGTACTCACACGCGCGTAGCCGATCTTCATTGCACTCCCGATTTTCGCCGTTCAGACGTCCCGGACACAAACTGTCCGCTAGAAACTATGCCATAACGGACGAATCCAACGGACACATATATCGGACGAAAACGCGAGAATTTCCCCACGTCAATTTTGTCAATTTCAGAAGACGGCTGCACTCTTTGCAGGTGTTTCGAGGGTGAGTGCAGTGGTCTTCTGACATCCTGATGTCAGAAGTGCGGTGCACGGTCGCACGTTCGGCTCTCGGTGACAGGGAGGCTTGTGATGGACCCTGACAAGCTCGACGTCGTGGAGACCGGTGTGCTGACCGCGTCGGGGGAGCGGTGGTCCCAGGCCGAGACCCGTTTCGCTGTCCTGGCTCCCTTGCTGGAGATGCATCCGGTGCGTTTGGAAGCGGTCGACGATGCCGCGCAGCGGTTGGGGTTGTCCAGGCGGCAGGTCTACACGTTGGTCGGCAGGCTCAGGAACGGGACGGGGACAGTCACCGATCTTCTGACGAAGGTCTCGTCGGGTGGGCGTGGCCGCAGCCGAGTAACGGCCGAGGTCGAGGACGTGATCGGCGATCATCTCACCCGATATTTTCTTCACCGTCAGAAGCTCAGTGTCGCTGCGCTGCATCGACGTATCGCGTTGGCGTGCCACCGCGCGGGTCTGCCTGTGCCGGCCAGAAATACCGTCACCGCGCGTATCGCCGCGCTCCATCCGGCATCGGTGGCCAGGTCACGCGGAGGACCCGATGCCGCCCGCCCACGTCAGTCCGCCGGCGACAGTCCACCGACGGTGTCGGGGATTCTCGATCAGGTCCAGATCGACCACACCGTCGTCGATCTGATGGTCGTTGACGAGTACGAGCGGCAACCGATCGGCCGCCCCTACCTGACGATCGCCATCGATGTCTTCAGCCGTTCCGTACTTGGGTTCGTCGTCACTCTGGAGCCGCCGTCGTCGATATCGGTCGGGTTGTGCCTGGGCCGCGTGTGCTGCGAGAAACAGACATGGCTGGAGGCATGCGAGTTCGCGGAGCAGGTGCACTGGCCGATGGCAGGGAAGCCGAAACAGTTGTATCTCGACAACGCCTCCGAGTTCAAAAGCGAAGCGCTGCGTCGCGGATGCGCCCAGCACGCGATCACACTCGAATACCGTCCTCCGGGCCGACCGCACTACGGCGGGATCGTCGAACGCATCATCGGAACGGCGATGACGGCGGTGCACGAGCTGCCTGGGACCACCTTCTCGAACCCCGCGGACCGAGGAAGTTACGACTCGGACAAGCACGCGGCGTTGACATTGCGTGAGTTGGAGCGCTGGCTGGTCCTGGCCATAGCCTCGTATCACGCGAGCGTTCACACAGGGATCGGGAACACTCCGGCCGCCGTGTGGGCCGGCGCGGTCGCCGCAGTTGGTCATGCCCCTCGTGTGGTGCTCGGCGAAACCGCGTTCCTGGTGGACTTTCTTCCCGTCATCCGGCGACGTCTGACGCGCACGGGCTTCGTTCTCGATCACGTGCACTACTTCTCGAACGCGCTCAAACCGTGGGTTGCGCGGCGAGAGGATTTGGGGCGGTTCGTGATACGACGTGACCCACGCGATTTGAGCAGAATCTGGGTCCTCGAACCAGAGGGTGCCGGCTATGTCGAGGTGCCGTATCGGACGATGTCACATCCCGCGGTGACACTGTGGGAGCACAGAGCTGCTATCACTCGTCTCCGCGAACAAGGTCGGTCGAACGTCGATGAGAGCGCACTGTTTTCGATGATCGAGCAGATGCGCGAGGTCACCGACCGCTCGCAGAAAGCTACCCGCAAAGCCCGGCGCAACCGTGCCCGCCGTATGCATCTCACCGGCGTCGCGTCTGCACCGATCCCGGCGATTCACCCGCCGGAGGAGCCTCGAGCGGACGGCGGCACCGCAACGCCGGTCTTCAGCGACATCGAGGAATGGTGAGGCGATGACCGCATCGATGGGAAGCAGCGACGAACCCACCGAGTCGTCCGGCGAGGGTTTGGGGCACCTGCGGGAGTCGGTTCGACCGCTCACCGTACTCGACGATGCGGAGCGGATCCGGTTGATCCGGTCGGAGAGGTGGATCGGGTATCCGCAGGCTCGTACGGTCATCGACCATCTGGAGACGTTGCTGTCGTGGCCGGACCGGCAGCGTATGCCGAACCTACTGTTGCTCGGTCCGACGAACAACGGCAAGTCGATGATCATCGAAAAGTTCCGGCGCACTCATCCGCCGATCAGCTTGTCCGACCGCGAGCAGATACCGGTGTTGTGCATGCAGATGCCCCCGGACCCGTCACCTGGCCGGTTCTACCTCGCACTGCTCACAGCGTTGGGAACACCGACCCGACCACGCAATCGGGTCCACGAACTCGAACAGCAAGCATTGATGCTGCTCCGCGCCACCGGCGTACGGATGTTGATCATCGACGAGCTCCACAATGTTCTCGCCGGCCGCGACAACGTCCGCCGCGAATTCTTGAACGTGCTGCGATTCCTGGGCAACGAACTACGCATTCCTCTTGTCGCCGTCGGAACCCGCGACGCCTACCTCGCCATCCGGACCGATCCTCAGCTGGAGAACCGATTCCACCCCATGACTTTGCCGGTCTGGACCAACACGGCCGACGCCAGATCACTGCTGGCCAGCTTCACCACGAGCTTCCCCCTCCGCAAACCCTCGCACCTGACATCACCGGAGATGACCGACTACCTCCTCACTCGCTCCGAGGGCACCATCGGTGAACTGACAACGCTGCTCACTGCCGCAGCAGTGACCGCCGTCGACAGCGGAGAGGAAGCGATCACCTCATCGGTGCTCACGCGCACTCCGTACGTCGGCCCCACGGAGCGCCGCCGCCAGTTCGAGCGCCACCTCGCATGAACGCGCGGCTCGCACCTATGCCCGATGATGCGTACGTTCGCCCGTGGCCGCTGCACCCGCAGCCACTGCCAGGTGAGGCCCTCTCGTCCTGGTTGGCCCGGATATGCGAGCTGTATCCGCACATCAGGCCTTCTGACCTGCTCGCAGACGTCGATATCGATTGTGCTGTCGAGGATCTCGACCGCTACACACCGGAGCCGATACTTGCCGAGCTGGCCGTTCGCGGCGCAGTTCCGGTAGAGAGGGTACGGATGATGACGTTGGCGGGGTGGACACCGTGGCTGCTCGACAGCACCGACCCCGCCGACTGCGACTTCGACACCTACGTCCACCAATTTTCGATCCTGCTACCGGCCGACCTCGCGAGGGAGGATCGACGACGCCGCACACCCACGAGCGAGGCATGGTTGCCGTGGGCTAGCACTCCGCGCAGTCGGGCATGCCCGGCATGTGTCGACAGCCTCGAATCCACTGCTGATATCAACATGACTCTGCTGCGTCAATATCCGGTGCTGAGCAGCTGCCTCGACCACCGTTGTCGACTCGAACCCTGCTCTGCTTTCCCTGGTCATGCGATCTTCTGGGATCAGGTCCGGTTCGGTTCGGACGAACGGGTCTCGCCCGTTCCGGTTTCTTCAGCGGTCACGGACCTCGATCGGCGCAGCACCGAGGCTCTGACGACGGGATGGGTGGAACTCGGCTCAGGCCGGGTACATGCCGCAGTGTGGTTCCGGCTTCTGCGCACCGTCGTCGACGAAGTGTCCTCGCCACTGGTTCGCACCGGACGGTGGGCGACGAGACTCGTTGCGATATGGAGGGCCGCCGGTCGTTCTCGCCCGTTGCGGACCGCGTGGGTTCCGTTCGAGGACCTGCACTGGGACGAGCAGGCGAAAGTCCTCGAGGCCGCAGCGATCGGCATCGCGATGGTCGAGAGCGGTGAGATCAATGCCGGCGGTGCGCACGCATCTCTGCTGCGCCCACGACCCTATGAGCCGGTCGATCCCGGGACACCTCCGACGCGCTCGTCCTATCCCGCACCCGAGCGCGATTTATGGGCTGACGCGCACGCTGCAGCCGAGGCCGCCATCGAGGCAGCGCGCGTCGATCCCGCATCCGCCAGTTCGTTGTACAACTTCCTGCGCTGGGGGTGCCGCACCGCAGCGGAGCTGGATGAGACGGTGCGACTGTTCGTCGACCACGGGATCCCGCTGCAACATCCGCCGACGTAGTTCTCGCCCGATGGAGCGGGGTCGTCCGCGACGCACACGCGGCGATGGCCGACAAGGCCCGTTTTGGCGGCGGTGTCACAGTCACCAACGTTATTTGTGCGGTGACCGACGAGAATTTTCCTTCCCGCACCGTAGACCCACAAACCACCAGCTGAGCGTGGTTTTGGTGTCCTGGCTCATTGCATCTGATGCGAACTCAGTGAATCTGATCTTTTAGTACGCCAATGTGATGCGGACTCAGTGCATCTGATGCCAATGTGTC
>NZ_JBIYCY010000033.1:0-22129 GCF_044908235.1 Rhodococcus sp. 27YEA6 | reverse complement strand
ACTCCGGTCACGGTGAGTGGCGGTGTTGCGACGCTCTCGCACGCGTTCGATGCTGCTGGTGCGCAGAGTGTTACGGCTGACTTCACCGCTGGTGCAGGGTTTGTGAGTTCGTCGGCGCCTGCTCAGACGGTGACGGTGTCCGATCCGGCTCCGGTGGATGTGGAGACCACGACGGCGCTCTCGGTTCCGGCTACGGCAATCACGGGTACTGCGGTAGATCTGACCGCTACCGTGGCTCCGAACAATGCTGTCGGTACGGTGCAGTTCAAGTCGAACGGCACTGCAATCGGCACTCCGGTCACGGTGAGTGGCGGTGTTGCGACGCTGTCGCATGCGTTCGATGTTGCTGGTGCGCAGAGTGTTACGGCTGACTTCACCGCTGGTGCTGGCTTTGTCAGCTCGTCGGCGTCGGCTCAGACGGTGACGGTGTCGGATCCGGCTCCGGTCGACAAGGCGACAAAGACGGTGCTGAGTGTTCAGGGTGAAGCCAAGGTCGGACTGCCTGTTGATCTCTTCGCGACAGTGTCCGAAGATCCCTCGGACGCCCTGGTGCCTTCCGGCGGAACGGTCCAGTTCAAGATCGGTGGAGTCGATCTGGGCGCCCCGGTCGCGGTTGTTGACGGAGTTGCCAAGCTGCCGCACGTGTTCGGAGCAGAAGGCACCTTTGTAGTCTCGGCTGTATTCAGTGGCTCTGGCGTGTTCACGTCGTCCACCGCGGAATCCGTCGACGTCAATGTCACGGTTCCGACCCCGTCGGATGTCGAAAGCTCTACGTCGTTGACGGCTCCGTCTTCGGCAAAGGTCGGCACGTCGGTGCAGCTGAAGGCTGTGGTCAGTTCTTCCGGCGCGACGTCGGGAACCGTCCAGTTCTTCGATGGAACGACTCCGATCGGAACGGCCGTCGATGTTGTCGGTGGGCAGGCTGTGTTGAGCCACACCTTCACCACGACCGGCAACCATTCGATCACCGCGGTCTACAGCGGAGCCCAGGGCGTCACGGGTTCCACGTCGACTGCATCGGTTGTGAACGTCGGTAACGGGGGCGGTGACTTCGGTTCGCTCGGTTCGCTGTCGCTGCCGTTCGGTTCATGATTCTCCGATGATGTGATGCCCCCTTGCGCCCATAGGTGCAAGGGGGCATTGCTCTTCGGGAATCGCGGATTGGTCGTTAGCTGAACTATTGGCAATTCGTGAATATTTGTCTGAAATAACTGATACAAGTACTACTTTTGACGGGTACTGTACGAGCGTCCAGCTCCATTCCGATTTCCGCTCTGTTCGAGTGACCTCCTTCCGTGCGGTTCCCGATCCACGTCTGTTGCTAGCTGAGGAGAGTTCGTGTTGGTGAGAAGAAGTTCCGCGGTCGTGGTGGCGGCGTTGGTCGGTGGCGTGCTGGTGGCAGGTGGCGTTGCTTCGGCAGCTCCGACGTCATCTCCCGCGGTGGAGAACTCGATCGGGTTCAAGCTGGGTTGCGATGGTTATGAACATCTGGCTGTTGATATCGCGGATGTGTTTCATTCGACGGGTGTGACGGTGTCTGCGCCGGAGAAGGTGGTGGCGGGGTCGACGTTCACCTATCGGGTTCAGCCGAACGTGATGTCGGTGCCGACGGGTGGGCATGCAGGCCGCAGTGTCGGTAAGTGGACGCGGCTCAAGTACGACTTCGATATACCTGCAGGGGTGTCGTTGGTGGATGCTCAGGTCGTGGCAGGTACTTCGTCGAATTTGTCCGGTGTGACTCCGTCGGTGATTCGGATCAACGACGGCGGTTCGGCGGATGGCGCGGGTACGCATCTGCGTATTTCGGGGAACAATCAGACTGCTGACTCGAACAACAAGGGCGGTAACGGCCCGAGCACGAGCAAGAACAGTGACGGTGGAATCGAGGTAGGGGCAGGGAAGACCTTCCGGTTGCCGGCGATCGACGTGACGGTGGTTGCCGGTGCCGCGGGTAGTACGGTGCAGCCGAAGTTGCGTGCCACAGATGGTGATTCGGGTGCGTTCAATTCGCCGAAGAATGCGTTCACGTTCTTGCAGTACGAGACCCTTTGGCCGGGGTACTGGGAGCGCTACAACTGCTCTCCGCGCGATTCGAGTGGTGGTGGGTTGAATGCGGGTGGTCAGGCATTGGCCACCGTCAACGTCGTCTCGCAGGCGGCGACCTCGACCACAGTGACATCCGGCGCGGCTGCAACGGTCGGTCAGTCGACCGATTTGGTTGCGCAGGTCTCCCCGGCACCGACAGGCGGCACCGTTCAGTTCAAGGATGGCGGAACTGACATCGGCGCCCCGGTGGCCGTCGTCAATGGCGTTGCCACACTGCCACATACATTCACCGCGGCAGGCGATCACTCCATCACCGCTGAATACGACGGTGTTCTCGAGTTTCTGACATCCACGTCACCAGCACGCACAGTGAGCGTGGCCGCTGCCGATGTACAGACGACTGCGTCGTTGACAGTGCCGAGTAGTGCCGTCGAGCAGACCTCGGTCGCGCTGACCGCAAACATCTCACCGGCAGCTAACGGTGGAACGGTCCAGTTCAAGGACGGTGGCATCGACATCGGCGGACCCATCGCGGTGACTGGCGGAGCGGCGACCCTGGATCACACGTTCACCACGACGGGATCACACTCGATCACTGCGGTCTACTCAGGTACTGCAGGTTTTGGTGGTTCGACCGCGCAAGCTCAGACCATCGAGATCTCGAGCTCAGCGCTGAGTACGACTACAACGCTTCAAGTTCCGGCTACGGCGGTCACGGGTACGGCCGTAGATCTGACCGCTACCGTCGCTCCGAACAACGCTGTCGGCACGGTGCAGTTCAAGTCGAACGGCACTTCAATCGGTTCACCGGTTGCAGTTACGTCGGGTGTTGCGACATTGAGCCATACGTTCGATACTGCTGGTGCTCAGAGTGTTACGGCTGACTTCACCGCCAGTGCTGGCTTTGTGAGTTCGTCGGCGCCTGCTCAGACGGTGACGGTGTCTGATCCGGCTCCGGTGGATGTGGAGACGACGACGTCGTTGTCGGTTCCGGCTACGGCAATCACGGGTACGGCTGTTGATCTGACCGCGACGGTTGCTCCGAACAATGCTGTGGGTTCGGTGCAGTTCAAGTCGAACGGTGCGGCGATCGGCTCGCCGGTGACAGTCTCCGCGGGTGTTGCGACATTGAGCCATACGTTTGATACTGCTGGTGCTCAGAGTGTTACGGCTGACTTCACCGCCGGTGCTGGCTTTGTGAGTTCGTCGGCGTCTGCTCAGACGGTGACGGTGTCGGATCCGGCTCCGGTGGATGTCCAGACCACGACCTCACTCTCGGTTCCCGCGACTGCCATCACGGGCACGGCTGTTGATCTGACCGCTACCGTCGCTCCGAACAACGCTGTCGGCACGGTGCAGTTCAAGTCGAACGGCACGGCGATCGGCACTCCGGTCACAGTCTCCGCGGGTGTTGCGACGCTGTCGCATACCTTCGATGCTGTTGGTGCACAGGGCGTTACGGCTGACTTCACCGGCGGTGCAGGCTTCGTCAGCTCCTCGGCATCGGCTCAGACGGTGACGGTCTCTGATCCGGCTCCGGTGGATGTCGAGACGACGACGTCGCTGTCGGTTCCGGCTACGGCGGTTACGGGTGCGGCTGTTGATCTCACGGCGACGGTTGCTCCGAACAACGCTGTGGGATCGGTGCAGTTCAAGTCGAACGGTGCGGCGATCGGTTCCCCGGTGACGGTGTCCGGTGGTACCGCGACCCTCTCACATTCCTTCGATGCCGCTGGCGCGCAGAGCATTACCGCGGATTTCACGGCTGGTGCCGGATTCAAGAACTCGGTTGCGAGTGCGAAGTCAGTTCAGGTCAGTGTTGCCGACCAGGAATCCGTCGTCGAACTGAATATTCCGACCGACGCCAAAACTGGTGTGGCGACCGACTTGTGGGCAAACGTCCGAACGTCGTCGGATGATGCTGTCGGCGTCGGAACCGTGCAGTTCTACGACGGTGGGGTCGCGATCGGCGGTCCTGAAGCGGTTACGGTCGGCGCTGCCGGCCTGACGCATTCGTTTACCTCTGCGGGTGCGCACAGCATCACTGCGGTCTATTCGGGAGGAGCCGGTGTAGTCGGATCCTCGGCCCAGGCGCGGACGGTGAATGTAACGGACCCTGCGCCTTCGGATGTCACCACGGAGACTGTGGTGACGGTGCCTGGTGATGCCGTGGTGAACAAGTCGGTGACCCTGTCGGCGACTGTCAGTTCGGTGCAGAACGGTGGAACGGTGCAGTTCATGGATGGGGATACTCCGATCGGTGACGCTGTTGCAGTGGTCAACGGGATCGCGGCGCTGAACCACACCTTCACCACAACCGGCACGCATTCGATTTCGGCAATCTACAGCGGGGCAACCGGATTCACAGGATCCACCTCGACGGCCCACGCAATTCAGATCAAGGCTGCAACCGGCGGTGGCACGGGCAGCCTCGGTTCAGGAAGCGCTGGCTCGAGCGATTTCCTTCCGTTCGGTTCCTGACCGAAGCAGTTCAGGTCGCGGCCCCGAGGCAATATCCCTCGGGGCCGATCGACAGGGTGAACTGCATCGAGCGCGAGTTACCGGTTCCGTCGCTGACGGGCAGGGTGACACGGACGTAGTCGCCGCGAACCGGAGTGACTGTTGCAGCGTCGGCGTCGAAAGACTTGATACCGGCCAGCTGATTCGGATCGAGCTTGAGAGGCGGCTGGCCGGTTGCGCCGGTGCCGTCCGGATCCCACGGGCTGTTGCCGGGGCAGATCAGTGGATAGAACGTCTCGACGTCGCGGGTATTGACCGGCCGTCCCGTGGCGCGTGAGAGAAACCTGACGACGGCGTGGGAAGCGTCGGCCGCGGTGTAGAAGTTTGATTGCCCCGCAGGGAAGACGAACGGGCACGCATAGCCGGAAGCGATCTCCGAGCGCTTGGCGGCGACGGAGAGTCCGCCGCCGCTCCAGGTGACCGCGTACTGGCCGTCGACGCCTGGTGCGGCGATGGCCGTCAAGATGGCGGGAACATCCGAGTATCGGTCGGCGATCGTTGTGGGCGGCATCGTCCAGCATGCGTTCGTGAGCGCGTCCACGTCCAAGGACACCAGGTCCGTTGCCCAAGCTGCCAAGGCCGGCGCAGCAGCCGGATTGCCGGGCACGTCACCAACCGGAGGTGGCGCGACCGGCGCAGCGGGCGCAATTGTCGTCGTGGGTGCGAGAGTGGTTGTCGTCGTGGTTTCAGTCGTCGGCGGAGACGGTTCGTCCGTCAGGATTCCCGTCCGTCCGTCGTCCTCACATGCGGTTATCGCCAACGTCATGGCGAGTGCGACTGCCCCCACTGCCGCTCGTCCTGCCGACTTCATTCGTTCGTACGCCCCTTTTGCGACATTCTGACCAACATCCACCCCAGAACTGCTGCGGGTCAGATCACGGATTCCCGTCTACGCTAGCGAACTGTGGATCCCGTTTACAGAACAGTCATCGGCATCGCCCGTACCGTCTTCGCTTTCGAGGGCCTGAAGTTCTCCGTCAAGGGAGAGCAGAACATCCCGGCGTCCGGTGGCGCCGTGATCGCGATCAACCACACCGGGTACATGGACTTCACGTATGCGGGACTGCCGGCACGGACCCCGAAGCGCTACATCCGGTTCATGGCCAAGAAAGAGGTCTTCGACAACAAGATCTCCGGACCGATCATGCGGGCCCTCAAGCACATCCCGGTCGACCGCGGCGCGGGCGCCGACTCCTACAAGGCGGCCGTAGATTTCCTGAAGCGCGGCGAATTGGTGGGCGTGTACCCCGAAGCCACGATCAGTCGGAGCTTCGAGATCAAGGAATTCAAGTCCGGCGCCGCCCGCATGGCGATCGAGGCGGGCGTCCCGATCGTTCCCGTCGTCATCTGGGGCGCTCAGCGCGTGTGGACGAAGGGTTATCCGAAGCGTTTGGGCCGCACCAACACTCCCATCTCCATTGCCGTCGGCGAGCCGATTGCACCTTTCGAGCCGGCGAGTGAGCTGACGGCGAAGCTGCGGTCGACGATGCAGGAGTTGCTGCTCGATCTGCAGAAGAGCTACGACCATCCCGCCGGCGAGTACTGGGTGCCGGCCCGCCTCGGTGGCAGCGCGCCGACGCTCGAGCAGGCCGACAAGATGGATGCCGATGAGGCCGAGGCGAAAGCCAAGGCTCGCGAGGCGCGGAAGTCCGAAGGCTGACCGATGTCCTTCGAACCCGTTTACACCGCTGTCGAGGTAGTCGCGCGTGGTCTGAGCGGTTTCCAGGGTGTGAAGGTCACCCGCACCGGGACTGAGAACGTCCCGGTGTCCGGTGGCGCCGTCATCGCGATCAACCACACGAGCTACCTCGATTTCATACCGGCGGCCCTGGCGGTCGGTACCGCGAAACGCAAGCTCAGGGTGATGGCAAAGGCCGAGTTGGCGGACAACAAGGTCCTCGGCTTCCTCATGCGTGGATGCGGCGTCATCGAAGTCGATCGCTCTGCCGGAGCGCAGGCGTATCGAGCCGGAGTCGACGCCCTGAAACGGGGCGAACTGGTGGGCGTCTACCCGGAGGCGACGATCAGCCGGAGCTTCGAGATCAAGGAAATGAAATCCGGAGCAGCTCGGATGGCCATCGACGCCGGCGTACCGATAATTCCGCTGATCGTCTGGGGCGCCCAGCGGATCGTCACCAAGGGCGGACCGAAAAATCTGGGCCGCAATCATTTCCCGATCTCGGTGGAAGTGGGCGCACCGATCGATCCGGTCGAGCCCGCCGAAGCATTGAGCGAGATCCTGCGCATCGAGATGGATGCAATCCTGCGCCACGTGCAGGACGGGTTCGTGCACGAGCCCGGGGCGTACTGGGTGCCGCGCCGACTCGGCGGTGGCGCACCGACGCCGGAGGAAGCTGCGGCCATGGACGCACAGGAACGCGCGAAGCGGGCGCGCTGAGCGAGACCGTCGTACCGGGCAGGCACAATGGCGGTGTGAGCCCAGACCGTCGTATCAGCCCTGACCGCCCAACCTTGGTTGCGACCGATGTCGACGGCACCCTCATCGATCACGACGAGTTGGTCAGTGCCCGCACCCGCGCCGCCGTGCATGCCGTCGTCGAATCCGGCACGCCGTTCCTGCTGGCAACCGGGCGTCCTCCGCGATGGATTTCGCCCGTCGTCGAGGGCTTGGGATACGCGCCACTCGCCGTCTGCGCCAATGGAGCCGTTGTCTACGACAGCTACGCCGACCGCGTCCTCAGCGCCGCGACCTTGTCGGTCGACGCACTCACCGAACTCTCCGAGCTGGCACTGGTTGCACTCCCGGGCGCAGGTTTGGCCGCGGAACGAGTGGGGGAGAGCGCACATGACGCCGCCACCCCACAGTTCGTCAGCTCACCGGACTACGAACATGCCTGGCTCAACCCGGACAACACCGAGATGTCCGAGGACGAAGTGCTTGCGGCGCCGGCCGTCAAACTCCTGATTCGCCGTCCAGGCATGACCAGCACGGCGATGTACGACACGCTCGCTCCGCACGTCGGTGCGCTCGCCGACATGACGTACTCCACCGAGAACGGACTGATCGAACTCTCGGCGCCGGGAATCACGAAGGCGTCGGGCCTGGTTGCCGCCGCGGAGAGGTTCGGCTTCGACCTGTCGGGTCTGGTTGCCTTCGGGGACATGCCCAACGACATCCCGATGCTGGGGATGGCACGCCTCGGCGTTGCCATGGGCAACGCTCACCCCGAAGCCAAAGCCGCAGCCGACGAGGTCACCGACACCAATTCGGCACACGGGGTCGCAAAAGTCCTCGAGCGCTGGTGGTTGTAGAACCCACCAGCGCCCGAGGACGTGTACTGCTCGAGTGTCAGCCGACAGGCGCGCTGTTGGCCATTTCCTGGGCAAAGGTCTCGTTGTAGGTCTTGAGGACCTTCGTGACCATGCCGGTGATCTGGTTGAAGATCAGCGAACCGTTCTCGAAGTCGCTTCGCAGGCCGTCCGGGATCGAGTACTCGTCCGAGATCGGCAATCCCAGTTCACCCGCGTCGGAACCGAAACTCTGCCACGACTTGAAGATCTCGCCGAGCACGGTGAACACTCCGCCGTTCGGCGAGGTGTAGACAGCGCCGTTCTGGAACAGCGCACCCTGGTTGCCGAGCTTCGCCTGCAGAATTCCGGACAGTGCCTGGCCGAGGCGTCCGATCTCGCCACCTTCGGCGATCCACTTCTGCGCGAGCGGTGAATTGTCGGTGATCTGCAGAATCTGGGTGACCAGATCCGGGATCGACGAACCGGTGCCACCGGTGACCGTGTCGACCGGAGTGGTCGGCTTGGGCGCGGGTGTCGACGGATTGGAGGGGTTCGAGGGGTTCAACGTTCCCCCGATGTTCGCGGCCGCGATGTTCCGGATGTCGTTCATGTGTGCGTATGCGGCATCACCCGGGCACGCGGTGTTTCCGACGTCGCGGTGGGCGAAGATGATCGGCAGATCGACTGCTGCGCCCTGCGGGTACGGCGTGAACTCGGTGCCCTCGGAGTACATCGTCGTTCGGCCCTTGGGATCGAGTCCGGCCATGCCGAGCTTCCAACCGAGGAACTTGCCGACGGCGTTGAGCGTCGCCTGCGAAGGCTCGACGGTGGAGTAGTCGCCCATCATCGCGATACCGGTGGTGTTCTCGTTGAATCCACCCGCGTGTGCACCCTGAACTGCCTTGTCGAGTCCGCCTGCGCGGCCTTCGAAGGTCTGACCGTACTTGTCGACGAGGACGTTGTATCCGACGTCGCACCAGCCGAGCGTCTGTGCGTGGTAGGCATAGATCGAGCGGACGATGCCGGCCGATTCGGCCTTCGTGTAGTTGTTGCTACCTGCGGTGTGGTGAACGGTCGCGCCACCGATGAAGTCGTCGTAGGTGGGGGAGTCGCAGCGAAGTGACTCGTCTGCTCCCCACTGAGCACGGGTGATGACGGACGGTCCGCTGCCGCCGAGCGGCGCTGCGACGGCCTGCAGATTGCTGTCTGCCTCGCTGGCACCCGGGTCGATCAACACGGCGGTGACGGCATCTGCTGCCGTCGTCACCTGGCGAAGCGGCTTGGACACCGAAGCGGGTGTGTACCCGAGTTCGCCGGTGGCTGCGGGTGCTTCAGCGGGGGCAGCTTCCGGAGCGGGCGCGGGGGCAGCTTCCGGAGTCGGGGCCGGCACAACCTCGGCTGCGGGAGCAGCGGCACCCTGCGGCGTGAGGATCTGGATGGACTTGGTGGCGCCGACGAAGACCGGTTCGGTGGCGGTACCGGAGTTGGTGGCCTGATCCGAGCTGGCGGAGTCGATGGCGTCAGGGGTGAACCACGGGCCCCAGGTGCCGTCTTCGGCCAGGGCGCGGACCTTGGACTGCGCCGAGGCGATGGTGTCCGAGGTCAACGCGACCATGCTGAACGGAGTGTCGCGGGTGACTTCCTTGACCACGGCACCTGGCTCTTCCTCGGAAGGAACCGGAGCGGTTTCGGTCGGGGCGCCGGGAGCAGCGGGTGCCGGGAACAGCTCGGTCGGCAGCGTGATCCCGGGAGGTAGCGGGATTTCGGTCGGGAGCTTGAGGTTTCTCAGATCACCGAGGTTGATGTCGGGGAGATCGAGACCGGTCAGCTCCTTGACCGGAATGATGATGTCGGGCACCGACGCGAGGAGCACCTCTGCGATCTGGGTCGGCACTGCTACTGACGTCGTCTCGTTCGCGGAACGTACATCGGACGTAGTGCTCGTGAAGCCGTAGACCGCAAAAGGACTTGCGACAGCCACTGCGGCTACAGCCCCGAGTACGAGCGAGGGCTTCGGTCGACGGTGTGGCAAGGGATTACTCCTCGGTTGTAGTTACTTGCGAGCGAACTTCAGGGCCGATGACGGCCGTGAACGGAATCCTTCAAAACCGGATCCGAGCAGGTCGGATGCCATGTTCTGGGGTTGAACTCCAGTTTTCGGACGCGTACGTCTGCAACTCGTGATGCTGATGTGACTCGTGTGACTGGTGTTGCTAACTCCAAACACTCTTGCCACACTAGTCACAAAAGTCCATAACGCTCAACCTTAGGGTGAGACTTTAGTTAAATCGTTGTGGACTGGCCTGCGCGCGAAGTACCGACTTCGCGGACTCGTGAGGCCGGTAGCGATGAGGAGAGCATTGATGGCGAGAAGCGGAAGAAGCGGAACTGCAGGTAAGAAGCCTGTGTCCGGTCGCGCAGGTCGCTTTCTGGTGGGCGGACCCGGGAGGCGAACCTCGCTGATGCGGATCTCGGTCCTCGGTCTCGTTCCGGCTCTTGCGCTCGGCGTCGCGATCGGAGGTTTCACGCAAATCCGCGCTGACGAGCCGTCGATCCTGCACGCCGTCGCTGCCGACACGCAATTCACGCTCTCCGGGCACGGCAACGGACATGGCCGTGGAATGGGCCAGTGGGGCGCTTACGGCTACGCCAAGAACGACGGCTGGTCCGGCGAGCGAATCCTCAGTCACTACTACGGGGGAACCGTCCTGGACTCGATGCCGCCTGCCCAGATGAGTGTGCGGCTCACGGCCCAGGACAACTCGACGCTCGACGTCTACTCCGACGCCGGCCTCGTGGTCAACGGTCAGCGCACCGCGCCCGGCGAGGCTGCCCATCTCACTGCACTGCCCGGTGGCGGTGCGCAGGTAGTGGTCACCAGCGGGTGCGGTGGCGGGGTTGTCTGGGAAGCGGTCACCGACCATCCGTGGGTGGACCCGGTGGACCTCGGTCCTGATCGACCCGCCGACCAGTTCCTGAAGCTGTGCAACAACGACGCGCCCTATCGAGGCGCCCTCGGCGTAGTGCTCGACAACGGCTCGGCTCGGACAGTCAATCTCCTCGACATGGAGGACTACCTGCTCGGCGTGGTGCCGGTCGAAGCGAAGGCCGAATGGGCCGATTCCGGTGGGGCCGAAGCGCTACGGGCGCAAGCCGTGGCAGCACGCTCGTACGCTGCGACCGAGCATCGCAGCTCGTACGCCGACACCTGCGACACTCAGGACTGCCAGGTCTACGGCGGAGCGGGCAAGGAAGATCCCCGCACCACCGAAGCCGTCCGGTCCACCGCCGGCGCCGTTCTGTCGCGTGACGGCAAGATCGTTGCCACCGAATTCTCCTCGTCCACAGGAGGTTACAGCTCCGGCGGTGAATTCCCGGCCGTCGAGGATCTCGGTGACGCCCTTTCTCCGAATCATGACTGGACAGTGAATCTGACCGCAGGGCAGATTGCGGACGCCTTCGATGTGGGTGAGCTGCAATCGCTCAAGATTCTCTCGCGCAACGGATTCGGTACCGACGGCGGGCGAGTGACGGCAGTCGAGGTAGTCGGAACAAATGCAACTGTTGGCGCCACCGGAATTCAGTTCCGCCAGAAACTCGGCCTGAAATCCGACTGGTTCACCATCGGTGACGGTGCGGGTGTGGTAGTGGCACCGGATTCGGAATCGACAGTGCCGGAATCCAATTCGCCATCCGACGATCCATCGGGTACGGTTACGGAGACGCAGATCGAGAAGAAGTATCGGGAGCTCGGCGGTGAAAGCGGCTCTCTCGGTGCTCCTGCCGGCCCGGAGATGCAGTTGCCCTCCGAAGCAGGCACCTTCCGTGTCTACGAAAACGGAACCATCATCTGGACAAAGGTTTTGGGCGCGCAGGTAGTTGATGCCAACGTGCTCCGCGAGTGGATACCGACGGGCGGAAGCTAGGGGAAGGTCGGTCGGTAGCGACTCGCACGTATCGACTCTGAAGGGTCTCTGCCGTAACCCGGCGGAGGCCCTTCAGGTCGTTCAGGGTTCGTTGGTTGTCGGTCAGATGGTCGGGGCGTCGCCGAGCAGGCGGTACTCGAGCCACAACTCCGCACGTTCCGTGGGGGAGCCGAGGTCGAGCTGGAGAAGGCTCTCGATCCGAGCGAGTCTGCTGCGCAACGTATGCCGATGAATATTCAGCGCTGTGGCTGCGGCGTCGCCCACCCCGTTGTGTGCCAACCACATGGCCAAGGTCCGGTAGAGATCGCTACCGCCCTTCGCTTCCAGAAGCGGGCGCAAGTGTGCCGCCGCGAATGCCGTCGAGCGATCCTGGTCGAGAAATGCGGACAATCCGCTCTCCGAGAGTTCGGCGAACCGCATCGAAGGCAGGTTGCGGGCACCGGCCTCGGCTGCTGCCTGCGCGGCTTGGCGTCTGGCGCGCGAGAGATCGTCCCACCACAGCATGTCCGACACGCCGACGGTGACGTCGATTTCGTTGACACGGGCGAGGATTCGCCCGCTGTCGGTAGCCGAGACGACGGCAATCAGTGCACCGTCGGTGATGCCGAACGCCAGATCGCGGCTGAGACCATCGAGCAGTGAGACGGACACGCTCTCGAGCAGGCCACTCGGGCCCGCTACGTGGAAGACCTGGAAAGGCTCGACCGGAAATCCTCCCCACAGTTCCCCGGAGATGTTGCGGGCGAGCGCATTCTGTCCCTCGAACAGCTGATGCATCGCAACGGTACGAAGGTGGTTCATCGTCAGCTGTGCGTCTCGGGTTCGAGCCGTCATCAACGTGAGCAGAGACGCGGCTGCGATGACGATGCCCTGATTCAGTGAACCGACGGCGCCGGGGCAGCCGGCGACGAGGTACCCCATCAGCTTTCCCCTCGACGTCAGCAGCGGATGGGAGATGACGTCCTCGTTCTCACTCGTGAGGAAACTGACTTCCATCGGGCGGGCGTCGCGCTCGGGGGCAGTTCGCTCGATTCCGGCGGCCGCGGCGGTGTGTGAGATCTCGACGGTATGTCCGGCCGAGTCCAGCAGAGCCGCCCATCCGCCGATCAATTCCGCCACCCGTCGTACGACTGCCCGGGTGCCGTTGACCGTCACCGCAGCTTGAAGCAGTCGCCGCAGGCTCTGGTAATTGCTGCGCAGCGCTTTCATGTCGTCGTCGGATTGCGCCTTCGACACCGCTTTGGTCAGGGCGATGAAAGGTGTTCGCAATGGGACGTCGAGAAGGGGCACACTGAAACGGGTGGCCGCATCCACCAGAGTCTGTGGCGCCTGCTCGTATCCGAGGCCGGTTCCGAAACCGATTCCGGCAATTCCGGCCGCCACCAGGGTCCGTACGAATCGGGTCGTTTCCGCGGCCGTCGTCGGTAGTGACACCCCGGTGATGAGTAGTAGTTCACCGCCGTCGAGGAAGGGCGTCGGGTCGGGAAGTTCGGAGACATGTGCCCAGGTCAGGGTGCGATCGAGCTGGTCGTGCCCAGCCAGGACGCGAAGGCCGAACTGTTCGGTCGCACAAAGCTGGCGGAGCGTGATGGGCATGAGTCCAGTCTGACACCTCGAACTCGCCACTTTGTAGTGCCTGCGGTCACGTTTGTACAAAGTGGAGCCTGACGCGAGCTTGCCGAAGGTCCGACACTGGCGCTATCGAAAATGCGCTCCGGATAGAGCGCCACCGAGATCCACGTTCCGAACAGCCCACAAGGAGTACTGATGTCCAGTACAGACCAGCCGGCACTTCAGCACACGCTGAAGAAGCGGCATCTGTCGATGATTGCGATCGCAGGCGTCATCGGCGCCGGACTGTTCGTCGGCTCCGGTGTGGCGATCCAGGAGACGGGACCCGGTGTCCTGATTTCCTACGCGCTTGCCGGCGTCGTCGTCATCCTCGTGATGCGCATGCTCGGTGAGATGTCGGCAGCGTCGCCGGAAACCGGCTCGTTCTCCTCGTACGCCGACAAGGCCATCGGCCGCTGGGCGGGCTTCTCGATCGGCTGGCTGTACGCGTGGTTCTGGATCATCGTGCTCGGCATCGAGGCCACCGCCGGTGCCCTCATCATGAATCGCTGGGTCCCCGGCGTTCCCCAGTGGACCTGGGCATTGATTCTGATGATCGTGCTGACGCTGACCAACATCATCTCGGTCAAGTCGTTCGGCGAGTTCGAGTTCTGGTTCGCCTCCATCAAGGTCGTCGCCATCATCGCGTTCCTCGGCATGGGCATCGTGGCGATCTGCGGATGGATGCCCGGCGTCGAAGCACCCGGAATGACAAACCTGACCGGTCACGGCGGCTTCCTGCCGAACGGAACAGGAGCGATGCTCGCCGCAGTCCTTGTGGTCGTGTTCTCGTTCTTCGGGGCCGAAATCGCCACCATCGCCGCCGGTGAATCGGCCAACCCGCTCGAAGCTGTTCGCGCAGCCGTCAAATCCGTCGTCTGGCGAATTCTCATCTTCTACATCGGCTCGATCGCAGTGGTCGTCACCCTGCTTCCCTGGGACAGCGCGTCGGTTGCACTCAGCCCGTACGTCGCCGTCATGGACTCCTACGGCATTCCGGCCGCGGGCAACATCATGGACGTCGTCGTCCTCACGTCGGTTCTGTCCTGCCTCAACTCCGGTCTCTACACCGCGAGCCGCATGATCTTCTCCCTCGCCGGCCGCGGCGACGCCCCCAAGTCGCTCTCACGTATCGAGAAGACCGGCGTCCCGATGCGCGCTGTCCTGGTCTCGACGATCGTCGGCTTCCTGACCGTCGGCATGAACTACCTCTCCCCGGACAAGGTCTTCCTGTTCCTGGTCAACTCCTCCGGTGCGATCGCGCTGTTCGTCTGGCTGGTCATCTCGGTGTCCCAGCTGCGCACCCGCCGCAAGCTCGAAGCTTCGGGCCAGGAGCTGGAACTCAAGATGTGGTTCTTCCCGTACCTGACCTACGCCACGATCGCCGCCATCATCGCGCTCTGCATCGGAATGCTCACCCTGGACTCGACGCGCAGCCAGATGATCGTGTCCCTGGGACTTGCAGCGATCCTCGTGGGTATCGGGCTCTACCGCTACCGGAACCACAAAGACACCGACGCCGAGGTCGTGCCCGTCGCCGAGAGCGCTCCCACACCCTGACACCAACGTCCCCATCTGCGAGATACTTCGATGTCCTAGTATCGGCCACGGACAGAGAAATCGACGTGAGCACAGCAGATGGGGACAATCATGACCACACCCGAACCGATCGTCATCGTCGACGGGGCCAGGACCCCCGTCGGTAGCTTCGGCGGCGTCTTCAAGGACGTACCCGCGCACGAGTTGGGCGCCGCAGCAGCCAAGGCCGCGCTGAGCCGCGCCGGCGTTGCGCCCGAAGACATCGACGAGGTCGTCATGGGCTGCATCGGCCAGGTCGGCCCGGACGCCTACAACGCACGCCGCGTCGGCATCGCCGCCGGACTGCCCGAGAACGTCCCCGCCTACACCGTCAACCGTCTCTGTGGCAGCGGCCTGCAGGCTGTGTGGTCTGCGGCGATGCAGATGCGATGGGGCGCAGCTGCCATCACGCTCGCCGGCGGTGACGAGAGCATGTCTCGCATGCCCTTCTACGACTTCGCCGCCCGCTCGGGCTACAAGCTCGGCGATCGCAGCCTCGTCGACGGCACCGTCGCGATGCTCACCGACCCGTTCAGCAAGGCTCACATGGGTCGCACTGCCGAAGCCGTCGCCCGTAAGTACGGCGTCAGTCGCGAGCAGCAGGACGAGTTCGCCGTCGAATCTCAGCGCCGCGCGGCTACCGACGCAGCGAAGGCGGCATTCGCCGAGGAAATCACTCCCGTCGAGACCGGTGGTCGGCGCTCCGTCACCGTCACCGAGGACGAGCATCCCAAGCCCGGAACCACCGTCGAAACCCTCGCCAAGCTGCGCCCCGCATTCGAAGAGGGCGGATCCGTCACCGCCGGTAACGCGTCGGGCATCAACGACGGCGCCGGCGCACTCGTCCTCGCGACGGGCACCGAGGCAGCCAAGCGCGGTCTCACCGGACTGGTCACGCTCGAAACCGTCACGACGGCAGCCATGGAGCCCGGTCTGATGGGCTACGCTCCCGTGCTCGCTCTCGAAAAGCTCTTTGCACAAACAGGATTGAAGCCTTCCGACATCGGCACCGCCGAGGTCAACGAGGCGTTCGCTTCGCAGGCCATCGCCGTCATCCGTGACAGTGGCCTGGATCCGGAGAAGACCAACCCGTACGGCGGAGCGATCGCCCTCGGACACCCGGTCGGCGCCACCGGAGCCATCCTGACCCTGCGTGCGGCCCGCGACATGGTCCGCCGCGACCTCGAATTCGGCATCGTCACCATGTGCATCGGCGGCGGTCAGGCACTCGCTGCCCTGCTGAAGCGGGTCTGATCATGGCGACCAAGCGCAAGCCGTCGTGGCACGACGACGAGATCACCGCAGTAGCCGAACTGGCCCGTGGTTTCTTCGATCGTGAACTGATCGCCAAGCGTGAGCAGTGGGACGCTCAGCATCGCGTCGACCGGTCCGTGTGGCTCGAAGCCGGCAAGCTCGGCCTGCTGTGCTGCTCGATTCCCGAGGAATACGGCGGGGGCGGTGGAACTTTCGCGCACGATCTCGCTGTCTTCGAGGCGCAGGGCTACTGCGGTGACTATGCGCTCGGTAACTCCGTGCACAGTGGCATCGTCGCCCACTACGTGCTCGAATACGGAAGCGAAGAGCAGAAGAAGGCCTGGCTGCCAGGTATGGCGACGGGCGAAATCCTCGGCGCCATCGGAATGACCGAGCCCGGAACAGGTTCCGACCTCAAGGCAATCACCACCTCCGCGATCCGTGACGGTGACCACTACGTCGTGAACGGGTCGAAGACCTTCATCACCAATGGTGGCAGCGCAGACATGATCGTGCTTGCCGTCAAGACCGACCCCAAGGCGGGCGCCAAGGGTGTCTCGCTCCTGATCGTGGATCTTCGTGACTGCGAAGGCTTTGCGGTCGGCCGCGTGCTCGACAAGGTCGGTCAGCACGGCGCAGATACGTCGGAGCTGTCCTTCACCGACGTTCGCGTTCCCGTCTCGAACCTCCTCGGTGAGTCCGAGGGGCTCGGCTTCGGTCAGTTGATGGCGCAGCTGGTGCAGGAACGCCTCATCATCGGCGCGCAGGCCATCGGCACCATCGAGCGTGCAGTCGAGGAGACCGTTGCATACACCAAGGCGCGTCAAGCGTTCGGGCACAGCCTCTTCGAGTTCCAGAACACCGCCTTCGAGCTGGCCGAGTGCCAGACGATCGCACGCACCTGCCGTGTCTTCCTCGACAACTGCATCGAGGATCACCTCAACGGCGAGCTGGACGGCGCAGACGCCGCGATGGTCAAGTACTGGCTCACCGAGCAGCAATGCGCCGTCGTCGACCGGTGCGTGCAGCTCTACGGCGGATACGGCTACATGCGTGAATACCCGATCGCGCGCATGTACGAGGACTCCCGCGTCCAGAAGATCTACGCCGGCGCCAACGAAGTGATGAAGGGCATCATCGCGAAGAGTCTTTGATCACCGGCGTCGAAAACCATTGACACCGACCAGGCACCCACCGAGCATTTCGGTGGGTGCCTTTGTGTGTGCCCACAAGCGGTATCGAGCTGTTCGGAAGGCAAACACTGATGAGCTTCACCATCGACGTCGGGTCGGCACGCGTCACCCAACTGACAGAGCTGGCGCACTGGCCGTTTCCGCCGCGAGAGCTCTTTCCCCAGGCGAGTGAGGCGGAGATAGAGGAAGCGTCGGCGCGGCTGACACCGGAGTTCTTCGACGAGGGTAGTGGTGACCTCGTGCTTGCCATCCACACCTACCTGGTGGAGATCGGCGGCAAGGCCGTCGTCGTCGACACCGGCAACGGAAACAGCAAGCACCGGCCGAACCTCTTGCCGCATCACATGTTCGGCACCGACTACCTCTCACGCTTCGCTGCCACCGGTGTGTCCGTCGACGACGTCGATCTGGTGGTCAGCACACATCTGCACCCTGACCACTGTGGCTGGAACACCGCCCTCGACGCCGAAACCTGGCGGCCTACCTTCCCCCGCGCGACCTACATTTTCGATCGCACCGAACTGGCCGCGCTCCAACAACTCGCCGCCGACGGTCCACACGAAGGAGTGGTCTCGGATCTGGCGCAGACCTTCGAGGACAGCGTCCGTCCCGTTCTGGACGGGGCGAAGTGGGAGGCGGTCGACGACGGCCACGTCCTGGTCGAGTCCGAAGGCACACGCGTCGTCGTTCGCAGCGCGCCCGGCCACACGCCGGGCCATATCGTGATCGAGATTCGCACTGTCGACGGCGGCGCCGTCATCTCCGGCGATGTGATCCACCATCCGATCCAGTTTCTGTACCCGGACCTCAGTCAGGGCGGCGACGCGGATCCGGAGATCGCGAGGGTCACCCGCCGCGAACTTCTCGAACGCTGCGCGTCGGAGGGACTGCTTCTACTTCCCGCGCACTTTCCGGTCGACGAACCGATCGTGATCGAATTCGATTCGAGCGGTGCACCTCGTGCTTCCGGTCTGATCGGTCTTGCAACGTCCTGACTTGCCGCATCGTCCCTGGTGACGCATCCAACCCTCGGCGTCCGAACAGGTCCGATACCCTGGTTCATCGTGACCGCTGCAAATTCAGAGACCGCCCGTGCCCAGTACGACCTGATCGTCGTCGGTTCGGGATTCTTCGGGCTGACCATCGCCGAGCGTGCCGCTACCCAGCTGGGTAAGCGCGTGCTGGTGCTGGATCGCCGTCACCACCTGGGGGGAAACGCATACTCGGAGGCAGAGCCGGAGACCGGCATCGAGGTCCACAAGTACGGTGCCCACCTGTTCCACACCTCCAACAAGAAGGTCTGGGACTACGTCACCCAGTTCACGGAGTTCACGAACTACCAGCACCGCGTCTTCGCGCTGCACAAGGGACAGGCGTATCAGTTCCCGATGGGACTCGGTCTCGTGTCGCAGTTCTTCGGTCGGTACTTCACTCCCGAAGAAGCACGCGCCCTCATCGCCGAACAGTCCAGCGAGATCGATTCGAAGGACGCCTCCAATCTCGAAGAGAAGGCGATCTCCCTGATCGGACGCCCGCTCTACGAAGCGTTCGTGCGTGACTACACAGCTAAGCAGTGGCAGACCGACCCCACCGAGTTGCCCGCCGCGAACATCAGCCGCCTGCCGGTCCGCTACAACTTCGACAACCGCTACTTCAACGACACGTACGAGGGCCTGCCTGTCGACGGCTACACGGCGTGGCTCGAGAACATGGCGAAGGATCCGAAGATCGAGGTCCGCCTCGACACCGATTACTTCGACGTCCGCGACGAACTGCGCACCGCCAGCCCCGACGCCCCTGTCATCTACACGGGCCCGCTCGACCGCTACTTCGACTACTCCGAAGGTGCACTGGGATGGCGCACCCTCGATTTCGAGACCGAGGTTCTGCCCACCGGAGACTTCCAGGGCACCCCGGTCATGAACTACAACGACGCCGACGTGCCGTTCACCCGTATCCACGAGTTCCGTCACTTCCATCCGGAGCGCGAGTACCCGACCGACAAGACCGTCATCATGCGTGAGTTCTCACGTGCCGCGGAGGCGAAGGACGAGCCGTACTACCCGATCAACACTCCCGAGGATCGCGAGAAGCTCTCCGCGTACCGCTCACGCGCCAAGAAGGAGACCGTGGAGAACAAGGTCCTCTTCGGTGGGCGTCTCGGCACCTACCAGTACCTGGACATGCACATGGCGATCGCCAGCGCGCTGACGATGTTCGAGAACACCCTGCGCCCGCATCTCGAAACGGGTGCGG
This sequence comes from Rhodococcus sp. 27YEA6, assembly GCF_044908235.1. Taxonomy (NCBI): domain Bacteria; kingdom Bacillati; phylum Actinomycetota; class Actinomycetes; order Mycobacteriales; family Nocardiaceae; genus Rhodococcus; species Rhodococcus sp. 27YEA6. The sequence continues at coordinate 2,493 of NZ_JBIYCY010000033.1, read as the reverse complement.
AATTGGCAGGGGAGAGCGAATGAACGCACGTCATCTACTCGAAGGCGAAGATGCCGTCAGCGGCGACGAGGTGACCTACCTCGGCAAGTCCCTGCTTCAGCGGATCATCCTGCCCCGCGCCGGTGAGCCGCTCGACGTCCGCACGTTGTACTTGGAAGAGTCCTGGTCCAACAGTCGGCGGGCGCACTCGACCTCGCGCACGTCGGTAGCGCTCGGCGCCGAGACCGAGGTCTCGTTCGCCACGTACTTCAACGCGTTCCCTGCCAGCTACTGGCGTCGATGGTCCATCCTGAAATCGGTGGTCCTTCGTCTCGAACTGTCCGGCCACGGCCGCGTCGACATCTACCGTTCCAAGGCGGATTCCTCGCGAATTCACGTGGAAGGCAAGGAATTTGCCGACGGCGATGCCGCGGTCGAGTTCGAGGTGGAACTGGCGCCGTTCGAGGACGGTGGCTGGATCTGGTTCGACATCACCACCGATACGGCAGTGGTCGTCGAGAGCGGCGGCTGGTACGCGCCCGTCGAGGCTCCCGGCGAAGCGACTGTCGCCGTTGGTATTCCGACGTTCAACCGTCCGACCGACGCGGTCAAGGCGCTTGCTGCACTGGCTTCGGATCCGCTGGTGTCGGACGTGATCAAGGCCGTCATCATGCCGGATCAGGGCACCCGCAAGGTGCGTGACGAACCCGGATTCGCCGAAGCTGCTGCAGCGCTCGGTGATCGGCTCGCCATTCACGATCAGGGCAACCTCGGCGGCTCGGGCGGATACAGCCGAATCATGTACGAGGCACTCAAGACGACGCAGTGCCAGCACATCCTGTTCATGGACGACGACATCGAGATCGAACCGGACTCGATTCTGCGTGCGCTTTCGTTCTCGCGTTTCGCGAAGTCGCCGATGCTGGTGGGTGGGCAGATGCTCAACCTGCAGGAACGAAGCCACCTCCACGTGATGGGTGAAGTGGTCGACCGCGGCATCTTCATGTGGACCGCGGCACCGAACGTCGAATACGACCACGATTTCTCGAAGAAGCCGCTGCGCGAATCGAAACTCCTGCACCGCCGCATCGACGTCGACTTCAACGGCTGGTGGATGTGCATGATCCCGCGCCAGGTCGCCGAAGAAATCAAGCAGCCACTACCGCTCTTCATCAAGTGGGACGACTGCGAATACGGTTTGCGCGCAAAGAAAGCCGGATACCCGACCGTCACGCTGCCCGGTGCCGCGATCTGGCACATGGCGTGGAGCGACAAGGACGACGCCATCGACTGGCAGGCGTACTTCCACCTCCGTAACCGTCTGGTGGTGGCCGCGCTCCACATGCCGGGCAACGGCCGTGGCCTCGTGGTCAACACGGTGAAGGCAACGCTCAAGCACCTGCTGTGCCTCGAGTACTCCACCGTCGCGATCCAGAACAAGGCCATCGCGGACTTCCTCGCCGGACCCGAGCACGTCGCGAACATGCTGCCGACGGCACTCGGTGAGGTCCACGCCCAGCGCAAGGAATTCTCCGACGCCGTCGTACTGCCGTCGTCGACTGCGTTGCCGCTGCCCTCCGGTGCGGATGTCGGAGACGTGAGCCTGCCGCTGTCGACCGTCGCGAAGATCACCCGGGTCCTCAGGGCCGGAGTGCACAACGTGAAGCCGGCCAAGCCGGAACACCTCGAGCGCCCTCAGCTCAATGTTCCGACCATCGACGCCCGTTGGTTCCTGCTCTCGCAGGTCGACGGCGTCACCGTCACCACGGCCGACGGTCGCGGCGTCGTCTACCGCAAGCGAAACCCGAAACTCGCGCTCGAACTGCTCAAGGAAGCAACACGGTTGCGCCGCGAACTCGCCGCCCGTTTCCCCGAGCTCAAGAAGCAGTACCAGGACGCCGTTCCTTCACTGACCAGCACGGAAAGGTGGGAACGTGTCTTCGGCATCTCCTGAAGTACAGATTCTGGCCGGGATTCAGTCGACCGTCGGGCAGCTGCCGGGAGCCGTCAAGGTCGCCCGCGGTATGTCTCACTTCGGTGAGCACTCCCTCGGGTGGATCGCGATCGCTGCCGTCGGTGCTGCTGTGGACAAGCCGCGTCGACGGGAATGGGCCGGAGCAGCCGTCGGAGCATTCGGTGCACACGCCGCCTCCGTGGTTATCAAACGAGTGGTCAGGCGCAAGCGACCTTCCGATCCTTCGGTGCAGGTCAACGTCTCGACACCGAGCAAGCTCAGCTTCCCGTCATCACACGCGACGTCGACGACGGCGGCGGCTGTGCTGATCGGTCGGCTCACCGGGCTACCCTTACCGGCGTTGCTGGTGCCCCCGATGATGCTCTCGCGTCTGGTCCTGGGAGTTCACTACCCGACCGACGTACTCGCCGGAGCGGCACTGGGAGCCGCATCCGCGGCGGTAGTTCGCCGGGTCGAAGAAGCCAGAGCCGAACAGAAATGTGGAGATAAATGAGCGAGGAACCGGCTACGGTCAGCGGACCCCCGAAGTCCCTGCCCGC
>NZ_JBIYCY010000032.1:0-23806 GCF_044908235.1 Rhodococcus sp. 27YEA6 | reverse complement strand
GGCCAGATCGGGCGGCAGAAGGTCTTCGACGGACTTATCCAGCGACTCGACGACACGGGCACTTGACATCGATCACCCACATAAACCGATGCCGAATTCAGGATCTCGTTGGCGCGCTTGAGTTCCCGATTCTCGGCTCGAAGTTTGCGCATCTCCGCTGCCATTTCGCTCGTCACACCGGGACGTTCGCCGGCGTCGGTCTGAGCTCTCCGGACCCAGTTGAGCAGCGTTTGCGCTGTTCCGATGCCGAGTTTGTCAGCGACGGATTCGACTGCGGCCCACTCGGACGGGTACTCGTGTTGGACTTCTGCGACCATCCGCACTGCCCGCTCACGCAGTTCGGGCGGGTACCTCTTGTTCGTTGCTGAGGACATGACTCCATCTTTCCCAAAGGATGAAGTCTCCGGAAACTCCGGTTCGATTCACTGATTCCGTTGTCGGCGAGAGGCTGCTCGCTTCGTTAGCGAGATTTGTGGACATCACTCTTTAAGCTATGTCGACTTAGTCGACCCTCTAGTGCAGTCCACTTCTGGCATAGTGCAGCCGTCTTCTGAAACTGACATCAGTCGCGCCCAGACGCCCGTTCTTAACCGTCCGGTATGACGACGGTCAAAACGAACACCCAAACCGGCAGGAGGGCGCTCATCGTGTTTCGGATAAGAAGTGATCGTTGATCTTCTTGTTGGTGGTGTGCGTATGTGACTCCGGAAGAGAAGTTGTGGAAGCGTCACGGCGCTCGGTGGCCGTAACAATGCTGGCTTTGCCGGATCGTCGATGTCCTCGACGTCGACGACACATCGACGACCGTCCTGCCTTACCTCGAACGCCGCGAAGCGCTCGTCAACCTCGGCCTTCAGCACCCACGCATCAAGGTCCCACCACACCAACAACGCGCAGGACGGCTGCGCTGAGTCGCCGTCCACTACAGCATGCTTGCTACGACACCGGGCTCTGCGGGTCCGCGACACTTTTTGTTCTGACCGACTGGCCCAGGTCTTCGGTTACCGCGTTCTGTGCTCGGCCGGAGTGGTTGATGCCGCGCCTATTCGGTGGGTGGTGAGGAAGTTGTCGACGAGTCGGGTGCAATCGTCGTGGTCGATGGTGCGCAGTCCGGTGAGGTGTGCGAAGACGATCGGGCCGAGGAGTTCGATGAGGGCGAAGGTGGTGTCGAGTTCGCCGAGCATGGCACGGGCGTCGGGGCTGGTGAGGATGTAGTCGAAGGGTTGGCGGTATTGCTCTATGATGCGGGCGCGTAGCGAGGTGATCGCGGCCGGATCGGGGCGGCGGGCGGGGTCGGTGTGGGCGTCGCCAAGGGACCCCATGGCCAGCCATGCCAGGGTGGTCATCTGTACTGGGGCCTGTTCGATGAGGTCGGATTCGGTGGTGAGCAGTGCGATCAGCCGCTCGCGCACGGGTCCGGTGCCGGAAGGGGTGTCGACGTGAGGGAGTAGCCGTTCGAAGGTTGCCGCGAGCAGGTGATTGGTGCTACCGAAGTGTCGGTATAGAGTCGCGCGCGCGACCCTCGACATGCGGGTGACGGCTTCGACAGTGACCGCTTCGACGCCACCGGTGGACAGCAGATGGGTGGCCGCATCGAGTAACCGGTTGCGTGAGCGTGCTAGCCGCGGATCGGCCTGCTCGTCGACTGCGGTGAGTGAGTCGGTCGTGGCGTGGTCCGGGGCGGTCATGGGAGCGCGCTCCTCCGATTCGTCTCGTTCAGCCCTGGGCGTATGTGTCGACTCTATCCCGAGCCCCCACCACTATGATACGAATGGTCTCGTACCGAGACTGTTGGTCTTTGAGTTGGGAGGCGCCGGTGGACACACCTGGGACGGGCGCTGTTGAGATCGACGGGTGGACCAGGGCCGAGTGGTGGATGCTGACGGTGTCGTGCCTGGCGGTGGCGCTGGTGGTCGCGGCCATGGCGGCGTTGTACTCGGCGTTGCCGCAGATCGCGGTCGAGACCGGGGCGACGCAAGCCCAGTTGACCTGGATCGTCGACGGTTACACGCTGGTGCTGGCGTGTCTTGTGCTGCCTGCCGGAGCAATCGGTGACCGTTACGGGCGTCGCGGTGTGCTGGTCACGGGGCTGCGGTATTCTCTCTCCCGGCCCCGCCACCAGCCGCTCACATGTACCACACGCGCACGCTCACGTCTACCACACGCGCAGGCCGTAAACTCGTCTCCCTGAGCATGGATCTGACAAACTGGTTCCGGTCGCGCCGTGCAAGCGAGTCGGCGCCCGACCTGCGAAGCCTAGGAAAGGCTGCGCTGACACTGCGACTCCGATCGATTGAGGTGGTTCGGTCGGGTTCAACTCCCGAGACTTTGAGCCCTTCTGGTGGGGGGTAGGGGAGGGCTCATCTGGTTGCCACCTTTAAACTCGATAGCCCGCGGAAGGATAGCCCGGTACGCCAGCGAGGCTGTTCGACGAGCTGGAGACCGGGAAAACGAGCCACCAGGATCGGGAACAGTAGGGATCCTTCGAGCCGGGCCAGCGGCGCGCCGAGACAGAAGTGAATGCCGGCGCCGAACGACAACGGTGGGACTCCGGTTCGGGTGATGTCGAGCTTATCCGGGTCACAAAATCGGTCCGGATCTCTGTTGGCCGCCCCGAGCAAGGTCAATACGATCTGACCGGGATGTAGATCGACTCCTGCCAGCCGTGTCGGCTCGAGCACCGTGCGCCCGTTGGTCTGGACGGGGGAGTCGTAACGCAACAATTCTTCGACGGCATTGCTCGCCAAGTCGGGCCTGGCACCCAGTTCGCGCATTTGGTCGGGGTGAGCGAGCAGCGCGGCGACGCCGTTGCCGATGAGGTTTGTGGTGGTTTCGAACCCTGCGGCGAACAACAGAATCGCGGTGCCGACGCATTCGTCGTCATCCAGGATGTCGTCGCCGTGCGCGACGGCGAGTCGGCTGAGTAGGTCATCGGCGGGGCGGGCGCGTTTGACCGCCAACAGGTCAGCGAAATACATGGCAAGTTGGTTCTCGGCTTCACAGGCGGCGGTCAGAGCCTCAACATTGGCTCCGGGTTCCAGTGAGGCGAGCAGGGCACGCACCAATGGCGCGGCAACTGCCCGATCGGCCGCGGGAACTCCCAGAAGTTCGCCTATCACATTCACAGGCAGCGGGAGCGCCAGATCGGTGATGATGTCGACGAAGACCTGTACCTCCATGACGTTAAGTAGGTGATGGATCTGTGTGATGATGCGGCTGCGCAACTCGTCAATGTGTCGAGGGGTGAACACGTCGGCCACCAGTCGACGCAGCCGGTGATGGTCAGGGGGGTTACGGAACAGCATGGTGCGCCGGAATCGATGCATGGCCCGACGTTGCAGCTCGTCAGGGATCTCGGACAAGCCGAAGCCCAGCGACTCGTCGGCCTTGCCGAGTCTGCGGTCGCGGAGCGCCGCCGCGCAATCGTCGTAGCGACTCAATACCAGCACCCCCGATCGCGTAACCAAGACGGGGCGCGTCTCTCGCAGCCGTCGGAACGCTTCGTAAGGTCCGGCTGCGCCGTGATCGGTGAGTAAGGCGTCCAGGAGCAGTTCCCTCTCGGTCGGTACATTCATGCTTGCCTCTTAGTATTCGCCTGTGACTGCAGGAAATGTTCGACGTCGACCAGGATGAACAGGGCGGTCGCCGTGGTGACCGATCGACCCTCTATATCCTCGATCCTGGCCGCGAGATTCAATTTCCGGCCATCGCGAGACCGTGTATCGGCGTGCAGGGTGTAAGGCGTGGCAAGCAGAACCGGCGCGAGGTAGTCGAGTTCGAGACGGCGCGTCACGCCGAGTTCTCCGACCGTGTAGAGCAGGAAACCGAAAAGATCGTCGATTACGGTCGCCACCGCGCCGCCGTGTGCTATCCTGGGCGCCCCTACGTGACGTTGGTCGAAGAGGTGGTGAGCAACGACGCCGTCTCGGCAACGCCGTACCGACAGGTAATGCCCGTGCGGGTTCGTCGGCCCGCACCCAAGACAGTTGGGGTGGTGGGGTGGCAACTCAGGCGAGCTAGATTCTTCCAGCGGCCGGAATGAGCGCACCCAGTCCTCCATGTCTGGGTCGACCGACCCCCCGACCGCATCCGAAGCTTTGCCCATGGTCCGACCTTCCTGTCGATGAAACCGCGCTTAATGCCGGTCTCGAGTGTGACCGTTATGCAAATACACCTGAGCGCACTCCGGAGAGTGCGGTGGCAGCCCTTCGCTCAACTCCACGTTGGTCAGGCGAGGTGTCCCGCCCAACGGGAGATCACGACCCCATCTCCTTCACCAGTGCCGTAGTCTGCGATGGACGCCGGTGTCGTGAAAAACTTCCCGCCCCGCGTTCCATCTGCCTCGTCCTATTCAGAACTCCGGTTGGAAAAAAATTTCCTAGATTTCGATGACAGCTAGCTCTCCTTCGGCGTGCAGGGAGCGTAGGCGCTTCTTGTCGAACTTGCCGACTGAGGTCTTGGGCACCTCGGAGATGAAGCACCAACGCTCGGGCAGCCACCACTTGGCGACCTTGCCGTCGAGGAAGTCGCGCAGACTAGCAGGTGTGGGCTCGCGGCCCTCACGTGGAACGATCACCGCGAGGGGGCGTTCTTGCCACTTCTCGTCCGGCACTCCGATCACAGATGCCTCGAGCACGTCTGGATGACCGGCAAGCAGCAGTTCGAGCTCGACCGAGGAGATCCACTCCCCGCCGGACTTGATCACGTCCTTGGCGCGGTCGGTCAGCGTCACGAAATTGCGTGCATCGATCCGCCCGACGTCGCCGGTGCGTAACCACCCTTCCTGAAACTTCTCACTGTCATGCTCCTCGCCGACGTACGAGCCGGTAATCCAGGGCCCGCGTGCTTGCAACTCACCGACCGCTTCGCCGTCGTGCGGGAGCTTATTGCCCTCGTCGTCGACAATCCTCAGCTCCACCCCTGCAACCGGGCGGCCTTGGGTGGCGCGCAGGCGCCAGCGCTCCTGCACATCGAGCGATACCGGTGGGCGTGCGATGGCGGCCAGCGGCGAGGTTTCGGTCATTCCCCATGCCTGGACGACCTGCACGCCGTACCTCTCCTCGAAGGCCTCCATCAGGTGAAGGGGTACTGCGGAACCACCGCAGGCGACCAGACCGAGAGAGGAGATGTCATAGCTGGAGTTTGCCTCCAAGAAGTTTAAGACGTCATTCCAGATCGTCGGAACTGCGCCCGCGACGGTCGGCCTCTGCGCGTCGATGAGCCGCACCAGCGGCTCAGCCTGCAGGAACCTGTCAGGCATGAGTAGGTCGGCGCCCGACATAAGGGCGGCATAGACTAGTCCCCAAGCGTTGGCGTGGAACATCGGCACGATGGCAAGGATCCGATCATCGCAGCTGACTCGCAGTCCGTCGGCGGCGCAGGCCGCCATCGAATGCAAGTACGTCGACCGGTGGCTGTAGGCGACCCCTTTGGGGTTGCCGGTGGTACCCGAGGTATAACACATAGCGGCTGCGGACTGCTCATCGAGATCAGGCCAGTCGAACGTATCGGACTGAGAGGCGAGGAACTCCTCGTACCCCACGACCCTGACCCCGTCACGGTGCAGCGGGGTAAGGTCCACTTCGCCGGTCACGACGACGGTGTGCACGCTGGTGAGCTGCAGCAGTACAGGGGCCAGCAAGGGCAGCAGGCTTCCATCGAGAATTACGACCTGATCCTCGGCGTGGTTGCCGATGTAGACAAGTTGATCAGGGGTGAGACGTAGGTTCAGGGTGTGCAGCACTGCGCCCATCGAGGGCACCGCACAGTAGGCCTCAACATGCTCCTGGTTGTTCCACATAAAGGTCGCAACACGCTCATCGCCTGTGATCCCGCAACCGCGCAATGCGTTGGCCAACTGTGCGGCTCTCCGTCCGACTTCGGCGAAAGTGCCGACCTTAACGCTCCCGTCGGACTGCAAGGTCCGTACGGTTGCCGAGCTATGCACACTCGAACCGTGGCGCAGAATCGCCGCAGTTGTCAAGGGAAAGTTCATCATCGTGCTCTGCATACCATTCCTTCATTCGATAGTGCCTGCGAACGAACAGCGATCCGCAGATCAATTCACCGGGCGTCCTGGTTAACAGCGGGCTGTCAGAGACCTGCAGCCGTAAGTGAGGTTGAAGCCAATTCCAGGGACTCGACCAGGTTCGACTCGAGTTCTGGTAGTCGGCTAGCCGCCGTGACCACCGCCGCTAAGCGAGCGCGCGCATCAATGTCGCGTTGGGTCCCGGCACGTGCAGTTTCGGTCCATGCCTGCGCACAACGGCTGGCGGCGACGGCGAGGTCGGCGGTGGCTAGATCACCGGTCAGGCGTGCGACATCCGCGCAGCCATCGGCGAGCAACCGGCGGAATAGGCCGCCGCCGGTGCCCGCCTTCTCGATGAAAGCGCCCAGACTGAACAGGAAGATCTCAAGATCTCTTGTCGGAAGGTCTGCCCAGGCTCGAAGGTCGGCCGCCAACTGCTCGACTGCAGCTAGCCCCTCGGCCCCGGCCTCCATGGTCGTGAGATCAACGATCCCCGGCTGTGACGGGTGGCGCATGTTGGCCGCGGATTGGCGAAATGCCTCTGCCGCCACTGTTGCCATGTCTGGCAGCGCGCTCGGCCAGGTGATGCGGTATGTACAGTGGCGCGTCGGTTGAGGGAAGGACGTCGAGGAACGCGCCCGAGCCAGCGAATCGAGCGGGACTTCCTGCACCTCGGCGCGATCATTGTCTACGACGAAGGCAATCCCCTTAGCTTCGTCGTAACCGATCACCACGATGTCGTGGCGACTCATCTGCAACTGGACCTGCAGGTACGGTAGCTCGGCTATGTCGCCCCACACCAGGCTGGGTCTGCCTGCGTCGATCTCGTCGAGAACCCAAGACCATCCCTCACTGGGATCGTCGGTGGTGAGAACGTGGACCTGTCCGCCTAGCCGGCGGGGTAGATCGATTTCGAAGTCGGCCCCTCGTCCCACCAAATACAATGGTGGAACCAGGTCATTCGATCGGAGGTACGCTAGCCCCAGCGAGCCGCCGAGTGCGAACACCAGACCTTCATCGGGTGGCCCTTCCCACCCCAGTCCATGCCAGTGCAGAAGATCCCGCATTGCGCCAGAACCACAGTGCCCCCCGATCTGATGGGGGTAGTCCTTGATCAGGATCTTGCGGGGCATGTATCTTCCTTTTCTGGGTGGTGGGTTCGAAGACCAGGTCAGTTGTTCCGAATTCTGTCCAGGTAGGCCTGACGTGCCCCCATGTCCACGTCGTCGAGGAATACAGAGTCTGTGTCCAGGGCCGATCCGAGCCTGGTGGCGAGCCGTTCGGGGACGAACTTCATCGCTGCGACCATGCTCCCTGCGAGGCGAGTGACGCGCACGAAGGGCCGCGGTTTCTCGATCAGTTCGCCTGTCACTCGAGCGATTTCCTCGGGCTCTGCATTGCGCAGTCCCTTGGCTCCTGCTGTCCCAGCAACGAGTTCGGTGTTGGTGAACGTGGGCCGCACTGTGGACAGCCGCACGCCTGACTTGCGGTATTCCAGTCGCGCCGCCTCCGTGAATCCGATGACCGCGAATTTGGTGCCGCAGTAGGTCGCCAGACCGGGGACGGCGAGCTCGCCGGCCAGTGATGCGGTGTTGATGATGTGTCCAGTACGACGAGGGAGCATCCGTTGAAGGGCGAGTTTGGTCCCAAAGATGACTCCCAGGACGTTGATCTCGACCTGCCGCCGGGTCACCGCGTCGTCTTCCTCGTGGGTGTGCCCGGTGGGCATGATGCCCGCGTTGTTGATCAGCACGTCGAGGGGGCCGAGGTCTCCCTCGACTAGGTCGAGAAAGTCTTTGAACGAGTCAGGGTCGGTGACATCGAGGCGGGTGACAACCTTAACCCCCAGTTCGGCGGCGGTCTCCTTAGCACGTGCCTCGTCGATGTCGCCGATGGCCACGCGGTGACCTCGTCGGATCAGCTCCTTCGCGGTCTGGTAGCCGATGCCGCGGGCTCCCCCGGTGATCGCCACTGTTTTCGCGGCGGTATGGGGATTGTGTGTCGTCACTTGCTGTGCTCCTTGTTCAGGCCGAGGCGTTGTCGTAGACCGCGACCGGCTGCTGCACGCAATACTTTTTCGGCGATGGCCGTACGTCGGGAGGTGTACGGGTACCACGTGAGTTCTCGTGTCAGGACAGGGATCCGCGGCTCGGTCACGGACTGGACCCGGCAGTATTTGTGAAGTCCGTAGGCGCCGCCTAGTCGCGCACCGATACCTGAGGCCTTCCATCCACTGTGCGGCAGTGTGGTGGCGAAGAGGTTGCTGAAGACGTCGTTGATGTTGACTGCACCCGCGTCCAGACGTTGTGCGATACGCCGCGCACGAGCATGGTCGCGGGTCCACACTGTGGCAGACAAGCCGAACGCCGAGTCGTTAGCCAGGTGGATGGCCTCGTCCTCGTCCGCGACACGCATCACAGGGATCGTGGGGCCGAAGGTCTCCTCGGTCATGCAGGCCATTGTGTGGTCGACGCCGACCACAACGGTTGGAGCGTAGTAGTTCCCGACCGCGCTTAGGGTTCCGCCGGCCAGTACCTGCGCACCTGCCGCCACTGCCTGGCTGACGTGGCGATCGGCTATCTCGACCTGTCTCGCCGTGACCATCGCACCTACGTCGTCACCTGCCGCGGCACCTTGGGTAAGTGACCGTACTCGTTGAGCCAGCCGGGCCACGAACTCGTCGTAGATCTCAGAGACCACATACACCCGCTCGACTGAGATGCAGACCTGCCCCGCGTTGAACAGACCGCCCCACGCGATCCCCTCCACAGCACGAGCAAGGTCGGCATCCTCCAGCACGATCGCCGGATCTTTACCACCTAACTCCAAGCTCACAGGCTTCAATTGCTCGGCACAGCGGATCGCGATTGTCCTCCCGGTGGCTGTCGAGCCCGTGAACTGAACGAAGTCAGCGGCGTCCACGACCGCAGCACCTGCTTCGCTAGCACCCACAACATGCGCCAAAACTGGTGGGGCGCCGATCTCGTGCCAGCCCTCGACGACTCGTGCACAGGTCAGTGGCGTCTCTTCCGAGGACTTCGCCAGGACTGCGCATCCGGCAGCCAGCGCAGGAGCTGCATCCATGAGGAAGAGGGTGATCGGGAAGTTCCACGGTGTGATGAGCCCGACAACCGGGTACGGGTGGTAGGTCTTGGACAACCGTTTCGGCAGACTTAGCAGACCTGCGGATCGGACTTGCTCGTCAGCGAGAAACTTCTCGGCATGGTTTGCGTAGTAGGTGATGAACTCGCACGATGCTGTCGTCTCAACCAGGGCGTCGGGGCGCACCTTGCCTGTTTCGGCTTGCAGCAGATCGGTGAGTTCGTCGGTGTGAGCCAGGATCCAGTCTCGCCAGCGATGCAACCATCGGGAGCGTTGCCGCGGGCTTGCCTGAGCCCACCCGAGCTGAGCGCGGCGGAGATCGGCCGCGATGCTGTTCACGGTCTCGCGGGTATCGATGGGGACGGTTGCGACCAGCCGGCCGTCGGCGGGGTTGCGTACGTCCAGGGCATCCGCTGTGGTCGCCGTGCTCATCGGGCCTCCGGGAGTGAGTGGAGCCCGCGGGCGATCCCGTCGGGCTGGGTGCATCTGTCGGGTGTGTCGGTGAAAGCGTCAGCGATCACGTGGGTGCGCTCAAAGATTCGCTGTCCATAGGTATGCCGAAGCTCGGTCAAGATCGTGTTCAAAGGCAGGTCGTCGAAGACGCCGCGCTCGCGGACATACTCCATGTGCAGGGCTCCGTCGGCGGCGAAGGCGTGCAGGAGGGCGTCGTGCTCGCCATCGAAATCCACCGGCGGCACCCCGAAACGGGCACACAACTCGGTGTTGAACGCCGGGGTCGCCTTCATCCACCGGCCGTTGACGTAGAGATGGCTGTAGCCGTGATAGACGAACAGGTCCGTGCCGCCCATGAGCGCTCGCAACGCTTCGGTCTGCAAATGATTTCGGACGTCGGCAAACCCCAGTAGCGCCGGAATCCCTGCCGCACGGCACACCGCGGTCAAGAGCACCGCCTTCGGGACGCAATAGGCGCGCCCGGTCTCGAGGACGAAGCTTGCTCGATAATGGGCGGGATCGTCCGACACCGTGTAGGGGTCGTACCGGATCTGGTCGCGGACGGCGGCGAAGAGGCGCTTCGCCTTGTCCCGGTCGGTGCCCGCATCCCCAACCGCGGCGGCGGTGAACGCCCGGACGGACTCGTGCTCGATGTCGAGGAAGTCGGTCGCCCACGAGTGCGCCAGCGGTGCCTTATTCATCTGCGCTCCAGAGTTATCGGCAACCCGTCGACCGGAATGGGGAGCGAGGTGTTGTCCCACCTCGCTTCATACTGATCGGGGACCGTCCAGGTGTAGGTGCGTAGCATGTGGTGCAGAATCGCCTTGACTTCGAGGGTGCCGAAGTGCAGACCGATGCACTTGTGTACCCCTCCTCCGAAGGGGATCCACCCGAGGCGGTGATTCTGGTCCTCACGCCGCGGTTCGCTGAAGCGGTCAGGGTCAAAGGTGTCGGGGTCGGTCCAGCACGACTCGTCGAAGTGGTTCACCGACGGAGCCACGGCCACCAGGGTGTCCGCCGGGATGTGGTGGCCGGCGATATCCACGTCTTCGACCGTCTTGCGCATCACGATGGGCACGGGCGCCACCAGACGGAGTGTCTCCTTGATCACCAGGTCGAGAGTCTCCAGTGAGTCCAGGTCGTCGATGTCCGGGCGGCGTCCACCGAGTCGGTCGGACTCGGCCCGCGCCCGTTCCTGCCAGGCCGGGTGCTTGGCGAGGAAGTAGGCGGCAGCGGTGGTGGTGATGGTCGATGTGTCGTGGGCCGCCATCATCAAGAAGATCATGTGGCTAACGACGTCCTCATCGGTGAACGCCTCACCGTCGGCCGTGCGCGCATGGCACAGCCCCGCAAAGAGGTCGCCTCCTTGGCCACTTCGAGCCGCCGGCAGGTGCCGGGTGAAGTAGTCCTCCAAGAGCGCGCGCCCACGGACTCCCGCTCGCCAACGAGTCCCCGGTAACGGGAAACGGATGATCGAGCTGGCCGCACGCACGGTGGCCACGAAGGCGTCGTTGATGGCATCGGTATCCTCGCTACCCCCCCGACCTGCCATGAAGACCTTCGTGGCGACGTCGAGAGTTAGTGCCTTCAGCAGCGGGTAGATGCGCGTGGTGGATTGTCCCGCTGTCCACCCTGGGATGCTGGCCTCCAGCGTCGGGCCGAGCTGGTCGACGTAGCCGGCGAGTCGGTCGCGGGTGAACGCCTCCTGCATGATCCGCCGATGCATCCTGTGTTCGTCGAAGCTCATCAACATCAGGCCCCGATGAAAAAAGGCATCGATGAGATAGGTCCACCCGTCCTGGGAGAACGACTTCGCCTTGGTGGTCAGCACCTCCTGTATGGCATCCGGTCCGGCAACCGCCACTATTTTCGTGCCGAAGGCGCCCATCCACGACACAGGTCCTAGCCGCTGGTACCTGGCCCGGGAGAAGTTAGATCCGAACCGGATGTAGTCCAGGGTGTGACCGAGCAGAGGCATGCCAGCGGTCCCTAAGACCGGTTTGAGGCCTGACCCCGCCGGGGGCGGGGCGAGCTCTCGGACAGGCCACCGGTCACTGGCCCCGAGCAGGGCCGCGTCGACCCGACTCGGCAGTGGCACCATGAGGACCGACGAGAGTCGCTCACGACCCTTCGCCAGCGGGAGATGGATAATGTTCGTCACTTGTGTTCCTTTCCGAAACGCAGCCCGCACTCACCATTTCGTACCCATCGCCCGAAGACCCGTCATCTCAGGCGGAGCTGGCAAGCGCCAGTTCAGTTCGGTCGATGGGGAGTTGCTGCGTGATTACCCGCTTGCTGAACATGAAGTCACGGGGGCGGTTGATGCAGTCGGCGCCAATAAGCTCTCCCTCACGGAGGTAGAAGCAGGTGAAGTCGCGGTCTCGGGTCGGGTCTCCGCTGAGGATGACTTCGTCGTAACCGGTGTTCAGACCGGCGATCTGGAGCTTGAGATCATATTGATCCGACCAGAACCATGGAAGCGCCGCTATCTTCTTGGACTTCCCACACACCGTCGCGGCAGCGACCTTGGCTTGCTCGTGCGCGCTCGGCACAGACTCCAGGCGTAGAGGGCGGCTGTAGCGAGCCATGCTGTGGCTTGCGCAATCCCCGGCGGCCACGATGTCGGGGTCGCTGGTCCGGGCCTGGTCGTCGATCACGACGCCGTTATCAATGACCAGACCTGCGGCGGCGGCAAGATCGGTGTTCGGCTCAACGCCGATGCCGACAATGACGAGGTCAGCGGGAATTGACTCGCCACCGGACAGAACTACTTCACGGACCCTGTCCTCGCCGGACAGAACCTCGACCAGCACACCCGTCCGGATTTTCACGCCCTCCTGCCGGTGAATACGGTCGAAGAACGCTGATACTTCGGGGGCAGTGACCCGCTCAAGGACGCGCCCAGTCGCCTCGAGCACGGTGACCTCCAGCCCCAGTGCACGCAACGAGGCAGCCGTCTCCAGTCCGATGTAACCGCCGCCGATGATCACTGCCCGACGTCCTGCGTGGGCGGCCACTCGGATCATCTCGACGTCTGCGACTGTGCGTAAGTAGTAGACTCCGGCCAAGTTGGCTCCCGGGGTGGGGAGTCGCCGAGGGCGGGCGCCAGTGCACAGCGCAAGCTGGTCGTAAGCTAGTGCGCCGCCGGTACTCAGTGAGAGATGACCACCCGAGCGGTCGATCGCCTCCACCGTCGCATTCAGGACTTGGATTCCCTGCTTGCTATAGAAATCGGCATTGCGGATCGCAAGCTCGTCGAGTGTGCTCTTCCCGGCCAGGTACGCCTTCGACAAAGGAGGGCGTTGGTAGGGCAACGTCGACTCATCGCCGATGAGAACGATCTCGCCGGTCCACCCTTCCTGTCGAAGACTGGCCGCGAGTTGGGCTCCGGCATGGCTGGCCCCGACGACGAGGGCCCGATGTAAGGTCATACGTCGGATTTCGGGGTGAGACGGACCATCATCTTGCTGATGCCCCTGACAAAGTTGGACTGCACATACTCGGGCTCGCCGACGACCTCGATCTTTTCGAAGCGAGAAAGCAACTCTTCCCAGAGAATCCGCAGCTGTAATTCCGCCAGTCGGTTGCCCATGCAGCGGTGGACACCGAAGCCGAAGGAGATGTGGTTGCGAGCGTTGGCCCGGTCGATGATGAAGTCGTCGGGCCGATCGAACATCCGCTCATCACGGTTGCCTGAGGCGTACCACATCACTACCTTGTCGCCCTTGCGGATGAACTGCCCGTTCAGCACGGTGTCGGCCTTGGCGATCCGGCGCATGTAGGCCAACGGTGTTTGCCACCGAATGATCTCCGAGACCATATTGGGGATCAGGTCAGGGTTCGCCTTCAGCTTCTCGAACTGGTCAGGGAACCGGTTCAACGCGAGAACACCGCCGCTCATCGAGTTCCGCGTCGTGTCGTTGCCTCCGACGATCAGCAACACAAGGTTGCCCAGGAACTCCATCGGTCGGTCGATCAGATCCTTGGTGTCTTCGTTGCTCTGCAACAGGGTGATCAAGTCGAATCCGGGTTCCTCCCCGGCAGCTGTCCGGGCAGCCTTGTCGCGCCAGAGAGTGCTGAGACCTCGCGCCATGTCGCGCATGCCGCGGAACACCTCGTCATTGTCCGAGGGGCCGCCGTTGGCTTGCTCCATCGAGGATGCGAGATCAGACCAGTAAGCGAGCTTGCGGCGCTGCTCGTAGGGAAAGTCCAGGAGGGTCGCAAGCATCCGAGCGGTCAACTCGACCGAGACGTTCTGGACCCAGTCGAACGGCTGATCCACGGGCAGGTTGTCCAGCACCTCCTGGACGCGCGATCGAATCAGACCCTCCATCTCACGCAGGTTCTTCGGTGCGACCACGCCTTGGACAGCGGCCCGCTGCGCGTCGTGTCGTGGCGGATCCATCGCTATGAACATCTCGATATCAAGAAAACGAGGTGGAACCCCGATGACGATCAACGGCTCGGCGGAGAAGACCTCGTGGTTCTTGTCGACGGCCATGATGTCGGCATGCCTTGTGACGGACCAGAACGGCCCGAACGGACTGTTAGGCTGGTAGTGGACCGGAGCCTCGTTGCGTACGCGCTCGAAGTACGACTGCCAGCGCCCCTGGCGATAGAGGAAAGGGTTGCTGAGGTCGATGTCGGCGAGTTCGACGTCCTCCACAGGAGGGATGGGGCTCTCGATGAAAAGCCTCTCTCCGTTCGCTCCGGTCACCCATCGCCGCGTCTTGTCGTACAGTTGTGCGCCCTGGATCTGCCGCTCCATCGGGATAGTCGACTGAACCTTAGCGGCGATTGCCTCAGAAAACTTCATTGCGTCTTATCGTCTCTCTCGTCGTCACATCTGAAACTCAGGCATTAGGACGGTCAGGCCGTCCCACGCCTCGGAGACCGGAATCTGGCAGGACAGTCGAGAGGTCGGTTGACGCTCAGGGTTCATCGCGAGCATCTCCTCCTCGTCGGAGCCGGAGAGGCCCACCTCCTCGGACCACTGCGGATCGACGATCACAT
This sequence comes from Rhodococcus sp. 27YEA6, assembly GCF_044908235.1. Classification (NCBI taxonomy): domain Bacteria; kingdom Bacillati; phylum Actinomycetota; class Actinomycetes; order Mycobacteriales; family Nocardiaceae; genus Rhodococcus; species Rhodococcus sp. 27YEA6. Next base: position 9,210 of record NZ_JBIYCY010000032.1, on the reverse strand, counting down.
GGCAGGTGCCGCACGCGGCCTCGCCTCCGCAGTCGCCGTCGATGCCGGGCACTGCATTGTTGGTCGCGACCTGCATCAGCGACTGTCCTTCTTGGAAAGGGACCTCGTGCTTCTTGCCGTCGTGTGAGACAAAGGTGACAACTGCCATAACCAACTCCTGATACGTTGTCCTCGCCTTGGGAACTTGATCAAAGTGTCGTCGGGGATGACCGCTACGGCTATGTTCTGCGGAGTCAAAAACTTGTGAATTCGGCTCAAAGGGATCTGGTGAACCAATGATCCTCGATGACGAGGGTGTGCCCCCGCTCCTGTTCGTGCAATTGCTCGAGCGCCAAGCATTCGACCCAGACGCCGTCGCGCGGCTTCGCAACATCATGTCTCGCGAAGGAACCGACGAGGCGACGCTGATTCAGCGCGACGTTCAGGCCCCCATACGGTGGTTTCGGGAGGTCTACCCCGAACTCGACGTCGACCAGGCAACACTGCTCGGCTTTGCGTTCGCTGAACAGGCCCAGTTGACGTCCTTCGGCCCGTTGAGTTCTCCGCTGGTCAGCGCAGGCTCGGTAGCCGAGATCGTGGAGTTGCTCACCTATCTGCCGTTGATCTCGACAGCTCTCAGTCCACAGTTCCATCCAAGTGACCACGGCCTCACCATCGGGTTCACCGCACACACAAGCGATCCGGCCCTGGACTGCCTGGTCGTCGCCTACTGCGGGTCGGCGCTACTGCGACTGCTTGACATGCTCGCCGGCGACATGCCTACCGTCACACTCCACTTGAGTTGGCCGGTGCCGCCCCTCCTGTCCAATCATGAGGACTTAATAGCCGGGCGCCTGTTTTTCGGCGCTCCGATGTCCTTCCTTCATGTTCCCGCGGACACGCTTAACGAGGTTTGCCGGTTCTCCGATCCCCTCACATACCGACTCGCCATCGGCGATCTGCAGCGAACTCTCGACCAGCGGGGCAGGACCACGTCGTTTTCGGAGAAGACGAGACGGCTGCTGGAGAAGGAGCCCGCACAGGGGAGTATCCACTGGGTCGCACGCGAGTTGTCGATATCCGTCAGCACACTCAAGCGGCGCCTCTCCGAAGAGGGGACCACTTTCCGCGAGTTGCGCCAGTCATTCCTGCGCGAGCGTGCGATGCTGCGGCTACTCGACCGATCAATGTCGGTGACTGAGGTCGCCACGGAGCTCGGATACAGTGACCTCACCAACTTCTCACACGCCTTCAAGCGATGGACCGGCCGTTCTCCGAACGAGTTCCGGCATCCATGACGCTGAGCCGCCCGGTCTCCGGCGGGTTGAGGGGGCTGGCGGATGCGGTAAATCAGTGTGGGGCCGTTCCCAGTGCATGAGATCAGTGGTACTCCAGGGGCCGACCAAGATTTCGGTCCGACAGGATCTTCCTGAGTCTCGGGGTCACCGCAACGGCGTGATCAGTGGTGGAATCCGCGTCGACGTGGGCACTTTGCAGCCAAAGCGAGGGGTTATGCCTGCTGTGTGGGCATGGGCATGTGCTCGGGCATGATCATCTTTCTCGGAAGTGACAGCTCCGCATGGGAACCTAGATTTTCCGGATTGAAGGCAGGTGCTGCGGCAGTTGTGGCCGCGGGCCGGAGCGCCAGCCGACCACCTTTGTTCGAGAACGCCTGCTTGGGCACGTCAAGACACCCCCGAAGTTGGGCGCGGCCGCGTCGAGTAACCGGTTGCGTGAGCGTGCTAGCCGCGGATCGGCCTGCTCGTCGACTGCGGTGAGTGAGTCGGTCGTGGCGTGGTCCGGGGCGGTCATGGGAGCGCGCTCCTCCGATTCGTCTCGTTCAGCCCTGGGCGTATGTGTCGACTCTATCCCGAGCCCCCACCACTATGATACGAATGGTCTCGTACCGAGACTGTTGGTCTTTGAGTTGGGAGGCGCCGGTGGACACACCTGGGACGGGCGCTGTTGAGATCGACGGGTGGACCAGGGCCGAGTGGTGGATGCTGACGGTGTCGTGCCTGGCGGTGGCGCTGGTGGTCGCGGCCATGGCGGCGTTGTACTCGGCGTTGCCGCAGATCGCGGTCGAGACCGGGGCGACGCAAGCCCAGTTGACCTGGATCGTCGACGGTTACACGCTGGTGCTGGCGTGTCTTGTGCTGCCTGCCGGAGCAATCGGTGACCGTTACGGGCGTCGCGGTGTGCTGGTCACGGGGCTGGCGGTGTTCTCGGTCGCGTCGGCGCTGCCGCTGCTGCTGGCCGACCCGGTGTGGCTGATCGCAGCGCGCGCGCTGGCCGGGGTGGGCGCGGCGCTGGTGATGCCTTCGACGCTGTCGATCCTGACCGCGGGGTTCGCCGCTGCCCATCGTGGCCGGGCGGTGGGGGTGTGGGCCGGAGTTGCGGGGTCAGGGGCAGTGCTGGGCATCCTCGGCGCCGGGGTACTGCTCGAGCGGTGGTCATGGCCTTCGGTGTTCGTCGGGTTGACCGTGGCGGGGGTGGTGCTGGCGGGGTTGGCGTGCACTATCGCCGAGTCCCGAGAGAGCGAGCATCCCCCGGTGGACTGGGTGGGTGCGGCGGTGGTGGCCGTCGCGATCGCGGCGATCGTGTTCGCCGCGATCGAGGTTCCCGCGCGGGGCTGGGCCGACCAGCTCGTCGCCGCTATCGCCGGGGTCGGTCTCCTGGCAGCGGTGGTGTTTGTGATCGTAGAGCTGCGGTCTTCTGCGCCACTGCTGGACGTGCGGTTGTTCGCCCGCCGCGGTTTCGGGGCCGGCTCGCTGTCGGTGACCATCCAGTTCCTGGTTACCTTCGGAGTGTTCCTGCTGTTGGTGCAGTACCTGCAGCTGATCCTCGGCTATGGGCCGCTGGCCTCGGCACTGGCGTTGGCGCCGATGGTGGTGCCGCTGGTCGTGATCTCGGTAATCGCACCGTGGTTGTCGAGCCTCGTCGGGTTGAAAGTGATGACCGTCTCAGGACTGCTTGCCATCGCTGCCGGACTGGTGCTGGTAAGCCGGTTGACCGTGGCCGCGGACTATCCCGGCCTGCTGTGGCCGCTGCTGATCATGAGCGCGGGTCTGGGATTGTGCACCGCCCCGGCGACCTACGCCATCGTCGCCGACACCCCTGCGGCCAAACAGGGGGTCGCCGCCGCGGTCAACGACGCTGCCCGCGAGATCGGCGCCGCGATCGGGATCGCCGTGGCTGGCAGCGTGCTCGCCGCAGGCTATACCCACCACATCCAGCCCGCTCTGCCCCAGCTTCCCGAGCCCGCCCGCGGCCCGGTCGCCGATTCCCTGGCCGCTGCTCTGCAGGTCGCTGACCAGGCCGGACCGGCGGCCCAACCGCTGGCCGAGTTCGCCAAGGCAGCGTTCGTGCACGGCAGCAGCCAGGCCGCGCTCACGCTGGCCGCCCTCACCGCCGCCGGGGCGATCGTGCTGGCAGTCCTCTCTCCCGGCCCCACCACCCGCCGCTCCCGCGCGTCACGCACTCACACGAACACCCCTCCCCGCTCGAACACCCCCTTCTCGTGAAAGAGGCCCCATCATGACGGCCTATCGCACGATCCTCGTCGACACCGACGGATCCGACTACTCCTACCGCGTGGTCGACCACGCCGCCGAGCTGGCTCACGTCACCCACGCCCGACTCCTGATCATCTGCGCCCGTCACGACATCGACGAACGCGCACTCGGTACTGACGTCGACCGGCTGCGAGGTACCACACCCACCGACGCCATCCTGCGCACCGCGCACCAACATGCGATCGCCCACGGCGCCGTCGACATCGAAACTCGCATCCTGCCCGAGCCCACCGTCCGCGCACTGTTTCACCTAGCCGGCCCGACCGCCGACGACCTCATCGTCACCGCGAACCCCCACCGGTCACCACTGGCCCGGCTACTATTACCTCGCCGGCCGAGCTTGCCCACAAAGCCCACTGCGACATCCTCATTGCTAATGGTGAGGACACCTACGGAAGGCGTCCATGACCGAGCACACACCCAACACCAACACACCCGAGACCGCCGGCCCCGAACCTTTCGAGGCCGAGGACTGGATCCGTACCTTCGCTGTGGCGCCGCCCGAACACGTCGACCTGCCGCCTCACCACCCCCACTGCCTTGGTTGCGGACCGGCTAACCCTCACGGCCACCAGTTGCGCGTCCGACGCGACGCACACGGCGTCTACGCCCACCACAGCTTCGATTCCCGCCATGTCGGCGCCCCAGCGATTGCCCACGGGGGCGCGGTCGCCACCGTCCTCGACGACTTGTTCGGGTTTCTGCTCTACACCGTGGGAGAGCTCGCCGTCACCCGCCACCTCGCTATCGACTACCTCGCCCCGGTCCTGCTCGACACCCCCTACACCCTCCGCTCTCACATCCACTCCCGAGCAGGCCGCAAACTACACCTGCGAGCCACCATCGAAAACAACCACGCCCACGTGGTCACTACCGCCACCGCACTGTTCCTCATCGTCGACATCGACCACTTCCTGACCCCCCGACACAACGCCTCGGCGGCGACCGCGCCCACTACACACGAAGACCAACAAGGCCCTCAGATGGACAGTCCCTGACGTGTCCCTCTAGCCGATCCGCGGGGACTGTTTCTTATTCGGTGTTTCGGCCCGAGCCGCTGAGTAAACGCTCAGCGAGGGAGGTGCCGTGATGACGACATTGGAAGATATGACGAAGAAAAAGGCCGAGCCCTCCGCGGAAGCTGCGGCGCGCGCCATCAGGTCGCAGAACGCGGCGTTGCGGCCGTGTTCGGTCACGACGACGGGACGGTGCTCATGGTTTCAGGGTGAGAGATTGCGTGAGGATCGCATCCCGGTTCCGCGCACCCGTTTGCCGGTGTGGGGCGAACTCGGCCGGTCGGGTTCGACTCGTGGCAGCAGAGCGTGACTACGTGCTGATTGTCGCCGCGGCCGATAGTCGTCTCTCGTGTTGAACTATGGGCAGGTGGGGCGCAGTATTTACAGATGAAGACCGAAGAGGAAGAGCGTCTGATCGCTCATGCGGTGAGTAGGTTGTCTGCGAAGTATCCGTCGATCTCGGCTGATGTCGTGGCGGACGCTGTGGCGTCTGCTCATGCTCATTTCGACGACAAGGTGCGTGATTTCGTTCCTCTGCTCGTCGAGCGCATGGCGGGGGAGAAACTTTCCTCGCTGGTCGCTTCATAAAGGCCGTGTCCGCGGCCGAAGAGTCCGATATTGCGCAGGCGAGAGTGTTTCTGGCTCTGTTGAATTCGGAGATCGACGAGTTGTCGGAGCGGATCGAATCCGCGCTGCGCCTGGTGCGGGGTACGCGCCCGGTCGCACCTGAGTTGGCGTCGGCGGCGCGCACCGATGCGGCGGCTCTGCGTAAGGACCTTCATCGGGTGCACGCTCTTGTCGAGCAACTGACACGCCGGTTTCCTACCGCCAATGTGCCCGCGGAAGTGCCTGCCGCACATTCTTTCCGCAGCTGATCGGTTTCCGTCGCAGCGCTGATCGCGTTCGGTGCGCGGTCAGCCGCTATCCTGAGTCGCCCTCTTCTGCATGGGCAGGGAAGCACAGGGACGGTGAGCTGCGGGGATGGATCGACAACCACCATCGAGTGCTGCCGCTGCTGTGGTCGACTGCGCCGTCTATGTCGACGGGGTGCGACTCCCCGGCACTCACACACCGGAGAGTGCGTTGGATGAGGTTCGGCGTCGGGGTTCGGGGTTCGTGTGGCTCGGGTTGTTCGCACCGACCTTCGAGCAGATGACGGCAATCGCCCAGACGTACGGCCTGCACGAATTGGTCGCCGAGGACTCGGTGCACGCGCATCAACGCCCCAAACTCGAACAATACGACAAGGTGACCGTGTTGGTGATGCGCACGGCCCACTACCTTTCACCGACCTCGATCCGCACCGCCGACGACATCGTCGAAACCGGTGAGATTCTCGCTGCTGTCGGGTCGGATTTCATCGTCACCGTCCGGCACGGCGCGCATACCGCGTTGGCGGGCGTGCGCGCCGAACTCGAAGGATCGCCGGAACACCTGCAAATCGGGCCGTGGGCTGTCCTGCACGCGGTGATCGACCGGATCGTCGACGGTTACCTGGGAGTGGTCGGATCGGTCGACGTCGATATCGACACTTTGGAAGTGGAACTGCTCAGCCCCGATCGTCACACCCCTATCGAGCAGATCTACCTCGTCAAACGCGAAGTGCTCGAATTACGGCGTTCGGTCAACCCCCTCGCTGCGGCGCTGTCCACGCTCGCTGCCGCCACTGCGTTGCCGGAGCCGATTCCCAAGGACGTACACCGGCATCTGCGTGATGTCGCCGAACACCACGCCGCGGTGGCGGAACGGATCGTCGAGTTCGACGATGTCATCAGCTCTCTCGTCGCTGCGACTCTTGCTCGGGTCAATGTTCAGCAGAACACCGATTTGCGCAAGATCACCGCGTGGGCGTCGGTGGCGGCGTTCGTGACTGCGTTCGCCGGGATCTACGGCATGAACTTTCAGGACATGCCGGAACTGCGATGGCGATACGGGTACCTGCTGTGGTGGATCATCGCGGTGACCGGCGCGGTGTCGTTGTTCACCTTGTTCCGCCGAAAACGCTGGCTGTAAAGGCCAGCATCTGAAGGTCTTGGCCGGCTGCGGCCGGAACTCCTCGAACCGAACGGAGGTGAACGACCGAACCGCCCTGCCTCCGCGCGACCACGCTGTTGCCGGGCGGGATTGCGCAGCAGGTCAGGTCGAAACCACTGTTACGCAGATCGATTCCGTTAGTCTCAACCGTCCGTGAATGGTGGGTGTGCAGGCGATCGACGATCGGGGATCGAAGAAGGAGGGGGACAGGTGTTCGGTAGCGCCGGCAATGATGCTCGACTAGTGCGTCCGCCTGCGCTGGGCACCGCCCTCGCTGCCGTGCCCTTTCTCGCGATAATTGCGGGAGTCCGCTACGACTGGTGGCAGTACCCCACAGCCGCAGTCATTTTCCTCGAACCCGCCACGGTATGTTTCGCGCTCCTGGGACTCCTTGCCATCGGGGTGTTCTGGGTTGTCCGGTCCTACGGTTTCTGGAAACGGGAGCAGCGCCTGTCGTGGCGGATGGGACCTGCCCCTCTGGTCGTGGTAGCGACTGCTCTCGTGTTCTTCACGGTGCAAACGCCAACGGATCGCGCTTTCGATCGAGCCAATCCAGAGATGGCGGAGCTTGCGGACTCGATGCTGCGTGACGGTACCGAGCATCTCGGCCCCACCGAGATCGACGGTTACGAATTCTCCACTGTCTTCATCCGGGTGGACAACTGTGTGTACTTCGTCGATAGCAGGCGGAGCACCCCCACTGAGGTCGTGGGGTGGTTGTACACAGCGAATTGCACTCCGAATTTGGATCGGTTCCGCCGGCTCAAACCCGTTGCTGAGAACTGGTTTTCCTTCGAGCAGGGCACCTAGAGGTCTTGTCTGGACCTATGAGATCTCAACGCAGCTGGGTCTTGTAACGCGTGGCGCAGCGTGCGAAATGTGCTCGTCTACCAATGTGAGGGGAAATGCGAAATCTTCAGATCTCGGTGTTGGCTTTGTTCGTGCTCATTGTCGTGGTGGCTGTTTCCGTGTGGTCGGAGAGCGAGTATGTCCGCACACCGTTGTTGATTGCTTCGGCTGTGACACTGATATTGGTGATCCTGTTGGAGATCAACATCCGCCGCTTGAAATGAGTGCGCGGAGAACATTGGGGAAACAACTTGAAAAACAACGAGGGGATCGACCGCGGGCGCGATGGATGCCCGCAGCGCTCTGGGTCGGTCCGAGGGTGGCATCGCTGAGGTCCGCCCTTCTACATAGCGATACGGTGAGGCGATGCGAAAGCTGAGGTCGTTGGGTGAATGGGTAGCAGCTGATCCGCCTGCATCGTCGAAGCCTCCGGGGCCGATTCTTCTTGCGTTCACTGTTGTTCCGGTTCTTGTGTTGATGTGTAGGCATTACGGGTGGTGGCCTTCCCCGTTCGGGGGTTTCCGATGGTTGGATCCTTTGCTCGTTTCTGCTGCGGCGTTGGTCATTCTGGTGATGGTGGGGTTGGTGTGGGCGATCCGCACGCTGTACGTCGTGGGTCAGGACCGGCGCTGGTCGTGGTGGATCCTGCCTGCGCCGCTCGTCGTCACCGCCGCGGTCGCTGTGGTGATGTTGGTGCCTCAGGTGTCTTTCCTCGACAAGAGCGGAGAATTCGAGACCATCGCACTCGACCTCCTCAAGAATGCGGGAACTGTTGCCGAACAGTTGGAGATCGGCTCGTTCGATATTCGTCGCACCCGTGTCGTACCTCCTGATGAGGTCTATTTCATCGACAACGGCGGCAGCATGTTCACCACGACGCGGGGGTGGGTGTACTCACCCAGCGGGACACTTTCTGGGTTCGGCCACTTCTCTGCAACGCATCTCGGCGGCCCCTGGTACGAGTTCACAGCGATCTGGCGCGACTAGCTCAACTGTTCGTTCGCCATGAAAGGACTTGAGAAATAGCGCCGCTCGCGGTTCTGGGGCCGGTGGCTGTTGTTTCTACTGCGCGACACCTGTTGCAATCTGCTAGGTTCGCGGTGAAAGCCTTTGAGCTGCAACGACCGTGTTCCCAAATATCTGAGACGGCGCTGTACCCCAAGAGAATGTGCAGCGATCCTGCTCGACGGAATGGACTTAGTTGTCCTCGGGCTGGCCGGTGCCGCCGTTCCGCCGACCAGAGCGCGCGCGGTGGTCGCCCGTGCACGCAGCAAAGGTTCCTGCCTGGTGGTCACCGAAGGGCGATGGGACGGTGCGGATATCCGCATCGACTCCCACGTCACCAATTACACGGGGATCGGGCAGGGCTATGGCCGCATCACAGGCTTCTCCGTCGATATCGAGGTCAAGTGGGCCGGGGGATACGCCCCGGTCCGGCAGGTTCGATCTGAGCCCCACAGCCCGGGCAGTGGGGTGGACGGCCCACGCTCCCGAACAATCGGCTCCGCTTCCACTTCCGCAGGCGCTATGACCGCCCCGGACTTCAACGGCTGGCAGGAGCCGTGGCCACTGACCCCGACCCTGCGCCCACTACTCCCACAGCCCCAGCCGGTCATCGTCGAAACGAACCGCGCCCTGCCCTTGGCGAAGAACGCCACGCGCTGTCGACGGCCATCGTAAGCTCCCCACTGGCGGCCATTTATGGCGCATTTTGTGGCCATGGTTTCTCCCCGCGTACGGCCAGATAGTTCCCCACC
>NZ_JBIYCY010000031.1:0-23929 GCF_044908235.1 Rhodococcus sp. 27YEA6 | reverse complement strand
GCGGGCAGGGACTTCGGGGGTCCGCTGACCGTAGCCGGTTCCTCGCTCATTTATCTCCACATTTCTGTTCGGCTCTGGCTTCTTCGACCCGGCGACCCACCGCCGCGGAGACTGCTCCGGCGTAGGCGGGGCGTGCGATGACGACAGGCTGAGCTTGCTCCAGATACCAAAATGTCGGACCTGTGTCGAAGGCTCGGGGCTTGCACCTGACCACTCGAACCGTGTCAGTGTGAGGAAGCGAGTTTGCCGCTGAGACCTTGGTGACGCTCGAGGCTGGCACCGTCGAGGCCGATGATCTCGACGTGCTTTCCCTTCGCTTCGTACTTGTGCTGAATGGCATCGAGCGTGGCAACCGTCGAGGCATCCCAAATGTCCGCGTCGGTGAGATCGATGATCACATTCGCCGGATCGTCGACGTAATCGAACTGATAGACCAGATCGTTGCTCGAAGCGAAGAACAGCTCCCCGGTCACCCGATAGACGCGGGTATCGACCAACCCATCCTGGTTGGTGTCCGCTTCGGCGATTTTTTCGACATTCGTCAGGTGAGCGACGCGGCGGGCGAACATCACCATCGCCGTCAGCACACCGACGATCACGCCGTAGGCGAGGTTGTGTGTGGCGACGGTGACGATGACGGTAGCGGCCATGACGAGGGTTTCGCTGCGCGGCATTTGACGCAGTGTCCGGGGGTGCACGCTGTGCCAGTCCATGGTTCCGATGGCGACCATGATCATCACTGCCGCGAGTGCGGCCATCGGGATCAAGGCGACGACGTCACCGAGTCCGACGACGAGAATCAACAAGAACACTCCGGCCAGGAACGTCGAGATGCGGGTGCGGGCGCCGGAGGCTTTGACGTTGATCATCGTCTGGCCGACCATCGCGCATCCGCCCATCCCGCCGAAGAATCCGGTCAGGACGTTCGATACACCTTGTGCCCACCCTTCGCGGGTCTTGTTCGAGTGCGTGTCGGTGATGTCGTCGACCAACTTCGCCGTCATCAGCGATTCGAGGAGGCCGACCAGCGCCATCGCCAGTGCGTAGGGAGCGATGATCGTGAATGTTTCGACAGTGAGCGGAACATCGGGAAAGAACAGCGACGGCAAGCTCGACGGCAATTCCCCCTCGTCCCCGACGTCGGGAACGTTCAACGCGAAGACCACCGTCGCCGCGGTCAGGAGCACGATCGCCACGAGCGGCGCCGGTACTGCGGTGGTGAGTTTGGGGAGCAGGATCATCACCAGCAATCCGACTCCGACCAGCGGATACACCATGGCGGGGACACCGATCAGGTGCGGGAATTGGGAGGTGAAGATCAAGATCGCCAGTGCGTTGACGAACCCGATCATCACGCTGCGCGGGATGAAACGCATCAACTTGGCGACACCGAGGACACCGAAGGCGATCTGAAAGATGCCGGCCAGGATGACGGTGGCGATGAAGTAGTCCAGTCCGTATTCACGTGCGACCGGCGCAATGACCAGGGCTATCGCACCGGTAGCGGCGGAGATCATTGCCGGGCGGCCTCCGAGGAATGCGATGGAGACGGCCATGACGAAGGAGGCGAACAGCCCTACTCGGGGGTCTACGCCGGCGATGATGGAAAACGCGATCGCCTCGGGAATCAAGGCGAGGGCAACGACCAATCCGGCGAGGACCTCGGTTTTGAGAAGTCGCGGTGATCGCAGGGCGCTCATAACCGTCGGTGAGGTCGTCTCGGCTTTTCGGATGGTCGGTGAGGGTGGTGAGGCATGTGCTGCCACGATGCTCCGTTCACGTGTGAGCAGGAGGGTTCCTGCTCTGATGGGGGGGTGGCGCAGTGTGCGCCCGTGGGATAAGCGGCGCTTCGGAGAACCCGGCGTCCGCGATCGCCCGTCGATGAGCGACAGGGTTGTTCGTCAACAACGAACCCTACTCTTACGAAATGGTAGAGTTTAGTCACCGGATAGGCAAAATAATGTGACGCGGCCCACCGCGCCGCCGAGGGGCCCGGATACGCCCACTTCCTCGTAGCCCTGGCGCAGATGCCGCATCACCTTCATCGAAAGAGGCAATGATGGCTGCAGAGAACGTGGAAAAACTTCACGCACTATTACGCACGCTGGAGACGGTGATGGTCACGACTGTCGACGACCAGAGCCGGTTGATCAGCAGACCGATGATCTTACGTGTCGGCGATTTCGGCGGAACCTTGTTCTTCCTTGCCCGGGCGGACTCGCGCATCATCTCCCACATCGCCGCGAGATCGGCGGTCAACATATCCTCCGCATCGACGAACAGTTCCGTATCCCTCACTGGTACAGCAGATTTCACAACCAACTACAACAGTGTGGCCGAACACTGGCACAGCGTATTCGGCCCCTGGCTCCCCCGCGGAACCACCGGCGCAGCGCTGATCGAGGTCACCATCGACGAAGCGCGATTCTGGAGCGTCCCCGGCGTGGAACACGATTCGTACGAAACGATCACGGCCCGATGAGCGAAAGCTCCCGGCGACAGCCAGCAGACCGCACCTCGGCAGCCCAGGCTCAGGCGAGAGCCGCGATCGATAATGTCATTGCCACCTCGGCAGTAGCAGTAGTGACGAGCGTCGACGAACGATTCGGCCTCGTGAGTCGACCCATGATCGAATTGTCCTCCGCTTTCGACGGCGCCCTACACTTTCTGACACGTGCAGATTCACGAATTGCCACGCAGATCACCGCCCAGCCGACGGTGAACGTCTGCTTCGCAGGAGTGAATCATTGGCTCTCACTCGCCGGCACAGGACGGACTTCCACCGATGCTGCCGCTATCGAGCAGGTGTGGAATACGACACTGTCACCGTGGTTGCCGGCCGGAGTGGACACAGCCGGAATCACGTTGATCGAAGTCAGTGCCTATGAGGCACGGTACTGGCAGGCTCCGAATCCGGCGGAAATCCTGATCCGCTACGTCGCCTCCGCAGGGCGCCGCGCTGCGTCCCCGACGACCCGATGGGTTCACCTCGAACCCGGCGGCGACCCCGGCATGAATTTCGGTTGAACGACCCGATCTCGCCGGTCTGCAATCATTCGGGACGGATCGTCAGGACGGTGCCGGCGTGGGCACGTTCGAATGCCTTCCGCGAGCTGCGAGCAGTTCGGTCAGTTCCTCGGCGTACGTCAATTGTCTGCGCAGCGTGGTGCAACTCTCCGAGGCCTTGCCGTGGCATTCGTTGATGAAGTTTTCCGCCTCGAGGCGTTGTTCCGTGGTAGCCGAGACGTCGTTGATGACGTCGAGCGCATCGAGCAGGCCTTTCATTTCGGCGAGGGTGAATCCGAGTGGCTTCATACGCCGAATTACCAGTAGGCGTTCGACATCAGCTTCGGTGTAGAGACGGAAACCGCCGACACTGCGCTCCGAGGGAACGACCAATCCGACGTCGTCGTAATGCCGCACGGTGCGGATGGACAACTCGGTACGCTGCGCGACCTGCCCGATCTGCATATGCATCCCGTCGTCGTCACTCATCGACGCACCTCCCTCTGTTGTACCTCGGCCTCGAACACAGGCCGCTGTATCCCCTGCACTCTCAGTGTCCACTCTAGCGAGCACCCGAAGTCGCGAATGCCGCAGCAGATACGCCAACAAACATTCCGAAACCCTACTGTAACGTATGAGTAGAGTTGTCTTTCGTAGTTCGGTACCTCCCGAGGAGTTCGTCCAGTGCGCGTCCCGTCGTTGATCTCGTACCGCTTTAGATGGTCACCTCCCATGCTGGCGGGCCTAGTGCTCTCACTAGTCGTGGTGACGGTGTATTTGATCATCGCAGTCAACGGATATTTGATGGATCTGTCCGTTTTCCGTGACGCAGGACTGGCTTTCACATCAGGGTTGCCGCTGTATTCGGAGGATTTTCCGAGCTCGTCCGGGTTCCGGTTCATCTACTCGCCGTTCGCGGCGATAGTTTTCGCGCCGATGGCGTGGAGTGATCCCGTTGTCCTGCAGGTGATATGGACATCGATCAATATCGCGCTGGTGTGGTGGATCCTGAAAGTCGTCCTGCGCCAATTGTCGATACCGCGGCCATCTCTTGTGGCTGCGGCGTTGACTGGTGTGGCGCTGGTCCTCGAGCCGGTGCGCTCGAACCTCGGGTTCGGGCAGGTCAACATCGCGTTGATGGCGTTGGTCGTCGCCGATTGCTGCGGCGCTCTGCCCCGCAGATTCAGAGGAATCGGCATCGGAATTGCCGCGGCCATCAAGATCACTCCCGCTGCCTTCGGGCTCGTCCTGCTCGTGCGGCGAGACCTACCCTCGATCGCCCGCGCCCTCGGCGCGTTCTTGGTCACCGTCGGTATCGGTTTCGTGTTTCTGCCCAAGGATTCGGTGTGGTTCTGGGCGACGGAATTCTTCCGCAGTGACCGCGGCGGTGCGCACGAGTTCTTCCGCAACCAAGCCGTCACCGGACTGTTGGCCCGACTCGGCGCCCAGGGCATGCTCAAAGATGCGATCTGGCTGCTGATCGTCGCCATGATCATCGCCGCCGCAGCCTACGCAGGGCACCGCTTCACGCGCAGCGGGGAACCTGTCCTCGCTCTCGGGGTCGTCGCGCTGGCGTCGCTGCTCGCGGCACCGATCGCGGTCACTCACCACTGGGTGTACGTCATCATGCTGATCCCCCTCGGGGTGGCGCCGCAGTACCGATCGTGGAGGCCCCTCATCGCCGTTGCCGTCACAATTTTCGCCATCGGCCCCTATTTCGTCCTGAGATGGACGTTCCCGGGGGGATGGGCTGGTGAACTTGCGCAGCAGGTGATCGGAAACGCCCAACTCCTGACTGCGCTCGTCCTCTTCGTGTGCGCGGTGCGTGTCGCTGCGACCCGGGGCCGCACCGGCTCCGATGCAGCCCCTCTTCCCGCATCCGTATCCCGTCAGGATGCGGAAGAAGCCGTCCCTTCTCCCGTGTGAGCAGGTGAAGAAACGGCCCCTTCGGTGAGGATGGGCTGGCGTCAGTGACCGCCGCCGAGCTTGCCGGAGAGCCGATCCAACCGTTCGAGGCTGGCGCCGTCGAGGCCGATGATCTCGACGTGCTTTCCCTTCGCTTCGTACTTGTGCTGAATGGCATCGAGAGTGGCGACCGTCGAGGCATCCCAGATGTCGGCACCGGTGAGGTCGATGATCACGTTCGCCGGATCGTCGACGTAGTCGAACTGATAGACCAGATCGTTGCTCGAAGCGAAGAACAGCTCCCCGGTCACCCGATAGACGCGGGTATCGACGAGTCCGTCCTCGTTGGTGTCCGCTTCGGACACCTTCTCCACATTCGTCAGATGCGCGACGCGGCGGGCGAACATCACCATCGCCGTCAACACACCCAAGATCACGCCGATCGCCAAATTGTGAGTACCCACAGTCGCAGCGACCGTCACCACCATCACCAGCGTCTCACTCTTGGGCATCAGCTTCAGAGTGCGCGGATCGATACTGTGCCAATCCATGGTTCCGACGGACACCATGATCATCACCGCAACCAGAGCGCCCATCGGGATCAACGCGACGACGTCACCGAGCCCGACGACGAGAATCAACAAGAACACACCGGCCAGGAACGTCGAGATGCGGGTGCGGGCGCCGGAGACCTTCACGTTGATCATCGTCTGCCCGATCATCGCGCAACCGCCCATGCCACCGAAGAACCCGGTGACCAGGTTCGCCACACCCTGCCCCCACCCTTCACGGGTCTTGTTCGAGTGAGTGTCGGTGATGTCGTCGACCAACTTCGCCGTCATCAACGATTCGAGGAGGCCGACCAGCGCCATCGCCAGCGCATACGGCGCAATGATCGTCAGCGTCTCCATATTCCAAGGCACATCAGGAAAGAACAACGACGGCAAGCTCGACGGCAATTCGCCCTCGTCCCCGACATCGGGAACGTTCAACGCAAACACCACCGTCGCCGCAGTCAGCAGCACGATCGCCACCAGCGGCGCCGGCACCACCGAGGTCAACCGCGGCAGGAAAATCATCACCAACAAACCGACTCCGACCATCGGATACACCAAAGCCGGCACACCGATCAGATGCGGCAGCTGCGAAGTGAAGATCAAGATCGCCAGCGCGTTGACGAACCCGACCATCACGCTGCGCGGGATGAAACGCATCAACTTGGCGACACCGAGAACACTGAGCGCCACCTGGAAAATGCCGGCGAGGATGACAGTGGCGATGAAGTAATCCATCCCGTACTCACGCGCAACCGGCGCAATGACCAGGGCTATCGCACCGGTTGCGGCGGAGATCATCGCCGGGCGGCCCCCGACGATCGAGATGGTGACCGCCATCGTGAACGAGGCGAACAGCCCGATCCGCGGATCGACCCCGGCGATGATGGAAAAAGAAATTGCCTCGGGGATCAAGGCGAGCGCGACGACCAGTCCGGCAAGGACCTCGATCTTGAGCCGGCGAGGTGAACGCAACGCCGCACGCACAGACGTACCCGCCTCCCCCGCCTCTCGCACCTGCGGGGCCGTACCGCCCGTGTTCTGGGCCATCACATTGCTCCATCCGATTCCGCCCACGTTCGAGCGCGGAATCAATACGTAATTTTCGAGGCTGTCAACGCCTACGAATCGGATTTACCTGTGCACGCCACCGCGCTCGGCAGCGCACAAACACAGAGGCACTCTACCCTCACAAGAGAGTAGAGTGCCTACCGGAAATTCTCGGTCGCTACCACCTGCCATCCGTCTACCGGCTGCTGCACCCGGCACGGAAGGTTCCCGATCCGGCACGCTCATCCCAATCAGGTTCATGCTCGTCATGCAGGAGGTTGGACGATGTGCGCGACGATGTCCGGGAAGCTGGGCATGTTGAGTTGAACGGCACGACGGGCCCGTCGATCGATCTGATCGAGCTTTTCCTCGGTAGCCACGAGGCTTACGCGGAGACCTTCTGCTTCACCGATCCAGCCTTCGCTGTCCGCCTCGGCAATTCGGGCAGCAAGGTTGTCGCGTATCTCGACGAGCCGGAAACGTTGTGCGGGATCAACACGCAATACAGGGCACCGGATGCAACTGTGTTCATGCTGGCAGCTGGTGCCGTAGGCGCGGCCGCATTCGCCGAGGGCGAGTTTGCGGCGCTCGAAGTGTCCGAGAAACTCATCCCATTCGGTATCTGTCGGGGTGCGGTACTCCTCGCTCGGGCGGAGGGCACGTCGGCGCGAGATGAAGGCGCGGTGACCGTTGATCGCTTCCTCCGGGTAGATGGCTTTGTATCCCATGGTTGTGTTGATGTCCTTGTGCCCCAACAGAACTTGAGCGATATGCGGAGGCATGCCGTTCATGATGGCGTCGGTAGCGAAGATTCGGCGCAGATCATGGGGCTGGAAGTACAGCGGTTCGCCTGCTGCGTCCTTCACTCCTGCCGCATCGATGAGTTCGGTCAGTGCATTGCGGATCAAACCTGCGGATACCGCGCGGTGGTGACCACCGCATTTCCATTGGAACAAGAGTGGGGCCGGGGCCACCCAGATACGTTCGTTCCGGTCGTAAAGAGGCACAAGGGGTACTCCTCCGTCCGCGCCGCGTATTCGGGACACGATTGTCGACAGCATGTCGGCGAGGTCCGGGCTGACCACAAGTAGGCGTTCCTCGTCTGTCTTCGAGGGTGCTATCTGCAGTAGCGGGATGAGCTCTCCGGTGGCGGGTAATCGATATTGGGTGATGCTGTGATGGCTGATTTCGAGCATCTCTTCGATTCGAACGCCTGTGTGTCGCAGGACTTCCACAGTTGCCAGAGCCCAGAATGCTCGGTTCTCGGCTTCTCGGAGCCGGATGGTTCGTCCCTCGGAGTCGTAGATGACCGGAATGCCGTCAGCGCTTGCTTTCAACCATGGGTCCGACTTGGTGTAGGTCTTGCCGAGGACGGTGAATTTGGAGCCCGGCGATGCTGCAACAGCGGCCTCGAGGAGCATCCTGGCGTCATGGGCTCGTTGTTCTGCGATACGCACCAGTTCTGGCAGTCGAGGTAGTCGCTCTCGTGTGCGCTGATCCATGCGTGCTTTGCGTCGGCGTCCGATTTTCTTCGCGCTCGTCTCTCCTGGGCCGATCGGGCACGGCACTACCCACCTCGCCCACCGTGCGGGGTCGAGTGCTGCCCACGCCGCCAGGTCGAGATAGAACGCGCGCACAGCTGTCAGCATGTCGGTGTAGTTCATTCGTGGACTACGGGTCTCGGCGTACGTTCCGTCGGGGAGTCGGCGGCGGCTGACCTTCCAATGCATGCGTTCTTTCCATGCCTGGGCTACGCCGCGGTCGAGTTGCAGCGAGTTGATTCCGGGATGGGTGGTCTCCAGGTTTTTCCAGAAATGCAGCGCCAAATGTCGTGAGAGATTGTCGAGCGTCGTGTAATCCAGCGAAGGGTGACGTTCGGACAGATAGTCCACGAGGAGATTCCGGACGTCGGCGTTTGCGATGTCGAAGCGATCGACGAGTTCTGCGACGGTGCTCTGTCCTCGATACACCGTGACGAATCGTAAAGTCGGTGGCGCGTCTGGTGGGAAGATCCCGATGTCGTGGAGAAGTTTGTAGAAGAGGTAGCGCGTTTTACCTCTCGAACATACGGCGAGCTCCGCCTGGCGAAGTTCGACGCAGTCGCCGACGGTGATGTCGGAGAGGCCGCCGCCTTTGGACAGGATCAACATGGAGATCTGCCATCGTGCAGTTCGACCTTGCATTGCTTGGGCAGTCTCTGCACCGGCCGCGGCCTCCAGTCGTTCGAATCCTCTCGGATCTCGGCTGATTGCCGCCCAGTCGCGCCAGTAGTGCGACCGGTGCAGTTGGACCACGAAACGTAAATCGGGGCGAATCAGATCCGCGACGAACAATCCGATCAGGGCATGCGTCAGGACTGTGGGCCGAACCGATTGCACTCCCTGTTCGTCCATCCACGTTTCCGGTATCGAAACCCATCCGAGACCGTGTTCGGCGACGCAACTGCCGTTCCAGCGGCCTTGCCAGCTCTTTCCTGGAAACGAATTCAGCCACCGCAGAAGCATCCCCGCACCTCGGACAGCATCGCGCTGAAAGTTCTCGCTACCCGGAGCCCGGATCATGAGTGCTTCCACCCGCTTCAGTGCGGCCGCTCGGCCGAGTTCAGTCGTCTTCCACGACGATGGCACCACACGCGGTGGATACCGATCGAGGAGTGTGTCGATGACACTGCGATTCGCACCTTCGCGGGCATCGACGTTCAGGCTCCAACTGGCAGGCGCTTTGGAGACACGTGCAGAAACCATCAGCGTCGACCTCCGAAAAGTACGTCCAACACTGCCGGGTTGTAGCCCGGCGCTGGCGGTGCGTGCAGCGATTGGGTGTTGCCGGTGTATCGAGCATGGTGGGCTCGTACGTGCGCGAAAACTTCGTCGCGGCTCGGGGTCAGATACAGCTGAGTGGTTGTCAGGTGCGCGTGGCCCAGGATCCATTGCACATCGGACAACGGCATGTCAGGATCGCTCGTCATCCGAAAGGCTGCGGTGTGGCGCAGGTCGTGAATGGTCCAATTGGATCCCAACATCGACTGCGCCCGTGAGAACATCGCGCGCGCTCCCGAATACGACAGCTGCCGCCACGGCCTGCGCAACGTCATCCACAAGGGATGATCGCAGCCGTGAGGGGCATCCTTTCCCCAGGCCTCTTCTTGATAGATCCGCAACCACACGAATGCATCTGGCGACGCCGGCAACTGTTGGACCTCCCGGGTCCCCTTCCTTATTACGGTGATCAATTGCTGGCCCGGGTCCGCACTCTTCTGGGACATCGACAGGAGCTCGTCGGCGCGGGCGCCGGTCGAAACCCAGAAGGCCAACATTGCCCGATCTCGGTTAGACGACAACGCCGCGAATAGTTCGTTGAAACGATCATCGGGAATGCGCTTGGGTATCCGTTTCGGAACCTTGGGTCTGTATCGCCCCTTCCGCTCGTTACGAAACGGATCCTGCGGATCGTGATGCGCGTTCGACCGAAAAGCGCGGGGCGAGCGATCCACCGGGAACGGATTGACGACCGGCCCAGCACCGATGCTCATCTGAAAATCGTAGAACGCCCGCAACACCGTTTCCGCGTGCGCTCGAGTGGCCGGGGAGAATTTCTGTCCCTGCCGCGGCTTGCCGGTGACCTCGTTGACCACCCAATGACCACTCTTGGCCGCATTGCCCCCTACAGGTGTTGTGCCGGAGACTTTTTCGCCCCGCCTCCGCCAATGTTCACGCCTGGGTTTATCCGCAATCTTCATCCAACGCGCAAAATCACGGCCCTCCGCGGGACTGGCTCTCTCCCATCCCACGTCGACCGCTGCGAGAAATCTCCACCACCGCAACAAGTCATGCCCGTACGATCGGATCGTCGCCGACGATCGGTCACACGCGTGAAGTTCCTCGAAAAATAGTGTCGCAGCGCCGATTACCTCACCCGACGCATCGAGTAACCGGTAGGGCTCTGCTTCGGAACCTGTCGAAATCAGCCGCCCCACGTCGGGAACGACCAGCCCTGCAAGATCAGCCCGGCGCATCTCGCTGCACATACTGAGGAAAGTATCAGCACAGCCCCTGACCTGCAATGATGCAATTTTTTAGTTCAGTTAATACGCCAGCGCTCCCCTGTCGGGGGCTGCCCGAGAGTGGCGAGCATCGGCGGCACTGGCTTTCCGGCGGTGGCGCTCATACCGTCCACTGTGCGCTGGTTTGTACTGGTTTCGGCCGGTTTTCGGAGGTTGAGACAATAGTGAAATGAGCGAGACTGCAGAACCGGATCAGACTCAGGGGTGGAGCCCGGCCCCGGACGAGGGCCAGGCCGGCACGGTGATGACGAAGGACGGTCAGTGGGCGTACCGCTACAAGGACGGTGCGGAGCTGATCATGATGAAGATGCCGGAGCGTCCAGCCTCCACGTAGGCGTGTGCAGTGGGCCCGCACCGGCCCCCTTGCCTTGCACAGGCTGGGTAGCGGGCCGCCGTTGTCTTGGACCGGCTCCGGTGACCACCTCGGTTTCGGCGAGGCGGCGAGCCTGCGGTAGATCAACACCACTTGTCTCAGCGGGTTGGCCAGTCGCTACCGCTCTCCCATAGCGGGACTTATGTCTCCACTCTGCGTGCGATCGTTCTGATTTCGCGCGGTTTGCGGGAGAGACCGCTCGACATTTACTGAGCCCTCCGATCATCAGCCGTACTTTCACGTAGCTCCATACGCAGGCACCGAGTCAGCCGATCTTCTCGTCCCGGCCGCTCAGGGTCTATCCCGTGATTGTTGTCGAGCAGATACGCGTTGGGCTCGACGACTCGGCAGGCCGGACACTGCCATCCGCTCAGTACTGCGCCCTTCTGTATCCCGCCTGCGCAATCCCACGGTGCAGTCCACATCGCCGGGATCATGCGCTCTGTCCACTCGCGAACAGCAACAACATCGCCCAGTTCAATGTCGAAAAGCGTGAGCTGCGAGTCGTTCATCGCATTTCCTGGATCAACTCTGCTCCAGGCCCGAGCACTTCGTCTTCGTCAGTCGCATCCTTAGCCCCTCGAAGGGCAACCATGAGGCCGGCAACGCCCAACAGGCATGTCATCGAGGCTCCTGCCATGAACAGAAGATCACCCACGCGAGGGACCGATTTCGCTTGCTGGCCGGATCCACGAAATCCGCGCCTCATGCTCGTCTGCGTGCAACGGAACAGAACCCGGATCATCTGGGTGAACGCCCGCCCACGCTGATTGTTCTGACACAAGATCCGCCACCGTCGCCCACGTTTCCGAGGTACAAGGCGGGTTCACAACAGCCGCTTTGGCGAGTGCTCGGCGGGTAGCTCCACTGAGGCGGAGGAGCTCTGTGCCGCAAATCCCTCGATCCCAGATGTACCGAGCGAGTTTGATGGAATCGGCATATTTCGCGGCCTCCGCGTACGAGGTATGGGTGAAGTCCACGTGGGTGGTCACGGCTGCACCCGCGGGTAGCGACGGCGCCGCTCCGAGGCGGTCAACCCACCCCAGACACCGAAACGCTCGTCGTTCGCCAATGCGAATGCCAAGCAGTCGACACGAACCTCGCATCCTGCGCAGACCCGTTTCGCCGGCCGGACAGCTTCTCCGGGTTCCGGAAAGAATGCTTCGGGATCAGTACGTTGGCACACAGCTCGCTCCTGCCAATCGACATTCCCAGCGATATCGCCTGGGTGAATCTCGGTGATGGTCATCGAAACCACATCTCCTCTACACATCGGCCTCTCGGATTGATGGGCGAACGGTAGCGAGGGACCTGGACTGCGTGAACCGGAGCGGACGGCCGGCCACCCTTTTCGACTTTCACATCGTGGACGCGAAGCGGCGTCCTACCAGATCAGTACACTTCTGTGTACTGCAAAACGACCGGTAGATTTCTAAGCGTTCGCGCCCGGACATGCGATCCTCTGACGCCGGCAACCCTTGTCCGGCGGCCCACAACCGACCGATGGGATACACGTGCCGACTCCAACTTCTTCCGCGCCTGGCCCAGTCATGACACGGCTCGCAACAGCGTTGTTCAGGAATGCACAAAGCGCCGGCCGAAACTTCAGGGATGGAGAACGTCACAACATCCGCCAGGGTGAAGAAGGAACTACCGAGCGGATCTTGTTGAACCTCGCGAAGACCATTCCCGAACTCCACGTCGGAGCCTTCAGCCACAGAGAGGAATCCCGCTACGGGGCGGACTGGGAATGGTGGATTTCGGACGGATCGAATAAATGGTTTCAGCTCGTCATCCAAGCCAAGAAGCTTCAAACGCCGAAGGCGCATCCGGCCGGGAAGTACAAGATCAAGCACAAAATTCGATCCTCCGGCATGCAGCAGATCGACCTACTCGACCTCTACGCCCGCAAGAGCGGAGCGCAGAGTCTTTATGCGCTCTACAACCCTGCGGCTCGCGGCGTCCGGTACAGCGATCACAGATGCTGCCTCGGTCCCTCCGGTGACCGAATCACTGCTGTCAGCGCAGATGTATTTCTCAAGCGGTTCCCACGTACCAAGGGGCTAATCGATGATGTCCCCCTAGCCGCGATCCGTGAGTACGCGCTCCCCTGGTCGTGCCTGGCAAACGACCGTGTCGCCACACACGACGTGCCACCGCCACCAGGGCCTTCCCCGCTGACCTTCATGCAATTTGCTCAGTGGACAGTTATGCAAGATGCCAACAGAGACTCGCTTGGCACGTTCGATTCGACCAGCGCGGCATATTCATTGCTCGTCAACTCCGTGACAATGAAAGCCCTTGCACAAAGCCAGGACTGGTTCACGCGGAACTATCGCCACTACCTCGACGACTGGATGGGCGTAGAGAGACCTGGGCAGCCCGAAGAATGGAAGGACGCGCAGAAGATTGCCATATCTCGGCACGAATCTTCCGACGAGCTTTTCGCGCAACAGCGAATCAGGATTTTCGACCGCGCTGAACTCCCTGCCTACGTCTCCGCTGTCCTCAGCAACGAACCGATCCCCGAGGACGTCCGGCACCCCTTCTCCGAGATCGATGCCGCCCCCAAGCAGATCCTCACGCTCATCGCACCACCCAGGGTCCAGCCGGTCGAGCCCCCCGGTGAGCCGCAAAATTTGACGAATACGACCTGTTACCCGTTTCGAGTAACAAGCCACCAGTCCCCCTTCCAATACCGCTACCTCGGCAGGTGAAGTTCGCGCATTCGCGTCGGGTGCATGTACGGCGGACGAACACCAGCCAACCCGAACCCCGAGGTGACCGGCGCATCTCGCGAGGCCACACATGATGCCGGTGTCGTGCGTCCCAGCGTCCCGTCAGCGTGCTCGTGCGAGAACTCCCACAGATCCTCACCTGCACGGTTCTCGAACTCCCACCGCAAAACGCGACCCTCACCGTGCGCGCGTTTCTTCCCAATCACATCGAGACCGGACACTATCGCCGCGACGGCCGTCAGGTCACCCACACCGCGCCAGGTGACAGTTCGGGAATTGGTGATCATCAACGGCATGTACCTCGCCCGGTAGCGGCCTTGCCGGTCCGAGATCACTGCCGGCACGCTCGACGCGAGTTCCTCGAGCCCTCGGTGATCAGTTCTGCTCGCCCAGTGCCGCACCACCGGATCTCCGGCCGGGTCTTCGGGGAACGAACACGTCGCGCACCAATGCCAGTCCGCGCCCGCCAGAGTGCAGTGCGCGAGAGGCAATTCGAGATCCGGCGGGGTCGCCTGCGGCGAGAGCGCCGGCACGTATTCGCCGCGGTCGAGGGCGCTCGCTTTGTGGTCGGCCCACAGCTCCGCGGCGAGGATGCCGTCCAAGGCGATCCCCCAGGGGCTTGCATGTGCCAACCCTGTCGAGAGATGGGCCCTGACCAGGAAGGGAGCGAAGGCGGTGTCTGCGTTCATGTCAGCCACCCCAATGCCTCGATCACGTCTTCTCGTAGCGGTTCCAGTTCCGCTCGCCAGTCCGCGACCTGCGGGCCGGGGCCGGTCAACACGGTCAGCTCCGACTCGGCGCGGACTCTGCCGTGCCCGATCGCGCTGCGCCCACCCAGGAAGCCGTCTCGCGAGAATCGTTCCCACACGTCACTGAAGAAGGCGATGTCGCGGTCGGTTGCCCGGTCCAGCCTCAGGAATGTTTCGAAATGTGTTCCTGCGGGCAATGTCTCGACCTCGAAGCGCATCAACATCGACGTCTGGTGCGCCGAAGTTCCCGAACCGGCGCCGGTGTCGGCATCGAAGGGCGCAGGGAAGGATTTGGTGCCGGCGTCGTCGAAGCGGCTGTAACTTTCCAGGGACATGAGCTCGAATTGCGACATGAGCACTCCCGGGTAGGGCCTGCTCATGATCGATTCTGTTTCCTTCACTCGGGGAACGACTTTGCCGACTTTGAGACATCCGTCGATCGGCGGCGCACCGCCTCCGTTTCCTCCGAACAGACTGATCGGCGGGACCAACTCGCGCAGGCGCTGACGCCGGCGGCCGGTCAGTGAGTCGCCGGCGACTTTGCTCAGGTTGCCGCCGTTGCGCAGTGCGTGCGCCGCGGAGAGAGGTATCTGTCTTTCGTAGCCGATCACATCGCGGAACAACTCCTCGGCGGTGCGTCGCAATGCTCCCCGCAGCGAGTTCCCCGACACGACCGGTACCAGCACTTTCCTCCCGTCCGGTTGCAGGATCGGTTCGCGGCGAAACAGTGTCGTCGTCGTTTCCGACTCCTCGCCTTTCTGCGAGATCGACGACAGGGCAGTCAGTTCGACATCCCATCTCACGGTCGAGCGCATCAGCTGACCTTCCTCGCGGCGCGGGCAGCGGCAACTGATTCGGCCACGATGCGGGTGCGCAGGACATAGGCCGTGGGGCGCTCCCGCAGCAGTGTCAGGACCGGCTCCGATTCGGCGCGCAGAAGAGCGGCCAGCTCCAGCCGTTCGTCGGTTGTTCGCGGCTCGGATTCGAGCGAACGTGAGACAACCGACCACCAACGATCGAGGTCGGCTCCTCCGACGTACGTCGCGACGCGGACTCGGTTCGGCAAATGCTGCGTCCAGTACGTCGCCCGGCGCCGGCCCACCCACGAATCCCAGTCCACGCCGTAGTGCAACAGCAACAGCAGCCGCTCGGCCACGTTCTCCACACCGTGCAGCTGTGGGAGGCCTGCGGGAGCGGCAGCGAGCCAGCGGTCGGTCGGCGTCGTCATGCGTGCGCCTTGCTGCGAGGCGGTTTGGTGGCCAACAGCGCCAATGCCCACCATCGGTCGACGTGGCGGTACGGGGACAGGTGATCCCAGTCCTCGAAGATCGCCGGCCACCTACGCGCCGGCACTGTGCGTAGCACTGCATACGGGGCTGCGCTCTCGCCGAGCATGCGTTCGCCGAAGCCGTGAGAGCGCAGTCGGCGCATCGCGGCAGCTGCTGCGACATCGCGATCCGACCACGGCAAGGAGGTGTCTTCGACGGCAACAGCCCCCCACCGGGCGTGCGGCAGGATGTGTTTGCGGGCCGGGCGACGCAACGGCACCACCAGCGCGATCTCCGACGTCAACGGTGCCGACAAGGTCCGGGCCAGGCGCGGCTGCGTCAGTTCGGTCATCGCCGGCGCGGTGGTGATCAGATGCATTCGGGTTCGCAGCTCCGGGGTCTGATACGCCCACCGGCACGGTGCGCAGAGACCTTTCTCGGTCGGAGCCTTCCACGAGTCGAATGCGGTGAAGGTCCGTGAGATCGCCGACCGCGCGGGCTCGATCGGTGTGTCGGCCTTCGCGCAGCGCGCACACCGCCCCCTCTGCAGTGGGTCCTTCTCAGATGAACGATTCGTCGATGCGAACGCCGCCTCTACGACCTCCACGCACGAGGTCACCTCCTGTAGTTTTTCTTTCATCACGCTCCTCCTCCTGTGCAGGTGCCCCGAGTCGGATCGGCTTCGAGGCCTTACATACACAGGAAGATCCGGCCGAAGGGCCGCGTGTGACAACAACGCCAGAAATACCCATCGAGCACCCAGGGAAGCGGCAGAGATATGAGTGGCACCCCTCGCGCGGACGGACTAGATCTGACCACACTGCGCGCACTGCGGCGCCCACGTCCGAACCTGGCCGCGATCAAGGAGCGCATCGAGGAACACCTCGACAATCACGACGGATATCTCGCCTTCTCCGGTGGCAAAGATTCACTCGTCGCCCTGCACCTGACCATAGCGGTCGAGCCGAACATTCCTGTCGTCTTCTTCGATTCAGGGCTCGAATACCCACAGACCTACGAGTACATCGCCGACCTCGCCGACGCATGGAACCTCAATCTCGAAGTGCACCGAGCCGACCCACCCCTGTTGACCGTCCTCGCGGACTCCGGCGAATGGGATCACCACCTGCCCACACGAGCGACGACGCGAGCGCTCCGCGACATTCTCATCGGAGCACCCTCACGCGCGGCACATCAGACTCACGGATCGGGCGAGATCTGGGGTGTACGTGCCGACGAATCAGCGAAGGGAACCGGACGCTGGTCGATGTACTACAACGCTCTCCGCGTCCGAGTTACCGAAGATTGCACCGACTGCTGCACCACAGCAGCGCAGCAGCGACTCACACATGGCGGCGCCCTCGACCGAGCCGATGGCACACACGTTTTCGGGCCGGTCTGGGACTGGAGTAGCGAGGACATCTGGTCGCACATCGCCGCGCACGACCTTCCCGTCAACCCCGTCTACGACAAGCTCCGCCGCCTCGGCACCCCCGAGCAGCACCTGCGGGTCTCACACATCCTTGACGGAGCGTTCCTTGAACGCGGCCGCATCACCAGACTCAGACGCGGATGGCCGGCGCTTTTCGAAGAGCTAGCACGAGTCCTCCCTCGGATCCGTGAATTCGTCTGACCTCGAACCACATACGATCGAAGACAGGCCTGTCTTCAGCAGTATTGGGCTGCGCGCAAACAGTTTTCACCTTCGCGAGGGAAGCACCACTATTCCCTCACCAATTCAGTCACACACCTGGACCTCGACAGTGGAGGTCGCTAGCGTCGCATAAACCAGTGCTTGCATCGCAATAACTTTCGCGCGCTCCATGTCCGTTCCCATCACGTGCTCCGATTGGTCGACGCGCGACAAAGCTCGGTCAGCCCAAAAAGTCGGACCCTGAACTGTAACCATGAGAATTGGCTCCTAAAAGATTTGGCGGGTTCGTGTTGACCCGCCAAATCTTTCACACATGTGCAGCCGTCCGCGACCCCACTTTGCAACTCGGCGTTGCCCTCTCACTACGGAGAAAAAACAGCAGCAGGTCGCCACTTCGACCAATCTCGTGGGGAATCTTCCCTCACAAGATCAGGACCGCCGATTGTGCTGCGGTCTAGGTCGGTGTGGCGACCTGTTGCTCGTCGCACATTCGAGATTAGCCGAGGGCTACGACACATCGATCAGAAAGGGTGCGCCGGCAGACTGTTTCCTCACGCTTTTGCGGCGCAGCGTCGAGTCCCGATGTAGACGGACCGGGGTGCACGTGGTGTGCGTTTTTTAGGCCGAGCTGTCGTGCGCGGGATTCTGTTCGGACGTTTGGGGTGCATTCGCGGCGGCCGTGTTTTCTGCCGGCGACGTCGGGGATCGCTTACTCGACGCTGCGGCCTTCTTCTTTTTCGGTGCGCTGTATCCCATAGCGGCGAGTTCCTTGACGGTCCATCCTCCCGCGAGCGCGCGTTCATGGGCGAGGCGGATCGTGTCCTCTGCCTCAACCCGTGCCGCGTCGATGGCAGCAAGCTCAGCTTCCGCCTCGCCGATGGCACCGACGAGAGCGACTCTCGTTGCAATCGCCTCCTGCGCCAACGATTCTGCGGCCTTGCGTGCTGTCTCCAGCGCCTTCTTGTGGCTTGACGGCGTTGTCGCGGTCATGGCAGTGGTATCTCCTTCACTCGAGGTTGTGCTCGCATCAATCTCAGCGGTGCTCTGTTGAGGTTCTCCGCTGTCGTTACGCAAATCGTAGTGGCCTGCGGCTGTGCTGTCGGGTGCGCCGTCCGTCACTGTCATCCCCTCCCACTGTGAGTGAGCGCAGACGCCGCTGCAGGCCCCCACTGAATCAATAGCGTCGTCAGCGCCGCCGGGATCAGGGCGGCGGCCCCGACACCACTGAGCGTCGAAACACTGCGACCTGGCCGCTCGGCCCGGCAGTTACTCACAGTGGAAGATAGGTCCGTCATCAGAGGAACCTGGCCGGGATCATGTCCGAACGGACTGCGCTGATCTGCACCAATTGACCGGTCTGAGGCGCCTCGATCATCTTGCCCTCGCCGAGATAGATCGCGACATGATTGGCGCCGTCAGCCTGCCAATTCCCGAACAGCAGGTCACCCGGCTGTGCCTGGCTCATCGGAATCTGGTGTCCGGCGCGGAACTGCTCCTGCGACGTCCGAGGCAGCACCTTGGTTCCGCCGCTTCCGATGAAGTACGCGAAGCGACTCAGTCCGGAGCAGTCGTACCCGGCGATCGGGCCGCCCGTTCCATCACCCATCGACGGACCGGTCAACAAACCGCCGCCCCACTGGTAGGGAAGTCCGAGTGCCCGCATCGCAGCTTCGATGACAGCGCGAGCGAACTCAACATTGCGAGGCAGGTTGGGATCGAACTTCAGATCCGGCACCGCCGACGGTGCGAACAGGCCTGTGAGCGAGGGTATCCCGGCAGCGTTGGATGGTTGTGCGCTGAACACGGAGGGCAGAAGCGCAGGCCCTCCGGCAGGTGTCGTGTCATTTGCCGATGCGTCTTCGACAGCGGATCCGTTCGGCGCCGAGCCGGCCGGCGGAACCGAGTCCGGTCCGGGAGCAGGAAGGGCGACGTCGGGGATCAGAGCCTGTGCCTGCGGCGGGAGGATCTCTTGTATCTGCGCCGCAGCGTCTTTCAGTTCCGGGGGTAGCGCACTTTCCGCCTCGGACTGCCACGCAGGAGGAATCTGCTCCTGCAGCTGCGTCAGGGCAGTTGTTGCCTGGTCCAGGTACGGCTGCGGATCTGGAATGAACTGGGATGCAGCCGGTGCCTGTTCCTCGACTACCGAGGTGATGGTGTCGGTGATGACTGGCTCTACGCCAGCTCCCTGCGCTGCCGATGCGCCGGCTACTGCGACGCCGACGATGAGTGATGCGATGTCCATGATGTCTTCCTTTGCCGGATGTTGGTGCGGCCGAGGGGAACAACTGTCTCGATGACCGCGGGGACTTTCAGTGCGATCCGGACAGTAGAGACGGACCTGGACAGCTCAGGTGCCTGCAAGCAATCGACGAACATAAGACCAAGGTCAACGACCTTCCCTGGCGAGCGCTCGACGGCTCTTTTTCTTTCACCCGAGTAACTCGTACCCGAGCCGGAGGTCCTCGTCGGAGACAACGATGAGGTCATCGTCGTGTGTGCGCACCAGCCATTGCCCACACGAGAGCGGTATCCAGTGCCCCTCGGAATAGACGGCAGCGAATGCGCCGGCGTCGACGAATCGCGCGTAAGTGAGAGAGCCGAGTTGCTCCCACACATCAGGGTCATCGGCGAGAGACACCAACCGGTATGCACCAATCGCCTTGTCGGGAGTCGAGAGATCCTTCCACGCGAATTCCGTGAGTTCGTCGAGCGTGGTGTTACCGGGAATCGCATGAATCGAGTGAGACACAGGAGCCTTCACCCCATCAACGGCACCTAGTGGCCGAATTTCAGTGATGCTCATGGAGTCCCTCCCTCGGATTCTCGAGGCCACGTCTGCGTCCTCACTGCAGTGCAATTCGAGCAGTAGTTCTCGTCGACGGAATGTGTCCACCCTGGCTCGATCGCGGATCTCACGACACTGCACGATGACAAGTAGTTCGCCGGAACTTCTCGAGTAGTTCCACACGCATCACAGTTCACGGTGATCGACATCGTCAATTGTCAACTCCCGGATTCACCAGATCTCCGCCAGTTGCCCCCACTGTCATGGTCTCTGGCTCCGGAGCAATGATGGTGACAGGAACTGCGCCGCGGATCCGCTCCTCAAATCTCAGGCAGAGCCGCGCGTACACCACCAACCCTGTTTCCGAGTTCGTCATAGTGCCACTGATCCACCGTTCGTCGATCCCGTCGATGATCTGTCTCAACGTCGGCCGACGTTCCCATTCTGCTTCGCGGGCGTACCGGTTGATCGCCGCGGCAATACGTTTAGGTTCGACGCCATGTCCGTAGATGCACACCGGTATCGCTGGATGAAAGTCGGGTGGAACGAGGAACCACTCTCTGAAAAGCCCGCGCAGCCTGCCCAGTGGGGTACTGGTGATTCGCACTCCGTAGTAGTGCTCACTGAAATTCTCGGGGCCGACTGGACTGAGGACATGCGTGCCCAGTTTCGCCTGACTCGTAGCGTGTCTTCCATGCTTAGCGATTTTCTCGACCACTTTCCCTCACTTCCGTTCTCTCACTTGCGTCGAAGCGGCCGGCGCAGTCTTCGAGGTCTGCAATCGTCTGCCACGCGTGCTCCCAATCCCCACCTTCGTGAGGGTCCAGTACTTCCACGGCGTTTCGTAGGGCTAGTGCAGCGACACTGAACGCTGACACTGCGGTACGGGCAACCGGCGAGTTGACGAGATCCCTGTACGGGATGTTCTGTCGCAGACGGCACCGGCGGCACAGGCGTCCGGCGATATCCGAGTCCAGCCCATCGTGGTACCAGTCCGGCGTGACGCACCGGCAGTGCGTCTTCACTTCTTCTGTAACGGCTGGCAGGGAGTTCGGGCAGGGTTTGTTGGTTCCGCCGCCGCCGGCCGGGTAGCGCTCGTGAATCGTGTTGTGAGACCCATTCAGTCCGAAGCAGATCGGGCACCGTGTTACCGCCTTCGCATTCGTCTCCTCTTCCGCAGGTTCGGCAGGGGCGGAACCATCTGAACCGCCGACATTGTCGGCGGTTGCCGTACCGATATCGGGACGCGCCTTGGCGGGTTCGGTTGCCAGGAACCGTGCGAGGAGACGGTGGGCGGCTTCTCGGCTGGCGATGTTGCCGTACTGAAGCGCGCAATTCGACACCTGTCGTATCTCTTCCGCCTCTTCAGTGGTGATGCGCCGGTGACCGTTGAGTTGTAGCCAGTAGAAGACAGCTTTCCCTGCTGCCAGGAAGAACTCGTCGGGCTCTGAGCCGTAGGGGACACCTTCACTGGCTTCGATCGCGACTCTTCCGATGTCGATCGCGAGTTCGTCTGCGGCTGTGAGGTTATCGGCGTCGAAACCTGTTGCCGGTTCCGCTGCGGGGGTGAGGGATCCGTTGCCGTGCTGGTGCGCGGTGGCGTCGGATGGGGTGGCAGTCATCTGTGGTGTCCCCTTTCGATGTGGGCCTTGTTCGTTCGCCTCACGTCAGCGGCAGCTGTCACCTTGTGGGTGTGTGGATGCAGCGACGTCGAGGAGTTCGACACGGCCGTGGTTGTGGTGCTGTGAAGGATCGCGAGCGTGGCACGGATATCGCGGGCTGCGGCGGCGAGGTGGGTGGTGATGTCCTGATTGTCGGCTTCGGCGGCGAGGAACAGTTCCAGCGCTTCTGGGTACGTTCTCGGGCCGGTGTAGAGCCCTCGGAGTTCTTCGCGTGCATCAGCTATCCCGGCGAGGGCATCGTCGAGGGCCGCGAGCATTGCTCGGAGTCGCCGTTCGGCCGGGTCGGGGAAAACTTGTGCGGCGCGGTATGTCTGAGTCATGAGCGGGATTCTCCTGTCGTGTCATGTCGCGTTTCGAGGACCGTTCGTACGTGTCAGGGGGCGGAATCGGTCCCGGGGGGTATGCCGATCGGTGGGCGGGAGGACCGCGACGATGTGGCTCTCTACCGACCGCCGGCGGCTCACTTGGATGTCTCCGGCGATCAGCTCGCGCATCCGATCTGCGATGTCGCTGTCGTCTTCGTAACCGCTGCAGAAGATTCTGTCGTCCGGGCCGCGTACGCCGCGCTCGGTGTCGAGGATCGTGTAGTACGGGACCCTGCGGAGGTTGAAGGGGCTGGTAAGGATCGCGAACCTGCCATCGCCGGATGTTGCTCGCACCCTCCACCATCGCCGGGACTCCGCGAATTGCACGCGGTGCCCCATTTCGAGCGCGGTTGCAGCGACCGAGAGTGATGAGCAGGGTGCGATTCGGTCGCCAACACTCGATTCATTGCTCACGACTGCGCCTCAGAGGACGTAGTGGGTAGGACATCAGGTGGAAGGGCGGCGAGGGTGGCGTGGATCTGTGCGGCGCGTTGGAGGGTGCCGCGTACGCCTGCGGGGTAAGCAAATCCACGGGCGTCATACGAGTCGGGTTGCAACGCAAGGATGGACACGCGCTCGGCGAGCGCGGCGTGCTCACTGCAGGTAAGGGATTTGAAGCGGCCCGGTGCCGGAATATCCCGCAGAGCGGATTCGAGGTGCAGCCAGGGTTCTTGGTTCGAAACCGCGGCGCCCTGTGTGTCTGCGCTGTCGATGCTCGTCATGGCTGAATTCCTTTTTTTCCGAGAGAGGTTGGGATCGTTTCGTGACGGAGATTTCGAGATTGAAGCCGAACAACATCGAGAGTCCGTAAAAGTCGAATGCAGGACACCCGTTGCGCCTTGGGTTCAGGCGATAGGACCGGTGGTGAAGGTCAGGATCTCGGACAAACGGCCGGAGAACACGAGGTAGATGATGATTCCCAGTGCTACCGCACTGACCAGAACCGGGATGAAGGAGCCGAGTCGGATCGGATCTCCTCGGTCGACGGCTCCACTGATGCCGTTGCCGACGGCCACGCCGACTGTGATCAACGCGAAGAAGCCGAGAAAGTAGAGCCAGGCGCCGGTCACCACGCCTCCCGTGAGTGCGGCGCCTGCGGCGAAACCTATCGTCGCGATTGCCCGACTGAGGCGGGTTCGTCGTCTGCTTTCAAGGATTTCGTTCGACAAGCGGATGTTATCATCACCATCGGTAGAACTCATCTACTTCTCCTCATTTCTGTGCGCAGGCGGTGCGCGCCGCGCCGGCATCGGCGGAAGTGATCATCAGGTGATATTTCGCGGCCACGGTGAGATATCTGATGGCGTAGTCACAGTGGAATGCAGCGTTGGGGGGAAGCCAGGTGTCGAGGCCTTGATCTGACTTCGATTGGTTTGCTTTGCCTTGGGAGGCAAGCAAGTTGACGTCGGTGTCGTTGGCGAAGTTCACCCTTTGCTGCGGAGTCCAATTCGCTGCCCCCGCATCCCAGGCTCTCGAAAGTGCCACGACATGGTCGATCTGAATGGCCGAAGGATTGGACGTGGAGAACGCGATATCGGTTCCGGTGTACGGGTCGTGAAGCGTGCCGGCGATGACTTTGCAGTCGCGCGTTCCGGGTTTGAATGCGACATCTACAAGTTGAAGTTTCAGGACGTCATTGCGTGTTATCTCTAGCGCCGCATCAGGATGAAGGCACGGTAGGCACGGCGTGTCGGTCGCCCTGTCCCTCATGGTTATCTAATAGCGTCTATATCACAG
>NZ_JBIYCY010000030.1:0-27404 GCF_044908235.1 Rhodococcus sp. 27YEA6 | reverse complement strand
CGAGAACGGTTGTGTCGCAACTCCCATTCTTACGCCGAGGACCAGCCCGTCTACTTCAATCCCTCGTCAGCAACGTCCATACCCACAACATCTAGGCAGTGACCTAATGTTCGAGTCAGCGCCGCATCCACTCAGTATCTATCGCGTACACCGTAGATTTGGTATACCACCCAGGTAAGATCAGTTCAAGCTCCTGCAGAGAAATTTGCAGACAGGAGATACGGCCTCGCATACGTCCGGACATCCGGTCTCCCCGCCCGTCCTGGCCTCTACGGAAACTCGGTGACCGGCGTAAACCATCGGCAGTTCCGGCTTCTACGTCGACGTCACCGACGACCGAGCCTTCGACATCCTGGTCTGTCACTCACGACAAACTCTGCGACCTCACCGATTAGCCCGCGCACGGTAGCAGGCGTTTCGACGGCTATACCACCCTGCGCACACTCTTCGATCACCTACATTTACTCAACGGAACCATGCCCTGAAGTGGCACCATGTGGGTCTTTGGATATTGCTCCCGCTCGCGCCGACAGTAGTGCGATAACCTGGTGCCACTCCGGGCATTCTGTGCAGTGCCCACTCGCCACCTGGGAATACGATGCTCACGACCCCGACGGGAGCAACGCCGATGACATCGCCTGAGCAGGCAGGGCGTGCCGCGTCTACGGCGTCCCTCTCGGTTCCAGCTTTCCCTGATCAACTCGGTCTACTTCGAGCCATGGTGCGGGCTGCGGCCGACCATTACGGCCTTTCGATGGACGCACTGGCCGACCTCGTCATCGCAGTCGACGAGGCCGCCACCACCCTCGTCAGTCATGCTCGCCGCTCCAGCACACTGGTGTGCACATTTGACGCCGTCACCAGCCCGAGCCGGCTCCGAGTGATCCTCGCTGCAACGACATCGTCTCCGGTCGACGCCAGCACTTCGTCGTTCGGTTGGCTCGTTCTGCGGACGTTGGTCGATGACGTCATGCTTGAACAAACACCAGCAGCGGCCCCTACCGGCGACCGATCTGTGACGATCACCTTGGAGAGAGCTCTCCCGGCGAGCTCATGAGCGCTGCCCCGAAAGAGAACAATGCTTACACGCACCTCACCGATCTGTTCGCTGAGATGACAGCGCTGGCGGACGGCGATCCCGAACGGGAACGGCTCCGGACACAGATCATCGAGTCAAGTCTGCCGATTGCCGACAACATCGCTGCCCGGTACCGCGGACGCGGGCAGTCCCACGAAGACCTCGTCCAGGTCGCACGTCTCGGCCTGGTGAACGCCGTCGACCGCTTCGACCTCAGCAAGGGCCGCGACTTCCTGTCCTTTGCCGTCCCCACGATGATGGGCGAAGTGCGCAGATACTTCCGGGACAAAGGCTGGGGAGTCCGGGTTCCTCGCTCGCTGCAGGAGAACTACCTCGCACTCAACAAAGCGCACACTTCCCTCACCCAAAGCTTCGGACGCGAACCCACCACCTTCGAACTCGCTCACGAGATCGGCGTCGAACCCTCCGAGGTCGGACAGATCGCCGCCGCCGGTGACTCCTACCAAGCAGCCTCCCTCGAAGCGACAACAGTCGGCGACGGACGGTCCATCGGGGACACACTCGGCGTCTTTGACGCCGCACTTGACGGCATCGACAACCATGAAACTCTCCGTCCCGCGCTACTCGCTCTCCCCGAACGAGAACGGATTATCCTGCTGTACCGATTCTTCGGCGGACTTACTCAAGCGGAGATCTCGGAGAAAGTCGGCATCTCCCAAATGCACGTCTCCCGATTACTGACCCAGTCGCTGAAAACATTACGTGCCGAACTCGGAAAACTCAGCTGAACCTTGCAGCCAGGCCTTACCTTTCAAACCCCCACACTGACGCGCTGACACATCCGCAATGACGATGCGGATGTTTGGAATGCCCCTCGGACGGGGAGGTTGTGGTCGGTCCGCCGGACAATGCACCCCCACTCTGGCCCGGCGGACCCCTCAGATACGAGGAGGGCCCGATTGCCGTGGATGGGAGGCCGTGTGGGCTGCGTCGATTCCTGCTCGGACGCGGTCGAACTGGGCACCGATCAGCCAGCGAAGTTCATCGTCACCGATACCGTTGTCCCCGAAAGGAATTGCATCCACCGGGATGCCGTCGATGACCACCTTGCCGACCGTACCGACCACCGAATCATCCTGACGGCGCGCGATCACCCGACCCGCAGCGAGCACCTGCTCGATCACCGACGCTCGATCAAATCCTTCACCGCCGCGGTACACATGAACGCCCATGTCCTCGTCCCACACCGATACGAACCAGTCCACCGCATCCTCCTCTGCCCTGCCGAGATACACGCCCCGCGTTCACCGCTTGAAAAATGTTTCCACTAACTCCGTTGCGAGTGCTGAGAGGCGGATTTTCCGGCGCTGGGACTGTTCCACCAGTACCTCGAACGCGCGATCCTCGTCGACCCCGTGCGCGTCCGTCAACATGAACTTCGCCTACTCGATGATCCCCCGTGTCTTCACCGCCGCCTGAAGGCCTTCGAGTTCCACTCGCCACTGCTCTGCACGGCGCGCCTACCAGATCGCCCCATCGACCATGGCGACGAAAACATTCAAAAAAGTCTCGTCGACCTCGCTGAGTTGTAAAGGTTCAACGCACCCACCAAGTGGCCGTCGGCCATCAGCGGTGCAGAGAAACAACTTGCCACTCCTATTCCGGCGACATTGCTCGCTCCGGCGACATTGCTCGCGAATTCGGGCCACCGCTGCGCGGCATCATCGAATCGGACCCGAACCACTTGCCGTGTGCGTGCCGATTCCAGGCACGGGCCCTCGCTCGCCCGGTACTGATCGACGTCGACATCGAGCGCACGCTCGTCGGTGCACGCCACCGTCTCCGGCCCATTACTCTCTCGGGACAGCATCGTCACCCCAGCCATGTCCGCAGTAGGGATCGTCGCCACGACCTGCGAGCACACCGACTGCAGCAGCGCGGGCAACTTCATCGGGGTCCGCAGAAGAACCCCGAAATGTTCCACCGCAGTGGCGATTTCGTCGGTATCGTACTGTTGCGCGGCCATCGTGGCGACGAACGGGGACAATGTATCTAGCGAAGTGGAAATATCGTCGCAATCCATGGTGGTCCTGTCTCGCAGGCACCAACCTGCGCACACTCGAAGGTGGCGGCGCTGGCTTCACCGATACCCTGACCTTACCCGGAGGGATACCGCGAGTGCATTTCCCATCACGAAAATGTCACCGTCGAAACACCACCCGCCCCGCTCGACACGACAACGACGGTTCCCAGCTTTCTTCCGGGTCTCGACGGTGACGTATTTCGGCCACCCCGTCAGGCGCGCGACGACTACGCCTTCACCTACGACGAGGTTGTGGTTCCTGTGGGATCTGCGGTACACGTCGAATCCGAAGACGAGGGCAGCCGAACGACAGTCACATTCGAGGCCGGGGGCTTGCTCCCTATCGCGATCTGGGTGTGCACCTACATACACGGCCGTGCGGGCCGAACCCGGCGGGCTCCGGGCCGCATTATCAAAACAACGTGGATCCGGCGGCCGGCGCCGAATCACTCTCGACCGATCCCGCGTACGCCAACCCGTCCAACGAGGTTTGGCTCGACATCACCACCAATGCGAACGGTAACGCTCAGTCGACAGCCACGGTCGACTGGAAGTTCCGGGAAGGCGGAGCGCAGTCTGTGGTGATCCATGCCGACCGCACGAAGGATGCGCTGGGAGAAGCGGGTACGGCAGGCGATCGGCTCGCGTGCATCGACGAAGACTTCTGAGCAGCCGGGGGAATCTACCTAGAATTGTCAACCGATGATGTATCAACGCATACCAAAAAGGAGAACATCGATGCCCGAGTCGCAGAAGAACACATTTCACCAACCGTCGAACGGATCCGAGCAACAAGCCACGCCGGATCCTGCGCAAAAGGCAGCGCTCAACCAGGATCTCACCGAACTCGTCGACGATCTCGAGGAACAGGTGGCCGAGGAACATCGGCAGGAAGGCGTTCCGGGAAATCGTGCCGACCGCGAGCAGACCGAACCCATCGACACCGGTGACAGGGCGCCGGACTGACTCACTCCAATTATGTTGTCGATCATCGCACCCTCGTAGATGTAACAGCGCATACCACAACGCTCGACGACTGCGTCGTGGTACTTGTCCACGATTTCCACCTCAGGTGCCAGGCCACAGGACACGACGTCGTAGCTACTCGCCTTGGGGTCATTCCCCACACGATGAGGTGTACGTGAACTTCGACAACTCGACGCGGGGGCGGAATCATCTACCTGGTGCTGTGGATCACGGCATGCTGATCGATCAAGACAGTTCCGCCAACTTCGTTCCGGTCAACGATGCCGACAACTGGTTGCACTTCGGGCTCGGAGTAGGCACGGTGGCAGTCGGATTCTTGATTCCCCGTCTCGCGCAGCGGGAAAGCCCCACGGACAGCCCAATTCGGTGACGTCCCCGCACCTACGGCGAGATGCCGGCGGCCACGTTTCTCACACGACCACCCTGGGCAACCATGGGTCATGACCTCCCTGTGGCTCAAAAGGGCGCGCCCCGAATACTCATCCGAATTCTCCGAGCGTGAGTACGACACCGTTGTCGTCGGGGCAGGTATGACAGGTGTGGTTACGGCATTGCTGTTTGCCCGGGCCGGTCATGCGGTGGCGTTGCTCGAATCCAGGACCGTCGGAGCTGTCACAACCGGCAATACCACTGGCAAGATCAGTTTGCTCCAGGGCACTCGACTGTCGAGCATGCAAAGAAGCACTCACCGTCGGCAGTGCGCTCGTACGTCGAGGCCAATAGGGAGGGACAACAGTGGCTGCTGCGATACTGCGCCGACAATTCTGTTGCAGTACAACGTGAATCGGCTTTCACGTATACCACCAGCACTGACGGTACCGTCTCCTTGCGGGAAGAATTGGATGCAGCACGTGCGGCGGGACTCGATGCCCACTGGACCGACGTGGTCGAATTGCCGTTCCCGGTGGTTGGCGCGCTCCGCTTGGATGATCAAGCGCAATTCGACGCAGTCCAGGCACTCGACGCGCTGGTCCAGGATTTCGTCCGGTGTGGTGGAACAGTGCACGAAGGGACCCGGGTCTGGACCGTGCACGGTAATCGTCATCGACGTTCGGTGCATACCAACCACGGTGTAGTGACCACTGCGCGAGTCGTGATCGCCACGGGAACACCAATACTCGATCGAGGCGCATTCTTTGCCCGCTTGGAACCACAGCGCAGCTACGCTGCTGCCTTCACAGTTCCCGGCGATATTCCACGAGGAATGTACATATCTGTCGACGAACCGAAACGGTCGATTCGTTACGCTCCGCGCAACGACAGCAACTTGCTACTCGTCGGTGGTAACGGCCACCCCGTCGGGCGCGCAGCATCGCCATCACAGTGTCTGCAAGAGTTGATCGATTGGACTGGCAAGACCTTCCCCGGCGCCGAACTGACGCATTCCTGGTCCGCACAGGACTACCGGCCTGTGAACGAACTCCCTTATGTCGGAGAGCTTTTGCCGGGGGACTCCTCGATCCTCATTGCCACTGGTTATGCGAAATGGGGGATCACCAATTCGGTCGCTGCCGCGCTGACACTGACCACGAGTGTCCTCGGCACCCGAGCGCAGTGGTCAGCAATCTATACCCCGTGGGATTGGAATCAAGTGTCCGGAGTGCCCCATGCTGTTCGGGTCAATGCTGAAGTGGCCGTTCACCTGACGAGCGGCTGGATAAAGCCTTTGTTTGATCGACTCGCGCGCAAGGACCCAGAGTCCAGCAGCCATGGCCAGGTCGTGTGGGAAGGGCTTACGCCTGTCGCCCGAAGCACTGTCGGCGGCGTGACGCAGGAGGTTTCCGCGGTGTGCCCGCATCTTGGCGGCATCGTGAGTTGGAACGACGCCGAACGATCTTGGGATTGTCCACTGCACGGATCACGCTTCACTGCGAGCGGTGAGCTTCTGGAAGGCCCTGCAACCGAAGATCTCTCATGACGTGGACACCTCAGCTCGTTCCATGGCCTCAGGCTCTAAAGGCGTGGTGCTTTCGGACGGTTTCGCGATACCCGCCATTCAGCAATTTCGTCGGATCGAGCGTTCCGTCGCCAGCATAACGCTCGACTTTGTTCCCTATTCACACCATGATTGGCTTTTGTGCCCTCCAGGATGGCCTCATTGTCCGATCCACAATACTCGTCGAGAGTAGAACCGTCCGGCATCGTGACCCGATAGAGGTCCATCTCGTCACCCCTGCTTCCGCATCGTGGTCGAAACGGGATAGGGGGGCACCCGTCACGGCTCGCGCTTTCCTGTGAAATGTTTGCGCACGACTACGAACGCGACTGCACCGACCAAGACAAGAATCACCAATATCTCCATGCCGCACAACTACCCGATGCCAGCTGATCGCAATCGTCGGATCCTGCGACTCGTTCATGGCCGCAATTCAGCGCCGGTTCTCGAGCCAAAGAGCTGTGGACAAAACCGTCGCAAATGCACACCAGACCGGGTACGGCGCCAATGCCACTCCCGCCGTTCGTCTGATCGGAAGTGTTCGTCGCGTCAAGTCTGCGCTGCTTGCAGTCAGGATGGCTGCGACGACGGGTGCTGTACGGAGTCGATGCGAACGGAAGAACACCCAACTCCAGCCGGCGTTCACGAGGAGGTTGGTCGTCAGGGCTCGGGTGTAATCGCGAGCAGCGGTCTCGTCCCCGTTCTCGGTCAGGCGCTCAAGAGTCAGGGCGGTGCTTACTGCGATGTCGGCGTACAGAACGGTCCATACGACGGGGAAGGTAACAGACGGCGGCTGAAATGATGGCTTGCGCAGCTTCTCGAACCATGGGCTTCGAGCTGGCCTTCTCGATGCAACTGAACCGGCAACGGCGGCCGCCGTTGTCATCGTTCCAGTGCGCGGGAGCCATTTCCGAAGGAAAGAGCGGCTTTCGGGCATCGGGCAACTCCTGATGTCTGGGCGGGTGTTTCACCTGGCGGCACAATCAGCGCGTGTTCGCGTGTCTCCGAATGCACTGCCGGGACTCGCGACTTCTAGCCGAAACGGCTCGTTCGGGCGCGCCTGAGCTTTGCGCCCGACTGCAGCCGGCTCACACTTATGCCTCGGCGAATACTCCGGACTCCACCGACTCGATCTGTTCGACTCCCTCCGTCACCACGAGGAATGCCACTTTCTTTCCTGCGAGTAATTGACTCATGCTTGAACGTCCTTCCTCATCTTCGTCACACCCGTCGAGCGACTGCTCAGCTGGATGCGCCCTCGGTGTCGTCGAAGAACGACCATTCGCCATCATGCTGAACTTCCATACGCCATCCCAGTTCCGAGTTGTCCGCGCGGGCATCCACGAACCAAGCATGCGCATCGTCAGCGCTCTCGATATCGCGCGTCGCGGTGACGTCGCCCGCAGGATTGATCACTCTGTAAGTAGCCATTCCGCTCACCTTCCCCAGCCGACGTTTCTTCAATCATCGACCGCGACGGCGACGAATCAACGCTGCACCACCGCAGTTTACGGAGCTCGAGTTCCGAATCTGCACCCAGCGTTGAATGTGTGGTCGGTACTTCACAAGACCCATCTCTTGGAATGCGTCGATCCATCCTTGCATCGGCCACTGTCCCCACCTTTGATGAAACACCCACGCATTGGTCAGAATGCTCTCAAGGTGCTCGACGGGTGGATCCGACACGGGATGGAATTGATGGTAGGCGTCCGCTCCTCCGACCCAAATCAGTTTCACGCCTTTTTCGCGGGCGGACCAGGCAAAATCGGTGTCCTCCCCGCCATACCCGACGTAATCCTCGCAGAAGCCTTCCAAGGTTTGCCATGTCACTTCAGTGACCGCGAAGGACAACGACCAGAAGAGGTCGAAGTCGTCCCCGCGGAGAACCGTCCTGTCGGGGGGCGCCGGCCTTGCTGGATGTGGATTGTGGAGCAGTGCCATCTCATCCGGCGTAATCGGGGAAGACAACGGCTGCGCCAAATAGGTGACGGGCCCGCAGAAAAGAGAGGCAGTAGAGTTCTCTGCACATGCAGTCTCGTGATATCGAGCGAGAAGAGTCGGCGCTGGAATGCAATCGACGTCGAGGAACACGAGCAGCTCGGCGCCGCGGCATCGAGCTTTTGCTGCTCCGATGTTTCGGGCACGAGCGAGCGGGAGGGGGTCCCCTTCTGGAACGTCGATTTCCACAACGTGGGCAGAGCTTCCCTCCTGCGCGACGATGGTTTTCACCGTCTCGTCGCCCATCGCGACGACGACGTGCGAGGACGGCAGCTTCGTACTCGCAGCGAGACCACGCAGGTGCATCCGCAAGTGCGCGTGACGCCCGTGCACAATCGTAATCACCGCTGTCCTCACGTCAGCGGGCCTTGTGCCGTCTCGCGACTGACTCGATGACTCGCGCTGCGCGGGCAGCAGCACCCGAAGTCCGCCACTTTGACCAGCCTTCGCGATCGAGAGCCTGTGCCTGGGTGATCAAATCGGGCCAGGATTCGAGTGCCGGCCATTCTTTCAGCGTCACCGCGAGATTGTGCCGGGACAGGGCTCCGGCGGTCGCGACCTGTTCTCCAAACGGACGTTCCTGTGCGATCAAAATGGCGGGCTTACCGGCGATCGCGATGTCGGCCACCGCGTTCTGGCCTGCGTGCGAGACTACGACGTCGCTCGAGCAGATCTCCGGCCAGGGATCTGCGACCCACGTCCCTCCCGGCAATCCGAGTCCTTTCCAGTGGAAGGAATGATGCTGTGCCGCAGCAGATTGAACGTCAGCGCTCGAGACCGCTGACCCACCGGCGCCGCTCAACACCACAACTCGCGGAGACGAGGAATTGTCGACGGTCGGAGATGCGCACTCCCGGCCCTCGAACCGGCTGATACCTCCCGCATAAGTCGTCTTGTGCGCATGGAGGCGGAGCCAGCTCGGGTCGTAGATCTCTTGCGGCCAGGCGGCGATGATGTGATCCGCAAGTCGATACGCTAGCTGATGGGTGAAATCGGTCCTGTCTCCTGGCATCGCCACAACAATGACCGGGACACCCATCAACCGAATGAACGTCGCAATTTCGACGGATACATCCACGACAACGACGTCGGGACGCGCAGTCTCTACCCACTCGGCGACTCGTGCCATCCGCGAACGAAGCCCGGCTTCGTGAATTGGTGCCCAATGAAGAGCATCGTTGGCCGTGGGGTCGAGCTCATGTGCGTCGCCGTAGTCGAGTTGCAACTGAACGTGATCGTCGAAGGCCTCCACTGCAACCGAATCGGCACTGGTGAGCGCGGTGACGTCGAGATTCAATTTCCTCGCGATCGACGCGGCACGGGTGAGGTGACCTCGCCCGTGATGGTGGATGTAGTAACCGATCATCGGCCTACTCGCCGGGTTGTAGCCGAGGGCACAGTTTCCGCCGTGGACGTACCGGATATGGTTGGTGCAGAGTACATTTCGTTGTACAGTGCGACATATCGGTCCACCATTCTTCGCTCCGAACAGTGGTTCACAGCGCGCGCCCGCGCGGGCGGCCGAGCCAGCTGTTTCGCCTCTCCGATCGCGACGGAGAGCGCGGCCACGTCGTCAGCTGGGACCAGCCGACCACAATCGGGCGTGAGGATTTCCGGTATGCCACCCCGCCTGTAAGCCACGACCGGGGTCCCGCAGGCAAGCGCCTCGGCCACGACCAACCCGTAGGGCTCGTCCCAATGCGGGGTCACGAGTGCAACAGCAGACATCCCTACCGCGGCAGCGAGATCGTCAGTCACCAGATGACCGAGATATCGAACTGAGCCGCCGAGTTGTGGTTCGATTCGCTCCCTGAAATACGTATGGTCACTGATCGGCCCGGCAAGCACCAACGGCATACCGGATTCTCTGGCGGCTGCAATCGCATGGTGGGCGCCCTTCTCCGGAACGATGCGTCCGAACCAGATCAGTCGATGCCCACCTGGCCCCTGACGCCATTGATCGGTATCGACGCCGTTGTGCACGACGTCGACGTCGCCGGCTGCCTGTTTCCATGAATCGGCGGTGAAACGGCTCACCGCAGCAAACCGACCAGGAGACCCACCTGCCGCGATGGCTGATTCCAGCCACGGGGTCGGCGGCGTGTGCAAAGTGGTGAGCACAGGAGCATTCAGCGTGGACGCCATCGCCACGGGTAGATAATGCAGGCTGTGATTGTGGATGATGTCGAAACTCTCCGCATAGTCACGAGCGAGGCGGAGCATGAGGTCGAGATAGGCATGGTGTTCTTGCATGAAATACTCTGCCGGCATGGAGATGTCAGTTCTGGCAGCTGTACTGATGGGGGCTGGACGGGCGTCGATCAGCTCACAAGCGAGCTGCGGATCTGACCCATGTCCGGCGAAAAGGGTGACATCGTGGCCGGCTTTTCGCAGAGCTGCGGCCAGATGCCATACGTGAGCTTCGAGACCGCCGGCGAACGGTTGATTGACGGGATAGCGACTCGATGCGATCAGAGCTATGCGTAACGCGCTCATGCGAGAACCTTCTCGTAGATTTCGCGGTGAGCAGAGGCAAGAAATCGGCGCTGCCTGCTACGCATTCCAGCGGAAAGACGCACGGGCTCTGCTGAATACAGTTCACGAACACATCGATCCAGCGACTCCGGGTCGAAATGATTCTCGTCGAACCCGTAGATTTTGCAGTCCTGCTGTTGTGCGTAGAACCCACAGCTGGGAGCGATGACGGATGTCCCGAGGTCGTAACATGCCTCCAGCCATCCAGAATGCGTACCGAACCGATACGGCAAGACCGAAACCGACAGAGACATCAGATATCGCCACAACTCGTCGTCGGTGAAATACGGATGTACCACCACCTCTACACCCGGTCGATCATCGTATTCCAAGAGCTTCTTCGCGGCCTGCGGCGCATACCAATGATTGTCAGGATCGAAGATCTCATCATGGACGTTCACAACCAATCGCGCACCCGGCAACGTCGCAATCGTCGAAGACAGAGTGTTCAACACCGGAAACGGATCCATGTTGGGACGTAGGCTTTTCACGTGCACTCCC
This sequence comes from Rhodococcus sp. 27YEA6, assembly GCF_044908235.1. Taxonomy (NCBI): domain Bacteria; kingdom Bacillati; phylum Actinomycetota; class Actinomycetes; order Mycobacteriales; family Nocardiaceae; genus Rhodococcus; species Rhodococcus sp. 27YEA6. The sequence continues at coordinate 16,325 of NZ_JBIYCY010000030.1, read as the reverse complement.
ACGGTGAATTGTGTTCCCGGAGGTCGCGCAAGACCGAAGTTGTCCAATTCGATCACGTGAGGATGAGGCAGCACAGCGCATTCCCGCCCCCAATCATTCGCGACCGATGCAGCCGCCCCCGATGTCAAGGTGATCAGAGAGTCCGCCGCCGGTACCAACACGTCTAGTATCTCCCGGTGCGACTCGGGATCGGGATGGTGGGGATTTCGCAGGTCATGCACCGTGTAGACCAGAGGAATATCGTGACTGCGTAGCTCGTGGACGATGTCCTCCATTACCTGCGGTGCGATCGCGTCGAAACCGAAGTGGACATGGAAAAGATCAAAAAGGTGATGATGCTCGCGGATCCATCCCGGATCGAGCATCACCGGAGGCCACCAGCCGCCAGGAACCTTACGGCCATCCGCGGGGATCGGATCGTCAAGACGAACGACGCCGTCTGTTCCCATGTGTTGCGCCAAGTGGCGGACGTACACGTGCGATGCAGGTACAGACGCAACCCGAATCATGTCAGCAGTTCGGACCAAGTCTGCAGCTCGAACCGCGTCGACTCTTGTAGAGACATTGACGTCGGTCGACAACCGATCACCGGGATGGACTCCCCCGTTCATCTCACTCCTTGCATCGGATCGGGGCGCGTTCGCGCCGAAGAGACGAGAAAAAGGCCTGTTTCTCGCTTCGACGGCTGGTTCCTCAACCGCGATACCTCATTACCATAGCGTAGATGCATCTTTCGGGTTCCATTGAACGGGAGCATGTTTCGAACATCGCGCGACTGGGGTTGTTCGACGAGCACTTAGAACGCGCGCTCCGGTCGATCAGCCGAAACGAAGCGCGATTATTCACGTCGAGGACGCGGGAACTCAAGCACCCGCTCAGGGTCCACTGCATATGGTGCCAATTGATCCGGACCGCGCCGGTGAATTCTGGTTTGCCTATCTCGGCCATCGTCTGGGAAGAACGCTCAATGGCCCTTTTGGTCCAGAAGTTCGCGGCCTTCCAATCGCTTGACCCGCCGATGTTCCATCAAGATTGCCAGCGCCCCGACGATGAAGGAGATCACGCATACACTTCCGGCGATGACCGCCCACCCGCGAAATCCGTAACCTGCTGCCACCAAGGTTAATCCGAGAGTTGCTAATCCGAGGCCGACTAACAGGTATCCGGGATAGTTGCGTCCGTCTGTGATCGCCTCCCCGACGTGGGATCGATTCGTGCGTTCATTGTCCACAGGGACAGGTTCGACTTCATTCGGCTCAGTCACGACACACACTCCGTCCAGCATTCATGACAACGTGTCACAGCCCTCGTTGTTCGTTCGCAACGCATCTACCCCGTCCGTGCACGGACGAAACAGTGAACTACACAACAAGACAGGCCACCACGCCCGGGATCCGTACCGTTGGCGTTGTCGAGCCGAAGAGGTCCTAGCGCCCATGCAGCTCAACGCTGCCGTAGCGGGAATCGTCCTTCCGGTTCCGCATCCGGACGCTCCCGTTTCTTGAATGACCTCGGGTTATTGATTGGAGACATCGGCCCGGCACCTTAGGAACGCTCCAGACGGTAGCCGCCCCGTGCGACCTGACGGTGATCGGATGTCACCGAGGAACCATTTCCCCGGCGGACGAGCCAATCTGGGCGTCGGCACCGGTTGATGGGGCCCTCACTGCTTTTCTCGATCAGCGCCTCTCTGTCCTCATCAGGCGTTGTCGCAGGAGCGCATCATAGTGCGCGTTGACTGCAGCATCGAGCCAAGTGCCTCTGTTTCACCTTGACCGCTCCACTCGCGCTCTCTGAACTTCGCTGGCGCGGTTTGCTCGTCGAAACTTATGGTGCCGCAAGATGTGTCCTCGTAGTTTCACTTGCCCGATGGCCGCAGAATAGCAGTCAGGTACGTCTAGCCGTCGTGCCCGAACGATAACGAAGTAACGCTGGATCACCGCGATTCAATCAACCGATCAGCCAGTTGCGCAGTCGAACTGTATCTCCGACAACACGTTGTGTTCAGTGCCACCAGGTATCGAAGGGTGTGACCGGCACCGTGCGCTTGTGACGAGTGTTGGTGAACATCTTCTCGAGCTTCTCGGCTACCTCGGAGGAAACGTCCTTTCCTTCGAGGTAGTCGTCTATCTGTGAGTACGTGACACCCAAGGCAACTTCGTCCGGCAGCGCGGGCCGGTCGTCCTCGAGGTCAGCGGTCGGCACCTTGCGCCACGTGCTCTCCGGTGCGCCCAATTCCTGCAGCAATGCAGCGCCCTGGCGTTTGCTCAAGCCGGTGAGCGGCGTGATGTCGACACCGCCGTCACCGAACTTCGTGAAGAAGCCGGTAATCGCCTCCGCCGCTTGGTCGGTACCGATTACCAAGTAGCCGAGCTGACCGGCAATCGCATACTGAATGACCATTCGTTCGCGCGCCTTGATGTTGCCACGGACGAAGTCGCGCAGTTCGCCGTTCCCCAACGCCTCGGAGGCCTCACGGGCTGTGGCGTCGGCGCCAGGCTTGACGTTGACCGTGAGAGAGCGGTCCGGCTTGATGAAGCCGAGTGCGATCTGAGCATCGGATTCGTCGGCCTGCGCGCCATAGGGGAGTCGAACGGCGACGAACTCGGCCTCGTGGCCTTCTTCACGAAGTTCAGCGACCGCGCGTTGGGCGAGGGCTCCGGCGAGCGTGCTGTCCTGACCGCCGCTGATTCCCAGAACGAACCCTTTGGCGGGGGTCGAGCGCACGTAGTCCTTCAGGAACTGGACTCGCGCGCGAACCTCCGCTGCGGCGTCGATTGTCGGCTTTGTGCCGAGTTCTTCGATGATGCTTTCACGCAGTGTGGCCATGAATGGACTCTAGCGATGTGAGCAGGCGCGTGCAGTCCCGTCGCTCTTCTGGCCCGCAAAGTTGGGTACGACCAGGTCGGCACTGTTGATTGCCAAAGCCGCTGCGAGTGCCGGTGTTGCAGTGAACCGGGAAATGGGTGCGAAAAACCGACCGTCGTCGGCATACCCTTTGGACGCTCAGTCATCGACTACTGCCGAAGTTGGCGTTCGTCGCTGCCGCGGGTGGTTCGTTGTCCGAATCGCAGTCGTCGTCGGAGACCGAACTGTTGGGCATCGTGATTCTGGAGCGGTCCAGTCCGAAACGATGCGCTGTCCCGCATGGTTTCGTGAACATTCGGGTAGGAAACCTGCTGGGATTGAACCCCTGAACACAGGAGTCGACGATGATCGTTAGTTTGCCAGGTGTGTACCGACCGCAGGACGATACGTCGCTGTTGATCGAGGCACTGAAGTGTCAGAGGGTGACGGGGTCCACTCGCGTTCTCGACCTCTGCGCCGGAACCGGCGCGTTGTCGATAGCCGCCGCCAAGGCTGGAGCTGGTCGCGTTCTCGCGGTAGACATTTCACGCCGGTCAATTGTGAACGTCAGGCTCAACCGCCTGCTCAACAAAGTGAGTGTCGAGGCACGTCGTGGAGACCTTACCGAGGTGCTGACCGGAGAAATGTTCGACCTCGTGGTTTCGAACCCGCCGTACGTCCCATCCGAAATCGACGAACTGCCAGCTTCAGGACTTGAGAGAGCCTGGAACGGCGGCACCGGCGGCCGGGTTCTACTCGACCGAATCATCGCATCGGCCTCTGACTTCCTTGCGCCAGGAGGGTCTTTGCTGTTGTTGCAGTCCGCGATGTGCGACATCGGAAAGACCGGAGCCATGCTCAAAGAACGGGGGATGACTGCGGAAGTCGTTGCTGGGAGATCAATCCCGTTCGGCCCGGTCCTGCGCTCGCGCCGCGCGATGCTTGAGCGCCGCGGGTTAATTGAGCATGGGCAGGAAATTGAGGAATTGGTGGTCGTACGCGCCAGCAAGCCACTCCCGATGGTCCGCGGAAAGCGCAGCGACGGGCTGGGGTCGCGCACGAGGATGACAGGTGGAAATCCGCGTAAAAAGGAAGAGGCAGTATCGAATCCGCGCTCATTGGTGCTTGAGGAAACAGAACGTGCGGCCTCCCAGGGCGACGACGGCGATGTAACGGAACATCTTCGCAGGATGCTGATCGGCGTGGGATTCCGAATTACCCACACTGTGACCACCCGGACCGCCACCGACATAGAGTCCGTGCTCACACTGGCGCCCAAGGGTTGTGTCCTCATCCGGACTGATTCGTACACCGGTGTGACGGAGGTAATGCTACAGATCGAACACGTAGGCCGTGAGGTCGCTGCGTATCTACGAAACCAACTGCCGAAGAACATTTTACGGGAGGCAAAAATCAGTGTGGAATCAAATCGTCTTCAGAACAGAGCAGCGCAGATCCGTTGACCGGTTTTAACGTGAAGCGACACAATACGTGCTCGACATCTGTTGGAGAGGACTGGACATGAGTAACGACCCTCGGCCCAATTTGCCGACCGAAACCGACTTCGACGAACTATGCAAGCGCCTGGCGAGTGTCGCAATGGCGCGAGGTTTGTCAGTGTCGACGGCGGAGTCCCTGACGGCGGGAAATATTGCAGCACACCTCGGTAAGGCGCCGGATGCGGGTTCATGGTTCAGTGGTGGGATCGTCGCGTACAACCGGGAGGTGAAGCGCTCGGTCCTCCACGTTCCGAACGGCCCTGTGGTGAGCGAAGAATCCGCGCGAGCCATGGCACACAGCACAGCCACCCTGTTCGGAACCGCACTGGCGCTCGCCGTCACCGGGGAAGCCGGGCCGCAAACCCAAGAAGACGTGACTCCGGGAACCGTCTGGTTCGCGATCGTCGACCACGGAAGAGCCCACACCGAAAAGCAAGTATTCTCAGGCGAACCGGAGGACATCCTGGCCGCCACGATAGAGCACGCGATCAAACTTCTTGTGCGGCACGCCTCCACGGACACCGCGTCTACCTCCGGCGGAGTCCCGTCGTGACCCAGCGAACGTCGACTGCGGAGGATCCTCGTCTCTGAAAGGTCTTGGACGATGACATCTCGCCCCGATCAACCGAGCTGGGCCCTGGCCGCGGTAGCCGAGTATCTCGGAGTCGCCTCCGAGATACTCGGCAGACCCGAAATATGCGTGGTGAGCGAAAGTTGCCAGGATCCTCGGCATCTGGTCAGCCTGGCGACAGCCTGACCAGATGCCGAGCACCACGGGCGGCGAATTCGTAGCTGACGCAGTCGCTCGGGGCGCCACAGCTCCGGTAGGGGATCGCCCAACTGAGATCGGATGTTGGTCGTTGACAGCACTTGAAAAGCGTTAGGGTCATTGGCTTCTTGGATACACGGCCAGCCCTTCTCGATGTTGGACGTCGGGCAGCAAACTCAGCGGTATCGCCGAACCACATAGCCGATACCCGATCCCAGCGTGTCAGGCCAGTAGACCGAGAGTCGAGATCGCAGGACTCGTTTTGCAAGTGCTAGGTGCCTCTGCCGTTCAGGAAGCGCTCTCGTGCTCTTCCAATCCGACAGCAAGTCGCAGTTCGCGCAGATCTTGGTCGAGTTCGGGGTGCTGCTGAGCGAGTTGTTTCATCAGATCGGCCGGGCTGTCGGCGATGGCGTTCAACTTGTGCTGCACGGCGGCGTCGGATCGATTCTCTGTGTTCTGCAACAACGCCACTAAGAGGAACGTCACGATGGTGGTGACAGTGTTGATAATCAGTTGCCAGGTGTCGATGGTGCCGAGGAGGAAGAACGACGGCGCCCAGAGCACCACTATCACCATGCACACTACGACGAACCATCCCTGCGAGGTCAGTGCACCGACGTAGGTCGCGAACCTATCGAAGACGGAGATAGCTCGTCGAAGCTTCGGACGGGAGAATTGCAAGGAGCTTCATCGTTGGAATCTTGTTCGAATCCGGACATCGTGCCGATCGTTACCGCAAACGTCGACAGTGCTCGCTAGTTGTGCTTGGTGAGGCGGGAACGCTGCTTGCTGCGGCGGAGGACAAGTACGAACACCACTAAGAGACCGAGCGCCGCCGCGACGGCTGCAGGCCGCTGCCTTACCCGTTCCACGTCACGCGACACCTCACCCTTGACGCGGGCCGGTACGTTCGCCTTTTCGGCGAGTGCGCCTACGGTTGCGGCTAGAGCCTCACGTTGGGCTCGAACATTGTCGTCGGGTCCGTCTGCGGTAGTGCTCATTTCACGCCCTTCTTGGCAGTAGCGATGTCAGCTTTGACGCTTTCGACGGTCTCTTCCGGAAGTGGTGGCGCCGCGGACTTCGCTCGTTTGGCTCCCACGAGTGCGGTTATTGCTCCGATGGCGATCACGATTGCCGCGATGATCAGAGCTGCAAGCCAAGGTTCGAGGGTTGTGGCCAATCCGAGTACTGCTGCCGCCAGAAGTACCGCGAAGCCGTACAGCAGCAGTGCGCCGGCGCCGGAGATACCGACCCCTACACCGAACCGGGTGCTCTTCGTCTTGACTTCGGCTACTGCGTGCGACATTTCGGCCCGTACGAGGTCGGACACCTGCTCGGTGAGGCGCTCGACGAGTTGTACGGTCGACAGTGCGTGCGGGTCTACGCCCTCTGTGTCGACAGTTTTCGGCGGCGCGGTGCTCGGAACGGTTGCCCGGCTATCGGATCGCTCGGTCATGGTCGACGTCCCTTCGTTGTCTTCGCCGCCGTGCGTTTCGCGAAGTTCGCGACCGGCGGCGATATCGTGTGCGTGCAGACGAGCGTTCTTTTCCGAAACGCTGGTGTCCCGAGGAGGCAGCCGCAGGAATTCTTCGGCTTCGATTCCGGCCTGTAACTGCCGGCCGCGTTCGAGTTCCGCGTCAACTTCTGCTCCGAACAACAACGCAAGATTGGTGATCCACAACCAGAGGAGGAAGATGACCGCCCCGGCCAACGATCCGTACGTCTTGTTGTAACTACCGAAATGACTTACATAGAAAGCGAATCCGACTGAAGCCACGATCCACACTGCAATAGCGAGTGCTGCTCCGACGCTGATCCAACGAAATTTCGGCTGTTGCACATTGGGAGTCACGTAATACAGCACCGCCACCGCCAACGCGACACAGATCAGAATGACGGGCCACTTCGCAATATTCCACGTCGTCACCGCGCCGTCTCCGATGCCGAGCTGATCACCCAGCGCCTTGGCGACAGGTCCGCTGACGACCAGCATCAGGATCACCGCGGCAACCAACAGAAGTCCTGCGAGGGTGACGACCAGTTGCAGAGGACGAAGTTTCCAGACCGGCCTGCCTTCCTCCACCTCGTACATACGATTCATCGCTCGCCCGAATGCGCCGACATAGCCGGAGGCCGACCACAACGCACCCGCGAGACCGATGATCAATGCGAAACCGGCGGTAGGGGCCGCCACCAGTTGTTCGACGGTGCCACGCATCGTGTCCACGGCCGAGTCCGGTCCGACAGCGGCTACCAGTTCCATCACCGTGTCCACACTGGCACGCCCCTGGCCGACAACTCCCAGCAGGGACACCAGCGCCAGAAGCGCCGGGAACAGTGACAGCACAGCGTAGTACGTCAAAGCCGCCGCCAGATCGGTGCACTGATCGCGAGTGAACTCTCGGGCAGAACGTCGTGCTACGAACTTCCACGACTGCGCCGTCAGGTCGGTCGGATCGGAAGGCTTACGCGCGTCGTCCGCATCAACCGTGTGTGTCACCATGCCCGAGTTGCTACCCAGTGAGCCGGGTGTCGAAACTCGGTCGAGACTCCCCTAGCTTCCGTACTCCTCTCGATCGAGGACAGCGAGCGCCGCAAGTAACCCACGGCTGGAGAGAACTATCGAAGGTGCGACGGACGTTGTGACTGTTCCCTGCTGCACGAGCTTTTCGAGTGCGGTCAATCTTTCACGGGCAAGGGGCAAGGTCGTGACGGAACGATGGTCGGTAGGGTCGTGCACCGGACCTCTTCCCGCATCGGCAAAGGCTATGGCCATCGCTTCGAGCAACTCCGAGACGGCACTTTGCAAACTCCCGTTCTCGTTGAAATCGCCGTCCTCGACGGCAAGGATCAGGCCCATGAGATGTAGCGCTGCTCGATCGAGTGCTTCGGCGGCCGGGCGAAACAACTCGGATCCTCCTATACGCAACCACCCACGTTTGCGAAAGTTTCCGACCAGGCTGGCTTCACCGTCCATCACCGCGGTCTCCGCGGCAACGGATTTGTTCACCGACAGAGCGCGTTGACGCCATGAACCCTGTTTTCCAGCACTGGCTTTCACGTCCGCGGCCATCTGTCGGAGAATGTCCGCGACCTCATGCGTACGTGCCACCAAGAGGTCTCTGGCGTCGGAGAGATAGTCCGGCGGCACCAACACGGCATTGACCGCGATGCCCACGAATACTCCGAGCACTACGTCACCAATGCGGTGCATCACCAAGTACGGGTTGGTTGCTGTTCCGTACAGAAGGACCAATACGGCGGTGACGGCGACCCAAATCCCGTCAGGCGACAACCGCGGAATGCGGCCGACGAGTATTCCTGCACCCGTTGCGATGGCCAATGCAGCGACGGTCGGAAGGGTCACCGCCGCGACGGCGGCCACAACAACTCCGAGGACGACCACACTGACCTGGCGGGCGGCCACCCGCATCGAGTTCCGCACGGTGTTCCCGATGATGAAGAGTGCAGCGTACGGAGCGAGAAATGCTTCAGGGCTATGAAAGACGCTGTTCGCGATCACCCACGCGATGACTACGGCGACTGCGCCTTTCAGAGCTGTGATCAAGCCTATGCTTTCACATCGCTGAATGAGGGGATGCTCGAGAATTGCTTGCTCCTTAACCTTCTACGGTCGTCCGAAGACTCATCTGAACAGGACCTTGTCCGCTGTTACCGGCAAGTCGCGTACCCGCACACCGGTAGCATCGTAGATAGCATTGACAACAGCGGCTGCTGCCCCGACGATCCCGATCTCGCCGGCGCCCCGCGATCCCATCGGGTTGACGTGTGCGTCAGTCTCGTCGAGCCAGAAGGCTTCGATGTCTTGCACATCCGCGTTTGTGCTGATGTGGTAGCTCGCCAAGTCGTGAGTCATCACGTGGCCGAACCTGTTGTCCCGGAAGCTTTCCTCGTGCAACGCCATCGACAATCCCATCGTCATTCCTCCGATGAGCTGTGAGCGAAGCGTTTTTGCATTGATTGCGCGTCCGATCGAGAATGCACCGAGCATCCGGGGGATCCTGATCTCGCCGGTCTCGCGATGTACGCGCGCTTCCACGAAATGAGCACCGAATGAATGCATGGAGTAAACGTCCTCGTCCGGATTCTCCGGCGTCTCAGTTGTCGTCTCCACGCCGGCAAGGGGAGTGGCGCTGTGTTCCGCGCGGAACTGACGGGCAGCCGCGACGATAGTAGAGCCCCACGACGAGATACCGGCGGAGCCACCGGCAACTGTGGCGAAAGGGAATGTGGTGTCGCCGATTTGGAGCCGAACTTCCTCTATGTGGCATTCGAGAGCATCGGCGGCGATCTGAGTCAGAGCGGTCCAGGTTCCCGTGCCAATGTCGGCCGCCCCGATCTGAACAGTGTAAATTCGATCGGCTCCGAAGACGATGCGCGCTTTCGAACCGGGGTTCGTCATTGCCGGATAGGTTGCCGCTGCCATGCCGGTACCCACCATCCAGTTGCCGTCCGGACTGAGACCACCACGCACCGGACGTCGTCCATCACCCCGACTCCGATCTTTCCACCCGAATCTCTCCGCGCCTGCGTACATGCAGTCGATCAAATTCCGCCCTGACCAGGGTTTTCCGCTCTCCGGATCCACTTCGGGTTCGTTCCGAACACGAAGTTCGATCGGGTCGAGGCCACAAGCTACGGCAAGCTCGTCCATCGCTACCTCGACCGCATACATACCCGGAGTCTCGCCCGGGGCACGCATCCAGAACGGGACTGCAACATCGAGGGCTGCAACCCGGTGAGAGGTAGAGCGATTAGGTGTGGCGTACATGATCCGGGTGGCAACAGCAGTCTGTTCCGCGTATTCCTTGATCTTCGACGTTTGCTCGATTACGTCGTGGGACATCGCCGTCAGAAGACCGTGGGAGTTCGCACCGAGGCGCAGGTGCTGAATGGTGGATGTGCGGTATCCGACGATCGCGAACATCTGCTGCCGCGTGAGCGCGAACTTGACAGGTCGCCCCGCCGTCCTGCGGGCAGCAAGAATCGCTAATACGTTGTGCGCGTGAGGTGATCCCTTCGAACCGAACCCTCCGCCGACATGTGGCGCCACGACTCGCATCTGCTCGAGTTCGAGCCCGAACATGGGCGCCAGGGTCTCGCGAACGACATGAACGCCCTGAGTAGAGTCGTACAGGGTGACGCACGCCCGCCCACCCTCGGCGTCGTCCTCCCAGATTGCAATGCAGGCGTGCGGTTCCATCGGATTGTTGTGTTCCAGTGGAGTGGTGTAGGTCTGATCTATCGTCACATCCGCAGCCACGAATGCCGACTCGACATCGCCGTCGGTCGTGTCGGTCGCGAATCCGTTGACGTCCTCCGGGGCGTAGAGGTCGTCGCGATCGGCTCGTAGCTCACAATCATGAGGGAGTTCGTCGTACTCGACTTGTACCAACCCGGCTGCATGACGGGCTGTCTCGGGTGTTTCGGCAATCACAGCACCGATGAATTGTCCGCGAAAGTGGACGGCTGGGTCCTGGAGTACGGACAGCTCTCGGTCTTCGGTATCCGCCAAGCGTGGGGCATCGAAAACGGTGATCACGGCGACGACACCCTGAAGTGCCTCTGCCAGTTCCGTTTTCATGCTGACAACGCGGCCACGCGCAACCGTCGCCTGGACGGCGTGCAGGTAGGTGGGATTCTCCACGGGATGTTCGAACGCGTAGAGCGCCGTCCCCGTGACCTTCGCGGACCCGTCGAGACGCTCCATCGGATTTCCCAGGTAGCCCGGTTCGATCATCCTCATCACGTCGGCCCTCCGGTGGTGAGTGACCTCAGCACCGAAACCATGACGCCGCGTGTCAGGGGAATCTTGAAAGCATTGCCCGACTGTGGGTTCGCGTTCGCCAACTCGGCATCTGCGGCTTGCACGAACACTTCCTCGGTAGGCGGGGATCCCAGCAAGACCTCTTCCGCCTTGTACGCGCGCCAGGGGCGGTGCGCCACGCCTCCGATGGCGATTCGGGCGCCCGCGACAATACCGTTTTCGAGTTCGACCTCAGCGGCAACCGAAACCAGAGCGAAAGCGAAGGAGGCGCGATCGCGTGTCTTGACGTACGTCGACAGCGCCGCCGGTGCAGGCACGGGCAGCTCCACTGCAACGATCAACTGGTCGGGTTTCAGAACTGTGTCATGTTCCGGTGAATCTCCAGGGAGACGGTAGAATTCGTTGACAGGAATGTTGTGCTCGCCACGGCGGTCCCTTACGACGACCACGGCGTCCAACGCAGCCAGCGCGACCGCCATGTCGGACGGGTGCACGGCGATGCATTTGTCGGAAGCCCCCAGGATTGCGTGGTAGCGCACGTAGCCGCCGACGGCGGAGCAACCAGATCCGGGTTCCCGCTTGTTGCACGGAGTTGTCACGTCCTGGAAGTAGACGCAGCGGGTAGCTTGCATCAGATTGCCGGCTGTTGTCGCGGCATTACGAAGCTGCCCTGAAGCTCCGGCCAGGAGAGCGCGAGCAAGCACCGCGTATCGGCGGCGGATGACGGGGTGGGCTGCGAGATCGCTGTTTCGAACTGTCGCGCCGATGCGGACTCCTCCATCCGGAAGCATCTCCACTCCGGCGAGGGGCAGCCGACTTACATCGATCACCATGCGCGGGTTGGTCACGCCGAGTTTCATACGGTCGACCAGATTCGTACCGCCTCCGAGAAAGGCGGCGCCGGGGTTTTCAGTCACCAGGGCCAACGCGCCGTCGACATCCTCGGCGCGTCGGTACTCGAACGGCATCACGACTGCACTACCTGTCGAATCGCTGCGACGATGTTGCCGTACGCAGCACAGCGACAGAGATTCCCGCTCATGCGTTCTCGAATCTCGGCGTCGTCCAGATCCGGGTCAGCATCGAGGTCCTCCGTGACATGACTGGGGTGCCCGGCCTTCACCTCGTCGAGCATCCCCACTGCCGAGCACACCTGTCCCGGGGTGCAGTACCCGCACTGGAGCGCATCCTGGTCGAGAAAGGCTTGTTGTACGGCATGCAGACCGTCGTGGCCCGCCAAACCGTTTGCCGTGGTGATCTGTGCGCCGTCCTGTGCCACTGCGAACGTCAAACACGTAACGGCGCGCCGCCCGTCGAGGAGGATCGTGCACGATCCGCACTGCCCGTGGTCACAACCCTTCTTCGGGGACGTCACGCCGAGGCGATCCCGCAGCGCGTCGAGCAGCGTGGTTCGAGTGTCGACCGTCAGGGTGTGGCTGCTGCCGTCTACCATCAACGTGATCTCGGCATCGATTCGCGAAGACTCCATGACGAGCACCTACCCAGCTCCGGATTACTCAAACGGGTAGCGCCACGATCTAACGAAGCGGCGTTTGCAAGATCGCGACTAGATCGCACTCGTACACACCGCCGCTACAGCGACCTCACCCGCTTCGACAGTATCGCGGTCTCCCCCATCTGGGACATGTGCTACTTCGTCAGATTGGGGAGGTGGGTTCGATCGGCGGTGGGGACTAGCCACGCGGGCCCGCCCCGCCCCTCCAGGAGGGGGCCGATCGTTAGATTCTTTTCGAAATGTCGGAGTGAGGGCGGGTTACCGGCTCATGCTGCGCGTCCGATCTGCAGATTGAGCCAGTCCGAGATCCACTGGATCGCGTTGCGGCCAGCGTTGTCGACGACGAGAGAGTTGTAGTTCTGGTGTGCCCCGGAGGCGAAGAAGGACGCTGCGTCGAGCCCCTCCCCTATCAAGGATGCAAAGTCGTTAGCGCCTTGTGCACTGGCCATGGCGGTCAACGAATTAGCCAGTGCTGAGAGTTCCAGATTCTGTGTCTGAGCGGAATCGGTGGTCGCGGCCGTCGAGGCCTGCTTGCCGAGCAATGTCGGATCAGTCTTCGTAGCTTTGCCGGCGAGCATGTTGACCGCGACCGTGGCGAGTTCGAGTCCGACTGGGACGAGGCCGGTCATGGCGGCTCCGGCCCCGAGCGGGTCGGGGAGCTGTCCTGGCGGTGGGAGCAGCTTCTCGACTGCGGCCCAAGCGATTTCCTGCACACGGCCGACGAGGTTTGCCAGGTTGATGATGTCGACTCCTCCCAGGATCGACGCGACGAGCGCCGCGACCTGTGAGTAGCCGGACGGATCCGGGATTGCCGACAGAATCTGTGAGACCCATTTCAGATCGATACCCGCGGCCATCTTCACCAATGGGGAGAACTGGTTGTTCAGATCCCCTGCGACCTTGTGGGCACCGTGGGCGTCGAGCGCTGCGACCTTCTGCGGAAGAAGGTTCAGGTTCGCCAGGATCGCAGGCATATCCAGGGAGGTGAAGCCGGTGGCGACGCCCAGGACTTGGTTGACGACCACTGTGGGTTTGAGTAAGGAGAGGACTCCGGAGGCAGATCCGAGGACGTCACTCGGTGTCGTGGCGAGCGGGGCGATCTGACTGTCGAGGGTGCCAGCAGCGGTCGACAGGGAGGTCAGGTCCGGAGATGAAGCCGGCAACGTCGTGGAGCCCTTGCTGGCGAGCGTGCTCGCGGTGTCGGCGATCGCGGTCACTGTCGAGAGCGCACTGCTGAGATCAGATTCTCCGGCCTTGTCTAGAACGTGGCCGGCATTATTTTCGGCTGTTCCGGCGGGAGCAGCAGCGAGCTGCCCGTTCGCCGCAGGATTGGCGGCACCGGAGCCGAGTAGTTCCACGAGCGGACTGATGGTGTTCGCCAGAGTTCTCGCGCTGGAGGCGACCTTCTCGAGGTCGACTGTGCCGTCCGTCTTCGAGAGTTCACTGGTCAGATTGCCAGTGGCTGTGGCGAGGCTGGGAAGGTCGGCTTGGGAGAAATCCGACGCCAGCGCGGTGGCCAGGTGTGAATTGTCGCCTACCTGGCCGTCAACTCCAGCACTCGGAGCTTTGGTGAGCACTGAACCCAGCGATCCGAGCAGCGGGCTCGAACCTTTTTGGATCGAGCAGTAGAGGTCCTTCGGATCGCAGATCGACGCGACCCGGCCCGACAGCTTCCCCATGCCCTGCGGCCGCGGATCGGCGATCCCCTTTCCTGACGGCTTCGGGCCGATGACTGCTTCGCCGTTCGTTCCGGAACCGGGATCGGCGAGAAGCCCGACCGCGAGGACTTGCTCTGCCTTGATGGGGCCGGAGCCGTTGCCGATTTCAGAGGCAAGATCACCTGCGATGTCCGCGCCCTGGGAATAGCCGGTGATGGTGAATTTGGTGTCGGAGCATTTCGTTGCGATCTCGGCGATCACGTCCTTCGCCCTCGTCAAACCATCAGATTTGCTGTCTGCGTAGGTTTTTCCGTTGTCGAAGGCTCGGGCCATGTACGGCAGAGTGTGGACCTGTGCCGCGCTACCGTTCGTGTCCGCGATGCTGTGGGCGATCGGTTTGAGCATACCGACCGGGATCGAGGGATCGGCGTCTTCTGCGGTTTCCCAGGTTCCGGGGATGAACAGGTTGAAAGTCTTCGAGCATCCGTTTGATTGGGCGGACGCAATGCCCGGCGACATCAAAGCGATGGAGGCTGCGACGACTGTTGCCGTCATCAGCATGCATACCGGACGGTGGATGGTCGAACCTAGGAACGGCATGAGAACCTTTCTCTACCAGCAAACACGATGTACCTGTCCGCGCGCGGACAGGCCTGACGCGCCCGATTTCAGGTGAGGGCCGCTATGGTGCTGGACGTGTTCACTCCGATCAATGCGCCCTGTGAAGAACTGAGCTGTGCAAGGGCCGGGTGATCCTGCGTCTAGCGCGCATCCACGCCCGAGTCGCCGTTCCTGCGAGCTGAGGTGTCCAGTGGGGGCATGTCCGGTGGGCGTTCCCAGCAGCGCTGGGTAAAGATGGATGGGTGAATGCTCCAGCCGAACTGCCCGCCGACTACGCCCAGCTTCTCGACCATCTCAAGTCGCAAGTTCGGCAAGCGCGAGTTCGCGCCACCCGAATCGTCAACACCGAACTGCTCAGCCTGTATTGGGACATAGGGCACGCGATCGTGCAGCGTCAAGAGGCCGAGGGCTGGGGTTCAAAGGTGATCGACAGGCTCGCCGTCGATCTTCGATCGGCCTTTCCCGACATGCGTGGGTTGTCGCGGACCAATCTGAAGTACATGCGGCAGATGGCGAGCATCTGGGGGCGCGATGCAATTGGCCAACAACCTGTTGGCCAATTGCCGTGGGGTCATGTGACGGTATTGCTCGACAAGCTGGATAACCAGTCCGACCGCGACTGGTATGCATCAACGGCTGCTGAACACGGGTGGTCGCGCAATGTGCTGCAAAATCAGATCAACAGCGGTTTACGGCGCAGGATCGGTGCGGCACCGTCGAATTTTCAGGACCATCTTCCGGCCGAGGATTCCGATCTCGCTCAGCAATTGGTGCGTGACCCGTACGTCTTCGATTTTCTCGACATCACCGAACGTGTCGCGGAGCGGGAGCTGGAGTCCGCGCTGATGCGTCGGCTGGAGCAGTTCCTCCTCGAACTGGGACACGGGTTCGCCTTTGTTGGACGCCAGTACCATTTCGAGGTCGGTGATCAGGATTTCTATATCGACTTGCTGTTCTTCAACTGGGTGCAAGCGAGGTTCGTCGTCGTCGAGTTGAAGGTAGGCAGGTTTGAGCCGGAGTATGTCGGGAAGCTCGGCTTCTATGTTTCGTGGATCGACGACAACCTCCGCAACAAGGACATCCACGCCCCGACTGTGGGAATCTTGCTCTGCGCCGGCCGCAACGACAACGTCGTCCGGTATTCACTTGCCGGGACAACTGCACCCCTCGCCGTAGCCGACTACACCTATGAGACTCTCCCCTCCCAGGTTCGCGATCTCGTCCCTACCGACGACGAGATCGCGGCAGCTGTGGAAGCCACTGTCTCCGAACTCGACTCCCAACTGCCCGTCAAACCTGACAACTCCGGCTGAGAGGCGCCATTCGATTCCGAACCTGGCCGACATATCCGCTGGTGCCGAGATCGCTACCGGTGTTTCGCACGAGCGTCTGCGAACGCGATGCCTGGTCCCGCCCGGTGCGGCGAGGGGGCAGGGCAGTTCTATGTCCAGTCGATGTGGACGGATTCGATGGAATCGAAGTGAAATCCGAAAGTGTCGCCGTACTGGTCGAATCCCTTGTTTTCAGGGTAATCCATCGTGGCGTGACGTTCGAGGATGGCAACCACCCGGGCATGATCGTCGTTGGCCAAAGCCATGGCGAGTTCTCGTGTTTCGTCGAGACTGAA
>NZ_JBIYCY010000029.1:0-28301 GCF_044908235.1 Rhodococcus sp. 27YEA6 | reverse complement strand
AACGACGACGGATCATCTTCCGAACCGAGAGTCTCCCGCTGCCACAACGCGTAATCCGCATACTGCACCTCGAGCGGCGCCCACCCCGGCACCTCGCCCCGAGAACGAGCCTCGTACGCCACCATCACATCACGCGTCAACGGCCCCATCGACACACCATCACCACTGATGTGATGAACCACCATCGCCAACACGAACTCCGACTCCGACACCGCGAACAACCGCGCCCGAACCGGAACCTCCACCGCCACATCGAAACCAGCCGACAAGAACTCCGTCACCGCACCAACGACATCGGACTCCGACACCGCCACCGGCGACAAATCCAACCGCACCCGATCCGCAGACAACACCTCCTGGAACCCGACACCGTCGACCTCCGGATACACCGTCCGCAAAATCTCATGCCGACCAACAACATCCGACACCGCAGCCTGCAGAGCCTCCACATCCAACAACCCCGACAACCGAATCGCCACCGGAATATTGTTCGCCGACGACAACGTATCGAAACGGTTCAAGAACCACATCCGCTGCTGCGCCAACGACAACGGCACCCGCTCCGGACGCACCCGAGCAGTCAACGCCGCCCGAGCACCCGAACCAACCTCCGACTCCACCCGAGCAGCCAACAACTCCACCGACGACGCCTCGAACAACACCCGCACCGGAACCTGCGCATCGAGCGCCTGCCCCAACCGAGCCGCCACCCGAGTAGCAATCAAAGAATTACCACCCAAAGCAAAGAAATCATCATCCAACCCGACACGCTCGACCCCGAGAACATCCCCGAACACCGACGCGACGATCTCCTCCACCGCCGTCACCGGAGCCCGGAACACCGCAACCTCGAACACCGGCTCCGGCAACAACTTCCGATCCAACTTTCCCGACGCATTCAGCGGCAACGCATCCAACACCATGATCAACGACGGAACCATGTACGACGGCAACACCGCACGCAGCGAATCCGTAAGCGCTACAACATCAACCACCGCACCCGACGCCGGCACCACATACCCAACCAAGCTGTCACCCGACTTGGAGTCAGAGTGCATCACGACGACGGCGTCGTTTACGTTCTCATGCGTGAGCAGGGCTGATTCGATCTCACCCAGTTCGATCCGCTGACCACGCAACTTCACCTGGAAATCACTACGGCCGATGTACTCCAGCTCCCCCGATTTGGTCCATCGAACCAAATCTCCGGTGCGGTACAACCTGGCGCCGGCTGATCCGAATGGATCGGCGACAAATCGCAGCGCCGTCATAGCAGGCTCACCGTGATATGCACGAGCCACCTGCGGTCCACCCAAATACAGTTCACCGGCCACACCCACCGGCACTGGCGCCAACCGGCCGTCAAGCACAACAGTGGACGCGTTAGCGACGGGCGTACCGATCGGGACGACCACCGCCTCAGGAGTCGCCTCCCAAGCTGTTACCACCTCGACCTCGGCAGGCCCGTACCAGTTGTGCAGGCTCGCCGAGGCGTACCCGCTGAATCGGCGTACGGTGTCGGCGCTCAACGCCTCTCCTGCGACAAAGACTCGACGCACCGATTCCGGCAGCGGCGCGGGCACCGCGGACATGAATGCGCTCAACATCGACGGAACGAAATGCACCGTCGTGACCCGCTCTTGAGCGATGGTTTTCGCAAGATAATCTGCGTCCCGGTGTCCATCGGGAACCGCGATGACCAGTTTCGCGCCAGTTTGGAGAGTCCAGAACAATTCCCAGACCGAAATGTCGAAGGTGATCGGCGTTTTGTGCAGTACCACATCCGAGCAATCAAGCCTGTAGGTCGCCTGAGCCCACACCAACTGGTTCACCGTTGCGCTGTGTGTAATGGCAACGCCCTTGGGTCGACCTGTCGAACCTGAAGTGAAGATCAGATACGCCGTGTTTTGCGATCGCAAAGGCGAATTGCGTTCAGAGTCGGCAATCCGGCGAGATGGGAACCCGTCCAAGTTCAGAGCCTCGACAGTCACCATCCGTCGACCCGTCGACGCGAACTGATCGCGAGCGGTAGTCAGAATCAGTACCGGATCCGCCGCCTCTACGACGTACTCGGTGCGTTCTGCTGGATGATCTGGATCGATAGGAACGTAGGCGCCCCCAGCCTTCAGAACGGCGTAGATCGCAACCACGAGGTCAATGCTCCGACGCATCGCCACACCGACCAACTGCTCAGGTCCGACTCCTTCGGAAATGAGGTGACGCGCGAGTTGATTGACCTTGGCATCGAACTCCGCATACGTAAGTTCAATTGCGTCCATGGCCAACGCGACAGAGTTAGGCGTCCGCGCAACCTGCTCGTCGAACAACGAGACCAGCGTCGCATTGTCCGAGCACAAAGATCCGGCCGAAACAGCTTGTGCCAGTACCTGTTCACTCTCGCTCTGTGAGAGTACGGGAATATCACCCACCAGTACGTCCGGAGTTGCGGACACTGTGCTCAGAATTCGCAACAGACGATCGACGAATTCCAGCACCGTTGATTCGTCGAACAGGTCGGTTGCGTAGTTGAACGACCCGTGTATCCCTGAGGGTTCTCCAGACTCGCTGATGACCTCGGACAGAGTGATCTGAAGGTCGTATTTCGCCGTTCCCGAGTCCGCTTCGATCCCGGAAATCGTGAGTTCTGGCAACACGAACTGCGTTTGCGCAAAGTTCTGGAACACCAACAAAACCTGGAACAGCGGTGAGTGCGCAGTAGAACGCACGGGGTCGATCTCATCCACCAACCACTCGAACGGCACATCCGCATTGGCAAACGCCGATAGATCGATTTCACGCACCTGCTCCAGGAACGAACCGAATCCCTCCGACGCTTCGACGTTCGTGCGTAAGACCAGCGTGTTGACGAACATACCAATCAGATCGTCGAGTTCGGCCTCCCCGCGTCCTGCGACAGGAGTACCAAGCACCACGTCCGTGGAACTGCTCAGTCTGGACATCAAAACAGCCACAGCCGCGTGAATGACCATAAAGACAGTGACGTTGTGACCCTCTGCAAGCCTCGACAAGTCTGAATGAAGGCGTGCATCGATCGTGAAATTGACTGTCGCTCCGCGTAACGACTGAATCGCGGGCCTTGCACGATCCAAGGGGAGATTCAAAACGGGGGGGACGTCAGCCAACTGAGTTCGCCAATACGCAATTTGCTTCGACGCGATCGAGTCCGGGTCACCATCTGAGCCCAACATCTCGCGTTGCCACAACGCATAGTCCGCGTACTGCACTCCGAGAGGTGCCCACCCCGGAACCACCCCCCGAGATCGGGCCTCATACGCGACCATGACATCGCGCCCGAGTGGCCCGACTGAGGAACCGTCTCCGGCAACGTGGTGGATCACGACAACCAACACGTAGTCGCCAGAGCCAAGGCTGAACAGTTTCGCTCGAACGGGGACCTCAGCACCGACGTCGAATCCCTGTCCGACAACCTCTGCTACGCGCAGCATTACAGACTCGGCGTCGACCTCGACTGGACTCAAGTCCAGCACGACCTCTTCGGGTGGAACAATTACCTGCATTGGTCCATCTGGATCGCTTGGGTACAACGTTCTGAGCGACTCGTGCCGTGCCAGGACATCGGAAACAGCAGCTTTCAGCCCCGCCACGTCCAGCTTCCCTGAAAGCCGGATCGCGAGAGGAACATTGTAGACCGGCGACTCTGGGTCGAGTTGGTTCAGAAACCACATCCGTTGCTGTGCAAGGGACAACGG
This sequence comes from Rhodococcus sp. 27YEA6, assembly GCF_044908235.1. NCBI lineage: Bacteria > Bacillati > Actinomycetota > Actinomycetes > Mycobacteriales > Nocardiaceae > Rhodococcus > Rhodococcus sp. 27YEA6. The sequence goes on along the minus strand of NZ_JBIYCY010000029.1, from coordinate 24,570 downwards.
CACCCGCTCCGGACGCACCCGAGCAGTCAACGCCGCCCGAGCACCCGAACCGATCTTGGTCTGAACCCGGGCAGCCACGCGCTCGACCGAGGACACCTCGAACAGCACCCGTACCGGAACCTGCGTATCGAGCGCCTGCCCAAGGCGGGCAACGATCCGAGTCGCAATCAGCGAATTGCCACCCAAAGCAAAGAAATCATCATCAAGCCCGACCCGATCCACACCCAACACCTCGGCGAAAACCGAGGCAACCGACTCCTCCACCGGAGTCACCGGAGCCCGGAACGCCGCAGCCTCGAACACCGGCTTCGGCAACAGCTTCCGATCCAACTTCCCCGAAGCATTCAGCGGGAACGCATCCAACACCATGATCTGCGACGGCACCATATACGACGGCAACACCGACCCCAACGAATCCACAAGCGCCGCAACATCAACCACCGCTCCCGACGTCGGCACCACATACCCCACCAACTGATCACCGGTCTTGGTCGACACCACCGCCACCGACGACACCGACACCGACACATCGGCCACCAGGGCCGACTCGATCTCCCCCAACTCGATCCGCTGACCCCGGAACTTCACCTGGAAATCAGTGCGCCCGATGTACTCGAGCTCCCCCGACCAGCCCCACCGCACCAAGTCCCCCGTGCGGTACATCCGATCGCCGACACTGCCATGAGTGAACGGATTCGCGACGAAGCGATCCGCCGACAAATCCGGACGAGAAACATACCCACGAGCCAACTGATCACCCGCAAGATACAACTCTCCCGCAACACCCGCCGGCACCGGACGCAATCGCGAATCCAAGACGAAAACCTGCGAATTCCACTGCGGCACACCAATAGAAGCCACACCACCGTGGACAGCATCCGTCACATCCGCGAACGTGATCGACACCGCGGCCTCGGTCGGACCATACAAGTTGTGAACCCGCGCGCTTGAAACAACACCGAAATCGCGCACCGTCTGCGCCGGCAACGCCTCACCGATGACGAACACATCACGTAGCGAATCCAACTGGCTGGCAGAGACTTCCCCCGCGAACACCGACAGCATCGTCGGCACGAAGTCCGTCACCGTCACGCGCTGATCAGCGATCACCGACGCCAAATACCCCGGATCCCGATGACCGTCATGAGTGGCCACCACCAACCGAGCACCCACCGCCAACGGCAGGAAGAACCCCCACAAAGACACGTCGAACGTCGTCGCAGTCTTCTGCAGATACACATCCGACCCGGTCAGAACATACTGCCCCTGCATCCACGCCATCTGATTGACGATCGCCGCATGCGAAACCGCCACACCCTTCGGCTTCCCCGTCGACCCCGACGTGAAAATCACATACGCAGCATTCGAAACACGCAACGGCGCAACACGATCCACATCAGAAACAGGCGCATCCGAGAATCCGGACACGTCCAGCTCGTCTATCAACACCACATCGAATTTACTCGGCAACACCACACCGTCACCAGCAGTGGACAACACACAGACCGGTGCCGCGGTCTCGAGAATATGACCATTGCGCTCGACCGGATGATCCGGATCCAACGGCACATACGCCCCACCCGCAGCAACCACTGCATACATACCAACCACAAGGTCAACCGACCGGCGCATCGCCAACGCCACCAACGACTCCGGCCCCACGCCCACCGAAATCAGATACCGTGCAAGACGGTTCACCCGAGACCCGAACTCCGCATACGTCAGAGACTGCCCCTCGAACACCACCGCCACCGCATCCGGCGTCGCCGCCACCTGCGCAACAAACCCGTCGAGCAACAAAGCACCAACAGTCAACTCGTGAACAGTGTCATTGACCGCCACCAGCACCTGCGAACGCTCGCCCTCACCGAGCAACTCCACATCCCCGACAACCGAATCAGGCTCCGCCACCATTGCTTCCAGAACACGCACCAACCGCTCCGCAAACGAAACAACTGTCGACGCGTCGAACAGATCCGTCGCATACGTCAACGACATCGGCATCCCCACACCGACGCCGTCCTCCTCCAACGGCGTCACCGTCAACTGCAGATCGAACTTCGCGATCTCGACACCGGCGTCGAAACCGGCAATCGACAGTCCCGGCAACTCCACGACATCCTGCGCCATGTTCTGAAAGAACAACGCAACCTGGAACAACGGATGATGGGCCTGCGACCGCGCCGGATCAAGCACTTCCACCAAACGCTCGAACGGCACGTCCTCGTTGCCGAACGCCCCGAGATCGACCTCACGAACCCGACCCAATAACGCCGAGAAAGACTCCGAAGAATCCACCTCGGTCCGCAACACCAACGTATTGACGAACATACCAATCAGATCGTCCAGCTCCGGCTCACCCCGCCCTGCGATCGGAGAGCCCACCACAACGTCGTCACTACCGCTCAGCCGCGCCAACAACACCGCCAACGCCGCATGCACCACCATGAACAACGACACATTACGATCAAGCGCCAACTGCTCGAGCGCTCGATGTAACCGCGCGTCTATCGAAAACTGGTAACTCGCACCCTGATTGGATGCCACCAACGGCCGCGGGCGATCCGCCGGCAGCTCGATCCGCTCCGGCAACCCCGCCAACACCGACGTCCAATACCCCAACTGCTCAGACATCAACGACGACGGATCACCCTCGGACCCCAACACCTCACGCTGCCACAACGCGTAATCCGCATACTGCACCGCCAACGGCGCCCACCCCGGAACCTGTCCACCCGCACGCGCCACATACGCCATCGACACATCACGCACCAACGGACCCATCGACACACCGTCAGCAGCGATATGGTGAATCACCAACGCCAACACAAACTCCGACGAACCCGTCTGGAACAAACGAACCCGTAATGGCACCTCGACCGTGACATCGAACCCCTCTGCCACCACTGGCGTCAGCACACCGAGCAAGTCGGCCGCGTCGACAGTTTCGGGCAATACAGTTTCCACGAATTCGTCCACCGGAAGTACTTGTTGGAACCCGATGCCCTCGAATTCCGGATAGACGGTCCGCAACACCTCGTGCCGCGCAACAACATCCGACAGCGCTGCGGACAGTGCCGAAACATCGACGGCACCGGACAACCGCAACACGATCGGAATGTTGTTCACACCAGACACAGAGTCGAATCTCGACAAGAACCACATCCGCGACTGTGCAAGGGAAAGAGGTATCCGCTCCGGACGAGAGCGAGGGGCCAAGGCAATTCGCACACGCCCCGCTGAATCTGACAAAACAGATGCAAGACCGGAGACTGTCGAGTACTCGAAGAGCGTTTTGACCTGAACCCGCACATCGAAAGCCGCACTGAGACGCCCGGCCAATTTCGCAGCAATCAACGAGTTGCCGCCGAGTTCGAAGAAGTCGTCGTCAGCGCCGACTCGGTCCACCCCCAAGAGTTCTTCGAATATGCGCGCGACCACGACCTCACCATCGGAGGATGGCGCTACAAACTCTCGGGCCTCGAATACGGGATCAGGAAGTGCTGCTGAATCCAGCTTTCCTACTGGCGTCAAGGGAATCTCGTCGATGACAACGACAGCCGCCGGAATCATGTGACGGGGAAGATCCGTCTTGACCACTGCCAGGACGTCATCCCCGGACAGCACGGCTCCAACTGCAGGAAGCACATAAGAGATGAGAGCCGTTTCACCGCTGGGCAACACTCGCCCGAGCGTTGTCACGAACTCGACCCGTTCGTCGAGTGCGATGACCGCGTCGATTTCAGTCAACTCGATGCGGAAGCCACGGATCTTGACCTGGGAATCGGACCGTCCGACGTATTCGACGCTACGACCGCCGGCAGCACTTTCCGTCCACCGCACCACGTCCCCCGTGCGGTACATTCGTTCACCCTGTGCTCCAAAGGGATTCGCGATGAATCGATCGGCCGTCATACCTGCCAAATTGTGGTATCCGCGCGCAACCTGCGGCCCTGCAAGATAGAGCTCACCCGTAGTCCCCGTCGGTACAGGCTGCAAGCGGGCATCCAATACCAAAGACGCTGCACCACGAATCGGACCACCGATCGTGACGGGATCACCCGCGCCGAGTTCCGTCATGTTCGTGACGATCGTCATCTCGGTCGGGCCGTACGCGTTGACAAAGTGGCGTCCGGGCGCCCACTTCGCGACCAACTCTGGCGGACACGCTTCACCCGCGACCACGACGACAGCAACATCGTCGAGTCCAGATGGATCCACCGATGCGAGCACCGAAGGAGTAGCGCCGACATGCGTCACTCGCTCTGTCTTGATCAGCTCGGCTAGCTCGGGCCCACCGTAGATGCTCGATGGGGCAATCACCATGACGGCGCCAGCCCCGATCGTCTCGAGTAGTTCGAAGATCGATACGTCGAAGCTTGGAGTCGTGAAGTGCAAAACCCGCGAATTGCCGTCGAGCGACAGCATGCGAATTTGCTCTCGCTGCAGGACGGCTAGCCCCGAATGCGAAACAACAACACCCTTGGGTCGCCCTGTGGAGCCGGATGTGTAGATGACGTACGCGGCGTGCTGCTCACGCAGTGTCCTTACCCGCTCGTCATACGTCACTGGCGCGCCGGAGACAGCGGCCAACGACTCGACAGTGTCCGAAGCATCGATCGAGATCCACCCGACCGAGTCGGTTAACCCGGCGCGTGCACCCTTAGTGGTCAACCCGACCGAAACTCCAGAATCGCTGATCATGTAGGCCACGCGATCGGCTGGATAGTTCGGATCCACCGGGACGAAGGCGGCGCCGGACTTGGCGACTGCCCACAGTGCCAGAACGGACTCGATGGACCGCGGTATCGAAATTGCAACCCGATCCTCTGGCCCCATGCCGCCGGCGATCAACAATCTCGCCAAACGAGACGATTGCTCGTCCAACTCTGCGTATGACAGCGAACGTCCTTCGAACCGCAACGCCTCCCGCTCGGGCCCCAGCTCGACGGCCGCCGCCAGCAGTTGCGGAAGCAACGAGGTGCTGGCACGACGGCCGCGTGCCGGACGCTCTCGACGTGCCTTGCGAGCTACCGAAGTCCCTGGCGTCACACCATCGGAGCTCATGCGGTCACGACCTGCACTCGAACGGCATGCTGGAGGAACACGTGCTGCGTCAAGACAATTTCACCTTCGCTTTGGTACTGCAGTTCGATCAGTATTCGCAGGAATCCGATCACTTCCGAGGTTCTACCCTTGACCTGGGCAAATCGCGTTCGACGTCCCGGTAAAGCCCCAATAGTTGATCGGACACACCGAACCATTGTTACAGCTGTCGCGGAGTGGACATCATCGGACTGTTCGGGATATGGGAGTCCATCAACTTCGTGAACGGCGGCGTCAGCTCAGAGTCCACGTCGCGGGATCACACGCCAGGCGTAGATCTGGCAAAGCTCCTTCGACAACACCTGTGAAGACGTCTGTCGGACCAACCGCGTGCGAAACCCACTCCTCTGCAAGTAGCTCCTGTACCTCTGCGTCCTTCGCCGCTTCCGAGTACAGCAGTACGACGCCACCGACCGCTCCGCCAAGCAGAATAGTCAGAATCGATGTTTCGTCTTCCTCGGGACCGAAGTACATCAAACGCGATTCATAGTCGACATCGTGCTTCTGCGACATCGCGTCCAACTTCGCTGCGAGCTCTCCATGGGTGATCTGGCCAGGGTGCGAACCGGGAACCACGACCGCGATGTCGTCCGCGCTCAGCGGACGAAGCCGGTCCGTGTAGTTCACGGAACGACTCGAGTACGACGCCACCAACTCGATAACATCTGGCTGGTCCAAGTCGAGGCTCGTGTCCAGCGGTACGTCAGATTCGGCCTCACCCGAAATCAACGCCAAGGCCACACTCGGAGCCGTTTCTGTCCCACGTGCTGCTCCTGTAGCTCCTACCAGAGCTGCCGCGCCGGCTTTGGACAGCGCCCAGGCCGCCACCACCAGTTCGATGCCACGCAATCCTGTGATCCCCACCGTGTCGCCCGGACCGATCCCAAGATTGATCAGGTGGCGAGCGAGGCGAGATGATCGTGCATCGACCTCGTGGTAAGTCATTTCCTCCTCATCGCACACGACTGCGACAGCATCAGGATCAGCCTCTACGGAATTTGCCAATCGCTGTGGCACGAGTCGGCCCGTCGGAGCGCCAACGGCCGGGGGCGGCGTTGTGTCCACGGAGCCGAGGACTTCTGCTCGTTCGGAGTCGGTGAGCAGTTCGATGTCACCAATCGGACGTGAAGGATCCGAGGAGACCCGATCTAGAACGCGGACGAAGCGCTCGACATGTGCGTCGGCGGTTGCTTGGTCGAAAAGGTCCGCAGCGAAAACCAAATGGCCGAGCAACCCTCCCGTTACCGGATCTGAACTGAGATTGAGTTGGAGGTCGAACTTCGCAGTCGCCTCCACACCCTCGACAGCCGTGATCTTCAAATCCGGCAGACTGAACGAGGCTCCTGCCATCGGTTCGACCGACAGTGCAACCTGGAAGAGCTCGCTCGCTGACGCCGACAAGGCGCCGGTTACTTCCTCGAACGGGATGTCTCCGTTCGCAAATGCCTCGAGATCGACGTTTCGGACGAGCGAGACCAAGTCGCCGAATCCCGCTCCGAGATCCGGAGCGGTCCTGAGTGCAAGCGTGTTGACGAACATTCCGACTATGTCGTCCAGTTGCTGCTCACCTCGCCCGGCCACTACCGTTCCGATCGCGAAATCTCGGCTTCCACTCAACCGTGCGATGAGTACTGCAAGCGCAGCGTGCACAACCATGAACAATGTGGCGTTGTGTTCGCGCGCAATCTCGTTGAGCCGCGCCGCCGTCTCCGCGTTGACGGAGAACTCCGAGACACCGGCACGTGCAGACATCTGCGCGGGTCGCTGACGGTCGGAAGGCAATCCGGGCGTCGACGACACACCGTCCAACGTCCGGCGCCAGAAGTCGAGTTGCCGTGCAGCCTGTGAGCCGACCTCGCCAGCGCTACCGAGTACTTCGCGCTGCCAGATCGCGAAGTCCGCGTACTGAACAGTCAACGGCGTCCACGACGGCGCGGTGCCGCGCACGCGAGCCTCGTAGGCGACCATCATGTCTCGGGCAAGAGGTCCCATCGATTCACCGTCAGCGGCGATGTGATGAGCGACCAAGACGAATATGAAGTCTGCCGGGCCCAACTCGAGCAACCCAGTGCGTACAGGTACCTCCTGAGCTACGTCGAATCCGGTCGTCACCAACTCCACGACGCGATTGAACGCCGCGGCCTCGTCGTCCACCTGAATCGTTTCGAGAGGCGAAAGGAGTTCGTCGATCGCGACGATTTTCTGAACCGGCCCTTCGATGTCACTCGGGTAGCTGGTCCGGAGCGACTCATGTCGAACCAAAACGTCGTGAAGAGCCTGGCGCAAAGCCGCGACATCCAAGTTCCCTGTCAATCGCAGAGCCAACGGAATGTTGTATGCCGCAGAACCGGGATCCATCTGGTTTACCAACCACATTCGCTGCTGGGCCAAGGACAGAGGAAGACGTTCTGGACGTTCCCGCGCCTCCAACTCCATCCTCGCACCGGAACCTGCGGTCTTTTGCGCTACTACAGCCAAACCTTCCACTGTCGAGTTCTCGAACAGCACGCGCACCGGGACCTGCGCATCGAGTGCCTGCCCCAATCTTGCTGCCAACCTGGTAGCGATCAACGAATTACCACCCAGCGCAAAGAAATCGTCATCCAGACCGACCCGCTCCGCGCCCAACACATCTCCGAACACCGACGCAACAATTTCCTGCACCGCTGTGACCGGCGCCCGAAACTCTGCTGCCTCGAATACCGGTGACGGGAGAGCCTTTCGATCCAATTTGCCCGACGCATTGAGTGGAAGCTCGTCGAGGACAAGAACCTTCGAGGGCACCATGTACGTCGGAAGCACGGCCCGGGCAGACTCCAGAACTTCCGACGCATCTACTGCAGTTCCCACGACATACCCGACCAGGCTGTCGCCGAACGTCGCATCGCTGTGCAGGACGACCACCGCATCTGAAACCGCCTCGTGCGAGATCAGAGCAGATTCGATCTCGCCGAGTTCGATACGCTGCCCCCGCAGTTTGACCTGGAAATCCGATCGGCCGATGTACTCGAGCTCGCCCCGACCGTTCCACCTGACGAGGTCGCCGGTTCGATACAACCTGCTGCCGCCATCTGAGGCGCCCCTTTCCCCGCCCGCAAAGGGGTTGGCGACGAAACGCTCCGCCGTCAACGCCGCTCGGTTTCCGTATCCGCGACCGACACCGACACCACCGACATACAACTCGCCGATCACGCCCGGCGGCACCATACCCAACGACCGATCCAGAACGAACAGATCCATGTTCGGCACCGGTGCACCGATCGGAACGCTGACGGTGTCATGCGCAGTCACCGCGTGGAACGAGACCACGTCCGACGCTTCCGTCGGGCCGTAACTGTTCACCACGCGTACTCCGCCTGACAACAAACTGCCAAGACGATTAAGCCGGATCGACTCGCCTCCAAGGAACACAACATCGAGAACGCTCAAAGCAGACTCCTCGTCGGAATCCACCACGGCTTCGAACGCGCTCGGCGACATGTTCGCCACTGCAACGTCACCGTGCCCGACGCGAGCAACGATCGCATCCGGATCGAAACCGTCCGAGGCAAGCACTACGCTCCGACCGCTGCTCAACGCTGCCCAGACGTTCTTCTGCGTCAAGTCGAAACTCGGTGACGACGCGATCAATAGACCACCAGTTTCGGGCAACTCGCTGCGGTACCAGGCCACCGTGTTCTCGATGCCGGCCATCGGCACCAACGTCGGCTTCGGACGACCCGTCGAACCGGATGTCGAAATGACATACCCCAAGCGGTCCCCCGCACCGAGTTCACGCCATCGATCCGTCGGCCTCTCCACCATCGGCGAATCGCGCATGATGCTGTCGAGGACGATCACGTCCACCGCCAGATCGAGAGTCGTCGTACTCACCGCGCATCGGGCACCGGTGTCGGCGATTATCGCTTCGATCCGATCCTGTGGGTACGACGGATCGATCGGCCCGTACGCAGCACCCGCCTTCCACGCCGCCAACATACCTACGACCCACTCGACCGACCTCGGCACGATCAACGCGACGACGTCGTCCGGACCGACGCCGGCCGCCGTCAATCGCTCGGCCACCACGTTTGCGTAGGCGTCGAGCTGCCCATAGGTCAGCGCCTCGCCATCGCACTCGACGGCAAGAGAATCAGGCGTCCGCCCAACCTGTTCTTCGAACATCGCAGTCAAGGACGCGCCTGCCAACGCTGTGCGCCCACCAGCGGACCAGCTGAGAAGGTTGCTGCGCTCAGCAGCGGTAAGTACGTCGATATCACCCAACCGAACTGACGGATCAACAGTGATCTCAGCAAGGATGCGCCCGAACCTGCCGGCAAAGCCTGCCACCGTCGACTCGTCGAACAGATCCGTCGCGTACGTGAACTGCGCCGCCATCCCCGCCGGGGCACCCGCCTCGTCGAACTGCTCGACCATGGTCAGCTGCAGATCGAACTTGGCCGCCACCGTGTTGGCGTCGATTCCCGCAACTGTCAGATCGCCAAGTCGAAGCACCGACTGCTCCATGTTCTGGAACGACAGCATCACCTGGAACAACGGATTACGCGCCTGCGACCGCGCCGGATTGAGCACCTCCACCAACCGCTCGAACGGCAGATCTACGTGCGCAAACGCACCCAGATCGCCCTCACGAACCCGACCCAACAACCCCGAGAACGACTCCGAAGAATCCACCTCGGTCCGCAACACCAACGTATTGACGAACATCCCGATCAAATCATCGAGAACCTGCTCACCACGACCCGCCACCGGAGTACCGATCGCAATATCGGACGTCCCCGACAACCGCGACAACAACACCGCCAACGCCGCATGCACCACCATGAACAAGGACGAATTCGACTCACGCGCAGCGTCACTCAACGACACATGCACATCACGATCAATCACGAACGAATACGCAGCACCACGATTGGACGCCACCGCCGGCCGCGGACGATCAGCCGGCAAATCCAACTGATCCGGCAACCCCGCCAACGCCGACTCCCAGAACCCGATCTGACGCGAAATCAACGACGACGGATCATCTTCCGAACCGAGAGTCTCCCGCTGCCACAACGCGTAATCCGCATACTGCACCGCCAACGGCGTCCACCCCGGCACCTCACCCCGAGAACGAGCCTCGTACGCCACCATCACATCACGCGTCAACGGCCCCATCGACACACCATCACCACTGATGTGATGAACCACCATCGCCAACACGAACTCCGACTCCGACACCGCGAACAACCGCGCCCGAACCGGAACCTCCACCGCCACATCGAAACCAGCCGACAAGAACTCCGTCACCGCACCAACGACATCGGACTCCGACACCGCCACCGGCGACAAATCCAACCGCACCCGATCCGCAGACAACACCTCCTGGAACCCGACACCGTCGACCTCCGGATACACCGTCCGCAAAATCTCATGCCGCACAACAACATCCGACACCGCAGCGTCCAACGCCGCCACATCCAACAACCCCGACAACCGAATCGCCACCGGAATATTGTTCGCCGACGACAACGTATCGAAACGGTTCAAGAACCACATCCGCTGCTGCGCCAACGACAACGGCACCCGCTCCGGACGCACCCGAGCCGTCAACGCCGCCCGCGCACCCGAACCAATCTCCGACTCCATCCGCGCAGCCAACAACTCCACCGACGACGCCTCGAACAACACCCGCACCGGAACCTGTGCATCGAGCGCCTGCCCCAACCGAGCGGCCATTCGAGTAGCAATCAAAGAGTTTCCGCCGAGTGCGAAGAAGTCGTCATCCAGACCCACTCGCTCGACCCCGAGTACCGCCGAGAAAACAGAAGCGACAATTTGTTCTACCGGCGTGACCGGGGCCCGGAACACCGCAACCTCGAACACCGGCTCCGGCAACAACTTCCGATCCAACTTCCCAGACGAGTTCAGAGGCAACTCGTCCAAGACCATGATCGCGTTCGGAATCATGTAGACAGGTAGCGATTCAGGAAGCGCATTCCTCAAGACTTCTACGTCGATCACAGAATCCGGGACCGCGATCACATATGCGACCAGCTGATCGCCCGTATCGGTGGATGCCACAGTGACCACACACTGAGCTACCGTCGAATGCGCCAGCAGAGCTGACTCGATCTCACCCAGTTCGATCCTCTGACCACGGAATTTGACCTGAAAATCGGTACGCCCGACATACTCGAGTTCGCCTGCGGTGTTCCACCACACCAGGTCCCCGGTGCGATACATCCGACTGCCACCGGGATTGATTTCACCGTTCGTGTCGCTCGCCTCCACAAATGGGTTCGCGACAAAACGATCACTGGTGAGATCGGGTCGCGCGACGTAACCGCGCGCCAGTTGATCACCGGCCAGATACAGCTCACCCGCAACGCCTACCGGCACCGGCTGCAACCGACTGTCCAACACGTAGACCTGCGAGTTCCACTCGGGCACCCCGATCGGAATCCCTGTTGATTCCGATCCATCGACCTCGTAGTAGGTGATCGAGACCGCAGCCTCGGTTGGGCCGTACACATTGTGCAGGCCTGCAGACGACACCTGAGCGAATGCACGCACCGTCTCGACCGGCAATGCCTCACCGATCACGAATACGTCCCTCAGTGACACCAATGCGTGTTCCGGAACCGAAGTCGCGAAGACGGTCAACATCGATGGAACGAAGTCCGTCAGCGTCACCCGATGATCTTCGATCAGACGAGCCAGATACGCGGGATCTCGATGGCCGTCGTGAGATGCCAGCACCACTCTCGTACCGGACAAAAGCGCAGTGAAGTATCCCCACAACGAGACGTCGAATGTCGTAGCAGTCTTCTGCAAATAGACGTCTTCTGGGCCGATGGCGTACTGATCCTGCATCCACAGGACCTGGTTCACGATGGCGTGATGCGACACCGCAACGCCTTTGGGCTTGCCCGTGGAACCCGAGGTGAAGATCACGTAGGCGGCATTCACATCATGCAGACGACCGCGACGATCAGCATCGGAAATGACTGAAGCCGAGTAGCTCGAAAGATCGACATTGTCGATCAACAGCACGTCGGCGCCGTTCGGCGCTACGAAAGCGTCCCTCGTCGTCGACAGCACACAGACTGGATCGGCCGTCGTGAGGATGTGCCCGATTCGCTCGGCGGGGTGATCGGGATCCAAGGGCACGTAGGCTCCGCCCGCGGCGATCACCGCGTACATACCTACTACCAGATCGAGCGATCGACGCATCGCCAAGGCCACCAACGATTCGGGCCCGACACCATCTTCGATCAGCTTGCGTGCCAATTTGTTCACACGTTCCGACAACTCGCCATAGGTCAGCGACTGGCCGTCGAACACCACGGCAACAGCATCGGGTGCCAACGCAACGCGAGTGTCGAACAGCGAAGCCAATGTCTCACTGTTCCCGACGTCATGTGCGGTGGAGTTGCGCGCAGTCAACAGCGACTCGCGCTCGGCCTCGTCCAACAGCTCGATGTCACCCACGGTGATCGACGGATCCACGACCACCTGTTCGAGGATCCTGGTGAACCGATCGGCGAATCCACGAATCGTCGACTCGTCGAACAGATCTGTGGCGTATGCGAACTCGGCGAACATGCCGTCTTCGAGCGCATCTTCGACGCGGGGAGCGAGAGTAAGTTGAAGATCGAATTTCGCGATACCGGCATCGAACTCGACGCCTGAGACTTCCAATCCCGAAAGCTCCAAAGCATCCTGCGACATGTTCTGGAAGAACAACGCGACCTGGAACAGCGGGTGATGTGCCTGCGATCGGGTGGGATCGAGCACCTCGACCAGCCGCTCGAACGGAACATCGCCATTGCCGAGCGCCTGAAGGTCTGTCCTCCGCGTTGCCGAGACGAGCGCACTGAACGAACTGGCGAGGTCAACAGGAGTCCGCAGGACCAGTGTATTCACGAACATACCGATCACATCGTCGAGCGCCTTTTCGCCTCGCCCTGCAACCGGAGTACCGATCACGATGTCACTGGTACCGGACAACCTTGCGAGAAGCACGGCGAGGGCCGAATGCACCACCATGAACAGCGATGCGTTCCGCTCGCGTGCGAGTGAGTCCAAGCTCGACCGAATCTCTTCGCTGACGGAGAAGCGATACGTAGCGCCACGATTCGAGGCGACGACCGGGCGGGATCGGTCAGCCGGTAACGCAAGCACTTCCGGAGAATCACGGAGGACGGAGCGCCAGTGGTCCAGCTGAGCCGAGATCAACGAATCCGGGTCGTCCTCGTCGCCGAGGACCTCCCGCTGCCAGAGTGCATAATCGGCGTACTGCACCTCGAGCGGAGTCCAATTCGGAACGCCGTTCGAAACCCGAGCGGTGTAGGCAACCATGACATCCCGAGTCAACGGGCGCATCGAGAAGCCGTCCGCTGCGATGTGGTGCACAACGAAGGCCAGAACGTACGAATCCTCTGCAAGTTCGAACAACCCGACTCGAACCGGAACGGTTGACGTCACGTCGAAACCCTGGAGCGCGAAACTCAGAAGTTCGTTGTGAATATGCGAGGCGTCGATGACCTTCGGTGTCAGTTCAACCGGCACCTCGGACGACGGGAGGACTACCTGGTGTCCTTGTCCACCTTGCTCCGGATAGACGGTCCGGAGCGACTCGTGGCGTTCGATTACATCAGAAATCGCATGCCTCAGCGCCGAAACATTCAGGACGCCTTTGATATTCAATGCGATTGGAATGTTGTTGACGGCAGAATCAGGATCGAAGCGGCTGAGGAACCACATTCGCTGCTGAGCTAGTGAGAGTGGGATCAACGCCGGCCGTGGGCGGGCCACGAGCGCGGTCCTCCCTCCTGCCCCTGCGATCAACTCAACCTGCGCTGCCAAACCTTCGACAGTCGAAGCATCGAACAACACCCTCACCGGAACCTGAGTGTCGAGCGCTTGACCTACGCGAGCCACCAACTGCGTTGCGACCAAAGAGTTTCCGCCGAGCTCGAAGAAGTCGTCATCCAGACCGACCTGTTCCAACCGGAGAACATCTCCGAAGACGCCGGCCACAGCGATTTCGGCGACACTCGACGGTGCCCGAAACTCGCGCGCCACGAACACCGGATCCGGAAGAAGCTTCCGATCCAACTTCCCCGTCACACCCAACGGCAACTCTTCCAGCACCATCACCACCGCCGGCACCATGTAACCCGGCAGACGACCCGCAACAACTCTCTTCAACTCGTCAACGTCCACCACACCACCAGCGGCCGTAACGTACGCAACCAACACATCCTCACGCACAACCACAACTACCGACGACACCGACTCGTGCTCACGAATCACCGACTCGATCTCACCGAGCTCGATCCGCAAACCGTGCAACTTCACCTGAAAGTCACTACGCCCGATGTACTCCAACTCGCCCGACGCAGTCCACCGCACCACATCACCGGAGCGATACATCCGCCCACCATCACCCGAGAACGGATTCGCCACAAATCGATCCGACGACAAATCCGGCCGACCCACATACCCACGAGCCAGCTGAACACCCGCCAGATACAGCTCACCCGCAACACCTACCGGCACCGGACTCAATCGAGAGTCCAGAACAAACACCTGCGTATTCCATACCGGAGCACCGATCGGCACCCCCAGAACATCCGCCGGCACCACCTCGTGGAACGTCACATCCACCGCCGCCTCGGTCGGACCATACAAATTGTGCACCCCGACACCCGGCAACACAGCCCACACATCGGCAACAACACTCGCCGGCAACGCCTCACCTGACGCGAACACCCGAGTCAGCGAAACACACGCAGCCACAGACGAATCCGTCACGAAAACCTCGAGCATCGACGGCACGAAATGCACCGTCGTCACACCCTCCCCCACAATGACCGACGTCAAATACCGCGGGTCACGATGCCCATCCGGCACAGCCACCACCAACCGAGCACCAACCTGCAACGGCCAGAAAAGCTCCCACACCGACACATCGAACGTGAACGGCGTCTTCTGCAACACCACATCCGACGAATCCAACCCGTACTCGTCCTGCATCCACGCCAACCGATTCACAATCGCCGCATGCGAAACCGACACACCCTTCGGACGCCCCGTCGACCCCGACGTGAAAATCACATACGCCGCATTGCCCGACCGCAAAGGCGAGACCCGATCGATATCCGAAACAGAGTTATCCGAAAAACCAGACACATCAACAACATCAACCTCGACCACCGGTACCACACCGGCATCGAATCCAACGTCAGAGGTACTGATCACGCATACCGGCGACGCCGACTCCAACACGTACGCATTGCGCTCCGCAGGCTGATCCGGATCCACCGGAACATACCCACCGCCAGCCTTGAGCACGCCGTAAACCGCAACCAACAAATCAACCGACCGACGTACCGCCACACCCACCAACGACTCCGGTCCCACACCCACCGAAACCAGGTACCGGGCAAGACGATTCACCCGCGAATCGAACTCCGCATATGACAGCGAAACACCCTCGAACGACACAGCTACCGAATCCGGCGACGCCGCAACCTGAGCATCGAACACGTCCACCAACGACACATCCGCAACCTCATGCGCAGTGCCATTCCACGACTCGAGCACCAAAGATCGCTCACCCGAATCGAACATATCCACATCACCAACCCGAACCGAGGGATCGGCAACCACTGCTTCGAGAACTGAAATCAACCGCTTTCCGATTGATTTGGCAGACGACTCGTCGAACAGGTCGGTCGCATAGACCAGTGCGACGGTCAAACCACCGACCTTGTCCGCGGTATCAGATTCCCACACAGTGAATTGGAGGTCGAACTTCGCGGCCGACGACTCTACGTCCAGTCCGGAAATGCGCAGTCCCGGAACCTCCAGACTTTGCTGCATGCTCTGTCCCAAGTTCTGCAGCGAGAGCATCACCTGGAACAACGGGTTCCGTGCCTGAGACCGGGCGGGGTTGAGTACCTCCACCAGTCGTTCGAATGGCACATCGGCGTGCCCGAAGCCGCTGAGGTCGGATTCGCGCGCCCGCGAAATCATGTCCCGTGCCGAAGCTTCGAGATCAACCTCCGTGCGGAGGACGAGTGTGTTGACGAACATTCCGATCAGGTCGTCGAGAGCTTGATCGCCTCGACCGGCGACCGGAGTGCCGATCACGATGTCCGAAGTCCCCGACAACCGCGCCAGCAGAATCGCCACGGCACTGTGCAACACCATGAACAGAGATGCGTTGTTGTCGAGCGCAATTCGATTGAGAGCCTGGTGGAGATCCGGCTCGATCGTGAATGTGTGCCCGGCTCCCCGGTTCGACGCGACGCGCGGGCGCGGGCGGTCCGACGGAAGATCGAGCTGATCGGGGATACCGGCCAACGCGTGGCGCCAGTAGTCGACCTGGCGAGTGATCAGAGAATCCGGGTCGTCTTCACTGCCGAGAACCTCGCGCTGCCACAGTGCAAAGTCGGCGAACTGTACGGGCAGCGGAGCAAGATCGTGCGAAATTCCCTGTGTCCGAGACACATAAGACGAAACGATGTCCTTGGTCAACGGTCCCATGGAGAACCCGTCACCGCTGATGTGATGGACGACGAACACGAGGACGAATTCGTCGGCGGCGAATTGGAAGAGTGCCGCCCGAATCGGAACCTCGGTGGTCACGTCGAATCCCGGAGTCACGAAGTCGGTCACGCGCTCGACGATCGCCGACTCGTCCACCCGTATGGGAGTCAGGTTCGGTACCACGGCTGCAATGTCGACCAGGCGCTGATATCCGACGCCGTCGACCTCCGGGTACACAGTCCGAAGGATCTCGTGCCGCTCGATCAAATCCTCGAGTGCGCCTTGCAACGCATCGACATCGAGCGCTCCGCTGAGCCGCAGCGCGACCGGAATATGGTCGACTGCCGATTCTGGTTCGAATCGATTGAGGAACCACATGCGCTGCTGTGCCAAAGACAGCGGAACCAACTCGGGGCGCTCGCGAGGGATCAGGGGAACGTGAGCCTTGCGGTCTTCTGAGATTTTCGCTTCGTCGATGAAGACGGCAAGTTCTGCGGCGGTGGGTGCGTCGAAGAAGTTGCGCATGTCGATGGCGATGCCGTGTTCGGCATTGATCCGCGCAACCACGCGAGTGGCGAGCAATGAGTTGCCGCCCAGTTCGAAGAAGCCGTCATCTGCCCCTACCCGATCCTGCCCAAGTAGATCGGCAAAGATCGCGACCACACCGGCTTCGGTGGGTGTCGCGGGCTCGCGATACTCAACCGTCTTCGACGCGAATTCGGGTGTGGGCAAAGCCTTTCGATCCAGTTTGCCGCTGGCGTTGAGCGGAAACTCGTCCAGTTCGACGAACATGGCAGGGATCATGTAGTCGGGTAGCCGTTCGCCAAGCGACGACGTCAGATTCTCAGAATCGATACCCTCGGCGACGATGTAGGCCACCAAGTTGTCACCGATCGTTTCGTCCGAATGGACGATCACCACGGCTTGGGAAACACCTTCGCAATCGAGCAGTGCCGCCTCGATCTCACCGAGCTCGATGCGCAGACCGCGGAGCTTGACCTGAAAGTCGGTGCGACCGATGTATTCGAGCTGACGGTTCGCTCCGGCACCGCGCCAGCGCACCAGGTCTCCGGTTCGGTACATCCGGGATCCGTCAGTAGCGCCGGGCCGCGCCACGAAGCGGTCTGCCGTGAGATCGGGACGCGACACGTATCCCCTGGCCAGCTGAATCCCGGCAAGATAGAGCTCTCCTGCTACACCCGACGGCGAGGGCCGCAGCGCATCGTCGAGCACCAGGAGCTCGGTGTCCGCAACTGCTGCACCGATCGGCACCGACACCTGATCCTGCTCGCCGGTTTCGTAATAAGTCACGTCGACGGCGGCTTCGGTCGGGCCGTACAGGTTGTGGAGTCCAGCGCTGCTGACCTCGCGCAGACGTGCCGCCGTTCGAGCCGGCAACGCCTCACCGGAAGCGAACACGTAGCGAAGGGTTTTGACCTGCGCAACAAGGGGTTCGGCGACGAACACGGCGAGCATCGACGGCACGAAGTGCACCGCCGTCACTCCGCGCTCGATCATCGTGCGAGCCACGTACACCGGATCACGATGTCCGTCGGGTTCCGCGATCACCAGCGATGCACCGACCTGCAGCGGCCAGAAGAACTCCCACACGGACACATCGAAAGTGAAGGGTGTCTTCTGCAAGATCACGTCGTCGGCAGTGAATCCGTACTCGGTCTGACGCCATTGCAGGTTCGCGACGATGGCACGGTGAGAGACTGCAACGCCTTTGGGGCGTCCGGTCGATCCGGACGTGAAGATGACATACGCAGTGTTGTCCGCGCGCAGCGGCGCCAACCGGTCGGCGTCGGTGACAGTTGTCTCGGCACGACCCGACAAGTCGAGGGTGTCGACGTCGAGCGTGGGCGTACCGTGCGGCAGCACCACGGCATCGGACGTTCGTGTGAGCACAGCCGTGGGCTTCGCGATCTCGAGTACGTAAGCGAGACGGTCGGCAGGATGATCCGGGTCGAGTGGAACGTACGCGCCGCCGGCCTTGACGATCGCGTACATCGAGACGAGGAGATCGATCGATCGACGCATCGCGAGACCGACGAGGCTGTCCGGTCCGACACCTGCCGCGACGAGTTCACGGGCCAGACGGTTCGCCCGCGCGTCGAACTGCGCGTAAGTGAGCTGCGTTCCGGCGTAATCCAGCGCGAGCGCATCCGGCGTCCGCTCGACCTGCTCGTCGAAGAGTCCTGCGAGGGTCACGTGTGCATCGGACTCCGACGCGACCTCCACGATCGAAGTGCCGTCGGTGATGAGACGGTCGACCACCGCGCCGAGACCGTCGGCCTCGCTGCCGATCAGCTCTGGCAGCACCGTGGAAACGACAACAGGAACCAGGGCATCCGCCCCCAATGCCCCACCCATCGCGGTGTCGAGAGTGACCATCTCGTCATTGAGTCGTCCGTAGCTGATTTCGGTTCCACCGTGGCTCAGAGCCACACGATCAGGATCTACCGCCGCAACTGCAGCCACCAACTTCGGCAGATCTTCGATCGTCAGCGACTGCGGTCCCGGAATACCGACGGACATCTACACTTCCTCCAACTGACTTTCGTGAAGTGCGCCCCGGTCGAGCACAGCGTTCTGCTCGGCCGGAGGCGTTCACTGGGCAAATACTGAATGTTACCCGGCCGTACCCCCACGGCCCGCTGACACCGACTGTGCGTCAGCTATCACCGAGCTCACAAGTGTGGCGAGACCGTCGACGCCAAGTGCCGGCAGGATGCCCGGAACAAGTCCGGCGAGCGACACAGAAACCAGAGCATCGGGGGCGAGAGCAGCCCCCATGGCGGTACGCATGGCAACGAGCTTGGTCGACAACTCACCGAAGGTGACAGCCTGATCACCGTGGGTGAACGCAATTGCCTCAGGATCGGCGGCCGCCGCTGCGGCTGCCAGTTCGGGTAGGTCCGCCGCGGACTTCGGCTCGGCAGCGCTCGCTTCCTCGCGTTCCTGCTCGGTCACGATGTCGATCGTGCGAATCACGACCCCGGGATCGGTCACCAGTTCTTCGAGCACCCGCCCGAATCGCGCCGCAAAAAGCGCGATGGTCGATTCGTCGAACAGGTCGGTCGCATAGGTGAAACGCATCCTCAGCCCGGACAGCACCCCGGCATCGTCGAATTGCTCGATACCGGTGAGCTGCAGATCGAACATCGCCTGGTCGAAACCGTTGTCGACCGCAGAGAGCTCGAGGCCCGGGAGCTGGAACGTACCGAGAGCCATGTTCTGGAAGGTGAGCATGACCTGGAAGAGCGGCGAGTATGCGTGAGAGCGCTCTCGCCCCAGTTCGTCGACCAACCGCTCGAACGGTACGTCGGCATTGGCGAATGCCGACAAGTCCTTGTCCTTCACGTGTGCCAGAACGTCGACGAACGTCGAAGCAGGCGCGATCTCCGTTCGCAAGACCAACGTGTTGACGAACATCCCGACAAGATCGTCGAGCGCCCGCTCACCTCGACCCGCGATCGGCGTACCGATTGCGATGTCGTTCGATCCACTCATCTTCGCCAACAGCACGGCCAGGGCAGTGTGAACCACCATGAAGACTGTCGAGTTCTGCTCCCGTGCGATCGTCGCGAGCCGGTCCGTGGTCTCGGAATCGACGGCAAACTCGAATTCCGCACCGCGCATGCTGGCCCGCGCCGGCCGCGGCCGGTCGGTCGGCAGTTCCAGAAGCTCCGGAGTGCCCTTGAGCTCGTTCACCCAGTACGCGAGTTGACGGCCCAGCTGACTGTCCGCGTCCTCCGGCGATCCGAGGACATCACGCTGCCACAGCGTGTAGTCGGCGTACTGCACCTCGAGCGGAGCCCACTCCGGGGTCTCCCCGCCGGTACGTGCGGTGTACGCAACCATGGTGTCTCTGATCAACGGAGCCATCGAGAAGCCGTCACCGCTGATGTGGTGAATGACAACGACGAGGACCCGCTCGGATTCGTCGACCTCGAAGAGACGGATTCGCAACGGAACGGCTGTCGTGACATCGAAGCCCTCGCGAACTGTGTCAGCCACCTGCTCGGCGACCGACGCTTCGTCGGTTGCGATCACTTCCAGTCCCACCGCCGCTGCGGAGCGAGGCAGGATCATCTGAACCGGTCCGTTGCCCCGGTCCGGGTATACCGTCCGGAGCACTTCGTGACGCTCGATCAGATCCGACACCGCTGAGTGAAGTGCGTCGACATCGAGTGCGCCGGACAGCCGGATCGCGACGGGGATGTTGTACGCACCCGAGGTCTTGTCGAACTGATTGAGCACCCACATACGTTGCTGCGCCAACGACAGCGGAATCTCGTGCGGACGCACCTGAGCCACCAACGGTGGGCGGCCACCAGATCCCGCGTGTTCGAGAACCCTCGACGCCAATGCCCCGACAGTCGACGCCTCGAAGATCACGCGGACCGGAATCTGCGCGTCCAACGCCTCACCCAGCCTCGACACGACCTGCGTCGCGACGAGAGAGTTTCCGCCGAGCTCGAAGAAGTCGTCGTCGAGTCCGACCCTCGCCACACCGAGTACGTCAGCGAACACACCCGCCACGATCTCTTCGACGGGGTTGGTCGGCGCACGGAATTCGGTCGCCTCGAATTCGGGGTCGGGCAGGGCTTTGCGATCGACCTTGCCGTTGATGTTGAGCGGTAGTTCGTCCAAGACCATCAATGCCGCCGGCACCATGTAACTCGGCAACTCAGCCACAAGAGTCCGCTTCAAGGTTTCGACATCGATGCTTTCCCCGCTTTGAGGAACGACGTAGCCGACAAGTCGATCACCGATACGCGCATCCGACTTGGCCACCACCACAGCGGAGTCCACGCTGGCCTGCTTGCGAAGAAGCGCTTCGATCTCACCGAGTTCGATGCGGTAGCCACGGATCTTGACCTGGAAGTCGGCGCGCTCCACGTAGTCGAGTTCGCCGTTCTCCGTCCACCGGACGAGGTCGCCCGTGCGGTACAACCGCGAACCCGCGTCACCGAAGACGTTGGCCACAAATCGTTCCGACGTCAGATCCGCGCGACCGTGATAGCCGCGAGCAAGCTGGGCACCGGCGAGGTAAAGCTCCCCGGTGACTCCGACGGGGACCGGATGCAAACGCGTGTCGAGCACGAACACCTGCGTGTTCCATTCGGGGGCACCGATCGGCACCGAGGTCGTATCGTCCGAACCGACGACGTGCGCTGTCACCGAGACGGCGGCCTCGGTCGGACCGTACAGATTCACCAACTGCGCGTCGCTGAGTTCTGCGAACTCGGTCGCGGTCGCGGCCGGCAACGCTTCACCGATCGCAAGCACCTGACGAAGTGATTCCGGAAGGCCATTTTCCGATGCCGACTGCAACATCGCGAGCATCGACGGCACCACGTGGAGCGTCGTGATCTTCTCCCGGGTCATCAGGTCGAGCAGGTAGCTCGGGTCCTTGTGACCTTCGGGTTCGGCAATCACCAGTCGTGCACCGGAAGTCAGTGCCGACCAGAACTCCCAGACCGAGAGGTCGAACGTTGCCGCGGTCTTGAGCACCATCGCATCGGATCGGTCCAGGCTGTACTGATCGCGCTTCCAGAGAATCTGGTTGACCACCGCCTGATGCGAGATCGCGACGCCCTTCGGTCGCCCCGTCGATCCCGACGTGAAGATCACGTAGGCGGTGTTGCCCACTCGCAGTGGAGCAATCCGATCCGCATCGGTAACCGTCGCTTCCGCGTAGGACGCGAGATCGATCGTGTCCACCTCGATCACGGAATCACCGAACGCCGGATTCTTCGCAGTGGTCGAGGCAGTGAGGACGCAGACCGGATCTGCCATGGTCAACACGTACTCGATGCGGTCCGCCGGGTGGTTCGGATCGATCGGTACGTATCCACCACCTGCCTTCACCACCGCGTACATGGCGACCAGCAGTTCGACCGATCGCTCGATTGCCAACGCGACCAACGACTCCGGACCGACACCGGTTGCAATCAGATGGCGTGCGAGACGGTTCACACGTGCATCGAACTCGGCGTAGGTCAGCGACGTGTTCCCTGCGATCACTGCCACCGCACCCGGGTTCGAACCGACCTGCTCGTCGAACAGTTCGACCAGAGTGACTCCCGGGACGGAGTGATCGGTCTCGTTCCAGCGGTTCAGGATCCGGTCGCTCTCGGACGAATCCAGCAGCGCGAAGTCGCCGACGGTCAACGACGGATCGGACGCGATCTCCGCGAGCAATCGCACGAATCGATCGGCGAAGTCCTGCACGGTCGACTCGTCGAACAGATCATGCGCGTAGCTGAACATCGACGTGATGCCGGCTGCAGATCCGTTCGCGTCGTACCGATCACTGACGATCAACTGAAGATCGAACTGCGCGACCCCGTTGTCGATATCGACGCCCTTGACGGTGAGCCCCGGAAGCTCGAGCCCTCCGGTTTCCATGTTCTGGAAGAGGAAGCCGACCTGATAGAGCGGATGACGAGCGGTCGAACGCGGTGGGTTGAGCACCTCCACGAGTCGCTCGAAAGGAACGTCCGAATGTGCAAATGCTTGAAGGTCGGTCTCCCTGACACGTCCGAGCAGGTCGAGGAACGGCGTGCCGCTGTCGATCTGCGTACGGAACACCAAGGTGTTCACGAACATGCCGATGAGATCGTCGAGTGCCCGCTCACCACGTCCTGCAATGGGTGTACCCACCGCGATGTCCTCGGTTCCGGACAGTCGAGCCAACAACATCGCGAACGCAGTGTGCGTGAGCATGAACAGCGTCGAATTATTTGCCCTGGCAAGACCGCTCAACCGAGCATGCAACTCTGCATCGATATCGAAGTGCAGGTAACCGCCGCGGAAGGACTGCGTCGCGGGGCGCGGCCGGTCGGCGGGAAGTGCAAGCTGATCAGGCAGCCCGGCAAGAGCATTGCTCCAGTACGCAATCTGCTGCGAAGCAATAGATCCCGCGTCTTCCTCACTGCCCAGCACCTCTCGCTGCCACAGGCTGTAGTCGGCGTACTGAACGTCGAGAGGAGCCCAGGACGGTGTGTACCCGGCAACCCGCGAGGCGTATGCGGTCACGACATCCCGAGCGAACGGTGCCATCGAGGAACCGTCGGCGGAAATATGATGAATCGCGACACCGAGTACGTATTCGTCGGAAGCCAACTGGAACAACCGGATACGAATCGGAATCTCGCGTGTGACGTCGAAGCGCGTCGACGCCAGCGCGACCAACTCACCTTCGAGTTCGTCCACGCCAGTCGGTTCTGCGACGATTTCGTCCGACCAACTCGACACGGGCTTGACGACCTGCACCGGACCGTCTCCGATTTCCGGGTAGACGGTTCGAAGTGATTCGTGCCGCCCGATCACATCAGAAATCGCCGCGCTCAGCGCCGAGACGTCAAGATCGCCCTGAAGGCGCAGCGCCATCGGGATGTTGTATGCCGCTGCACTCCCGTCGAATCGGTTGAGGAACCACATACGCTGCTGCGCCAACGAAAGCGGAATCCGCTCTGGCCGCTCGACCGCGGTCAGCGCGACTCGCCCACCCGACCCGGTCCGGCTTTCGGCGTGCGCTGCGAGATCCTGCACCGTGGATGCTTCGAACAGAACTCGAACCGAAAGTTCGGTGTCGAGAGCATCGGCGATTCGTTTGATCGTGCGAGTGGCGTTGAGAGAGTTGCCGCCGAGCTCGAAGAAATCGTCATCGAGACCCACACGATCAACACCCAACACCTCGGCAAACACCGACGCAACGATCTCCTCCACCGCCGTCACCGGAGCCCTAAACACCGCAACCTCGAACACCGGCTCCGGCAACAACTTCCGATCCAACTTCCCCGAAGCATTGAGCGGCAACGCATCCAACACCACAAACTGCGACGGCACCATATACGACGCCAACCGCTCCCCCACACCCACCTTCACCACATCAACATCAACCGA
>NZ_JBIYCY010000028.1:0-30610 GCF_044908235.1 Rhodococcus sp. 27YEA6 | reverse complement strand
GGGGAAAAACAACTGGCCGCCACCGGGGAGAACCCGTGGCCACCAGCGGGGAGAACTACTGGCCGCCTACGGGGAGAACTTCGTGGCCATTGACAATCAGTTGAGCTCCACTGCAAAGACTCCAACAATCGGTCTTCGAAGGAGGCGCCGCTATACCGCTGATGGATGGGACTTGTGTACTGCCGCCAACGTGAAGGGTGCCGCGTTCCAGTACCAACATGGATAGCCCCATCATGTCCGCTATCTATCATCCCTACGAGTGCGGAATTGATCATGCCCGCCCAGTGACCTTTCTTCCACCCAGCTGGTGCACCCGCTCCCCAAGCCGCAAGGGTGACATCCGCAGAACCCGACGCGGATCGAATTCTCGTTTTTAACTCTTCGTGATCAAGCAAGCCAGAAAGGTGACGCAGTTCTTCTGTCGACCGAGTTGGAATCTCAATTATGTTGCTGATCAACACTTCCTTGGCCCCCAGAACCTCTTTCAATGATTGCAAGTTACGCCAGGAGGTCGTCAGCGAGGACTGCTTCAAGGGCGGGTTGCACAAGATCGCGAGGATCTGAGCACCTTGGCAACGTTTGATAAATTCTTGCATCATTCTATTTTGAACGATCACACCACTGAAGTGGTAAACCGATCGCGAACTAACCTTCGACATGAGCACTCGAGGTTTGGTCTCAATTTTGCTTTGCCGTAGATTGGAGACGAATACCCGACGACTATGCCGTCGCCAAGAATGAGGGCCTGCTCAAAGCCTCAATGCGCGGCCACTCAGGTATCAAAACCGTAGTTTCTATCCGCCTTCAGGGGAAGATTTCGTAACGGCTTTACCAGACAATCACGGGACACTTTCAGCTGCTTGGTCGATCGAATGGGACTGACTCCCCTCGCCAAATATCAAGTTCCTGTTATCTGCAGTATCCGATATTTCACGACACCCCTGTTGTAGCCTCGCAGGCCACCAACCCCACCGGCGGCCTCAAGCGCGCCCGTGGCGGGTTGGGCAGCCGATCGGTCCCGATTTTCGACGTCGCCGAGCCATGTTTCATAAATGCTCGTATTTGAAACATCGAAGACAATTTTCTGTGAGCTGGTCGAAGATCTGTTCCGAAACTCGTGTCCAAAACCGATGATTCAATATGTAGCCTGTCGGTGAGTTCTGGAACACTGCTGCCTCATGGGTGAACTTTTGGGCTGTCAGTTTCAGAAGACGGCTGCACGATGTCAGAAGTGCACTGCAGTGCAACTCCGAGTTCTCGAGCACACGTCCGGCCTTATCCAGTGAGCGCTGCGATCCCTGACTGGATAGCGCATTGATGGTGAAATTTCCCATCAAGTTTTACTGGCCGTCGGTGAGCTGCGGGTCTAGCGCCGCGGCCGGCCATGGACGGCTGTTGTCGCGCGAAGTGCTCGATCGGACACTTGCGGCATGGGCGGCGAGAAAGTTGTCGACGATTTGGATGCAGTCGTCGGCGTGGATGTGGCGCAGTCCTGTGAGGCGAGCGAACACTATCGGTCCGAGGAGCTGAATGAGGGCGAAGGTGGTGTCGATCTCGCCGAGCACAGCGCGAGCGTCAGGCGCCGTCAGGATCTGATCCAGGGACCTGCGGTATTGCTCTATGACACGGGCCCGAAGCGAGACCACCGCGCCAGGATCGAGATCGCGCCGGCTGGCGTCGCCGCTGTTGACGGGCCCCATTGCCAGCCAGGCCAGCGTGGTCATCTGCACCGGAGCTTGGTCGATGAGGTCGGCTTGGGTGGTGAGCAACGAAATCAGACGTTCACGTAGCGGACCGGTATCGATATCGGTGTCGACTGGGGGTAATAGTCGCTCGAAGGTTGCAGCGAGCAGGTCAGTGGTACTTCCGAAATGTCGGTACAGAGTGGCACGTGCAACCTTCGACATGCGGGTGACCGCCTCCACGGTGACCGCCTCCACACCGCCGGTGGACAGCAGCTGACCGGCCGCTTCGAGTAACCGGTTACGTGAGCGCGCCAGCCGGGGGTCGGCCGAGCCCTCGGTTGCAACGAGAGGGTCGACCATGAACGGGCTCCGCTCCATTTGACTGACAAGACATGTCCTCGATTGATCATTCTGTCACACCCGCTGAGTTGTGATACTAATAGTCTCGTACCGAGACGATCAGTCTCGAACTGAGAGGCTGGCCGTTGAACGAACGTAGATCCGACTCTGCCAGCGTCGCTCGATGGAGCGGTGCCCAGTGGTGGATGTTGATTGTGTCGTGCATGGCAGTCGCGTTGGTGGTGGCCGCAATGGCGGCATTGTATTCAGCGTTGCCACAGATCGCGGTCGCGACAGGGGCGACGCAAGCCCAACTGACCTGGATAGTCGACGGTTACACGTTGGTATTGGCGTGCTTCGTGCTGCCTGCCGGTGCGATCGGTGACCGGTACGGTCGCCGGGGGGTGCTCGTGGCGGGGTTGGCGTTGTTCGCTTTCGCGTCGGCATTGCCCTTGTTTCTCGCCGACCCGGCGTGGCTGATCGCTGCTCGCGCGTTGGCTGGGGCGGGTGCGGCGCTGGTCATGCCCTCGACGCTGTCGATACTGACCGCGGGATTTCCACCGGCGCATCGCGGTCGCGCTGTAGGTGTGTGGGCCGGGGTTGCTGGATCCGGGGCGGTCCTGGGCATCCTCGGAGCTGGTGTGCTACTCGAGCAGTGGTCGTGGACCTCGGTGTTCGTCGGGTTGACCGTCGCCGGAACAGTCCTGGCCGGGTTGGCATGCAGTATCGCGGAGTCCCGCCAGCAGGAGCATCCACCGGTCGATTGGGTGGGCGCTGTGACCGTAGTTGTCGCAGTCGGGGCGATCGTCTTCGCTGTGATCGAGGTTCCGGCCCGTGGCTGGTCGGATTCGCTCGTCGCCGTCAGCACTGCGGTGGGCTTGTTCGCGGTTGTGGTGTTCGTCGTCGTAGAACTACGTTCCTCGGCACCGCTACTCGATGTCCGGTTGTTCGCCCGCCGTGGTTTCGGTGCCGGCGCGCTGTCTGTCTGTATCCAATTTTTGGTGACCTTCGGGGTGTTCTTGCTGTTGGTGCAGTATCTGCAGTTGATTCTCGGTTATGGACCGCTCACCGCCGCGTTGGCGTTGACCCCTATGGTCGTGCCGCTCATCGTGATCTCGGTGATTGCACCCTGGCTGTCGAACATTGTTGGGCTGCGGGTGATGACCACTGTAGGTCTGCTCACCATCGCGGCGGGACTGGTGATGGTGAGCAGACTGACCGTCGCGGCGACCTACCCTGACCTGCTGTGGCCCTTGCTCATCATGAGCGCAGGTTTGGGGTTGTGTACCGCCCCTGCGACTTTCGCCATCGTCTCGGACACTCCTGAGGCCAAGCACGGGGTGGCTGCCGCGGTCAACGACGCAGCTCGCGAAATCGGTGCCGCGATTGGGATTGCGGTAGCCGGTAGCGTGCTCGCGGCCGGTTACGTTCAGCACATTCAGCCGGCTCTGCCCCAGCTACCCGAGCCTGCCCGTGGTCCGGTGGCCGATTCTCTGGCCGCCGCATTGCAGGTCGCCGACCGCGCAGGACCAGCTGGCCAGCCGCTGGCCGAGTTCGCCAAAGCCGCATTCGTACACGGAAGTGGTCAGGCGACACTGGCGTTGGCGGCCCTGACCGCCGCTGGGGCACTCGTCCTCGCCGTCTTTGCGCCAGGTAGACGCAGCAGACGCAGCCGTACGACAGCCACCGCGGGTGATGGACGTCGGTGAAGGTCGGCCAGGGTGTCTATTGTTCGGTGTGATTCGTGTCTGTGGCCCGGAGTTGAGCTCGGGCTTGGGACTGCATGAAGTGTTCGACCTCGACCACCACGAACAGGGCAGTAGCGGTGGCTACCGAGCGGCCCTGCGCATCGTCCATCGTGGCCGTGAGATCCAGTTTGCGCCCATCACGAGACCGAACGGCAGCACGCAACACGTAGGGAGTGCCGAGCAGAACCGGCGCTAGATAGTCGAGCTCGAGACGCCGCGTCACGGCGAGCTCACCCACTGTGTAGAGCAGGAAGCCGAACAGATCGTCGAGAACGGTCGCCACCGCGCCGCCGTGTGCTATCCCGGGTGCCCCGACATGACGTTGATCGAACACATGGTGAGCCACCACGCCGTTCTCGTCACGCTGGACCGACAGGGCGTGGCCGTGCGGGTTCTGCGGCCCACAACCAAGACAGTCGGGGTGGTGGGGCGGCAGATCAGGCGAATCGAAACTCGTGCTCCAGAACGAGCGCACCCAGTTCTCGATAGTGGGGCCGGCCGACCCGCTGACCTCGTCCGGAATTCTCTTCATGGTCGGACCTCTCTGTCGTGAAAAAACTGTGCCGAGTCTGTCGCGTCTTCGCGCGCTCGGCCTGCACCGCTGTCAGTTTCAAAAGAACAAACTGCACTATGTCAGAATTCAACTGCACTAAAGGATCGACCAAGCCGACATAGCTTAAAGAGAGAAGTGATCTGCCGCGAGGATTTCGGCGCACTCTTGGCGCTGATCGCGGAGTTGAACCGTCAGATCGGCGACCTCGAAGCCGAACTGACCCGCCATTTTGAAACACACCCGGACGCGGACACGCAACGCCGCCATCTACCTCTCCCCGCCAGGAATCGGTGTCATCCTCGCCGCCCGTGGCTCGGTGAATTCAGCGACGACGTCGACCGCTACACCAACGCCAAGTCTCGCAAGAATTACTCCGGTACGTCACCCCTGACAGTTGCGTCGGGCAAGAAGCGGGTTTCTATGCGCTCGCATATACTGACTGCGCAGATGGATACCTGTCAACCTCAAACGATCGAGAGGCAACCGTGCGATGAGCACACCCGCGCAAGCTGTCGCATGTGAGGTAGGCACGTCAAAAGCCGCCGCCCGCATACGGACTGCGGCTATCGAAGTCTTCGCAGCCAAGGGATATGGGGCGAGCACCACTCGGGAAATCGCAGCCAGTCTGGACCTGAGTCCTGGAGCCGTATACCCCCACTACAAGACCAAAGAATCGCTACTGTTCGCCATCAGCTTGGAAGGCCATAACGCCGCACTCGCCACCGTCATGCACGCCGACCAGCCGATCGCGCCGCCCGCTCTGAGGCTGGCGGCCACCGTAACTGCGTACGTGAAGTGGCACGCCGACAACCACGCACTCGCGAGAGTCGTGCAACACGAACTACGTTCGCTCTCACACGAGCACTTCAACGCAATCGCAGACATCAGACGGACCACGTCACGGGTATTCACACGAATCATCGAAGCCGGCGATGCGTCAGGAGACTTCCAAACAATCGACGTCGAGGCCGCCACACTAGCCATCACGTCTCTCGGCGTCGACGTCAGCCGATGGTTCCCCTCGAATACGTACTCCGAGCCCGACATCATCGCAACACGCTACGTCGAACTGGCACTCCGAATGGTCGGTGCGAACGACTGACTCCCGGCCGCAGACGGCAGCGCCCGGCAGAAAGGTGCCGCGATCATCGAAGCACTCTTCTTCACGACAACAGACAATTACCTTGGGCCGTCGCCCATCCCGCTCGCATACCGGGTTTACGTCGACGAGTACGAGGGTGCTCGGTCAAGCCAAGTTTCGTCGGCGCTGCCACTGTGCATGCCGGCGCGTTAGGGACGCCAGGTATCGACTGCGAAAAGTGGGATGCGACGACAGCCAACCCTGTTTTTTGGCGTTCACCCTTTCTTTCGTGGGTAACTTCCTTTGGTGCACGCCCATCCGGGCGGAGCGAGATCACCGTCCTTCCCAGGCCACTGATACCGAGATCGCAGCGGGTCCTGACCAGCGGCGCCGGTCCGACTGTGACCTTGGCGCTGCTAATCAGGACCCGCGTGAACCAACATATGGTGAGTCGGCACGAAACGGATCTCGTTCGATTCAGGAAATGCCGTATGTCTTGATGTTGGCGAACTGGTCCATGCCGGATGCGCCCAACTCGCGGCCTACTCCGGAGCGCTTGGTTCCACCGAACGGGATCTCGGCAGGCGCGCCGAGGAAATTGTTGATTCCCACCATTCCGGTGTCGAGTTGCTGCGCCACATCGCGTGCAGCGTTGGAATCTCCGAACACCGTACCGCCTAATCCATATGCAGATTCGTTTGCGAGCTTGACCGCGGCAGCAGCATCGGCGACGCGGTAGATCATGCCGAGCGGACCGAATGCCTCTTCGGAAAAGATCCTCATATCGGGGGTGATGTCCGTGAGTACCGCCGGGGTGAAGAACGCGCCCGGCCCATCGACGCGCCCGCCAGGAACGAGGACGGTTGCACCCTTGTCGACTGCGTCACGATACTGCGCCTCGAGGGTGTCGGCCGCCACCGAACTCGACAGTGGTCCAACGGTTGTAGCGGGGTCGAATGGGTCACCGAGTGTATTGGCGGCGAAGGTGGCAACATAGCGAGCGATGAAGTCGTCTGCGACGGCATCGGTCACGATCACCCGCTTCGGGGCATTGCAGAACTGACCGCCGAGGAACAACCGCAGTCCCGCCGCCGTGTCCGCAGCGGCCTCGACATCGGCGGACTCGAGCACGATGAACGCATCGGATCCGCCGAGTTCGAGTACAACCGGTTTGATGTGACGTGAAGCCTGCTCTCCGACAGCGGATCCGGCGCGATCAGATCCTGTCAAGGTGACTGCGCGAACGCGGTCGTCGGCGATGTACGCGGAAACCTGGGTGGTCGACACAAGTGCGGTCTGGTACACATTGGCCGGAAAGCCCGCTTCTGCGAAGAGGTGATCGAAGAACAGCGTCGAACCAGCACAGATTTCGGATGGTTTGAGCAGAACCGTGTTGCCCAACATCAGGTTCGGCGCTGTTGCGCGCATTGCCTGATACATCGGAACATTCCATGGTTCGATGCCGAGAACCACCCCGACTGGTTCCCGGCGTGTAATCGCCCGAGTGAAACCGGCGATCTCGGTCTCGACGTCGGCGAGCAATTTCTCACCGTTGTCTGCGTAGTACCGAAAAGTCGACGTGACCATGTCCATCTCCGCCACCGACTGAGCCAACGGCTTGCCCATCTCCGTCGTCACGAGCGCGGCCAGTTC
The DNA here is from genome assembly GCF_044908235.1 of Rhodococcus sp. 27YEA6. Lineage (NCBI taxonomy): Bacteria > Bacillati > Actinomycetota > Actinomycetes > Mycobacteriales > Nocardiaceae > Rhodococcus > Rhodococcus sp. 27YEA6. The sequence continues at coordinate 23,551 of NZ_JBIYCY010000028.1, read as the reverse complement.
GTCCACGTTCGCTTCCAGCAGTTCGATGAATTTCCGAAACAGACGCACTCGCTCGGCAATCGGAGTCCGACGCCACGTCTGGTACGCCGCATGCGCGCGAATCAATAGGGCATCGGCGTCGGCGTCGGTCAGTGGCGGGTACTCCCGAACCACTTCGCCGGTCGCCGGATTAGTTGTTCGGTATGTACGCGTCGATGGATCTGTGGCTGTCGGTACGGACATGATTGAGCTCCTCGATCTCGAGTGTTCGAAGGTGTGCGTCGGGTGCACGGATGTACTGGTGGGCGCTACTTGCTACCGAATTCGATGATCCCGCGAATATTGCGTCCGTCGTGCATGTCGGCGTACGCCTGATTGATCTGGTCGAGGGTATAGCGGCGGGTGATCAGTTCGTCGAGCTTGAGCTTGCCCGACTGGTACAAGCGCAGCAGCATCGGCATCGCCTCGCGCGGGGATGCCATGCCGTACAGCGCACCTTGAATACGCTTCTGGAACATGGCGAGCGTGAAAGCGTTGACGCCGGGGAGTCCGTCCTCGTCAACTGGACTCAGACCGGTGATCACGAGAGTACCGGCCTTACGAATTGCGCTGTACGCCCTACCGATATCTTCTCCGTGCACAACACCCATCGTGACGATGGCGGAGTCTGCTCCCTGTCCATTAGTGATCGATTTGACGAACTCGTCGGCCTCGGCGAAGTCGGCGAACGTCTCGGTGGCGCCAAACAAGGGGGCTTGCTCCCGCTTGAACGGTGCGGGATCCACCACGACGACGTGACTCGCACCAGACATTGCGGCGCCCTGCACTGCATTCATCCCGACTCCACCCGCACCGATCACCAAGACGACATCGCCGGCCTTCACCTCCGCCGCCGTGGTTGCCGAGCCGAAACCGGTCTGGACGCCACAAGCCACGAGACAGGCGACATCGAGTGGGATGTCCTTATCGATACGGACAACCGACATCTGGTCGTAAACTTGCCATTCGGCGAAAGTTCCGAGCGTGCTCAGTGTCCCGATATCCGTTCCGTCGATGTGCATCCGGTATCCGCCACTCGGCTGAGTGCCTTCGAGAATGATGGCCCCGTTGTCGCACAGGTTCTGCATTCCCATTGCGCACCAGCGACACTTCCCGCAGGCCGGGATGAATGAGGTGATGACATGGTCGCCGACAGCGAGGCCGTGGACTTCTGCTCCTACCTTGCGAACGATCCCGGCGCCTTCGTGCCCACCGACGATCGGGCGTGGGGTCGGCATGTCGCCGGTCACCGAATGATCGTCCGAATGGCACAGTCCTGTCGCCTTCATCTCGACAAGTACCTCGGTAGGGCCCGGATCATCGAGTTCTACTGTCTGAACCTTCCAATCTGCGTTCAGTTCCCATAGAACAGCAGCCTGAGTCTTCATGATGTGGTCCTCCAAGGGGTGAGCGAATGCAGTGTGAATCGAGCGGATGCGTCGGTGACGGCATGCGAGAGCATCTGAACCTGGTGGTGATGCAAGTCATAAATCTATGGTTCGTTTGATTCTCTGTCAAGAGCCTGCCGACTCGTTGGAAGAATACGAATTCGCCTGCACACGTGGGCGCGTCGACCGCGACGAATCTGTTGTCCGCTTCCCGATTCGACTAACGTGTGAGCTGTACGGAACGGCCGATCTGTCGATCTGGCGGGCATCAATCCGTCGTTACGACGCTCAGGGGGGTGTCCCTATTGTTTTCGTCAAGCGGCGGTCGCGGCGTTTGATCGGTAGGGTTCGTGGTTCTTGAGCATGGCGTAGAGAACATCGCAGCGGCGTCTGGCTAGGCAGATGAGGGCGGCGTTGTGCTTCTTTCCTTCGGCTCGTTTTCGGTCGTAGTAGGTGCGGCTGGCGGTGTCGTGCAGCGCGGCGAACGCCGAGAGGAACAGGGCGCGTTTGAGTTTGCGATTACCTGATCGGGTGGGGTGTTCCCCTCGGATCGACGTCCCCGAGCGGTGGGTCACCGGTGCGATCCCGGCGTAGGCGGCCAGGTGAGCGGCTGAGCGAATGCTGAACCGTCACCGACCTCGAGCAAGATCCGTGCGCCGGTCCTGACCCCGATGCCGGGCATGGAGGTCAGGACCCGGGAAAGAGGGTGGTCATCGAGCATCCTCTCCACGTCCTCGCTGATTGATTTGCGTTGCTGAAGAATGGTTTTCAATGAGTCGGCCAATTTCGGTAACACGATCTCGGCAGCTGTCGTTCCCGGAACGATGACGGTTTGTGTCTCGAGTGCGGCGCGGACGTCGGCGACCAATCGCGTACCCAGGCGTGGTGCGTGTTTGGTGGCAATCGTGGTGATTTTGCGGGTGCCGGCGTCTCGTATTCCGGTCGGGCCACCGCATCGAGACAAGATCTCCAGCACTGCAGGGTGGGCAATTCGAGGGCCGAGGACGCGTTCCAAGGCTGGGTGAATACTGGTCAGCAGGCCACGGATTCGGTTGCTGATGCGGGTGGCTTCGCGGGGGTCGGGGAGCAGATTGACGAAATCCGGCGCTAAGGGGCAATCGCCGAGCGACCTTGCGCTGTAGGTGATTTCATGTCGTCGTGACTGATGAGGGCGGCTATGGCCGGTTCGGTGCGTTGTCTCGGCAGGAGCTGGAGCGTTACTGCTACTTGGATGACGAGGACCGGCGGCTGATCGCTGCGCGGCGGCGCGACTACAACCGTCTGGGGTTCGCGGTGCAGGTGGTGACGGTGCGTCACCTGGGAATGTTCCTGGCTGATCCGCTGGATGTCCCGCCCGCGTTGATCGAGTATCTGGCCGAGCAGTTGGAGATCTCCGATCCGTCGATGGTGAAGCGGTACACCGATCGGGAGAAGACCAAGCTCGAACACGCCTGGGAAATCCAGCAGGTGTACGGACTCAAGCCGTTCGGCGAGATGGAGTCGGAGCTCACGTCGTGGATCGTCGACCAGGCGTGGATGACCGGCGACGGACCGAAGGCGATCTTCGGCGACGCAGTGACATGGCTGCGGAAGCGTCAGGCGCTGCTGCCGGGGATCACCACGTTGGAGCGGCTGATCGGCGACGGCCGCAACGCGGCGGACGCCCGGTTGTGGCGCCAGCTCGGCGAGCAGCTGACCTCGGAGTCCGCGTCTGCCTTGTTGCGGCTGCTGGAGGTTCCTGCGGAGGGCGGGCAGAAGGTCAGCGAGCTGGAGCGGCTGCGCAAGGGCGTGTTCAAGGCGTCGTCGAAGGGGATGCTCGCGGCGCTGCGCAGGGTTGTCGACCTGCAAGCGGTCGGGGTGGACAGCATCGACGTGAGGGCGATCCCGCCGCGTCGGTTGACGGGGTTGGCGACCTACGGGTTGGCGAGCAAGGCCGCCGCGCTGCGGCGGCTGCCCACGCGTGAGCAGCGCTTGGCGGTGCTGGCCGCGACGGTCGTTGTGTTGAGCGCGCGGGCGGTCGACGACGTGTTGGAGACCTTCGACATGTTGATGACGACGAAGCTTCTGTCCAAGGCCGAGCGGGAGTCTCGCGAGGAGAAGCTGCGTCGCTATCCGAGGGTGTCACGCAACGCAGGCAAGCTCGCGGCAGCGGTGAAGGTGCTGCTGGAGATGGTCGAGGTCAACCAGGACGTCGGGCTGGGCGTGGTGTTGGACATGATCGAGAAGACCGTCACCCGGGCCGAGTTGCGGCACGCGGTCCAGGCGGTCGACGAGCTGGTGCCCGCCGACGACGCGGAGCTGGATGGGCAGCGGTTGATCGAGTTGGCCGGCAAGTTCGCCACGGTCCGCCCGTTCCTGCCGATGCTGATGGACACGATCGAGTTCGGCGCGACCAGTGACGGCGCCGCCGTCCTGGCGGCAATGAAGACCCTCGCCGAGCTGCTGACATCCAGGTCGTCGGGCAAGATCCCGGCAAACCTGCTGGACGCCCGCAAGGTCGACCACGACCTGATCGTCGGCGCGTGGAAGCGCTTGATCTACACGCCGGGCCGACCGGAGGGCACCGTCGACCGGAACTCCTACACGATCTGCGTGTTGGAACAGTTCCACCGACACCTCAAGCACCGCAGCATCTTCGCGGTGCGTTCGTCGCGGTGGCGCGACCCGCGGGCGCACCTGCTGGCAGGCGAAGCCTGGGAGGCTGCGCGTGACGCCGGCATGAACGCGCTGGGCCTGCCCGCCGCGCCGACGCAGCTGCTGACCGATCACGCGACGGCGTTGGAGACCGCTTATCGGGAGTTGGCCGCACGGCTGGGCGAGGACACCCCAGCCAGCATCGACGCCGACGGCAAACTGCACGTCGCCGCGCTGGACGCCAAGGCCGAGCCCGCGTCGCTGGTCGACCTGCGCCGCCGGGTGGAGGCGATGATCCCGCGTGTGGACCTGCCGGAACTGGTCACGGAGGTGATGAGCTGGCATCCCGGTTTCACCGAGGCGTTCACCCACACCTCGGGCAACGAGGCCCGCGTCGCCGACCTCGGCTTGTCGGTGGCGGCCGTGCTCTGTTCCTATGCGTTGAACGTCGGGTTCAAACCGGTGACAACGCCTGGTGTCGACGCCCTGACCAGGGATCGGCTGCTGCACGTCGACCAGTGCTACGTGCGGGCCGAGACCATCGAGGCGGCCAACGCCGTGCTGGTCGACGCCCAGGCCGACATCCCCCTGGCCCAAGCGTGGGGCGGCGGGCTGGTCGCCTCGGTGGACGGGATGCGGTTCGTGGTGCCCGTGCGCACCCATAACGCCCGCCCGAACCCGAAGTACTTCGGCCGGAAACTGGGCATCACCTGGTTGAACATGCTCAACGACCAGTCCGCCGGGCTGGCAGGCAAGGTGCTGCGCGGAACACCTCGCGATTCGCTGCACACCATCGACGTGATCGTGTCCCAGCACGGCGGGCGGATTCCGGAGGTCATCATCACCGACACCGGGTCGTATTCCGACATCGTGTTCGGACTGCTGCATCTGATCGGCCGCCAGTACCGGCCGCAGCTGGCGAACCTGCCCGATCAGCGGTTGTGGCGCATCGACGCCCGAGCCGACTACGGGCCGCTGGACAAGGCGGCGCGCGGGGTGATCGACACCGCCAAGATCGCCGCGCACTGGGAGGACATGTGCCGGATCGCGGTGTCGATCCACTCCGGTGAGGTGTCGGCGCACGAGGTCACCAGGATGATCTCCCGCGACGGGCAGCCGACCGCGTTGGGCCAGGCCATCGCCCATTTCGGGCGGATCTTCAAGACCCTGCACATCCTGCGCCTGGCCGACGACGAACCTTACCGGCGCGAGGGCAAGGCCCAGTCCAATCTCGTCGAGGGTCGTCACGACCTGGCGCGCACGATCTATCACGGCCGCAAGGGCGAGATGACCCGCGCCTACTACGAGGGCATGGAAGACCAGCTCTCGGCGCTGGGATTGGTGCTCAATTGCGTCGTCGTGTGGAACACCGTCTACGAGAACCGCGCCCTCGCCGCGCTGCGAGCCGGCGGATACCCGGTGCTCGACACCGATGTCGAGCGATTGTCGGCGTTCGTGCGCGCCCACATCGGCATCGACGGGCACTACAGCTTCCACCTGCCCGACCCCAGCGGAGTTCACCGACCGCTACGCGACCCGGACGCCGACGACGACGAGTAGCGCGAGTCGAAGGGTGGCGGATGACCGCTCAGGACCTGACGACGCATGTCGGCGGAAGTCTCTCCTGAGCCGCGAAACAGGCCACGGCCTGCACCTCTACCTCCGACCTGACCCAACAAACTACCGCTAGATTACGGTCACGGAGAGCGTCAGTTTGTCGCTGTGCGGCACGCCCGTCCGGTCGAGGAAGTCACACATGTCATCGATCATCGGCTGCATGAGCAGCTGCCCCAGCTGACGAACCATCAGCCCGATGACCTGTGAGGACTCGGATCGCCGTGTCGAGGTCTTGCCCGAATAGCGGAGTTTGGAGATCTCTCTGCGACTCAGGTCGGTCAGCCGCTCGAGTAACTCGCTCTTTCCCTGCGGATCGAGCACAGCGCGCCGGATGTAGTTCACCACCGTCGGATGCGTCGCGAGCATGTGCCGCACCGCCTCGTCTCGAGCGGCGGCGACCTGCGCTGGGGCGCCCTCGTCCGGCACAGAGGCGATCGCCAGAGCGTAATAGTCGACGACCAGTTGCTCGACGGCGACGCGTAGCCCGTCCTTGGTCTTGAAGTGGTGCTGCACCAATCCCACGGCGACCCCGGCGGCGGCGGCGACGGCGCGCATCGAGACGCGATCCTCGCCGCGCTCGGCGTAGAGGTCGAGCGCGGCGTTGCGAATGCGGGCCTTCGCGGTGAGGTCCTCGTCACTGGCGCGGGGGTCGGTCACAGAAATTGCCTCCTATCAGCGAAAAAAGCATACACCCTTGACATTAGACAGTACATGCGCATTAATGGCTATACATCCGTATAGTCAAAAAGGGGTTGATGATGTCGCAGTCGAGTTCGCTGCAGGGCGTGCAGGTGGTGTCGCTCGCGATCAATCTGCCGGGCCCGCTCGCCGCCGCGCGGCTACGGGCGCTGGGCGCCACCGTCACCAAGATCGAACCGCCGGCCGGCGACCCGCTGCGGGCCGTGGCGCCGACGTGGTACGACGAGCTCACTGTGGGCCAGCGGGTCGTGACCCTCGACCTCAAGGACCCCGCTGATCGGGCGGTGGCGGCGCGCGAGCTGTCGCGTGCCGACCTGATGCTCACCGCCATGCGCCCCTCGGCGCTGGTCAAGCTCGGCCTGGACGAGTTGACCGCGGCGAATCCGCACCTGTCGCATATCGAGATCGTCGGGCACGACGGGATCGCGGCGGAGCAGCCCGGCCATGACCTGACGTACCAGGCCCTGCACGGCACTCTCCAGCCGCCGACGATGCCGACCGTCCCGGTGGCCGACCTGCTCGGCGCCGAGCGCGCCGTGTCCGCGGCCCTGCTCGCCCTGCGCGTGGCCGCGGAGTCCGGCGTGGGACACCGCGAGCGGGTCGTCCTCGAACAGGCGGCCGCCGACGCCGGCGCCGCAGTTCGGCACGGTCTGATGGGAGCGGGCGCGCCGCTCGGCGGGGCGCATCCCGGTTACCGGATCTACTCCAGCTCCGACGGCCACGTCGCGCTGGCCGCGCTCGAGCCGCACTTCTGGGAGCGCGCCCGCGCCGGTCTCGGTGTCGAGGGCACCCAGGAGGAGCTCGAGCAGACGTTTCTTTCCAAGCCGACGCGCGAATGGGAGGAGGTCGCGAAGCGCCTCGACATTCCCCTGATCGGAATCCGCGATTCGGCACCCCGTAATTCAGCACAAGGAGCTTTGTCATGAGTGTTCGCGAGGCCGTTATCGTCGGCGCGGTCCGGACCCCGGTCGGCCGTCGCGGAGGGATCCTCAGCGCATGGCATCCGGTGGACCTGCTCGGGCAGACGCTGCGGGAGCTTGTGGCCCGCGCCGGCGTCGACCCCGCCGCGATCGAGGACGTCATCACCGGCTGCGTCATCCAGCACGATGTCCAGTCGGGCAATCTCGGCCGCCACGCGGTGCTCGCCGCCGGGCTGCCCGAGTCGGTCCCCGCGGTGACGATCGACCGCCAGTGCGGTTCAGGGCAGCAGGCGGTCAGCTTCGCCGCCCAGGCGGTGATGGCGGGTTCCCACGACCTGGTGATCGCCTGCGGCGTCGAGTCGATGTCACGGGTGCCGATGCCTCCGGCGTTCCTGCCCGGCGCGCCGCTCGGCCCGCAGTACAGCCCGCGCGAACTCGACCGCTACGACGGTGGGCTGATGGCGCAGGGCCCGTCGTCGGAGCTGATGAACGAGAGGTTCGACCTGAGCCGAGCGGCGTTGGACGCGTTCAGCGCTCGCAGCCACGAGCGGGCGCACGCCGCGACGCGGGCCGGGAAGTTCCGCGACCAGATGGTGCCGATCACCGCCGACCCCGACGACCCGACCGGTCCGGTCATCGACTCGGACGAGGGCATCCGCGAGCACATCGACCCCGCCAAGATGGCGAGCCTGAAAGCCGTGTTCGGCGCCGACGGGCGGACCACGGCGGCCAACTCCTCGCAGATCAGCGACGGCGCGGCCGCGCTGCTGATCGCCGACCGCGAGTACGCCGAGCGCAACGGCCTCATCCCACGCGCCCGGTTCCGCGCGCTGTCGGTCGCCGCCGCCGACCCGATCATCCAGTTCACCGCGATCCTCGACGCCGCCCACAAGGCGCTCGGCCGAAGCGGGTTGGCCGTCGAGGAGATCGACCTGTTCGAGGTCAACGAGGCCTTCGCCGGTGTGCCGCTGATCTTCCAACGGGAATTCGGCGTCCCGGACGACAAGCTGAACGTCAACGGCGGCTCCGTCGCCCTCGGCCACCCGCTGGGCTCGACCGGAGCCCGGATGCTCACCGACCTGCTCTGCGAACTCGAACGCTCCGGCAAGAGGTTCGGCTTGCAGACCGTCTGCGAGGCCACCGGCACCGCGAACGCCACCATCATCGAACGCATCTGAGGACGTCATGAGCCACGAGATCGTGAGGGGCCTGCCCTCCACCCACGGCGACCACTATCAACTCAACACCACCACCATCATCCGGCACGCCGCGCGCACCTATCCCGAGCAGGAGATCGTGTACCGCACCGCGGACGGCGGCTGGGACCGGTACACCTACGCCGATGCCTACGCGCGAATCCAACGAAGTGCCAATGCACTTCGCTCGATCGGCGTCGGGCCGGGCGATGTGGTCGGGATCCTCGACTGGAACAGCAAGCGGCACTACGAGCTGTACTGGGCGATTCCCGGCCTCGCTGCCGTGATGTTGCAGATGAACCTGCGTTTGGCGCCAGAGGATCTCGCTTACGTCACCGGACACAGTGATGCATCGGTGGTCCTCATCGACGAGTCGCTGCTTCCGGTTGCCGAGGCGCTGGCACCGCATACGCCGAACGTGAAGACGTGGGTGGTGATGACCGATAAGCCGCTGGCCGACATCACCACCACGCTCCCGCACGCGGTGCACTGGGAGGACCTGCTCGCGGACGCCGGCCCGGAGATCGACTGGCCGGTCATCGACGAAACCTCCTCCTACAGCGCGTGTTACACCACCGGCACCACCGGCAGGCCCAAGGGCATCTACTACTCGCATCGCGGCATCTACCTGCACACCCTCGCCGAGGTCGCCGGACTCGGGATGAGCAGCGACGATGCCGTCATGCTCATCACGCCGATGTTCCACGGCCAGGGCTGGGGCCTACCCCAGGCGGCCGCCTACAGTGCCGCAAAAATCGTGCTGCCCGGTCGCTACATCGCCGAGGACACATCCGTCCTCGTGGACGCGATGATCGCGGAGCAAGTCACCGTCGCAAACGGTGCGCCGGCGATCTTCCAGCCCATGATGAACTACATCAAGACGCTTGCGGTCGCACCGGACTTCTCCCGCGCGCGGCTGCTGTCCGGTGCCACCGAGCCGCCGCTGTCGCTGATGCGCGACTTCCACGACATCACTGGAGCCGACGTCATCCACGCCTACGGCGCCACCGAGACCACCCCTCTGGTCGCGGTGAACCGGGGACTGAAGCCCTCGCTGCGCGGTGTGATCTCGGACGAGGAGAAGTGGGATCTCAAGCGTAAGCAGGGTTTGCCGGTCAACGGCATCGACATCCGGATCGTCGACGCGGAAGGCAACGATCTCCCGCACGACGGCACGAGTCAGGGTGAAGTGCTGCTGCGCGGACCGTGGATCATCGAGCGCTATCACAAGCTCGACGACGACGCCGACAAGTTCCTCGACGGGTATTGGCGTAGCGGCGATGTCGGGACCATCGACCCGAATGGTTACTTGAAGATCACCGACCGGATCAAGGACGTGGTCAAGTCGGGTGGCGAATGGATTTCCTCCATCGACATGGAGAACGCACTCGTTGCCCATCCGAAGATCGCCGAGGCGGCCGTCATCGGCGTCCCGCACCCGAAGTGGCAGGAGCGTCCAGTAGCACTCGTCGTGACGACCGACGGGCAGGAACTTCCACTGTCGGAGATCCACGAATTGCTCGCCGATGCATTCGCCAAATGGCAATTGCCCGAGACCGTCCTGTATCTGGACCAGCTGCCCCGCACCAGCGTCGGCAAGCTCGACAAGAAGGCCATGCGCGCCGCGCACACCAACGTCTACGAGGACGTCCGATGAACCCCGACAACGCCCCGCTACGCACGGCCCGCGACAGCCACCTCCTGATCCTGGAGATCAACCGGCCCAAGGCTCGCAACAGTCTGAACGAGGCGGTGCTCACCGCCTTGAACACCGAGCTCGTCGCGGCTCGGCACGACGACGAGATCCGTGCCATCGTGCTCACCGGCGCCGGCGGGATCTTCTGCGCCGGAGCCGACATCACCAATTTCGACGCCATTCGCGACCAGTCGCTGCTCGGCGATCGAGCCGCGCTGGGCGGCACCATCTGGGCCGACCTGGGCCGATTCCCGAAGCCGGTCCTCGCTGCGGTCGAGGGCCTCGCACTCGGCGGCGGCTGCGAGTTGGCGCTTGCCTGCGACATCGTCATCGCCGGCGAATCCGCCAAGTTCGGTGTCCCGGAGGTGAAGCTCGGCGTGATCCCGGGCGGCGGCGGAACCCAGCGCCTGATTCAGGCCGTCGGCAAGTCCAAGGCGATGGCCCTACTGCTCACCGGCGACTTCCTGTCCGCACAGCGGGCGTGCGCGGCCGGCATCGTCGCCGAGACCGTCCCGGACGGCACCGCCCTCGAAGCGGCGGTCGCCATGGCGCAGCGGATCGCCGCCAACTCACCGCTCGCGGTGGCGCTGGCCAAGGATGCCGCCCTCCAGGCCCTGGAAACCTCTCTGGCGCAAGGACTCGAGCACGAGAAGCGCAACTTTCACGTTGCCATCCATTCCGCCGACAGCCGCGAGGGCCAGGCCGCGTTCCTCGCCAAGCGCGCCCCCGAATTCACCGGAAAGTAGGACCGATCATGAGCGAGCTGTTCCCCGATTACCGCTCCCCGTGGGAGACCGACGATCAGGCGCTGCTGCGTAAGCACGCCGCCGAGTTCTTCCGCAAGGAAGCCACCCCGAACCAGGACCGTTGGGCCGCGCAGCACCAGGTCGACCGCGAGTTCTGGACCAAGGCCGGCGCCGCGGGACTGCTGTGCCTCGACATCGCCGAAGAATACGGCGGCGGGGGCGGCAACTTCGGCCACGAGGCGATCGTGCAGCAGGAGATCGCCTACGCCCACGACACCGCGTTCGGCTTCGCCGTGCACTCGACGATCGTCGCGCACTACATCGCCGCCTATGCCACCGAGGACCAGAAGAAGCGCTGGCTATCGAAATGTGCGAGCGGTGAGAGCGTCCTCGCCATTGCGATGACCGAACCCGGCACCGGCTCGGACCTGCAGGCCGTACGGACCACCGCGGTTCGCGACGGCGGCCACTACGTGATCAACGGCTCGAAGACGTTCATCTCGAACGCGTCGCACTGCGACCTGCTCGTCATCGTCGCCAAAACGGACCCGAGCCAAGGTTCCAAGGGTATCTCGCTGCTCGTCGCGGAGACGGAGAATCTTCCGGGGTTCGAGCGTGGGCGGGTGCTGGACAAGATCGGCCAGCACGGCCAGGACACCCGCGAGTTGTCGTTCACCGACATGCGGGTGCCGGCAGCGAATCTGCTCGGCGGCGTCGAGGGGCAGGGCTTCTACCAGCTGATGGGTCAGCTGCAGCGTGAGCGGCTGATCCTCGGTGTCGGCGGTGTCGCGGTGGCCGAGGCCGCGGTGGCGGAGAGCATCAGGTACGCCAAGGAACGTCACGCCTTCGGCAAGCCGATCCTGAACTTCCAGAACACGAAGTTCGTACTCGCCGAGTGCAAGACCGACGTGCTGGCCGGCAAGACCCTGATGGACCACTGCATCCAGCGTCACCTCGACGGCACCCTCGACGCGGCGACCGCGTCGATGGCCAAGCTGTGGGGCAGCGACAAGCAGTGCGAGATCGTCGACCGCTGCCTGCAGGTCTTCGGTGGCTACGGCTACATGATGGAGTACCCGATCGCGCAGATGTACGCCGCTTCCCGCGTGCAGAAGATCTACGGCGGCACCAACGAGATCATGAAGGAACTCATCGGCCGCGCCTTATGAGGTTGACCTTCGCGCAGTGACACCACTGCGTCAGTCACACCTCACTTTGTCAAAAACCCGATGTTCTCAACCTATTTCGTCAGGAGTATTCATGCATATCACCGGAACCAACGCACTCGTCACCGGCGGAGCCTCGGACTGGCCACCGTCACCGCCCTCGCCAAGTCGGGCGCCCGGGTAATCGCCGTCGACCTGCCCACCGCGAACACGGATGCGCTGGCTGCTCTCGGCGACACCGTGGAATTCGCTCCGGCGGATGTCACCGACGAGGCCGCGGTCACCGAGGCGGTCGAGCGCGCCAACGCGGAGTCCTCACTGCGAATCACCGTGAACTGCGCCGGCATCGGCAACGCCGTCAAGACCGTCGGTAAGAACGGACCGTTCCCGCTGGCCGAATTCGAGAAGATCGTCAAGGTCAACCTGACCGGAACCTTCAACGTCATCCGCCTCGCCGCGCACGCGATGTCGCAGAACGAGCCCGTCGACGGCGAGCGCGGCGTGATCGTCAACACCGCCTCGGTCGCGGCCTTCGACGGGCAGATCGGACAGGCCGCGTACTCGGCATCGAAGGGCGGGATCGTCGGCGCCACCCTGCCGATCGCCCGCGACCTGGCGTCGCTGCTGATCCGGGTGAACACCATCGCGCCCGGCCTGTTCAAGACCCCGCTGCTGGGCACGCTGCCCGAGGCGGCTCAGATTTCGCTGGGACAGCAGGTGCCGCACCCGAACCGGCTCGGCGACCCCGCCGAGTACGCGCAGCTGGTCGAGGCGATCGTGACCAACCCGATGCTCAACGGCGAAACCATCCGCCTCGACGGCGCGATCCGCATGGCGCCGCGGTGAAACCCGTCGGCGTGCAGGTGGGATCGCACCATGAGCACACACGCCTTGTATACGCCGAGGACCTGGGCATCGGCCAGCGTTTCGACTTGGGCTCACACACGGTGACCGAGGCCGAACTCGTCGACTTCGCCACCCACTGGGATCCCCAGTGGTTTCACATCGACCGGGCGGCGGCGCAGGACGGCCAGTTCGGTGGCCTGATCGCCAGTGGAATCCACACGTTGGCGATCCTGCAACGGCTGACATTCGACGCAGTGGGGCACAGCTGGGCGGCCATTGCCGGGCGCGGCATCCGAGATCTGCGGTTCCGCCGTCCCGTGCGTCCAGGAGACGTGCTGACCGGCACCGTCGTCATCGACGACAGACACGCGCCGGAACTCGTCACCGTCAGCTACTGAGAGATTCAGCGGGAGCGCCGCCGCGCAGCGGGATCGGTCTCGGCCTGCCAGCGCCCCAGCGCCTCGGCGGAGACCTTCGCGTATTTGACCAGGCTGCGCACCGAGGTGTGTCCGCTCAACGCCATCAGCATCGGCGTGGAAGCGCCCTTCTCTGCGGCGTGGGTCAGTCGCGAGTGCCGCAGCTGGTGCAGCGTGAACGGTCCGCGTCGCATCCCTTCGGTGTGCTCCTCGAGGAGCGTCGCGGCGCGGCGGTAGGAAAGTCGGGCGCGGCCGGTCGAGTTGTCGGTGTCGGTCTTGGCGACCGACGGCTTGGCTTTGCGGTCGGTCAGGAACAGCGGCCCGGACTTCCGTCCGGCGATCAGCCGGGGCAGCGGCCGTGCGGTGCCGGTCTGCCAATAGATCACCTCGCGGGCGCCGCCCTTGCGGGTGACCGTGGCGCATCGGTTCACGGTGTCCAGGTCCTCGATGTCGAGATTCAGGATCTCCTCCGCCCGCGCGGCGGACTCATACAGCATCGACCAGAACACCCGCTCGCGCAGGGCCGCGTCCATGCCCAGCAGCTCCGCAACCTCGGCGGCGGTCATCGCCTTGCTGTTGTCCGGCGCACTCGGCCGCGCCCGCAGGCGCGACACCGGATCGCCGGTCAGCCACTGTTGATCGCGCCAGTAGGCGCACGCCGCCGACACCGCGGTCAGCCGGAGGTTGTAGGTCTTGGGGGCCTTGTCGCCCCACACGTAGTCGAACCACCCCGACACCCGATCCGGGTTCAACAACCCGACATCGCCGTCCGCGCCGAAGTCGCGCACCATCCGATCCAACGCCGAGGCGTAGGCGCGGCGGGTGTTCACCGCCGCGATCGTGCCCAGAAAGGTCCGCGTCGCGTCCGCCAGCCGGATCCCGGCGGCCCGCGCCGGTAGCGAGCTCACCGATCCCACCCCGACCGCCCTTCAGCACTACGGCAGATAGTTTCCGGAGTCGCCCATCTCCGGAACGACCATCGCGGCAGGACGACTCACGAGTTACGGCAGATAGTACGCTACTATCTGCCGTAAATCCTTAGCGCCGGATTTCGAGAATCTGCTCCCCGACCCCCGTCATCACCTCGGCGCATATTGCCAAAGGACTCGAATTCGACGTTGTCGTCGTTCCTCATGCGGACACGGCGAACTACGCCAGTGACATGGACCGGTGCATGCTCTACATCGCGTGCACGAGAGCCATGCACGAACTGTATTTGACCTATGGTGGGGCACTTTCGCGATTCTTGGACTTCGCTTCCGATCCGGAAGAATCCGCATTCGCGCACGCCCGATAGCTCAACCTGGCAACCGTCCGGTAGCTCACCCGTGTCGGCTCGGTCCTGACAGTTGCTGCAACGAATCGAACCTCGATACGGCTATGTCGTCCCTACGCACACCGGTTTCAGGTGCGATGAAAAAGTCATCAGTTCCGAGGAAGGTGTAATGCCGTTCACAGCAGGCGAATCGGTTCAACCGTCGACGAACGCGCCAGAGCGGCCATGGCTCCTGGTGGTGTGGGCGGGCGCCGCCTCGGTGATGACCGCGCCTGGTCAGACCGCTGCGATATCGGTGTTCACCGACCCGCTGATCGATTCTCTCGGTATCACCCGGACTCAACTGTCGTGGAGCTACCTGGTGGGGACATTGGCCGGAGCGATGGCCATGCCGTGGGTGGGCCGCGCCCTCGACAAGTTCGGAGTACGGGCCGTGATGACGGTCGTTGCCGCGATCTTCGGCGCAGTTTTGATCGGAATCAGCTTCGCGACCGAGATCATCGGGTTGACAGCGGGGTTCGTCGGGGTTCGCCTGGCAGGGCAAGGGGCACTGGGGTTGGCTGCAACGACATTGGTGGCGGTGCACGTGAGCGAGCGCCGTGGCTGGGCGCTCGGTGTCACCGCCGCGATCGGTTCGGCGGGGATCTCGTTGACCCCGGTGCTGTTGGAACGCTTGATCTCGGAGTACGCGATCGCGACGGTGTGGCGTATCGAAGGGCTTGCAGTCTGGGCGGTCGTCTTGCCGATCGCCGTGTTCGCGCTACGCCACACGGGGGCGCCTCCGCGGCCCCTGGGGCCTAGCGTTGTCACACCGGCTGCGGAGGACGCGGCGCAGCCGCGACGGCAGTGCGACCCCGAGACCGTGTGGAGTGCCCGCGCCGCGGTCCGGACACCGATGTTCTGGGCTATCGCCTCGGGGTTGGCCGCGTCAGGCATGCTCACCACCGCGATCAACTTCCATCAGGTGTCCTTGCTCGGTGAGCAAGGCCTTACAGCGACCGAGGCCGCCGCGAACTTCATCCCTCAAACAATCGCGGGTCTGCTCAGCACTCTCGCCGTCGGCGCTCTCGCCGACCGGATCAATCCGAAATACGGTGTGTCGCTGTCGATGTTGGTTCTCACAGTGGCCCTGATTGGCGTTCCTTATGTGGGGCCGGGTGTGCCGGCGATCGGATACGGCCTCGCTCTGGGGTGTGCGGCGGGGAGCATCCGCGCCGTCGAAGCTGCCGCCTACACCTATTACTTCGGCACCCGCCATATCGGTGCCATCCGCGGACTCGCAACCACGATCAGCGTCGGATCGACCGCGTTCGGCCCACTCACCCTCGCGTTCGGGCACGACCTTGCCGGTGACTACGCCACCACCGTGACTGTGTTGGCCGTATTGCCGTTGGCGGTGATGGTGTTCGCGGCCTTTGTTCCCTCGCCCCGCCCTGTCGCTCGTCCGCTATGCGCGGCGTGCTCGGGGAGCGAACGCTGAAAGAAGGTGAAGCACCGTCAGGATGAGAGGACGCACGGTAGAGCCGTCCTTCGTCTTATTTTTGCCTCGCCGAGCGGCGTGATTTCGGCAATGTGTCTACAAGATCCAGAACACCAGTGCTGCGACGAGGACACAGGACATCGCGGCCAGTACGGGGCACGTGATGGGGCCGGATGGGTGGTCGTATTCGACACTCTGGTCGTGCCCGTGCCCGTGCCCGCGCCCGTCCTCTGTCCTGCAGCTGGGGCAGGATCGGGTCTCGGCCGATCGAGGTGCGTCCGCGCTCTCATGTCTTTGGTGAGGTGACTGATTGGGCAGTGAGCGTGCATCGCTCGAAATGTTCGGATCGCCGAACGTCCTCATCGAAGGATCATCCATACAGCGAGAACCACCAGTAGTACGGCGAAGACGAACAGTACGACGAGCGTGACGGTGGGGTGGTCGTTTATCCATTGGCTGAGAGCGTGGATGGTCATTTGTTCGGAAGTGGTGGTCATGGCCGTCACTTTCATGAGTTCACACCGGGAGCGGGACCTGGTGGGTGGTGAACGGGTGATCAGGTCGGTGGGTCTGTGCATTCCGGTGCCGGGACGATGTGGGCATCGTTTTCCGGGGCCGGATTCGAGAGGACTCGCTGCGTCACCCGCCAAAGAAACCAGGTCGAAAGACATGCGCCGACCACGGAGCTCGCGATGAAATCGCTCGCGATCTCGGCCGACCTGTGCACCTGGGGTTCCGTCAACCCCACCGTGTAGCGGGAAATCCAGAGGGGGACGGCGCCGAGGGCGATGGAGACGACCGCTGTTGCGAAAAAGTAGGCAGCCCAACGCGCTTCACGTGCGCGGTCGATGCCGGCGAACGACCATGCAAGGCAGAGGATGTACGCGCACACCGCTGAGATCAGCGCTGCGAGTACGTACGCGGTGACCGGATGGGTTTCGAGCACGGTCCATTTCAGGATCGAAAACAGTGCTGTCGTAGTCAGGGAGGCCGCCGAGGTGATCAGAAGGAATTTCACGGCCTCGGGATAGCGCACCAAACGAGCGACCCAGCGTTGGGGAAGGGTACGCACGAGGGCATGTGAGAGGACGGGCAGAGCCGAGTTCACAGTGGCATCTTCGTGTGTGCGGACTGTGCGGGAGTGCGGGGCTCCGGTCTCATGAGGTGGTCCTGCGCGGCATGACGAAGAGCCATCGCTGTCCGGCGGATGTCAGTGCCGCGTGTATCACCAAGGATCCGCCGATGGCAATGGCTGCCACCAGAAGTGGACCGAAGACCAGGAGCGCGTTACGGGTGAAATCGAAACCGGCGTGAACGGCCCCGACCACGGCGATTCCGAGCAGGATTTCGTGCAAGAGGTAGACCGGCAACGTCAATGTCCCGAGCTTGCGGAAGGGTGCGAGTACGCGTGCTGTCTGCAGGTGCGAGGCTGCCGTGATGCCGACGAGCAGGCCCAGTGAACTCAGAAGTATGGTCGCGGCGCCGACCGAGGTGATGTGCCCCTGCAGATGCAGGACGTACATGAGGGCAAACCCGGCCGCGGTGACGGCGACGCGTGTGAGGGTCGTCGAGGCGGCAGCGGCACGGATCATCTGCTGAAGATGCGCACCGGCGAGGAAGAAGACGAGAAGTTCCATCATGTTTCCCCAGGTCCAATCGACTCCGCCGATACTCGGAGCGACGAAGGCCAGGGCGATGGCGCCGAGAAGTTGAACTCGGTAGTCGATGCCGGAGAGCGCTTTCGTGAGCACCGTGTAGACGGCGAGCGCGTAGATGAACCACAGCCCGCTGGTCGGTACGACGAGTGCAGTGATCAAGTTCAGCGGACTCGAGGTTTCCGCGGTACCTGCGGTGTCAGGAAAGACACTGAAGAAGACGAAGCGCAGCACCGTCCACATCAGGTAGAGGTACACCAGGGGTAGCACTCGGCGATGGATGACCGCTTTCCATGCCAGCGTCGTCACCTTGTGCGCGAACAGGCCTGCGGTGAGGAAGAACAGGGGCATCCGAACCGGCTCTGCCACGGCGTTGATGTCGTTCCAGATTCCTGGGGCCAGTCCTCGGGCGACAAGAAAATTGGTGCTGTGCAGAAGGACGACCAACGCAATGCTGATTCCTTTGGCCAGGTCGACCCAGTCCACGCGGCCCGATTGTGCGGTCGGAGTCCGTTGCGCGGTGGTGTCGGCGGCGGTTCGGTGCGTCAGGACTGCTCTCCTCCTGATGGTGGTCGTGGGGCGATGCATTCGGCGCATCGGAATAATCGCAAGTACCACAACACTACCTTTACGTAAAGGTTGAGTACAAAGGTGGTGCGAATTCGGTGATGGGGATCTCACTGCGCAGCGATCAGATTCCGGAGAGTCAGAGTCGGATACTCGCGTTCGATCGCCGCGAGGCGCCATTGGTCGACGAACAACGCCAGTAGTGCTCCGTCAGATCTGGTGAGCACTTCTACCGAGCGTTGGCCACTGAGAACGGGGACATCGTGGGCCGCGGTCTGCCGGGCGATGGTGTACGGCAACACCTCGAGGTCGATCGGTGCACCGAATTCTGCGTTCATGCGGTGTTCGGCGACCTCGAATTGCATGGGCCCCACCGCAGCTAGTACGGGCGCTTGATCGCCACGTAGGTCCGAGCGCAGCACCTGGACGACGCCTTCCTGCTCGAGTTGGACGATGCCGCGGCGAAATTGTTTGTGTTTTCCGGCATCTCGGCCTCGGGCTACCACGAAATGTTCGGGGGCGAAGTGCGGAATCGGAGGAAATTCGACGGGTTCACTTCGATACAGGGCGTCACCGACTCGCAGGGCGCTGGCATTGACGAGGCCGATCACATCGCCCGGCCATGCAGTGTCCATCGTCGAACGATGTTGCCCGAAGACCGATTGGGCGTATTTGGTGGTGAACGGTTTGCCCGAGGGTCCGTGGGTGAGAACGTCCCCGCGATGAAATGTTCCCGAGCACACTCGTGCATAGGCGAGGCGATCTCGATGCGATGCGTCCATGCCGGCTTGGACTTTGAAGACGAAGGCACTGAACGAAGCCTCGACCGGGCGGGGAGTTCCCTTCACGTCGAGTCGGGCGGCCGGTGAGGGTGCGAGGTGGACGAGGACGTCGAGCACTTGGTTGATTCCGAAGTTCAAGACTGCGGCCGCGAACAGTACCGGTGTCGTAGTACCGGCGAGAAATGCTGCTTGGTCATGATTTGCGCCGTCGGCAGTCAGTAGAGCTGTTTCTTCCTCTGCTTGCTGCCAGTAGCTGGTTTCGTCGTCTCGGATGTCGGCCGGCGACACGTGCTCTTCAGGGGCGATGGTGGCGCCCCCGGCTGTGCGCGTGAATCTGACGAAGTCTCCCGTTCGTCGATCGAGGACGCCTTTGAAGTCGCCGGCGATCCCGACCGGCCAGGTCAGCGGGGTGGGACGAAGGCCGATTCGGGATTCGATCTCGTCCATCAGGGCAAGAGGTTCGTGTCCGGGCCGATCCCATTTGTTGATCACTGTGATGATCGGAATCCTGCGGTGTCGACAGACCTGGAACAATTTCAGCGTTTGCGGTTCGAGACCTTTGGCGGCGTCGATCAACATCACCGCGGCGTCCACCGCGGTCAAGACTCGATACGTGTCTTCGGAGAAGTCGGCGTGACCGGGTGTGTCGAGGAGGTTGACGACGCAGTCTGTTCCGTCGGGCGCCGTGTAGGGGAATTGCAGTGCGGTGGAGGTGATCGAGATCCCGCGGGCCTGCTCCATCTCCATCCAGTCCGACACCGTGGAACGGCGCCCGGCTTTGCCGTGGATGGCGCCGGCTTCGGAGATGATTCGAGCGTGCAGGACGAGCGCTTCGGTAAGCGTGGACTTCCCGGCATCGGGATGGCTGATGACCGCGAAGGTTCGTCGGCGCCGTGCTTGCTCGCAGACAGCAGCAGATTCAGCCGGGCCGTGAGCAGCATGTAGTGCTTTCATCCAACCTCCCAATCCGTAACCATACTCTTACGTTAGAGTATTGTTTAGTCGCCGGACTGGAACAACAATCCGTGCGCCATCCCTCGACAAAGCCGCCCTTCGGGCGACGGGAGACATCCGGAAGGGACGCGATCAGATGTTTGCCATGTACTGAACATCGAGACCCGCCCGGCGACGAACCATCCACAACTCTCCAGTAACGTAAGAGTATGTCTCGTGCACCTCGTAAGCCGATTTCATCTCCTCCCCCAGCATTGAGCCCGGGGGATCTACGCGTGATAGCGCTGGGCGGACTCGGGGAAATCGGCCGCAACATGACCATTTTCGAGTGTCACGGCAAGATTTTGATCGTCGACTGTGGTGTTCTCTTCCCCGAGGAGCATCAACCCGGTGTGGACGTGATACTTCCCGATTGGAGTTACCTGCGTGATCGCCTCGGCGACATCGTGGCAATCGTGCTCACCCACGGTCACGAAGACCACATCGGCGCCGTGCCGTATCTGCTGCGGGAGCGATCGAACATTCCGGTCATCGGCTCGAAGCTGACGTTGTCCTTCCTGGCTGCGAAGCTCTCCGAATATCGGATCACCCCGACCCTGATCGAGGTCGAAGCCGGCGGCGTGCTCGCTCAAGGTCCCTTCGGCCTGGAATTCCTCGCGGTCAATCATTCGATCCCGGACGGGTTGGCCATCGCGATCCGTACCGACGCAGGGCTGGTGCTGCACACCGGGGACTTCAAGATGGACCAGTTCCCGCTCGATCGCCGCATCACCGATCTACGTGGCTTCGCCCGACTCGGCGAAGAAGGCGTGGACCTTCTGCTGATCGATTCGACGAATGCAGACGTTCCGGGGTTCACCACGTCCGAGCGCGAACTCGCCCCGGCTATCGAGCAAGTGTTCCGCTCCACCACCGGGCGGGTGATCGTGTCCAGCTTCGCAAGCCACGTGCACCGAATCCAGCAGGTTCTCGATGCCGCTCACAAACAAGGCCGTAAGGCCGCATTCGTGGGCAGATCGATGGTGCGGAACATGGCGTTGGCCATAGAACTGGGCTACCTCACGGTCCCGGACGGGCTGATCGTCGACGCACGCAAGCTCGGGGCCTTGCCGGCGCACAAGGTGACGTTGATCTGCACCGGCTCTCAGGGCGAGCCGCTGGCGGCACTTTCCCGTATGGCATCCGGCAGTCACGAGATCGTTGTCGGAGAGGGCGATACAGTCCTGTTGGCGAGCAGTCTCATCCCGGGCAACGAAAACGCGATCTACCGTGTCATCAACGGGTTGATCGACCGCGGAGCGCACGTCGTGCACAAGGGAAACGCCAAAGTCCATGTCTCCGGACACGCGAGCGCCGGCGAGCTCGTCTACTGCTACAACATCATCGGCCCGTCGAATGTCCTTCCCGTGCATGGAGAATCGCGGCACCTGCGTGCCAACGCCGATCTCGCCATCAGCACCGGCGTCGATCCGGCGCGGGTGATCATCGCCGAGGACGGCACCGTGATAGACCTGCACGACGGACTGGCGACCGCAGTCGGCAAGATCTCTGTCGATCTGGTGTACGTCGACGCGCAGATCGTCGGTGGGGTCACCGAACAGTCACTGACCGAGCGGCGCACCCTGGGAGAAGAAGGTGTGCTGACGGTGGTCGTCATCGTCGATCCCGCTACCGGCCGGCTAGTCGAGGAACCCGACTACATCGGCCGCGGATTCGTCCACGAGGCGTCGATATTTACACCGTTGAGCCCGCTGATCGCGGCAGCCCTCGAACGGGAGAGTGCCCGTTCAATGGCAACAACCGTCCGTATCGAGCACGCAGTGATCCGTGAAGTCGCAAAGTGGGCGCGCCGCACCCATCGCCGGCAACCGTTGGTGATACCGGTAGTCGTCGACGCCTGACCTTCACCCTTTCGCCGCTACCAGCCTGTGGACAGCGTCATCCCGCCCCACAAGACAAGAGGAGGGGCCACGAGCAGGATCACCGCGGCAGGTGTCTTGAGGAAATCCAGCACATCGCGGTGACGTAGGGCGATGACGATCGACGCCAGGACAAGCGCCGGGAACGACGTCAGCGCCAGAACACGCGTGTGATCCTCGGTCACGAAGGCGCTACCGAACCAGATCGCCACTGCCGCAGCGGCCATGGCGATCTCTCTCCGTGTCCCCGCACGAGCGAGAGAGCGGGCTCCGATGGCGACGAGCACCCACAACCCCCCGAACGCGGACCAGATGAGCATCGGAGCAGCATCGAAGGACGCGGTGAGCACGTCGCGTAACTTGTTGCCGACGAACAAGTACGACAGGCGTGTTCCTGAGACCGCTCCTACCGAGTACAGATATCCCTCGAGAAGTACTTTTCCGGTCAGGAGGCCACCGAGCAGCGCCAGCGGACGCGGCACCGAACCGGTTGCACGTACCAGACGAGGGAGCAGCAACAGCACCACGATCCCCACCGCGCCCTGTTCGAAGTTCTGTAGTCCGACGACGATAGCGGCCAGGTATTGCGCCACGGGGCGAGAACGCAGCGTCATCAGCACAGCAACCCAGCCGGCGAGGGAGAACGCATCGTAGATACCGATCCAGAGCAGAGTCACCGCGGTGACCGGCGCGCATGCCAGCACCATCACGGCCGTCGTGGAACGCGCCACACCGAGGCGACGTACCAGCCACGCCGTGAGCACGAGCGCCACACCAGCGAGGCAGAGCAGGTGCATCATGGCGTAGACGTGTGGGCTCTGTTCTGGAGCCAACTGGTACACCACATACCCGAGCGGGGACCGCAGCGTGTATCCGAATGCCGGCGAGACAGAACTGTGCGGCCACTGCCGAGCGATCGACTCGAAGGCGTCGAGTGCCGGCATGGTTCCGTAGCCGGTGCGCCACAGCACCCACACCACAACGACCCCGGTCACGACCAGCGCCGCGATCGAGCGAAGCCGGGCGTGTGTGGTCTCTGCATCCGCCCGGGCATCCTCGCCCAGCATTTCCGGGTTGTTGCCCTCAACGATTCTCATCGCGCACTCCGACCGGTAAGGAATAGCTAGCGGGCCAGGGGAACGCCTCAGTTTTCGAGGTCGAGGACCAGACATCGACCACAGATCGAGGCCATCGGACGAAGCTGTCGGGACGAAACGGTGATGGCAACAACCAGGGCCGGGCGATATCGATCCCCCGAGCGGGTTCGAAACTGGTAGTCAGCTCGAAAGACATGAATGCAACTCCTTGCAGACGAACGGCACGGGGACGCTTGCGCCCCCGGACTACTACCCGAGACCAGAAATCGCGATGCCGCGCTCGCCTCCCGGAACACGACTCACGTTGAGAGACGATCGAGACATGGCGAGCAGGCAGAGCAGACCGATGACAGGATGCGGCGGCACATGAAGTCGCCTTGATTGCGTGCGGGTCGGCCTCGGTGCGTGGCTCAGACGAGGTAGACAGCGACACCCACTACTCCGATCCACGCAATCGCGAGGAGTTGCAGCACCCGGTC
>NZ_JBIYCY010000027.1:0-35514 GCF_044908235.1 Rhodococcus sp. 27YEA6 | reverse complement strand
CCGTCGGGAGGGGTAACCCGGGCTACGCCCGGGTCCCGGACGCACGGGCGGCAAGCCGCCCTATAACGGAAATTCCCGCCGCTGCGCGGCCGGGCTTGCGGGTGTTTCCGTTGTGCTAAAACGCAATTTAGAAAATCGCGGCGAAAAGGAATCGGCGCTCGGCTCCATTCGGTGCAGCGCAAAGAAAATCGGTGGCGCAATCACGAAATGCATTGCGCCACCGATTCGTTATCTACTGCGCCTGGGTTTGATGTGCCAGAACTGCCGCAGTCCGCAATTGTTCCCAGATCGCGGGGTGCAGACCGTTGTCGAGAACCTGCTCGAACATCTTCCCGAAGCTGTGGGACGGGTCGAGTCGGCGGCCGCTCGTCAGTGCTTCACGTGCCAGCGCAGAGCGGCGATTGACCCAGTTGAAGACTCCGGCGAACACCATGAGCGGACCGGCCAAATCCTCGGGCAACAGTGCGCCGACTTGCCGCATTACCTCGGCGGCTGCATCGGCATTGTTTTCGTCGATGTGTGCGAACAACAGATCGCGCACCGTCACGTCATGCATGGCAGCAGCAATAACGGCTGCGTGCTCATCGGTAACGGTAATGCCATGCTGTGACGTGCCGTCCAGGTAGTGCGAAAGTGCCAGATCGAATACCCGATCGGCCGCTCGCTGTGGCTCCATGGCGCGTAGAACGATGCGCTTGGCGCCGAAGGCCCGTGAGGCCGCCGCAGCGCGTTCCGGACCGTGCTGTGCGGCTGTAAACCCTGCTCGGATCTCGCTGCGGGTTTTGAGAATCGTTGTTCCCTCAAACAGCGCTTCGGTGATCAGCGGGTGTGCTGCGAGATCGACGGGTGTACCCGACTGTGCGGCAAGTGATCCCGCGCCCGTCCATCGGCGTACCAGACCATCGGTGAAAACGAACACAGGCGGAACTGAATCGGGCCGAAATGCTTCGAGCGCTTCGGCTACGTCATTGCCCCGTTCGAGCGTGCCAAAGACAACCACGAGCATCGATTGGCACTCTTCCAGAGCTGGTGTCACACGCAAGGAACTCAGAATTCCCTCCGACACGCCAGGGAGCAGGTTGAGGAGGGGGAGCATGGCGACCCTGCACGGGTGCACATCGAGGGTGATGATGACCAACTCGTCCTCGGGAAGATGGCCACCCATAGCCACGGCACCGGCGACAACATCGGACGGGCTGGTCATTTGGAAAGCTGGCATTGCGGAACCCCTTTGGGTCGGTGGGCGAACTGGTCAGATTCACCCGATGGATTGGACTGACGAACACTTGAAAGTTACCCCACGCATACGACAAAAAGGCGCTTTGACCGGTGTCTATGTCCCCGGCGCACCCGGTGCCGGGGGCATAGACACAGGAGGCGGCGCAAAGCGCCGGCCTCCCGTGGTTTTAGCTGCTAAGGGGCAGTGATCGCCTCGGCCGTGAATCTGCCGATCCGGGTGCGTGACAGACGAGAATTGGTGCCGCGCACATGCTCGAACCAGGCTTCGCGCTGATCGTCCGGCAGAGCGGCCCAGGAGCTCGCCGTCAGGGTTTCGTAATCGAGAGCGGCGACAGTCTCGAGCGGTGTGAGCAGGCGCCAGCTGGCGAGGCGGTATACGTCCGCGAAGTGGCCGTTAGCCGGTGGCCACTCGGTGTCGGGATTGAGTCGCGTAAATGTTTGGGCAGCAACACGTTCCACGGAACGCGCAACCGGATAGTGGCGCGACTGCCGAAACTCTCCGCTGTGAATCTCGTCCCGAAGACTGTTCACGACCGAACCTCCTTGATGGAAGATGAACTGGCCGAAGCTGTTTCGGCTTCCTTCGCCTGTCTGTGTCCAGCAAGTTTGTGATACGGGATAGTGTCCGTCCAATCACCGCCTATCCTCGCCGGAACAGTGACAGATTTCTTGTTGACCCGAACTACCGGATACCAGACACCCGAGCACCTGACCAGATCTCCTTTCGCGATCGTGTCCGGCCCGAAATTGTTGGCCTGACCTGACGCGATCTGCTGGGCGCGGATTTCTTCCCAATAGGTGATCTGTTCGGCCCGCTCGGCGATGCGGGTAATCAGCGACTGACGGTAGGTGCCCTCGTCCGGAGGGAATTTCTCGATCTGCTTCACGCCACGCACCACGAAGAGCGTTCGCTCGTGGCCGTCGAGCTCGCGGTGGTCCGCGCGCTGCTCTGCCTCCCACGCCGATTCCGCCTGTTCTGACCGGCGCCCCGCCTTCAGCTCGAGCGCTTCCACCCGAGCAGCTTGACGATCAATGCGATCGGCCTCGACCTCGGCCGTCGGCCGCGCTGTCGAGTCGATATCAATCTCGACATCGAAACCACTCGCGCGCAACGCCTCTGCAGTCATCTCGATCAGGCGAACCTTCGGAGCCCGATCCCTACTGCTCCGGATCCCCCAGAAACCGATACTGCGAAACCACCTCCACCCGTGCGCCGCCAATACATCTCCGGAACCATCACCGCGAGAGGTCCCGTCAATCAGCGTTCCATCCGCGGCAGTGTGCGAAATCGTCAACGTCACTTCGAATCTCCGACCTAACAATGGGGCAGGGGGTCAATCCGCCCGTCAGCAATTGGACACCTCCAAACCTACCCTCGATATCCGACAAAAACATGCATTCACCTGCGTGTATATCCCCGCCGCACCCGGTGTCGGGGACATACACGCAGGATGTGCTTTTCTTTATCGCAGAAGATGAAATTCGTTGAGTGAGGGCGGGAACAGAGAATGAAAGCAAGTAGGACCACCCAGGTAGGGAATATCGGGGAAGCGCTCGCCACTTTGGAGTTCCTTAAAATTGACTGGCATGTTGCACAAAATCCTGCCGGCGAAGTGGGCTCGGATCTTCTGCTGCAGGCGCGAACCGCCGATCTCATGGATCACGGTGCACTCGTGGGAGCTCAAGTGAAGTATGGCCCCTCGTTCTTCGATGAGCCGGAGACTGATGATGACGGAAATATCGTCGGATGGTGGTTCCGTGACGCGGACAGTGAACACGTGAAGTACTGGCTCGACTACGCGGTTCCGTTCATCCTTTTGCTGTGCGACGAGACCACCAAGAAATTGTATTGGGTTCACGTGACACAGGACGCCGTCGTGAGCACGGGTAAGGGCTCCAAGATCCTCGTTCCTGCTCATTCCACCGTTGACGCGGATCACGCCGCGGAGCTCTTGGAGGTCGCCACCGAAGGGCGGATCAGTTCGCAATGGGAAGGGAGCGCATGGGGTGGCGTGAAGGTCCTGGCGGCTGATCGGCTTCGTTACGCCATGCTGGCGCCACGATTGGTGGCCCCACACCCGAACTTGGAAGTGGCGGAACTTAGCTCGGAGGAGGCCGTCGCGCTTTTGGTCAAGATGCGACTACACGATCTGGTACCGCAACCCGAAAGCAGGAGAAAAACATCCCTTGAAAATAGCCCGGCACCAGACCTTGAACAATGTCGGAAATCGAACAAATGGGGTTGGCGTTTTTACGCAGCCCTGCACGACGTTTTGCTTGGTGATGACAGAGCGATTCCTTCTCAGGATGTTGACTCTGATCCCCTCAAGCAGATTATTGAGGAGGCCACAGAACCGCATGACCGCGCTGCAGCGGCAGTATGCGCATGTGCGCTATTGGTCGAAGAAGCGAATCCGGAAGGAGGCTTGCGGGTAATCGAGAGCGCCCTCTCGAGTACTGAATACAGGCCCATCGATCAGGCTTGGCTGATTTTGCATAAGGCCCGGTGCCTGGCGGAACTTGGCGATCTGGAAGGCGCTCGGCTGTTGGCCCTCGACGTGCAGAAGGTCCGCGCCTCTGCAGTTGACGATCCCACGGCAATGGCAATCACAGGGTCCGGCGCGGACCTCATCTTCAGGCTGGACCCGTGGGCCTCCGATATTGGTGAGTTGATCAAGGGGCGGGACACCCTTGCATCGTGGTGGCGAAATCAAGAGGTTGCCGCCGGCCTTCAGAGCAATTTCGACTCATTGTTCCAACAGTGGGTGGGCGAATCGAAGAGCACCGAATTTGACTCGACTTTCCTGAGGCTTCGAGCCGCGGCTCTGCTCGCTGGGCTGGCGGCGGATCACTCATCCTGGCAGCACTCTCATAAACTACTGGCCCAGCACGTTCTTACTTCGTACAGATCGCAGGACGATCTTGCTGAATCCCTATCAGCGCTGCGGCACGCTAGTGAGGAGAAAGTGGTTGCACAAGTTGCGCGTCATCTACTCCGAGTGGGGCCGGCAGAAGCTGTCCGCGCAGCCGTAGGCAAGGTGAAACTCGATAGGGCGACCCGGACCTCGCTGCACGCAGACCTTCAACTGGTCTCAACCGCCTCTGATGTTCTCGAACCAGCGCAGGCCGACGAACATGTTCGATGGATTTTGTCCAACCTGAGCGACCTCGGGGGGTTGGCATCACGACTACAACCGAGTTTTTCCCTGGAATATGTCCTCCTGGATACTTTGGAAAACCTCGCGCCAGTGGTCTCGGCCGATGCGCTACGCGAAGTGATTGAGTACATCAAAGACTTGCCAGAACAAAGCGATATTGGTTCTGCGCATGACTGGGCCGCAGTAATCAATAACATTCCCACCACCGCATGGACTGATGACGACAGAGCGGCATTGGCCGCGCGAAACGAAGACAGCTCAGAGGTAAAGGAAGCCATCGACCGCGTCCTAGCTGAGGGCGACCCCACTCATAGGGAGAGGATTCGAGAGAAACTTAGAGATGGGAATGTCCTAGCTCTCGATGCGTTCGGCGACGTTCGAGATCTTGACGCCGATACGGTGAAGACGGTGATCGACAAGTTAGTCTCGGGAATTGAACAACAAATTCTTGATCTGACGAACGGAAACCTCAACATTGGAGGCTCAGATTTCGCGGCAACGCTGATACTGCTTAACGCCTGGCATCCAGAAGTTGCTGTGTGGGAACCTATCTCGGAACTGTTCACTACCCCTTCGCCTTTCCGTGCTCACCTGACGAAATCATTGAAGGGTTTGAGGGGACATAGCAAGCGTATCCCTACTGAAGTGGTCGACAGGCTCGTCCCGCCGCTCCATGATCTGATGGTTACACCGCCGTCGACCCATCCGTTCTTCCGAAATGAAGATGTTCGAGGCCGGGCAGCGAGTGCATTGGCTGCCCTTCGTCCAGCCGCAATTTCAGATGAAGAACTATGGGATCTTTTGCAGGGCAACGCGCATCAGCGTGCAGCGGCGGTCGAGGTTGTTGTCGGC
The DNA here is from genome assembly GCF_044908235.1 of Rhodococcus sp. 27YEA6. Lineage (NCBI taxonomy): Bacteria > Bacillati > Actinomycetota > Actinomycetes > Mycobacteriales > Nocardiaceae > Rhodococcus > Rhodococcus sp. 27YEA6. The sequence continues at coordinate 30,265 of NZ_JBIYCY010000027.1, read as the reverse complement.
AAGGGACTGTCTGGCCGCTACGACACGCTCGTGGCGATGTCCCGAGACAGGGATCCGTGGGTGCGCGCCGTTATCGCTAATCAGATAGCCCGAACAACGCCGGAAGATGGAGATGCTATCCGCCTCAAGCTGATTAGTCGGCTTCTCTCAAATGAAGGGACGTTGGTGGCGCAGATGGTTGCGAACATAATCAATTCATCACCACCTGATGTCGAGACTGACCAGGTGGTTGGCATGCTCCGCGAAAACGTGTCTGCGGACGTGCGACGAGCCATCGCTGAATATGACGCAAAACGGGAACTTTGAGTGAACCTCACCAGCTAGGGCCGAGGATTGCAAGAGGTCGAGTTTCGAAACCAGGCTCCGTCACTCTCGATATTGAGAGCGACGGAGCCGCGGTGCTGAAGTGCCTAGATCTTCAGTTTTGATGTGATCGAGTGCCGCCCAGAGGTTTTCATTGTCGCAATCGCGGCGGTGCTGATCAATGGCGGAGATCAGCTTGTCGATCACGATCCGTGCAGCCGGATTGAACGATGCAGCGGCGGCGCCGGCCCAAGCCAGTGGTTCGTCTGCGCGGTTGAGAATGCGATCCAATGCACCTTCGCATCGGTCGAAGAATTTCCCGGTCCGTTTGGCCTGATTGGCATCCTGATCATCTGCCGCGAGCGCGGACTCGGCCAGGTCCAGAAACCCATTGATGATAGTGGTGGCACGTTCTCGTAGAACTGGGTCGAAACCCAAGGCCGCCCAGAAACTGTTCCACCGCACCCGATATCCGCGTTCGGAGTCGAGCGGCACGAGGTGGTCACGGATCAACCGGCCTAACGCTTCGTCATCGAGGTCGCGCAAGTGCCCCGCCAGGAGCGCCGGCTTCGATGCCGTCGGCAATGACTGTGGATCTTTGACGCGTTGCCAAGGCTGTGGGCCTACGGATTCGATCACGACGGAATGTTCTCCGCCGGCCACGACACATCAGTCGCGCCGGCCGGCGACGCCCCTGCCTGTTCATCGATCAAGAACTCGGACAGGACCGCGCTGACGCGAGCTTCGATTGCACTGCTGGTGGGATTCATGTTCATGTCCTTATCTGCCGTTCATTTCAGTTCTCTCGCCACAGCTAACACCGCAAGATCGACAGCCGGCGCGTCATCGGACCAGACCTGGGTTCGGCCCTGAGGCAGGATTTCAGAGCGAGGGTGCACACGCCATGGCTCCACCTCCTGCAGGACCTCGTGGGCAAGTACAACACCATGGAAACGGGTCGGCAGCGTCGTGAGGTCAACGATGGAGCCTCTACGGCGGAACTCCTTCACCGACCGCGCTGAACCGTTACTGATGACAACCTGCCGCCACGGCGTGCCCGCGAGGTCCACGATCGCAACCACATGCGTATCGAGCCATCCACGATCACGCCACGCTGGCAAAATTCCTCGACCTTTTGGTAGTGCGATCGAGGTTATGGCGTCACGGGCATAGTCGGCTTGTTGCTGGCTGCGCAGCTCCGAATCCGGCGCCGGCAGACGCAACTGCGCCAACCGAGCAGAAGGGATCGCCGCAAGCTGGCGGTTGGTGCCAGAAAGCCACCGTCGCACGGTGCGCGTTGAAACCCTGCAAGCCTCGGCGACGACCGCGACGTCCACTCCCCCGCGCTCGGTCTCGCCGTAACAAGTCCGGAGCATCATTTCGAGTCGCTTGCGTGTCCACCGCGGTCCTCGCCGAGAGGGCATCGCTCGCTTACCGTTCCACGTCGAAGCTATTGATTTGGTAGAACTCCCAGCCGCCGACATAGTCTTGGGCTCGGCTGTTCATCCAATTGATCATTCCCTTGTCGCCCCCATTTTCGTAGGCGCTCCACATGGATTCAACCTGGTCGGGTGTCAGGGCCAAGGTGATCATTCGGTCGCGCGCATACTCTCGGGTGCCGGGCCCCTGTACGGCGTCGATCTTGATCTTCCCACCGAAGTTCGACAGTGCTTTTCCTCGTGCGCTGCTGCGTACGCTCGACATCGCTTCTTTACGTGAGGTTCGAGTGGACGCGGATTGTTTCGCTTTGCGGGCCAGTGCATTCAGGGTTTCGGTGCGTGGCTTCGCAATTCGCTGTCGGCCCTCGGGAGCCAGCCAACGCTCGACTGTTCGTTTGGAGACACCCAAATCACGTGCCGCTGCAGCGGTGTTGATTTCGCTGCGCTTTCCCGGTCCGTAAGCGGCCAGCAGCTGAGCCTTCAGGTTCGACGCATTTGGCTGTCCGGAAATGTCGGCCCCTTGCCGGCCGGTCAACTTCCCGAAGAACTCCCCCTGAAGTTTTCCTCGTTCCCCCCTCAAGACTTCCCGGATGGCAGTCTGAGTGACACGAAGCTCTTTGGCTGCTCGCGAGATGTTGATTCGGCCGGCCACGACAGACCCGAAGTCGGAAAGACTGTCTGCGATGCGCGAATACGACGCCCTACTGAGTGGGTTGCGTGCCATCAGGAATCACTCCCCTCCGCACTAGCTGCCCATTCGTTCGGGGCAATCAGCTCCGACTTTCCCCGATAGCCTTGGCCGTCCAAATACTGCAGGTGGTCGGATAACAGTGCCGATCCTTCCGGCTTGTAGTTCCCGAACCCTCGTCCGAACTGCTTCTGATCTCCAGGCCATGCCAATTGTGGATCGCGCTCGTCGGAGACATACAGGACAGTATCTTTGGTGACCGCTACAGGCCACACTCCGCTGTCCTCGCCGATCTTCGCGATCCGATACATGATGTTCGCGCGAGATTTGGCGACAATGTGGTGGTGTCGCTCGGGCGAGTAGCCGGGTCGCCCGGCCAAATGCATGTCGGAGTTGAGCATGCCAATGGTGTGCGTGTAGATCACTTTGTTCTGCTCACGTGCCAACAGTGCGTCGGTGTCACCCTCGATATCCAAGGCGGTTCGCGCATCGCGAATGCGTTCGTACCAGGGCACCAGAACTCGCCCGTGATCTCGCCAGACGAACGCTTCCAAGATCTCCGGCTCGTAACCGAGTTGTGCAGCGCGTTCGAGAGTCGGAGTGGTCACCCACTTCGGTTCGGAGATAGACAGCCCCATCGGATTCAAGGGATTCGGGTAACGCCAGTCCGCTGCTTCGGGGATCTCGATCAGCCAGTACCCGGGAAGCTTGCGATCGAACACCATCCCATCTGGGTGATGCTCTGACTCCCCGATCGGCAATTCGAGACCAGCAATACCGGCAGCATAGGAACCGCCGCGATCGAAGGCATGAACATAGCGGCATTTCGCCTCGGCATCGGACAGAGTCCGCGACCAGTCGATATCGGCTTCGAAGATCTGGAACTTCTTCGCAAAATCCGAATCGGACGGCGCGAAGATCCGCTTCCATTCCTTGGGCCGTGCAGCGATCATCAAGTCGATCCCGGTCGATGCGGGACTCACAGCCCACGGGAATCGGAGTGCCCCGGCCAACAACGCAAGCCGCCTTGCCAACGTTGCTGCGGTAGGAGAGTCACCAAGTACGGGCATCTCTTTCGGGTCCTGGCTCATCCCGGAGATCAGAGCTACCCACACGCCGCGTGCCTCGCCTCGCCACACACGAGTCCAGGTCCCTAGCCGGTCACCCGGCTGCCCGCCAAGCTGCCACCCCTGAGCCAGTGCATCAGTCACAAATGCAGATTCGGCCGACAGCTCCTTGAGTCGATCATTCCTGTTGCGTTTTCCCAACGTGCTGGTGTCAATGCCAACTTTCTGGGCCATCGCATCGGTGATCCAGATCTGACCAGGCACAGACCACGTGTCAGACGTCCACGTCCCGAGATTCAGCGTCGTGACCAACTCGGCGACATCTCCGACATGAGCGATCGGAGTAGCCAGCTCGTGACGACTGCCGTCCGGCAGCCACACTCCGTCGACATCGAGTACTGCAGCAGGCGCAGTGAACGCGGCCGCCTTCTCCTTGCCTGTCGTCTTCACTACCTTCGTGCGAGTCTCAGTGTCTTTCGGTGCCGGCGCTACCGGCGGTGAAGGTTCGGGAGCTGGCGTGATTTCTTCCTGATTTCCGGTTGTGCCAGCTGCAATCGCCCGAGAAGCGGCGGTGCTCTGCCACCAGCACGGGAGGTGCATCACGAGTCCGTCGATCTCCCAGCCAGCTTCGTCGCCATGGCAGAGAGCGCAGGTAGATGTAGGTGAGATCTGGAACCCGTCTGCGGAGAATCCCTCTGCATCGGTTTCAATCGCCATTTCAGGCTCCTTGTCGGTAATCGAGCTGGTCAGGCTCTTTGCTTCGGTGGACGAATCAGTCGAAGCTACTCCGTGTCCTGGACTGGTTGGACTACTCAGCCAGCCCTCGAAGAGATCCGGAATCACGGAGTGGCTCGAAGTCGGCTGGTCGGTGGGCTGATCATCGGGCGTCGGGTCCGTTGGTCCGCCCCATCCGGATTCGGGATCGATATTGTCGGGGCCGTCGTTGCCGAAAAGTTTGTCCAGCCGGAGAGCGACCATGCGCTGACGCCGGTTCTCGCACTTGATCATGCGCTGCACGGTGTAGCGAGGCATCCGTCCTTTTCGCTCTTCCGCGATCAGCACACCTTCGTCGTACAACGCCCTCGACGCCGTACCGCGATCGATTTGCAGTCCGTCTGTCATCGTTCCGCCGGCGGCCTTGAGTACCTGCTCGAGTCCGGTCAATTCGAGAAGCAGCTGTGGGTCCCCGTCGCACGGCCGAGGGTTCGACACGACATAACCCAGACGGATACCGCGGGCTTCCTCGCGCCACCGCTGAGCTCCGTCGTTGCTGACGCCCATCGAACTTCGGCGCCAACCCAGTCGGCTGGCCAACGGCCATTCCGGCGCTTCCCCGGTTTCGACATCTTCGACAAACGCCAAACCAGTCTGCAATGCGTGTACCAGCAGCTCGCGCACTCGTCCGCCGGTACGCATCGGAAGATCGGGGTCGGTCGAAGCTGTTGCGGCATCGGACAATCCGAGAGTGACAAGGTCGCCTGTTTGCGCAACTTCCCCTTCTGTCAAGGCGCCGATATCGACGAGAAAGCGTGACATCGCGTGCCATCCAGCCCACAAGGAGCCCAAAGCATCTGCCTGACGGACGCTTTCGCCACTATCGCGCAGCTGGTTGCCGTAGGTGTTTCCCTCGGCGAATGCTTCTTCGCGAATTTCCTCCAGCCGTGGGCACAGCCACTGCAAGAAGCTTGCCATCAGGAGAGCCCGCCCGTGCCGAGAGTCGGCGCCGTCGAGCCGCTTGAGCTCTTCGAGGTCGATCTCGGCAGCCTGAAGGGGGACGACCAGCATTCGCTGGGCTCCCGATCCAGGGCGCGGCATGACTTCAGACGTGATCAATGCTGACGCCCGCGGCGGTGTGCCATCGAGGACTCCGAGACCGTCCCTGGTGCTGCGGCTCCTCTGCTCGCCATTGTGAACGAGCCGGGCGAACTCTTCGAGGGACTTCTGTGCAGCACCAAAATCGCGTGTCGGAGCGACATCATCTGCCCAGTACAAGGCGTCTTTCGCGGCGTTGAGTTTGATGCGTAACGCATTCAAGGTGTCACCGTTGCCGGACATCGATGTCGCTGGGCGCCGACGGTCCCATTTTTCTCCCCAGTGGTGCATCACAAGGGAGGCGATCGAGGTCTTGTAACTGCCCGGGGAGCCGATCAGAGCGAGCACCCAAGGGTTCGGGCCGAGCGCGGACCGGAAGACGTGGCCGAGAAGTGCTGCCGAGACTCGGGTGGGTGTTCGTTCGAGCATCGAGGCGGAGTGCAGCAAAAACGCCTCCCGGATCCGCTGAGGATCCGGACTGGGTGCCGGCAAGTCGTACATCCTCAAAGGCCCGGTCAGGAGGACCGGCGCCACTCGTCCGCCATTTGCGTCGATGGCACCACCTGCGTGTACGAAGAAGTATTTTCCTTGCTCGTCCCGTCGCCATCCGGTGGATCGATACCGTACAACGCGCCGAATCTCGCGTCCGCCAGCGCCTTTGAGTGCGTCACGAAGCTTTGCAACGCCGCTAGGACGGCTGTCGTAAGCAGGAGGGCCTGGCAGAGTTTCCACCCACGCGCAGTCCCGGTACTCCTTTGCCGGGATCCGGATCCGCAGAAACTCGCGGCTGTCCGGATGCGTGTATCCGATGATTACCGCAGTCAGCTCCTGCGGCGAGGCTGGGTTAATTTCGTTCTGACCGGCCATCGCTTCGCGGCCCATCAAATCAGGCTCGTCGACGTCCACCCCATCGTCGGTGACTTCGAGATATTCCATCTCGACGATGCGAGCATCGATGTCCAGCACCAGTTTTGCCTGCTGATCGCCGTCTTTCCTGGTGACGATCTCGACGAGGTTTCCTTCGATGATTCGATAGACAGGGGCGATGAAATTGGTTCCGCGGATGCCATTGAGAACCACGACCGACGTCGCAGACGGGCCGTTCGCTGTGGTGGCCTCGTCCGCGCCAGCTTCAGTGACTGGCGTGGGTTCGAGCTCCGGATCCTGCAGCAGTGGAGGGATCGCGACGCCTGCGATCTCGTGAGCAGCTCGCGCCGCCACCCGTGCAGCATTCCAAGCAATCGTCGCGGACTCGACGGCTTCGCCGGCCCACTCGGTGCCTTCCTCGGCTGCCTGCTGAACGACTTTGTCCACGAGCTCGCTCAGATGCTCAAAACGGCGCTCAGCCTCCAGAGCCCAGCGCTGAGCGCGTACCAACTCTTCGTCGGACTCGACCTGCGTGTCAGCTAGATCGACACGCGCTGCAGCCTCGGCGAGCGCGACCTCGACAAGGGTCTGCTTTTCGACCACGTCAGCAGCGAAGCTATGTGCGGCGACTTCTCCTGGACGGACCGGAGTAAACCCACCCCACTCGTCCTCGTCCGACCACAGCCCAGCTTCGACGTGGTCGGTGAAATCAGACTTCGGGGTGACGGTGGCAGGGAGTAACAGTTGAACCTGGGCGCCGACTCCGCCCAGCAATGACGCAAGTTCTATGCCGCGCTTCCATCCGGCGCCATCTCGATCGAGAACGACGCGGACCTCTGCACCTTCGAAGAGCTCAGCGCAGGCAACGGGAAAGTTCAGCCCACCCTGCGCATTGGTGGTCGCGACCTGACCCAAATTCTCGGCGGTCTCGACATCCTTCTCCCCTTCGAGCAACCAGACCGGTGACCGGTCGGCCAAGGCAGACAACAGGGCGGGAAGTCGATAGAGGACAGATTCGAAACCTTCGGGCTTGCGCTTGAGTCGGGTGCCGTTGGCACTGACAAACAACTGCCGGAACTGCTTGTGACGTGCGCGGTCACAGGAACTGCATTCCTCACGAATGACTTCTTGGACGACGGTGCCGTCCGCAGACACGTATGGGTAGACCTTGACTCGATCCCAGCTGTGCTCAACCTCTGGGGCTGGTGCAGCTACGGCGATTCGAGCTGGCAACCGCCCGCCTTTAGGGCGTCGTCGGCCCGCACTCCGTTGCTGGGTCGAACGGCCGACCCGAGTGAGTGCATCGCGCTCAGGAAGCGGTTCGTCGAACAGATCGACCATGGTCAGGCCCAGGCCCTCGGCAATTTCCGTGGCAGAGGCGTTGCAGCCGTGGCAGTGCAAAAGCACCATGCCGCCGCGATGACCGTTGACCCAGCTCACTGACAAAGACGCATGTCGGTCCGCGTGGACAGGGCACAAGGCCATCAACTCGTGAGGGCCTCGGTGTTGGACCCCGCCATTGGAGTCGACCGCGTTGCGCACGCGGTCGAACGACGACATAGGGCCGGTCGCTGCGCCGCTCGCTGCAGCCGCCGTCATGCGATTGCCTCAACGACACTCGTCGCCAAGGATGGCGAGTGTGCTCGGGATTTGGTTAGAATGGCCATAAGTCCTCTGGACTTGAGTAAGTGAAGTTCGGAAAGTGACGTCGCAAGTCGCTTCCCGGGACTGAAATCGAATCGAAGAACCCCCTCCGGCCGGCAAAGCAGTGGGGGTTTTTCGCTGTCTAGGGCCAACTCATGCTGGAACCGAAAGTTCGCCGTCGGCCGCGTCGCGAGCAGTCTGCGTCCGATGAAGTGCATAGCGGGAGTCGTGGATGCGGAGTCGCTCCGGATCCAACTTCTTGAGGATGTAGTCAGGAATGTCGAGGTTCGAGGCGCGCGCCATGACGAGCACCCAGTAGTCCCCGAGATCGATCCCGAGTTCGTCTGCTCGACGTTCGTAGACCTCGGCCTGGTTGAGGGGTGCGCGCACGGAGAGGCACCGGCGCGCGCCTTTACTTGGTCGTCCCATGGGATGAGCGTAAATCGAAACTGATTCTGAAACGGTGACGCTGGCGGTGTCAGCGTGTCGTGCATGGCGCTGCTCATGTCTGAAATCCCCTCAACCCTCGCAAGGAATGCCTCTGATTAGAGGAAGATCCGCGTGCCCCGCGCCGTGTGACAGATGGGGTCAACAAATCTTCGTGCGCATCATGTCGCGAGACCTGGACGGGCTGAGTCGGAGCGGAGTCAGGCTAGCGAGGCATGCACTTCCCACTACTACGTGTGACCTATCTGCGAAGTTGGTGGGGAGTGGGGGGAGTGGAACAAAACAGCAGTTCAGAAGGTAAAAACCGCTCCCCACATAGGTGGGGAGCGGGGTGGGGAGCGGGGTGGGGAGCGGCTTCAAAGACACGAATCGGCCGTTGCGCTCGCCCAGATCTACGATCCGTTTCGAGGCTACGAAAGCCTGGAAATTCGATGCCGCCTCCGCTGCCGTTCATGTGGGCCTGACAGCAGAGACGGCCTCCGAGGCTTACTTTTTGCTCCTCGGAGGCCGTTCACCACTACTGTGCGGGCGACCGCAGGTGCAGCGACAAGACGCCCGCGAGTAATCGGCTGCGCGATTTGGAACCGACGACCTTCACTTGCTCGTCAAGCCAGTCACGTTGAGCGGTGGTGAATCGGAACCAGGTCTCGACGGGCCCCTTGACCGTGAACGGTTCTTGATGGACCGGAATCCCTGAGGACGATCTGCCTGCTACGGGTTGAAAGAGGGCTCGCAGTCGTTCGATGCCTACTGCGTCGAATGCCTCGATGGCAACATCGGCGTGATCGCATCGCCGTTCGGCGGCACGATTCACCAAGGCGTCGCGAGTGCTGCGATCCAGGTAGGCCGTGACAGTCACCTTCGAGGTATCTGCAGCCGGCGGATTTCCTTCTTCCAGAATCTGGGCTGGCGGCGCTTCGGTGACTGCGGGTGCAGGTTCGACTACAACAGGAGTCGCGTGGGGTGGTGCGACTGGAGCGGTGACAGCTTCGGGTTCCATCGGCTGCACCCGCACTGGAGATTCAGGCGCCGAGACGGCGGGTTGAGGGGCGTCGGTGACTCGTTTGGGAGCCGGCGGGTGAGGAGCTGTGGAGTCGATCTGGGGTTGAGCCGTGTCCGGTGTCTGTGGGCTCGCGGCGCGGCGAGGCTGCAGCCCGCCGGCCGGGGGCAAGAGACCAGCGAGTCCCTCTGCTCGGTTGGGCTTCGGGGCGAAAGACTTGGCAATGCTCTTGCGGTTGCGGACCCTATTTTCACTCATGCCGAAGCCCTCTCAGCGGTGATGGTCGACATCCGTACGAGGATCTCGCGGGTGAGGTTCGAGTAGTCCTCGGCCAGGCCAGAGGCGTTTCGCGAGAGCATCAGATCCTTCGGTTTCGTGCCTTTCCTCAGCGCTGCGATCCGTGATGCGGTTTCCCCGGCCGATCGTTCCTCGAGCTCATGCACCAGAAGTCCCTGGCGTCGCGCGTCGAAGGCGGTGGTTTCCATCGTGCGGATCCGAGATTCGAAAGTCGGGGCCGAATCGCCGATCATCTCCTCGACTGCTTCCCGAATCGTTGCGTCAAGTTTGGTTGCGCGTGAGCTGACGCCGAAGAGGCAGATCCCGCCGAGTTGGAGCTGGGGGTTCACGGCAGGAAGGTTTCGTTCCGGATCTCCGTCTCGTGCTGCCGAGAACTGGCCGGCGATCGTTTCCATGCCGTCGAGGCTGGCATCATCTGCGCGGATTGGAATGACCACAGCGTGGACTACTTCCATCACTGCTTCGATGATCGTGAGATCCGTCGGAGGGGTATCGAAGATAATGACGTCGTAGTCTGCGGCCACTTGCAGCAACATGGCCAGTAGAAGCTGTCCTAGTCGTTTGCCTCCCTGGCGTTGCTGCCTGGACACCATGACTGCGGCAAGGTCGAACATTGCCGGGCCGCCTGGAACGATGTCGAGATTCTCGCGACCACCGACGTTTTGGATGATCGGCGGTGCCGACCCGCTCAAGAGGGCTGAGAACAAGGGCACGCCGTCCTCCTTCACGAACCCGAGGTCGCGGCACAAGTTGGCCTGGGGGTCGAAGTCAAGCAAGAGAACCCGGTAGCCGCCGGCAGCGAGTAAGCCTCCGGTGTTCGCGCAGAGTGAGGTCTTGCCCACTCCCCCTTTACCGTTGAAGAATCCGAAGCAGGCAGGCAGTTGCTGATGAGTGGGTGTCGTTGGAACGGCATCTACAGACATGGTGGTTCTCCCAATGGACGTTGGTTTCTGACGAGTGGTCTGTAAGGAAAGTTAGCAGGGGTCCTGGACAACTCGCGGTATGCCACGCGTGTGGGGCCGTATGTGTTCAGGCATGTGGATCGGCATGCGGCACCGCGTGCGAGGCCGCGTGTTTGCATGCCGATGTAACCGCAGGTGGGCACGTATGTGAACGCGCGTGAGTCACTACGTGAGGCACTGCGTGAAATCATGCGTGAAGAAATGCGGGTAATGATGCGTGAAGACACGCGGACCAAATGGCGTGTAAAGAAACGTGGTCTTCTGCGTGCATGTCTGCGTGGAATAACACGGGAGATACAACGTGGCTCTATGCGTGAGACCCCGCATGATCGGGTGCGGAGCGCACAGCGGTTTGATGGGCGGGTGTGCATCCGTGATGTTTTGCGTGACCGCTCGCAGGATGATGTGCGTGCAGAAGGATGGGCTTGCGTGCGGGGTGGCACCTGGGGTTCTCGTACGGCATGTGGTGCGGGTCTACATGCTGTGCCACAGGCGGAATCAGTTGCCAATTGGCGTACGGATCCGCCTGCTTGTAGGCGAGGGTGACCGGGTGCGTGATCAGAATTCTAGAGCCCGGACTCACTACTCACTCTGCGTGATTCAACATGGCTTGCTTTGCGTGAAGGTGTGCGTGAAATAGCTGTTTAGCTGTACTGATGTGGGGTTCGTCGTGGATCGCCGATGGCCCCCCGCTGTGCACGCTGTGACTTGATGCGATGTCCGAGGCCGGCGACGGTGCGGACATCTGCGGCCTGAGCGATGTCGTCAGCCCGGCGAAATCCGTCGAGTTCGACGGCTAGATCGACCAAAGTGTCTTCGAGGATGTCCTCGGCAGCCGCATATAGGTCCCAGAGCTGCTTGAGCTCCCACGCGCGGATCAGGGGATTAGAGAAATAGAGCCCGTCGACGATCTTTTGCACCCGGGCTACCTGGGGATTTGTGCGTTCGTGCGCCTGCGACCAGATCGAAAAGTGGGAACTCGCCGAGCAGGTGACCACAGTCGTGTCCAGTTCGCGAGCAACTGCGGACCAGGATGTGGTCGTTTCGAGGCCCCTGCGCGCATGTCTGGCGGCCTCGCCGAATGCCCGTTGGCACACTGTGGCGTATGCGGCGGCTGAGCGTCGCGCTTGGCTTAGTTCGCGCAGTTCAGACAGGGTGGTGAAGCTTTGGCGTCCGCGAGTGAACTCGGTCGCAGCCAACAGGGCGTCGCTGCTCGTCCATTGAAATCGAGACTGCCTGTATTGGTCGCGGTGCCAGCGGAGATCGTCGACCCATGCAGAGTTGAGCTTGAGGCCCATCTCGCTGCCGGGAACGGTCATAGAACAATGATGACACCACACCGGTGGTGTGTCATCAGTAGTACTAGTTGCGTCCCGACGAATCATGCTTATCGCCCTGTTTGGAACTTGAAGGCATTCCGACGATCGCATGCCAGTCATACCGACATACCAGCCAAGCTGCTTCGCAAACGTTGCCACTCACTTTCGAAGGCGTCCCAGAGGCGTCCCAATGCCGCATAAAGCGCCAGTCGAATTGGACTTGATGGGAGATTGGGATGCGTGTGGGACGCGATGCATATCGTTCTGTGATGAAATCGAGCTTGCCACTTCCGCATATGTAGGCAATTAGGTGCTTACGTCTTGGTCGTATCGAAATGATCCGATAGGTTTCTCTAACGGCTGTGGATATGACTTGGGTGCAAGATTCGCGGGTCTTGGGTGAGGTGTCTCGTCGCACCCGAGCTGTCCAGGGAGGGCTGTATAACTCTCAGCAAGATCACTTTAGGTTTGAGCGAGCGCGTCTCGTTCCCTGTTCAGTATCGGAGATTGACGTGACTAGCACGCATAACCAAGGCCCGTCTCAGTCGGCTGGAGGGCACCGACCACTCGCCGGGACCTTCCGTTCGGCCGCGGCCCGATCGCTCGAGAGCATCGCTTCCGCGTACATCGAGGGTGACAACGACGAAATTGAACAAGGGCGGGAAGTGCCCGCGCATGTGGAGCGCCCCGCTGAGGCTGAACCTTCTGGAGGTCAACAAGATCGGGAGCAAGTCGACCGTTCCTCGGACCTGGATGGGGGAGGGAAGTCGTCAAGTGTTCGGGTGCCGGCAAGGTGCCATGCGAAGCTCGAGGAGATGCGGGCGAGCACGGGGATGACGAACGGTCAGATCTTCATCGTCGCGATCGAGGCGACTCATGATCGACTTCCGGAACTGCTCTACCCTGGCGGTCGAATCGGTGGGGGATTATTCGCAGCCCGGGGCATTCGAGCCAAAACGTCACGTGACGATAGTGAGACGCAGGTGACTTACCGACTATTTCATGCCGACTTCGACGTGATCGATCACCTCGTGGCGGAACTGGGCGCAAAATCCCGCTCGCACCTGATCGCTGCGGCGCTGACCGGATATTTCTTCAAAGACGACGAACCCGCAACATGACGAGGGAAGCGACGAGGGCGCCTTCAGCGCTTCCTGTTTGCGAGTAACCAAAGGGAAAGAACAAGCACGGGGGAGAGGGCGACAGGGACCGCAAGTACCCAATGCATGACTGTCCCTGTCTCAACCTCCCTATTGATCAAAGTCAGTAGAAGGGCCGCGACGAGCCACAGGAACGCGACGTGGCGCCAGCGCAGTCGCCGCAAGAACAGGTTCAGTCCCGCAGGCAGTTTCAGTCTCGACATTCGGTATGTCATAGCTGTCTCAATTCAGTTGGATATCGACGATGCGGCGTCCGTGGCCGGCAGAAAAGTAGGCAAGCGCGTCAAAGCACGCTGCCGCCGCTTCAGCCATTTGGACGGCGCTTTCGCGCGCCTGTACAGAAACACCCCATAGATTGCAGGTCTGTTCCGTGGTGGGCATATGGGTTGGTGGGATCCCCAATGCGCCGGCTGTCAGCTGACGGATATCGGAGTTCTGGTGCCACTCTGGAGAAAGACCCAGTTCGGTGAACAGACGTCTGAGTAGTCTCGTGTGCGCATCCGGGTGAAACCCTCCAGTGACTCGGCCTGCGATGCTGCGCGCCAGTGCCGTGAGTTCAGGGACAGCTTGAGCGTCGTCTGCCAGCGCGCCTTCACCAGCCAGCGCGATCTCCCACGATCGTCCGCTATCGGTATCTATTGCTGCAATTTCCCGCACGCATTGGTCGCCAGTGCTCGTCGCCGCCGTATGGAGGTGGACGACGAACAAGTTGTGGCCGCTGTCATTGAATGGTGAAGGGGGAGGCATGGCGTGGAGGCTATCTGCTGCCATGGACTACCCACGCGGCTCGGTGAACTCCCTCCGCTCGAATGGCGAATCGGCGATCAGGCACATCGGTCCCTGCCACATCACCGCAGGTTCGCCAGCCGCACGTGCTGCTCTGAGGCGCGTCGGACCCGCGAGTAGACGTGGTTGGCAGGCAGGATCGCTTCTATGCACCGTGAAGCGCAGCAACGGGGAGACAGCAACTTCTTGGAGCGTGAACCACTTCAAAGCTGGTTGGGCGACGCGATTTTCAGTACCGATACCGACGAATTTCGGCGCAATGTCGCGGACAATGCGCGTGAACTCGATGAAAGTGTCGCCGATACGTCAGTCCTCGTACATCGCCTTGCTGAATGGAAGATCGACATCAAGTCTGGCGGTCGGCCCGTCGGGCTCTACGTCCCAAGGCTCGTCCTCGAACGGGAGATAACCGTGGTGGACCCAAAATTCGATCTCTATCGCGACAACGATGAACCTTCTGGCCAAGCCGGTTTTGCTGAGGCACACCAGCGGCTCCTCGCTGATCCCTCGCTTGCAAATGACTGGCTCGTCCTGACGGCGGCGTTTGGGAAGACATTTGCCGACTACCTGCACGAGAGGCATGGAGCTACGCGGATCCGCTTGTTCCGCGGCGTCCGCGGCGTCCGTGGCGACCCCGGCGAGATTGCAGACATGGCGCACGATCAGCGATTGAGATGGGCTCGTGAAAATCTTCGCCACGGAACTGTGGAGAACTGGAGTCCTCTTCCCGGGGTTGCCGAAGGAGCTCTCAGCAAGGGTGACGGGATCGTCATCGGAGCTGAATTCGACACCACCGCGGTCGTCTGCACTCATCAAGGGGGAGCTGAAACGAACGTCAGACCTTGGCGGGTCGATGCCGGCCGAGTCCTTGGGACCTTCCGCTACACCAGCATCGAGGTTCACTCTTGAGACTCGGCAAGCACGGTGACGTTAACGACTCACAATGTCCGAGTGAACCAATCTCTTGGCCAAACGTAGAGAAGCGAAAAGGGCCCCACCGGTAGACGGCGAGACCCTTCCCTGGCCGTGCGGTTCATTCTTGACTGCTGACCTTGTGTGCAGAGTTGAGGACAGGCGAGTCAGGCGGTCACTTTCGCAATCGCGTCGCGGAAGTGATTGGTCAGATCTTGGAGAGCGGTCGTTCCAGCGGAGTCGATGACCATTTCTCCGTAGCTCTGGTGAGCTCCGGAACCGATGAACGAAGCGAACTTCAGTCCTTCAGTCCCGATCTGTGCCAGTGCATCGGCGCCGTCAGAACCTGCCAGCGCGGTGAGATTCGAAGCGAGCCCACCAAGGTCCCCTGTCTGGGACTGCTGAGTTAGCTGCTGGCCGGTCGCCGACGATCCGGACGCTGCTCCGAGTTTGGCCGGATCAGTCTTCTGTCCACCCCCGAGCGTGCCTACCGCGATCTTCGCGAAGTCGAGGATGTGGGGGAGTGCACCCAGACCGGCTCCGATGACATCGCCGGTTTCGATCGCGTGCCAGAGCTGCTTCTGCAGTTCGCCGGCGGAGTTGGCCAAACCGATGATATCGAGGTTGCCGACGAGTCCGACGATCATCGACACGATCTGAGCGGTACCGGACGGGTCGGGGATCATCGCGATGAGTGATGCTGCGGTCTTGTAGTCCAGTCCTGCAGCGAGCTTGACGAGTGGTTCGAAGAGAACATTGATTCGGTCGAACTCGGCGTGCACCGCCTTGACCTTCGCCATGGGATCGAGCGCGGGATCGAGAACGATCTGCGGGATCCGAGTCGTGAAGATGTCGGCGACAGCTGGAATGTTGTTGGCCAATGCGAAGGCATTCGTCCCGATGTGGGTGACCTGATCGATCAGGACACTCGGCTTGATGATCGAGAGCGCGTTCGCGGCAACGGAGAGCCCATCCGCTGGGGTGGACGTCAAAGGTGAAACCTGATTGGCGAGAGCATCGACGGAAGCCTGCAACTGCGGCACCTGCGCCGCGCCTGTGGCTCCCTGGACTGCCTTCGTTATCGAATCGGCGGCCTTCAATGCGCCGGCCACATCGATACCTTTGACCGTCTCGACGATCTTGCCGGCCGCGAACTCGGGCGTCGATGCGTCCGCTGACTTGAGTGATTGTTCGACGGCGGGATTCTGAGTCACCCACTTGGTCGTATCCGCTACAGGGACCAGAGTGTTTGCAATATCGGATGCCGCTGCGCTCACGCTGGCGAGGTCGGGAGAACCAGACTGGAGCTGCTTCTGCAGAGTGTCGACGTTGCCGGCAAGGCCCGGGAGATCAACCTTCGAGTAGTCCGAAACCAGGGCGTTCTGCAGGGCCGCTGTGTTGGGCTGAGAGCCATCACTCTGCTGTGGACCGGATGCAGTAGGGGGCTGTGAAAGTACTCGGCCGAGACCGGCAAGTAAGCCGTCCTTGTTGCTGTTCGTCGAGCAGTAGAGGTCGTCAGGTGCGCAGTACGACCGCGTTACCGAGGCTGTCTTTCCGAATCCGCCTGGCCGCGCCCCCGCAATACCGACTCCGTCGACAGCTGGACCGACGAGAGTGTTGTCCTCGCTCGGACTCTGTCGGGGATCGGCAACCAAGCCGACCGCGATCAGCTTCTCCGCGGGAATCGGACCCTTGTCGTGCCCGATTAGCCACGTCAGATCGCCCGCGACATCCGCCCCTTGGCTGTAACCACCGAGAGCGAAAACAGTACTAGGGCACTCCGCTGCCCGGGTCTGCATGACTTTCGCGGCAGCCTCTATTCCGGTGGCCTTACTCGTTCCGTAAGTCTTGCCCTTGTTGAACGCGGATGCTTCGTAGGCAGGGTAAGTGACTTTGATGGAGCTTCCGAACTGCTGAACAAGCGGATCAGTCACTTGCTTGAGAAGGCCCGTCGCCACCGAAGAATCTGCTCCCGAATCTGTCTCGAACGTCCCCGTCATCATGACCACCTCCGCAGTGGGGCAGCCTGCAGAAGCCGGTGCGGCATGAGCGGTCCCCGGCGTTGAGATCGTGAGCAGAGTTGACGCCACGGCTGCTGTAAGAAGGGCCGCCGAACCTACCGAACGGGCGCGTCGGTAGTCGGTAGATGGGGAAGCGATGGTCGTCATGACAGATCTCTTTTCGTCATCGATTACAGCGAGGGGAAAGTGGAAAGACCGCTGCCCGAATGTGCGGTCACGGTGTTCGGCAGAAGGTCGACGACCGTGAAGACGGCGCGGTGAGCGAGCGACATCAGCTGTCCCAAAAGTTCGGGATGACTCACGGAAGGGATACGTAGCGCTGCGTCGAGACTTCCAGCAGTCTCGAAAAGGAGTGACGATTCCTTCATCACGAAGCCAGCGATCAGGAAGCACACCAGCAACGAAACTGCGTCGAGAGTTCGAGTCATCACAAAGCCTGTTCGATCGGCCGGGCGCTGCGCGATGCACGGGCGAAGCGTGCATGATCGGACGTCTGATTCGAAGTTCCTACGCTGTTCCGAATCTTCGACACAGCGCGATAGAGCCGCTGACGAAGTGCGGCCGAGGTCATGCCGATCTCAGCCGCGATCGATGTCAGATCGGTGTCGGTCTGGTCGAGATATGCGCGCTGAATCAAAGCTCGGTCGGTGCCGGTGATGACTCCGTTCCGTACAGCCCAAGCGAGCAAGTCCTGGGCTAGAAATGGGTTCTCGGTTTCCGCCTCAGGAGCATCGGAACGATCCATCAGATCCGACGCGGGGATCTCACCGGCAAAGGTGTTCTCGTGTGCGATCTTCTTCAAAGTCCGCAAAAAGAGAGCTGCATAAATGTTCTCTCCGGACGGGCGATACTCGGCTATCAATGACATGAAAGTGGCGATTGTGGTGGCCGCACGCTCGTCGTAAGCGTGGTAGGAATCGAAGCCGGCCACCCGCGCGTGACGGGTCAACGAGATCAACTTCCCGAGCATCAGCTGCAACAGCGCTCGCCCCGCGAGAACGCTGCCCTCCTGGTGGAGGGTCAACAGTGCCAGCAGTACGGCGTCGCGATCGAGACGATGGGCGCCGGCCAAGTCGTTGAGTTCCTGAACCTGATTCAAGGCCGGCTGATTGACCGACCATGTGAGCACCTCTGCCGCTGCTGAGGGTCGTGCGCACAGCTGCATCCATTCGGTGTTCAGACGGCTGTAAAGGTCGCCTCGAGCCGCGCCATGGGACGGCAAGGCGGACGACGAATGGCTGGGGGCGGTTGCTGCGTGGGTGGACATTTCCACGGGTCTCCTCTGTGCGCGTGCGAGGTTGGTCTCGCGCCCAGTAGAGCAGCCCTATATTGCCTCTGACCTGCATGTTTGTTGTTGCCAGGGGAGTGTTTGTTGTTGCCGGAGATGTTGTTGCCGCGAGCTTTGCCGTGAGTAGATGCGCGTGCATCGAAGGCATCGACGTGCACGTTTGAACCTCTGGCAACAAGCAACTGACCGCGCTCGGAAAAAACTTTGAAAAAAGTTTGGCGAGCTCTGTCACTCAGGTCTTCGCGCCCGGATCTTCCTACAAGTAGAAGCCCACAAAATCGGTGCGGCTTTCACACTCGCCAGTCGCCAGGAGGACCGGATGCACGACTCGATGCAAGCGCTACTGCACGATCTCGGCTACGCCCATGCCATTGCTGAGGAGATCCGTCGAGTCGCTGCGGCTCTCACACGAAACCCATTCGACGAAGATGCCAGCGCCGCGCTCTCGTTGTTGGTATTCGCAGAGGCGCCGGCCGCTCGTGCAGCGCTTGCGCGGGCAATGAGCGCCGACATCTCGGATGGCGAATCAGAACTCGACTCGTCAGAGCAGCCGTCCGAGGCAGGTATCCGATGAACATTGATTGGAAGAAGATCAACAATTTCGGGCGCACTCCGAAACGGAAGCAGGATGGTTCCGCAACCGCCGATTCCACCGAGACGATCGTCGATGAAGTAGAGGAGCGTGTCCGCGCAGAGCGAGTCCAGTGGGGCCTTCGTCAGCAGTGGACTACACGTGCAATTCGCGGTGCGATCATCGCCGCTCTCGTCGCAGGAATTGTCTCACTGCTGCTCGTCGTATTCGGCTCGTCGTCAACTCCGGCAGTCGTCAAAGCAACTGACAACGAAGCGCAAAGCATTGACACCGCAGCACAAGCCCAAGCCGAAGATGTAGCCCGTCAACTGGTCGTGACGTGGCTTCAAGGCAGCCGAGGAAGCGAGCGTGAGATCGAACGGTTCGTTGCCACGCCACCGAATCTTCCGGCATCTGCGCTCTACGTTGCGACGGACCCCGCCATCGCATCAATTGCCTTCGATCGCGACGCACGAACCTACGCCGTGACGGTATCGGTCTCGGTACGCCCCGCCAACGATGCCTCCGCAACAATCGTTCGGCGCTACTTCCAAGTTCCTGTTGTTGTGACCGAATCCGGTGCGCGCGCCGCCACACTTCCTTCCGAAGTTGCGCAGCCGTCGACAGCTGTAGACCTTCAACTCGGATATAAGTTCCGAGTCGCGAATCACCCGATCGGAACCTCGGCCAACCAGTTCCTCGCCGCACTTCTGACAGGCAACGGCGAGGTTGCTCGCTACCTGACGCCGGGGGTCTCCATCGCACCGATCGTCCCGGCGCCATACCGCAGCATCGCACTCACCGATGTGCTCTCCTCGGTCGATCTCAGTGCGTCGAACTCGGCTGCACCGCGTTCAGATGGCGACGTCGTGCGCTTGTTGATCACTGCATCTTTGAAGATCACCGACGCCGAATCTGTCAACGGTCAGTACGCGCTGACGATGACTTCCCGCGGCGGTCGCTGGGAAGTCAGCGCCATCGACTCAACGCCGCTCTTTGCCGCTACTGCTCCTCGCAGCGGAGTCAATTCGTCGACCACGAGCGCCCCGGCCCCGTCGACTCCGAAGAACGCTCCGTCGACTTCCGCACCGACATCCGTAGCGCCGACTCAGGCTCCCGCGCCAAGCCAAACACCCGGATCGTCGCTTCCAGCTGTCGGCGAAGTCCCACTGTTTTCCCCTTCAGGAAATTGACCCCTCGAACCGAAAGGTGACCCATCATGTCCCTCGCACTCGCCGCCGCTGACCCCAACACCGCGATCGTCGCCGCCGGTGTCTTCGAAAAGATCGGAGAGCTGACCAACAACGGAAAGGTCGCCCTCCAATCTGCAGCCAGCTGCCTGGTCCTGTACTTCCTTCTCCGGAACTTGATGCAGTCCTTCACGATCGCCCGGCTGGTCGTCTCCGCCCTCATCGGTGCTGCAGCGCTCTGGGTTGTCTTCAACATGGACTCCCTCAAAGACCGAACCGGAGAGGACCTGGCCATCTCTGTCGTGCAGGTCGTAGAAGCGCCGGACCCGAGTCTGGATCTGCCGGTGTAAACGGCGACCGCGCGCCCACTCGAATCGCCCTTCACCGACCCTGACAAGGAGGACTGCAGATGTCCGAGGTAACCACCGCGGCAACGGACGCGACCACACGAGCACACCGACAGAACTCCTCACGCGAGTCGGTGCCCACATGAACGACGACAACAACGTCGAAGTCATCAAAGACTTCACAACAGCTCGGAAAATCCCTCAGCTGATCGGCCGCACACCCGACGGTAAGAAGCTCCCTTTCGGCCCCTACACAGTCCCGCAAGCAGTCAGTGGCGCCGCTGTCGGAGCAATCCTGTGGCTCCTGCATCCGTTGTGGCTCGGCGACAACATCACGTGGAACGTCGGATTTTTCGTCGCATGCTGCGGCGGCACGGTGTTCGTCGTCGGCAAGCTCCGATTGGCCGGCCGAAGCCCAGCATCTGTCGCTCAAGGGGTCAAAAAGGCCGTCTTCGCGCCGCCTGAGGCCAAGCTGAAGATCAACGGCAAACGCGTGAATATCCGAGCACCTCACCTTGTTCACGCCGGCGGCTACATCACTGCCGATCCGCGCATCGAGGACCAACTCGTCGCTGCTGTGGAACCCGAATCCCCTTCTGAATCTGTACCGGTCGCACACAACGCTGTCGGCACTCGGTCGCGACCTCATGAACATGAACTGCCCGCCCTCTCACCAAACGACCCCGCCCCGCGCCCCGGCCGATCAAGCGTCAAGGAACTCCTTGCGCTGGCCAACGCCGGAAACCCCGAGTAGAAAGCGATCCGCCGCAATGGAACAGCCAACTCTGTCGATGGCAGCAAATATCCGGTGGACGAAATCCGGTGTCGTGTGGGCCGACTACGTACTGAGCGGAATGGACTACGGCTACCGACCCAACGTCGACAAGCGCACCGCCCGGACTCTGCACACGATGCTCGTGCGCGCACTGCCCGGCGAATCGATGTTGATGGGCATCGCGTCGTCGCTGAGTGCGGAAGCGGTCGTGGCGAGGATGACCGAAGGGGTTGATCTCGACGTCCACACAGACTGGGCGATCGAATGCGAAGCGACCCTCGACTCCATCGAGCTCTATCGCCCCGGCCAACGAGTGTTCTATCTGAGCATCCCCCTGACAACGACCGGACTCGCAGGACAGGCAAAAGCCGCCACGCACGCGGCATGGACGTCGCTGTCGGACTTCATCGGACTCCCTCGAACCTCCGTCCCCGAAGACGAGGTCCGGGCGCGTATTCGCCAAGCGGATCTCATCGTCGCCGATATCCCCGCAGTCTTCGAAGCTCGACCGGCAACACCAGCACAGATGGTTTGGCTCTGGCAGCACTCCATGACCCGCGGCCTCCATGTCGATCGAGACATGCCTGGCGCCGCGTCCACGCCTTCCCCGAAATCGGGAGCGGCGCTCGCCCCAGCACGACTCGACGAAGGCGCGCAATCAGATCGCGATGCGCCCACGACTTGGTGGCGTCCGAAGGTTCCCACATTCAGTCGAGTTCTCAAGGTCGACCAGCCCTACGACATCGATGATCGGCCGGCGTCGTACCAGGTGATTCTCGCGCTAGCGGATATGCCCTCCGGTGGTGTCCTCTTTCCCGGCTCGGAATTCTTTTCCCTGGCGGATGACTTCGGAGACATCGACGTCGATTTCGTTGCTCGACTCAAGGTGACAGCAGGCGCTGACGTGATGCGTGCGAACAAGCGTGCGCTGGAAAACCTCAAAGAACAGTACGAGCAGCGGGAAGGCGAGCTGGCAGGCGGACAGGGCGCTCTCGATATCGCAGCCTCTGCACTGACCGAGTACAGCTCGCTTCTCGAAACCAACCGTGACGAGGTCGAAGTCGCCTGGACAGCGCTTTTTGCCGTAGGCGCGCCCACCGAAGAGCAGGCCCTCGCTGAAGCCCAAACAGTGAAGAAGTCCTTTGAACATCAGGACTACAAGCTGGTCGCGCCGCTCGGATTTCAAGAGGACTTGTGGTGGGCGATGATTCCCGGCGTTCCCTCGTCGAAGATCGTGCGCGAATTCGGGCACATCACCACCTCGACACATTTTGCTGCCTACATGCCGTTCACTCGCAACGATCTGGGCGACAGTTCCGGACCTCTGCTCGCACTGAACATCACGGCAGCCCGGATCGGTGCGGTACACAACGACATACTCGGTAAGTCCCTCCGCGACCAGTCCTCTTCGTGGGCTGTCACCGGGGAGCTCGGATCCGGAAAGTCCGTCACCATGAAGGTGATTGCCGGTCACGTCGTCGATTGCGGCGGCCAGGTCATCGGTATCGATCAAAGTGACCTCGGTGAATACGCCAACTGGGCTCGGGCGGTCACGGATGCGGTCATCGTCGATCTGGTCGAGCCCGATTACAGCACCGACCCACTGCGGATCTTCCCGCCCAACATCGCGGCGGAGATGACGCAATCGGTGATGCTGGCGTTGCTGCGAATCCAGCCGACATCAACGCACGGCAAGGCGCTGGCCAAGGTGCTCGAACCGTCCTATCGCGCGAAGCACCCCTACGCAGGGCTTGGCGAGCTCACCGAGCACCTCCTCTCCGCCGACTGCCTGATCGACGGTGCCTACGACCTCGGCGAGGAGATGAACGTCTACGCCCGGTTGACCTATGCCGCAGCGCTCTTCGCGAAAGACCTTCCGGCATTGCCGATCACCGCGCCGGCGATCATCTTCCGCACCCACCGCGTGGAGCTCCCCACCCAGCTGCAGACAGAGAAGCAGCACCTGTACGACAATCTGCCGCTCGAGAAGCGATTCGGTCACGCCGTCTACACACTCATCGCGAAGATCGCCCGCGGTCAGTGCTTCGCCGACGCCGACCAGATGGCGCTGTTCCTCGTCGACGAAGCTCATCACCTTCTCAACGCCGACGACGGTATCGACATTGTCGAAGATTTCGTACTTCAAGGCCGAAAGTCCTCTGCAGCAGTGGGATTAGGTGATCAGGACTGCGCGTTCGGGACGCCGAAACTTCGCGGCCTCATCAAAACCCGATTTGTTCATCGCCACACCGACGAAGGCCTCGCCAAGCGCGCGATCGAGTGGCTGGGCCTGGACCCAGAGAACCAAGACCTGGTCAAAGAGCTCACGGAGCAGACAGCGCCGGTCACGGGAAAAGACGGCTACGTCGAGCCGCACCGCCGAGGCGAGGGCTACATGCGAGACGGCAGCGGAAACGTCGGCCGCATCAAAACTCTTCTCCCCGCCACCGAATCGCGCCGTGAAGCCGCGCTGACTACCCCGAAAGACAACAAGAAGCTGGTGAAGGCATGACCTCGACCGCGGCGCACCCCCTCGACCAGGACGCTGTCGAGGGCAGTCCCGAAGCCCGCGAGTACTTCAGCGTCCGCGCCGCGGTCACACACTCACTGCGTTGGCTCCTGCACTCCG
Source organism: Rhodococcus sp. 27YEA6 (assembly GCF_044908235.1). Taxonomy (NCBI): domain Bacteria; kingdom Bacillati; phylum Actinomycetota; class Actinomycetes; order Mycobacteriales; family Nocardiaceae; genus Rhodococcus; species Rhodococcus sp. 27YEA6. The sequence continues at coordinate 6,741 of NZ_JBIYCY010000027.1, read as the reverse complement.
CCAGCCGGATCGCCCAAGCGTGGATTCCCGAATCCTGGTTGGTCGTCATCATGTACGTGAGCAAACCGATCTCTCGCTGGCTGTGGTCACGCTGGTGGAGCCGCCTGCTCATTCGGGTGGCCGCGGGATGGCACGCTCTTGGTGCACTTTTGCTGATTTTCGCTACGCCCGCGGCTGCGGACCCCAGCGGAGGAGGAGGTGCATCACCGTTCTTCGCATGGATGGCGCTCAAGGACACGCACGGAATCGACGCCTGGAGCTACTTCCTCTCGATCGACAAGGGCAACGCCTCAATGGGCGGCGGTTGGAGAATGATCTGGGCGTACATCATCACCCTCGAATACGAGGTCTTCCGATTCATGATGGCGACGGCGATCTGGTTCATCACTTACGCGTTGTCCTTCGACTGGATCGAAATGATTCTCACGCCGGTCCGCACCATCGCAGACTCCGTCACCTCGATCACCGACCAATTCGCGCTCACCCCACTGATGTTGACCATCGCCGGATTCAGCGTGGCCGTGTGGTTCGTACGCGGGCGCTTCTCCACGGGCATCTACGAACTGCTCATGTCGTGTGTCATCGCGGCCGCGGCCGTCGGATTTCTCGCCAACCCCCTCGACCGGGTCGTCGGTAACGACGGCCTGGTCTTCGCTGCACGCGATGCCGGACTCGAAGTCGCGTCGGGACTGGCGAACGGTGGAAATACCAGCGGCAACGCCGATCAGCAGATCGACACCATCAAATCGACCCTCGTAGATACCTTCCTGCGCCAGCCCACTCAGCTGATCAACTTCGGGGTCGTGCTTGATGCGCCGGACAACAACGGCAAGTGCGTCAAGGAATTCGACGAGGCTTACGCCGCGACCCCGGACGGGCCCGGGGTCATGGACAAGGTGCAAGAGAAGGTTGGTGACATTCTTCCCGGCGCGGGGGCGGCCCTGGATCTGCTCAATCCGGATGACAAGCCTGAAGATCGCATCAAAGACGCGATCGCGGCGTGTGATGGCGATGACGGTCCGATGAAGCAATACGCCGACAATCCTGGCCCTGGTCAAGCGATGGGTCTGCTCTTCTTGATCTTCGCCGGCACTCTGCTGATGCTCTTCGCGATCTACCTGGCGGGCAGGTTGGTTCTCGCTGCAGGGGTTTCGATCGGCAACGCCATCAAATCCATCCCTGGCATCGTTGTTGCCATCGCACCGTCGATGCGTGGACAGTTTTGGCGCACGATCGCCAACGTCGCGATGTCGCTGCTGCAGATGATGTTTTCCATAGTTTTCCTGGTCGGATACGTGCTCGTCGTCCAAGACCTTTTCGCTTCAGACGAATCGAATCTCATCCGCACCGTCTTCTTCGTCGACATCTTCCTGATCGTCGCACTCCTCCTCTTCCGTCGCGCGATCAAGGGTCTGCAACGGATGTCGGACAGTCTGGCGTCGATTTTGGCGAAGCGACCCGATGCCGCACCGACATCCATCACCAGATCTACCCCTACGTCGGGTCGAGATATCGCGTTGATGGCTGCGCAGGGCCGGCAGATCTACCGTGGCGGCAAGGCCGCGGTCCAGGGCGCAGGCAAGATCGCGAAGAAAGCGACTACATCAACCAAGGCCGTTGGCTCAGTAGCTGGCACAGCGACGTCGACTGCGGTAACGGGAGGCGTCGCCGCCGCAGTCTGGGCGGGCACGAAAGCAGTCTCCGGAGCGAAGAAGGCCAAGAAGTCGATCGACAATCTCTCCGACCCGGCCACGATGGCCCGTTCACAGTCCTCGGGTTCACGGTCCTCTACGAGCTCACCGAGCCGTGGAACCGGTGCGGATAGCGCGGCGGCCGCGGTGCGCAGTCGACTTTCGAAATCGGCTGTCGCAGACAAACCGGGCATCAAGAAGTCGATTGGCACGGCGCCGTCGGGTCTTGCTCCGGAGCGTGGACGAGTTCGCAGTTCAGCTTCGAAAACTGTTGCACCAGACGGTCGGTCCTTCCGCGAATTCACCACCGATTCCGGTGCGCCGCTGCTGTTGCCCACCACTCCCACCCGCGCCCCGAAGGCGCCGAAGCCGACCGCCGCGCCGGTACGTCCGCCCGCCGCTCCAGTTGTTCCCGCCGTCAACATTCCCACCGGATCCGGCTCCAGAACTGCCGGACTGATGGCGGCGGCAGCTCAAGCAGGAGCGGGTAACGCGAGGACCCCGCAGCCGAGCTCGCTGACCCGGCGGCCTCGCTGATGACGCTCCTCGCCGCACCACCGTCCCCCGATTCGGAAAGTTCGTCGAAGAAGTGGTGGTGGATCCTCATCTCCGTGCCGATCGTGTGCATGGTCGTGCTGATGGCGCCGATTCTCGTCATCTTGTCCCTCACCGGTGAGGACACCACCTGCGGTCAGCCGACCGGTACCGACATTCGTGCAGACGGATCGTTGGTAGGTCTGAAACCCGGATCTCTGGCAGTTCCGATGGCCGAAGGTACGTACACGATCAGCTCGCCGTTCGGCATGCGAGAAGGCGAAATGCATGACGGACAAGATTACGCGGCCCCGCTGGATACCCCCTTCTACGCTGCAGGAGACGGTGAAGTCGTCGTCGCTGGACCGGCCTCGGGCTACGGACACTGGATCCGCATCCGGCACACCATCGACGGGCAGACCGTCGAATCTCTCTACGGGCACATGACCGCAGCAGGAGTGCTCGTCAAAGCCGGCGACAAGGTCACCGCAGGCCAACTCATCGGCAAAGTCGGCAGCGAAGGACAATCCAGCGGTCCGCACCTGCACTTTGGTATCTACCCAGGACAATGGTCGATGGGCGGTGGAGTCGACCCGGTTCCCTGGCTCAAGCAACGAGGAACCGCCTCCCCTGCAGCAGCCTCCGCCCCAACTCAGCCCGATGCAGAGTTGGTGGCGAAATCCACCCCCGCCGGCACGGGCGGTCTCAACGCAAGCCAAACGGCGCTGGCGAAACAAGCTGTCGCCATAGGCGAGTCCATGGGCGTTCCTGATCAAGGAATCGTAGTTGCCTTGGCCACCATGAGCCAGGAATCGACCTACCGAATGCTCGCCAGCTCCAACGTGCCCGAGTCGCTGCAATATCCCCACGACGGCGTCGGAAGCGACCACCTCTCGGTCAATCAATACCAACAACAAGTCGGCATCTGGGGCACCGCGGAAGACCTGATGAACCCCGTAACGGCGAACGTCAAATTCTTTGACGCGTTGCTCAAAGTTTCGGGCTGGCAATCCATGCCAGTCACCGTCGCCGCCCAAACCGTGCAGGGATCGGCTCACCCGGAGGCATACGCCGACGACGAAACGCTCGCTCGGCAACTAGCTTCGCAGTTCAAAGGTTCAGGTAAAGACCTGACGCCGCAGGAGCTGGCAGACATCGTCAAGGGTGGCGCCGCAACAACGATCATCGACGGCGGCGCCTGCGCGCCTGGGACCTCGAACCCCGGTGGACCTCAGTTCAAGCCGGGTGGGCCGTTCGGAGCGAACGTGATCGCTGCGGCCTCCCAATGGATCGGAACAACGTACGCGTGGGGAGGCGGAGATCAGAACGGTCCAACGAAAGGCATCAGTGATGGTGGCGGGGCAGGAGATGCGAACGGCGATTCGAACAAGGTCGGCTTCGACTGCTCAGGCTTGACGTTGTACGCGGTTTACCAAGCCTCCGGTGGCCAAATTTTGCTCCCTCACTTCACCGGAAGTCATTCCAACCCCGGCCAGCTGTACGACTCCCGCGGCCAAGACATTCCGTTCGACCAGAAGCGCCCAGGTGACCTGATCTACTTCGGCGCAGGCGGCGACACCCATCACGTCGGCATTTTCTACGGCACCGAAAACGGTCAGGACATGTTGCTCAACGCCCCGGAATCGGGGAAAAGCGTCTCGATCATGCCGCTCTCCGGCTGGGCCGGCGAAGAGATGTACGTCAAACGATTCGGATAGGAACCTTCATAATGATTACTCGCAATCGCTCGCTCGCTCTTGCTGCTCTCACATCTGCCGCGTTGGTACTGACAGCGTGCGGAGGAAGCGACGAACCCGAAGATCATCCGGTGGAAACGAGTGCCGAGGCCGACAGCTCGTGGACGGTACCCACACTCCCATCGACAGACGTCCTCGCTGAAGGTAGCCAATCCGGCTCGGCGCCGACGACAGTTCCGTCGCCTCCGACCGCCCCTCCAGCCCTGACCACCACTCCGCCTCCAGCGCTCCCCGACACACTGGCCGGAGCCAACGAGAACGATGCAGAATCGGTCATGCTCGCCGTCGCTCGCACCATGCTCTCTTACGCCCCAGGCAAGGACGTAAACCAATCCGCGGCAGCTCAACGGGCGGCGCCACTTCTCGACGAGAGGTACTACGCCGCGAATGCCGACTCATTCATTGCGCTTGCACCGATCACCGGTAAGCAATGGCAGAACTGGGCAGACGACCACGCGATCGTCATTGCCACAGCGAGCATTGCCGGCGACGAACACCCTGCTGATCAACCAGCCAAAGTTTCCCGTGTGCTCGCAGTGACACAAACTGCCACCGGACCTGATGGAAAAGAACTGAGCAAAAACACCTTCGCCGTCTACATGAGTGCCGTCAAAATCGGCGTCTGGCGTGTAAGCGCAGTAGCCGTCCGATGAACTAGTGCCCCGTCGAGGGGGCGACATGCGTGTATCCGTAGGCCGGCCCCAGCCACGACGCCCGCAACGCCTTCGATCATCTCGGTGACAGGTACGGTCGTTGGGGCGACCACCGCGGACATGCAGCCTGCGAGGGCGACGAGGGGCAGCCGGAATCGCGCGGATGCCTTCGTGAGTCAGTCGTCGACGTTCTCCTCCAACAGCGTGCGGAAACTGGCAGCCAGTCGAACAACTGTGTTCGCGTTGTCATGGTCGACCAAGCGCACGCTTCCGTCCGCAGCGATCCAGATCGGATTCCCCGACCCGTCGTCAGCGAACACCACCCCGTCGATGAGGGCGCCGTATGCGTCACGCGCCCCCATGGTCAGCTCGATGCATGTCTCACGACCGATAAGCTCGGCGTTGTCCCATGCGTGCACTGACACGCCCACGAAGCATCCGCCCCAACGTCCCACGAACTCGGTGAAGTCTTTGTCGGGGACGATGTCGAGTGCATGCAATCGCACGTGAAGCTCGTCTGCCGGAATCGGACGGCCGGGACCGTAGAAGTCCACGGTCCGCTCGATGCGAGCGACCAACTCGTTTCCGAGAGCCATATCGGAAACTTACTACCGGCGCAGGACACTAGGCCCCGACATCTCAAACTGACGGCGCAGCTGTTGCATCGCTTCAAATCCGCGCGGGTAATGCTGGCTCCCCTCCCGCACTAACGCTCTGGCTGCGATCCGGAGAGGAAATCACTGCTCGATCCGTTCGCCCCGGTGTTGTTGCCACAGCTCGACCACGCGATCTCCGCGAGGTCGGGCTCATGACGACTTTCGGATTGCAGGATCTCGCCAGCAATGTACGTTGACCAGCTCGAATGATCGTTGGCAATAACGGCCAGTGCTCGGATCCGAACATCAGCGTCGAACCCCGCCACCTGGAGACCACCGCAGATCGCCGCGCTGGATCCAACGAGTCGGCATCGGCATGTTTTTGCGTCGGGCATCTGTCTGATTCGGGCAATGCCGGCCGTTACGATCGCACCGAGCGCCGAAGCTCCAGGCCGAGATTCCGGCGCCGCTGTGAGGGAGGGGTCAGGATGTTCGGTTGGAAGAAGAAGCGCAACGATTCGAAGATGACGCTCGACGATGTGATGTCGAAGCTCAGGCCTGACCTGAGTCGGGAATCGCTCGGCGTCGGGCCCGACTTTCCGGGCGTCGCCCCGAACCCGCTCATGAGCAGTGATGCACGCAAGCGCAATGCGGAACTGCGGACGGGGGCGCTTGCGCTCGGCGTTCTCGTCGACTGGCGGGAGGTCAACAGCAATCCACGCGTGGTCCTGATGTTCGACGTGGAGACAGCCGACGGCATCTCGTTCCGCGGTATCGCAGACGAAGACCTCACGATCACCGAGCTGACACGACTCGCCCCAGGACAGACGTTGCCCTTGCGCTACCGGCCGGCCGTCATGGACCACTACGTCGCCCTTGCCAGGGACGCGGACGCCGCCCATGTGCAGCGGCTCTCCGACGAGATCGCGAGCCGCAAGCGGACCTGACCTGAAGCCATTGCCCGGGAACCCTAGGCGCGACCCGTCGACCCTGGGTCAGGGTCGAAAGGCATCTGCAGGACCGGCGGGGACGTTCCCCACTTGTGTGCCGAAACTTGCGATGCGGGAATCTGCTCGAACTTGTGTGGGTGAGACTCGCGCGAAACGGCTCGCGACCGGACACATCGCAGGCTGTTGAACAACAGGTGCGTGGCCGTTGATTGGCTAAGGGGACGGGCTTGGGACGCCCACGGGAGAAGGTTCTTTTCAGATTGTCTGTTGGCTGAGGCGTGGGATAGATGGACGGCTCGGATCTTCGTTCCGGAGCCCCGCAACCTGCTGAGCAGCGCGAATCGGTGTAGTTGCCGGGGAGAGAATTTATCCCCTACGCGGGGGTCGCTCCGATCCATGCTCACTTCGTTGCGCTGTTCGGAGCGTAACCCACGTGTCAAGGGGTGACGGTGTCATTTCGCGATTTGTCCTGGCTCATTGCATCTGATGCGAACTCAGTGAATCTGATCTTTTAGTACGCCAATGTGATGCGGACTCAGTGCATCTGATGCCAATGTGTC
>NZ_JBIYCY010000026.1:0-36531 GCF_044908235.1 Rhodococcus sp. 27YEA6 | reverse complement strand
TGGTGGTGGCCGATACCGTCCGGCGTCGGCCACCACGACCACTCTTACCCCTAGGGGTAACCTGGAGTTTCATCGAACGAAGGACTGAACGACATGACCGGTGACACCGAAAGCATCGCGTTGGTACTGAACCGTCTGCGGCGTGCGCAGGGTCAGCTCGCAGGAGTGATCTCGATGATCGAGAGCGGCCGTGACTGCAAGGACGTCGTCACCCAGCTGGCCGCGGTGTCGAAGGCTCTCGACCGGGCAGGCTTCAAGATCGTCGCCACCGGACTCCGTGAGTGCATCACCGGGGCGGAAACAGGGGAGAAGATGAGCGAAGCGGAGCTCGAGAAGCTCTTTCTCGCCCTCGCCTGACAACGGTCCGATCACCCCCGCATCGATGCACGGGGGTGATCGGACCGAGGCAGGACAGCCGGTTCGAGATGGGGTGCTCGGGCCCGCGACGTGTCAGCTCCTGCGCGCTGGACCGGGATGCTCGGGTGGGCGGGTGAACACCACACGAGCCCAGAGAACGGTGGACAGCAGGGCTGCCACCGCCCCCAGATACAGGCCGATCGATGGACCCGCCACCGTCGCGGTCGGTGCCAGTGACTGCCGAGCCCAGATCGCGAGCACACCGAACACCGTGGTGACACCGTTGCCCGCCAAAGCCAGAGCGGCCCACCGAAAACGCCGAACCAGACGCGCGATCGAGGCCGCTACGACGGTGAACGTGAGAGTGAATGCGGTGAACAGTGTCGCCAACACACCCGCTGATTCCGCGTCGGCGCTTTCGGTGCGCAGAAGAACGTCGTACCCGTGTGCGCCGCCGGTGTGCGGAAGCACCACTCCGAGCACGGCCGCCGACACCAGAACGAGCAGATACGGGGTGACTCGGGTGATCACCACCTCCGGTATCACGCGTCGTTCGATGGCCTCGAACACCGACCGATAGTGGCTCAGGTCGCCCTCGCGGTCGTAACTGTGCGGCGGTCGACCGTTCACGCTCGGCCGGTGAGAATGGCATTCCAGTACAACGCCGGCAGTCCGCGTCTCTTGAGGAACCACATGTCGCGGCGTTCGCGGGTGGTGTCGATCAGCGGTATCGAGGGAGCCGGCTGCATCGTGTAGTCGAACTCGGCCAGAAGCATCGTCTTACGAGAGGTGGTCAAGGGGCAGGAGGCGTACCCGCCGTACTGTGCGGTCAGTGGACGGCCGGCGATGCTCGCCTGCAGGTTCTCGGCGACCACGGGTGCTTGCTTGCGGATGGCGGCACCGGTCTTGGAATTCGGTGACGATCCGGCGTCACCGAGGGCGAAGACGTTGTCGAATCTGTTGTGACGCAGTGTGTTCTTGTCGATCTGGACGTATCCGGCTGGATTCTCGGGGTCCGCTATGGGGCTGGCCTTGATCCAGTCCGGTGCAGATTGGCGCGGTACGACGTGGAGCAGATCGTAGGGTAGCTCGTCGGTGGTACCTGCACTGTTGTCGGTGATCGTCACCGACCGGCCGTCCGGATCGACAGCGGTGACTTCGCTGTTCTTGCGCACCTCGATGCCGTAACGCGCCACGACTCGTTCGAGCTCCTCGGCGAACACCGGTACCCCGAACATTCCGGGTGTGGGCAGGACGAGGACAACTCGGATGGCATCGAGCACGCCCTGCTCGCGCCAGTAGTCGGCCGCGAGGTACGCGATCTTCTGCGGGGCACCCGCGCATTTGATGGGGCCGGAGGGCATCGTGAACACGGCGGTGCCCGACCGCATCTTTTGAATCATCTGCCACGTCTTGGGTGCGAGATCGTAGCGGTAATTGCTCGAGACCTGCGGGGTGTCGATCGATTCGGCCATGCCGGACACCGAATCCCAGTCGAGCTGGATGCCGGGGCACACCACCAGGTGGTCGTAATGGATCGTAGTTCCCGAGGAGGTGCTGACCGTCTGGGCATCGGGGTCGACCCCCTCGGCGCGATCCTTGATCCAGCCGACGCCCTGGGGCATCACCGACGCCTCGCTGCGCGCACTCTCCGAGGCCGGGGCGCGGCCTCCACCGACGAGCGTCCACAAAGGTTGGTAATAGTGGGTCTCTGCCGGCTCGATGATGCCGATGTCGGTCATTCCTGCTCGCCGCAAACGTGCCGCGAGCGAAATACCGGCGTTGCCTCCGCCGATGATCGCGACTTTGTGGTCGATGGTGTGCGCGGACATGTGGTCCTCCTGTTCGAGACACGAGCTCGGTGAGCGCTGTCTCGATTTCGGTTGATGCCGGGTGGTTCAGCTCGACGTCGGTGTGGGCGCGAGCCGTGTGGTCACAACATTGGTGGTCATTGAAGCCAGGTGCACTGCATCCACAGCAGTCGTGCTGGAAGGTCATTCCGGCGTTCGAGCAGGTGGTGCAAGGGCACGTGCCGAGGTGTACGTCGCCCTCTCCTTGATTGATCGTACGGATGTACGTACATTATGGAAGAGGTTAGTCGCCAATACCGACAAACGCCACACTCGGGACGAATGAAATTTCCTCGTCCGCCCCGAGTCGGCGAGTGCCGGACGGCTGAGGAGGACGTGATGATCGGCAACCACTGCGATGTCGCTGTGAGTCGTTGCGCCTCGCTGGATCAGTCGGTTGCGATGCCCCTGGTCGCCCAGTGGAATGCCGCCCACTTCACCTCCACCCCGCAGGAATCGGAACCGTGCACCTCGCCGCACAGAACCTCCTGAAATACCCCACGGGGTACCATGAATTCTGAGACCTGTACGAACGCCACCACGATCGACAAGGAGATTTCGATGCTTCTCGAACGCATCTACGACGAAGACCTCGCCCAAGCCGGATACTTCATCGGCTGCCAGGCCAAGGGAGAGGCAGTGGTGGTCGACGCCCGCCGCGACATCGGTGTGTACCTGGACCTGGCCGATCGACATGGCATGACCATCACCGCCGTCACCGAGACCCACATCCATGCCGACTACCTGTCCGGCACCCGCGAGCTGGCCAAGGCCACCGGCGCGACCACCTACGTCTCAGGAGAGGGCGGCGACGACTGGCAGTACGGCTTCGAGGCCGAACGCCTCCACGATGGCGACACGCTGGCTCTGGGCAACATCACCGTGCAAGCCGTTCACACGCCCGGTCATACCCCGGAGCACCTCTCGTTCCTGGTGACCGACGGCGCCTTCGCCGATGCTCCGGGATACATGTTGACGGGCGACTTCGTCTTCGCCGGCGATCTCGGCCGCCCGGACCTACTCGACGAAGCTGCAGACGGTGTCGACACCCGTTTCGAGGGTGCCAAACAGATCTTCCGCAGTCTGAAGCGGTCGTTCGTCACGCAGCCGGATCATATCCAGGTCTTTCCCGGTCACGGTTCGGGCAGTGCCTGCGGAAAAGCTCTCGGCGCGCTTCCGTCGACCAGCGTCGGCTACGAACGCCGTTTCGCTTGGTGGGCCGGGTATGTCGAGCGCGACGACGAGCAGGGCTTCGTCGACGAGATGCTCGACGGTCAACCGGATGCACACGCCTACTTCGGCCGGATGAAGCGTCAGAACAAGCAGGGCCCGGTCGTTCTCGGGCCACTCTCTCCCTTGCGCGAGTACGACTCCGCAGAATTGGCACGCGCCCTCGACTCCGACGAGGTCGTCCTCCTCGACACCCGCGGCCAAGATGAGGTGCACGCCGGCGCTGTCCCCGGAGCGCTCAACATCCCCGGCATCGACAAGGCAGCCTCGTTCGGTGCCTGGGTCTACGACCCCGAACGAGAGGACACTCCACTGGTGGTGCTCGCCGAGGACCACGCCGTCGCCGACGAGCTACGTGATCACCTGCTGCGGGTCGGCATCGATACGGTGACCGGGTACGTCACGAGTCTACGAGGGCTCCCCATGACGACACCCGAGACGATCGGTGCGGACGAGCTGGATTCGTTCGACCCGGCAATGGTGCTGGACGTGCGCAACAAAACCGAACACGCCGACGGCCACATACCTGGCTCCGAACAGCTCAGCGGTGGCCGATTGCTGTGGAACCTCGACGGACTGCCCACGGGCGGTCCGATCGTGACCTATTGCCAGAGCGGCGTCCGTAACGCGGTCGCAGCCAGCGCCCTGCGCCGCGCCGGCTACCGAGTTGTCGAACTCGAGGGCAGCTACGCCGCCTGGGCCGAGCGCAACCTCGAAACAGTCTGATCGAACCCGCCCGAATCGGAGGCGGTCGTGCAGTCCGCCCCCGGTTCGGTCCGGTGCTCGCCCTGTCGGCTCGCTGCGCCACCGACGGTAGAGCAGGCCCCGGGCGAGCAGCCCCCGGGCGACACTCCTGATCCGGCACCGACTGGCCTGATCCGGGACCGACTGGGAAGCGAACCGATGACGCTCGCTACGCGGGCGGATTCACCAGGTTCGGCGCGATCTCCACCAGGCGCTCGTTCGTGGTGGGAAACAACTTTTTTCGAAGCAAGCATTGTCTCGTTGTGTGTCGGCGACGCCGACGGATGGTTTCTCGGGGACGGGGGGAGCTGCGGTCCCCGAGATCCTCGGTCGACATCGCTTCGACGCGTAGAGAGCATCACTGCCGTCCGTACGGATGTACGTACATTTGTTGTACAGTGGCCCCGAGGGTCAGCAGCCGGCGGCTCGAATTCGGATTCCGACACAGATCGACAGGAGGGCCTCTGATGGTTGAACCCGATCGCAGCGCCGCGCTCGACCGCTCCAGTGCGATGCCGCTGTGGGCGCAACTGCATGCCGATCTGGTCCGCCGAATCGGTGACGACGAATTCGCCGGCTCCGAGTTCCCGGGCGAGCATGCGTTGACGACGAGCTACGGGGTGAGCCGTCACACCACCCGCGAGGCCCTGCGGCACCTGCGGAACGAAGGAATCTTGATTGCAGAGCGTGGCCGGCCTTCTCGGTTGGCGGCTCCGCCGGTGATCGAGCAGCCACTCGGTGCGCTCTACAGTCTCTTCGCTGCCGTGGAAGCCACGGGTGTTGCTCAGCACAGCATGGTGCGTGCACTCGAACTGCGGACCGACCCCGCGGTGGCCGCTACCTTGCAGGTCGGTCCCAAGGCTCCGCTGCTCTACCTGGAGCGCATCCGTATGGCAGGGACCATGCCGTTGGCTCTCGACCGTGCCTGGTTGCCGGGGGAGCTGGCACGCGACCTCCTGGATGCGGACTTCACTCACACGGCTCTCTACATCGAGCTCGAGAAACGCTGCGGCATCCGCCTGACCGGTGGCCGCGAGGACGTCACTGCCGTCGTGCCGGATCCGGAGGATGCGGCAGCACTCGAACTCGACTCGAAGACCGCGGCGCTGTCGATCCGCCGCTTGGGCTGCATGAATTCCCGGCCGGTGGAGTTGCGGCACACAGTGATTCGAGGAGATCGGTTCACCGTCTCGGCCACGTTCTCACCGAGCGAGGGCTATCGCTTCGTGCCGGCCACGCCGCTGCACGCCCTGTAAGCACCCACTGATCCAAGGAGCGTTGTTCATGACTGGAGCACCACCGGAAGCCGATCCGGCCGCCGCATATGCACTGATCGCCGAATCGGGAGCCATCCTGATCGATGTCCGCGAGGACGACGAATGGGCTGCCGGCCACGCCCCGGACGCCGTCCATGTACGCCTCGGCGATCTCGATCCTGCTGCCTACCCTCCTGAGCAGAAATTGGTCGTGGTGTGCCGGTCGGGCGCTCGGTCGAGCAAAGCTGTCGCGGCCCTCACCGATGCCGGTCGTACAGCGCACAATCTGTCGGGCGGAATGAAAGCGTGGCACGAAGACGGCCGCCCTGTGGTCCGTGATGACGGCACCCCCGGCGCAGTGATCTGACATGGTCGCCACCCTGGCGATTGCAGTTGCCGCAGGGATTCTCATCGGTCTTTCCCTCGGCGCGCTCGGTGGTGGGGGATCGATACTGACTGTTCCTGCCCTGGTGTATCTCCTGGCGGTCGAACCGCAGTCGGCAACGAGCGCCTCGTTGATCATCGTCGGAATCACCTCGATCATCGCGGCCATCAGTCATGCGCGAGCACGGCACGTTCGGTGGCGGGCAGCGGCAGTGTTCGGAATTCTGGGCTCGGTCACCGCCTTCGGTGGATCGATCCTCAACCGATCGGTCGACCCGCAGATCTTGCTGCTCGCGTTCGCGGCACTGATGATCGTCGCCGCCGGTGCGATGCTGCGCCGCACCCGGCGTGGACACGATGCCGACCTACCGACACCGAACCCGGCCGAGACCGCGGGAACACGCCCGGGTGCCGTTGCGGTCGCCACCAAGCCCGCGAAAGTGAAGATCACCACGTCGCAGGTAGTCAAGCTGGTCGCTTCCGCGCTCGTCGTCGGCTTCCTCACCGGGTTTCTGGGAGTGGGCGGCGGCTTCCTCATCGTCCCCGCCCTGGTTCTGGCACTGGGCTACTCGATGCCCGTCGCGGTCGGAACGTCGCTGGTGATCATCTCCATCACCAGCGCGGGAGCCTTCACCGAACGCCTCGGCACAGGTGCCACCATCCCGTGGGAGATCGTCGTACCGTTCACCCTCGCGGCCATCGCCGGATCGTTCGCAGGAAAAGCCATCAGCGACAAAGTCTCTGCCACCACACTCACCCGTAGCTTCGCAGCCCTGTTGCTCGTCGTGGCCGTCTACGTCACCGTCCAGGCCTCCATGGCCCTGTAACGCACATCGTTGTGCATCACTGAGCCTATTTCTGCGCATGCAAATGCGGGCGCATCCCACACCTAGTTCGAGGAAATCGTCGATGACCGCACTGATTCCCCGCCCTGAGGCGGCCAGGCCGTATCCGATGCGTCACGAGCCGAAGGGCTCGACGCTGTTCCAATTGGTGACCACCACCGATCACAAGACGATCGGGAAGATGTATCTGGTCACCTCGTTCGGGTTGTTCCTCATCGGCGGGTTGATGGCGCTGCTCATGCGCACCGAACTCGCCGTACCGGGGTTGCAGTTCCTGTCCAACGAGCAGTACAACCAGCTGTTCACCATGCACGGCACGATTATGCTGTTGCTCTACGCCGTCCCGGTCGCGTACGGATTCGCCAATTACATTCTGCCGCTTCAGATCGGGGCACCGGACGTCGCGTTCCCGCGGCTCAACGCGTTCGCGTACTGGCTGTACGTGTTCGGATCGCTGATCGTGCTCGCCGGGTTCATCACCCCGGGAGGTGCCGCGGACTTCGGATGGACCGCCTACACCCCACTGACGAGCGCACTGCATTCCCCCGGCGTCGGCGCCGACCTGTGGGTACTGGGGCTGATCCTGTCCGGCTTGGGCACGATCTTGGGCGCGGTCAACTTCATCACCACCGTGGTGTGCCTGCGCGCACCCGGCATGACGATGTTCCGGATGCCGGTCTTCACCTGGAACATGCTCGTGACCTCGGTGCTGGTATTGCTGGCGTTCCCGACCTTCGCGGCCGCGTTGGCCGGGCTGGCCTTCGATCGACACTTCGGTGGTCACGTGTTCGACCCGGCGACCGGGGGAGCGGTGCTCTGGCAGCACCTGTTCTGGTTCTTCGGCCATCCCGAGGTCTACATCGTCGCGCTCCCGTTCTTCGGCATCGTCTCCGAAATCTTCCCGGTCTTCAGCCGCAAACCCATCTTCGGCTACAAGGGTCTGATCTTCGCCACCCTCGGCATCGCAGCGCTCTCGATCACGGTGTGGGCGCACCACATGTACGCCACCGGAGCTGTTCTGCTGCCGTTCTTTTCGTTCATGTCCTTCCTCATCGCCGTGCCGACCGGGGTGAAGTTGTTCAACTGGATCGGCACCATGTGGCGAGGACAGGTCACCCTGGAAACCCCGATGCTGTTCAGCATCGGATTTCTGATCACATTCCTGTTCGGCGGACTGACCGGTGTGCTGCTGGCCAGCCCCCCGATCGATTTCCACGTCACCGACACCTACTTCGTGGTGGCTCACTTCCACTACGTACTGTTCGGGACCATCGTCTTCGCCACCTACGCCGGGGTGTACTTCTGGTTTCCCAAGATCACCGGACGCATGCTCGACGAACGCCTCGGCAAGTGGCACTTCTGGACGACGTTCGTCGGGTTCCACATGACGTTCCTGGTCCAGCACTGGCTCGGCAACGAAGGGATGCCGCGCCGCTACGCCGACTACCTGCCCTCCGACGGATTCACCACCTTGAACCTGATCTCCTCGATCGGAGCGTTCATTCTCGGGCTGTCCACGCTGCCGTTCGTATGGAATGTGTTCAAGTCCTACCGATACGGCGAGGTCGCCACCGTCGACGATCCGTGGGGCTACGGCAACTCTCTCGAATGGGCCACCACCTGCCCACCGCCCCGCCACAATTTCACCGAAATACCTCGTATCCGTTCCGAGCGGCCGGCGTTCGAGCTGCACTACCCTCATATGGTCGAACGCATGCGCACCGAAGCCCACGTCGGGCTGACGGGCCACACCGCCGCTGTGCGGGCACCCTCCGAAGTGATCGCCGACGGCGTCGAAGAGGGCACCGCCAGCGGGACCTCAGGGGAGAGACGGTGACGAGCGCGCGGAGACGGCGCTCGACAGGTGCCGCTGTCCTGGTACCGGGACGGGTGTCGTACGCGATCGCGGTCGCCATGGGGTTCTACGTGCTCGCGCTGATCCTGGTGTTCACCTTCCTCGTCCCTCGACTCTCACCCGGGTCAGCGACCGCTGTCACCGCTGCCGTGGTGGCCGGCTTCGCGGTGCTGCTGATGGCGGCGATGATGTTCGCAGCCCGCACACCGCTGCATCCTGCAGCGGTATCCGTGGTCCGGGACACCGCGGCGGACCGAGAGGACGACATCGTCGAGGGGTGGGCGGTGGTCCTGGGCACCGACATCGATTCACGACGGGTGGAACTGGAAGTGACGGTGCCCGGGTCCGGAACGTACCAGTGCGATGTGCGTGCAGAACGGTCGACCGTCCGCGCACTGGTGACCGGTGCCACCATTTCGGTGTGGGTCGATCCTCACCATCGCCGATCGTTGACCTTGGTCGGGGTCGGGGTCGGGGTCGGTCCGAGCATCGACGACGATATGTCCGGGAACGGGAAAAGCTGATCGAGCAACCTCGCCTGCACCCCGCGGCGGCGAAAGCCACTCCAGGGTCGCAGACGTCGATCGTAACTACCCTCGACTGCCCGCCGGACGGCTGGCTGTGCCGGTGACCGACGCGAGTGTGCCTGCGCGACATCGACTTTCCCGCGACGGAGCCCCCGCTTGCCGGCGATGGCGAGTGTGGTCGTGGTGTTGCACCTGATCGGGTGGGGGCTGTTCGTTCACTACGATGCGGACCTGCGTATGCACGGTCTGGCCGGTCGGCGCGCCGCGACGGGCGAGACCACGAAGAACGACGACTCGGGTCGCAGCCCTGGCAAGACCAGGGCTGCGGACCGCGATCTACTTCTTGGAGAACATGCGGGAGAACAATCCCGGTGACTTCGGATCGGAGTCGTGCCCCTTGCAGCGATTGGACGCCGGAACGCCCCGCATCACCTGATCGACGTGTTGACCACATCCCGCCCACGTCGTTTTCCCGCACTTCTTGCACGTGACAGCCCTGCACATGAGTCTCTCCCTCGGTCGACAATTCACTTTCAATATACCCTATGGGGTATATTTTCCGGGTGTCGGGGATGATCGGTCATCGCGGCGGGGGTCCGCCCAAGTGGGCGACGTCGTAGACGAACTGTTCGGGTACCGCGCTGGTCCACGGCCGCAGGCCGAGTGCGGTCTTGATACCGATCAGGGCCTGTGCGATGGGTGGGCACCGGCGACACTGCCGCAGGTGCGTATCGATGCGGGCCGACGCGTCGACATCGAGACGCCCGTCCAGGTAGTCCGATGCCGCGGCGAGTGTGCGCCGGCACGCCTGGGAGTCGTTTCGCGGGTGTGCGGGACCGTCGTCGAGGGCGCGTAGCAGCTTCACCCGTGCACGGTGGATGCGCTTGTACACCGCTGCGGTGGTGAGCGCGCCGACCGCACCGATCTGTGTCGCCGTCCAGCCCTCGCCGTCGTGCAGTGCCAGGACCATTCGATCCTCGACGGTCAACGTCGCCAGCGCCGCTCGCACCGTGGATCGATCGCTGAGCGCCTGCGCGACCGTCTCGGGGTGCTCGAGGTCGCTGATCGATACATCGATGTCGCCCGTGCCCGATGGTTCGGTGCGCTGAGTCTCCGCGCGTGCGGCCACATCGCGGGCACGGTTGATCGTGATCCGGTAGAGCCACGTCGTGAGCGCCGATTCGGATCGAAACGTTCTCCGGTTGCGCCATGCGCGTTCGAGGACGTCCTGCACCAGATCGTCGGTATCGGCCGGTGATCGTGTCATCGCGGCTGCGAAGCTACGAAGAGTCGTGCCCTGGTCGATCAGATCGCGCGCGAAGCGCTCGTCGTATGCCGCGCTGTCGAGGTCGGGGCTGGGGTTGGGGTTGGGCTGTTCGCGCGAGGAGCCGTGGATCGGTCCACTTCGGCGTTCTCGCCCGTCCAACAGTGAAAGTCCCTCTACAGAACTGGAATCATCATGTCGTTCGTCGAATTCATGCGCAGTACTGCCGGGCGCGCACTGCGCATCGTGGTGGGAATCGCTCTGATCGTGGTCGCCGTCGTGCTCGGCGGTGTCGGGGGCATCGTGGTGGGAGTGATCGGCGGTGTCTTCGTGCTGACCGGGGTGATCAACGTGTGTCTGCTCGGTCCGTTGTTCTCCGTCGATCTTCGAGGTCGTCCCAAGACGTCCTGAACGGGGTGTGCGGGCGGGCAGCTCAGAAATGGGGGATCACCTTGAATGCGGTGTACCCGTCGCTGCTCTGGGCCAATGCGACACCGTTCGAGGTCACTGCTGTCGGTGCGGCGCTCGGTGATGTGCCGGTGACGCGGCCGGAGGTCGCATCGATGGCAGTCACCCGCGAGTCCGACGCGCCGTAGACGATGCCGCCGACCAGAGAGAAGCGGTCGGCACCGGGAAATTGATCGGCGGTGAAACCTCGGGTGCCGTACTGCTCGAACAGGACAGCGATGCCGTCGTCGGTGAGGTCTGCGGTGGTGATCATCGTCGCCCCGCTACTGCTGTCGGCGGTCATCACCATCGGACTGCGGCTACCGCTGATCCATCGGAGCTCGGCATCGGAGAGGCGATAGACCGCCTGGATCGGTTCGGGACGGGTCGGGATCGTCCATGCCACGACCCCTGCATTGCCGGCGGTGGCGACGAATCGTGCGGTCCCGGGGATCGCTGCGGGGGGCGGGGTGAGGGTGTCGGTGGACCAGGCGGTGTTGCCGGTGTCGGCGGTCACGATGCGCGCTGTGTCGCCGTCGACGGTGACCGCGTATCCACCGGATTCGGAGATCGCACCCGTCAGGTCGGTGCGGTGTCCGTCGGTCGCCGAGATGGCGGCCACGGCCGCGGGCTTTGCTGTCTGCGAGCAGTCGGCGTCGATCAGCAGTCCGGACCCGGTCAGGCAGCCTGCAGCGGAGACCGGACCCCATACGAGGTCGCCGGTGCGGGTATCGCGGGCGGTCACCGTGGCCGGTGCACCCGAACCGGGATCATCGATGTCCTCGGTGATCAACAGCTCACGGTTGTGTGTGCTCGTCACCGCGAACTCGTCGCGATCGGCGGGTACGTCCACGCCGAATCGTGGTGTGCCGGTGTCGTCGAGTACCTGCACCCGGTGCGAACCGGATGCGTCCGAGGAGTCGACGACTCCGACGAACCCGTCCTCGACGATGTGAGGCTGCGACAGGAACGGGATCGACCACAGGGCCGTGTCTCCGAAGCCCGGCGGCGGCGCGGCCGGCGACGACGGATGTGCCGCCGGATCGGTGCCCGTGGTGTCGGGAGCAGGTGAGGAACTGCACCCCGACGCCAGCGCGACGGCGCACAGTGCAACGGTCCCGATCACCGCCGCCGCTCTGCCGATACGGTGCGCACCCATCTATGCGGTGGTGCTGTCTCCGCCGAGTGCCATGATCGCGCTCTGCAGCAGTGCAGTGGCCCGGTCGGCGACCTCGGCCAGGCCCGCTGCATCCGAGAGCCCCACCATCACCTGGGGGTTCATCGCTTCGACGATCGTGCTGCTGCCATCGGCCCGCACCACCACGTTGCACGGCAGCAGCAACCCCACCTGCCGATCGGTGTCGATCGCAGCCTTCGCCAACTGCGGATTGCACGCTCCGAGGATGACGTAGCGTTCGATGTCGGCGTCGATCTTGCTCTTCAACGTCGACTGCATGTCGATCTCGGTGAGCACTCCGAATCCCTGTTCGGCGAGTGCCTCACGGGTTGCGTCCACGGTTTCCTCGAACGGCATGTCCACGCGGGTACCGATGGCCAATTCGGTCATAGTTCGTTCGGTTCCTTTCGATCGGTTCGGGTGCCGGTCACCCGATGGTCGGTGCACGGGTGAGCAGGCGTCGCCCGGTCATGCTGCGCAGGACGCGGAGGTGCAGTCGCGTTTGCGCCATCGCACGATCACCGCTGCTGTCAGCATTGCCAGGGACACCCCGGCAAGGATGGGTTGTATCGGTGCCCACAACCCCAGTGCACCCGAGGTGCCGAGCGCAAGAAGTACCAGCTTGTTGCACACCGGACACCCGACGGCGAAGAAAGTCAGGACCACACCGAGAGCGGCGGGTGTGCCGGTCCGCTCGACCTGCGCGGGTTTGTCGATCCCGAACCACAGTGCGGTCAACAGGGCCGTGGCCAGCAGAACCGGAAGCTCCCACGCCCGCACCGGCACCTCACGGCCGAAGACCGGCGTGTCGATGATGTCGGTGGGAATGCCCACCACCAACACCGTGACCACACCGGCGACGGTGCCGCGCAGTACCCGCGCCCCCCAACCCCGGAAACGATCGGACTCGGCGATCACCCCGTCACCGGAACGGCCGGCAGCATCGACGTCGAGACGGTCGGAGGTGGCGGGCTCTGTCATCGGCTGGGATCTCCTACGAGGTGTAGTTGTGTGAGTAGGGTGACACTGTGAGGCTATACCCAGATGGGTATCGCTGCCAGTATCCGACTGCCGAAAGGTATTGCATGACTTCGACATCTCGCTCCACTCGCCGCCGCGACATCGTGCTCCTGGCCATCGCCGTCGTGGTGGCGGCCGTGCTCGTGGGAGCTCTCGTACTCGGAACGACCGGTGGCGACGAGCAGTCGGAGGCGGCACCGGACGCCGGGTCGAGCAGCGCGAGCGGACCGCCGGTGATGGGACCGCTCGGCGATCTGGCGCACCGCGAGCCCGATGATCCGATGGCCCTCGGCGACGTCGACGCCCCGGTGGTGATGATCGCCTTCTCGGACTTCCGGTGTCCGTTCTGCGCCCAATTCAGCCGGGACACCGAGCCGCAGCTGATCGACCGATACGTCGACACCGGCACCCTGCGCATCGAATGGCGAGACCTACCCATTTTCGGGCAACAATCGTTCGACGCCGCCCGGGCCGGACGCGCCGCCGCCGCCCAGGGCAAGTTCTGGGAGTTCACCCGCGCCGTCTACGCCGATGCTCCCGAAACCGGTCACGCAGACCTGACACTGGAGTCGCTGCAGAGCTACGCGCAACAGGCCGGGGTACCGGATATGGCTCGGTTCACCGCCGACGCCACCGGCACCGCATTCGACGCCGCGATCACCGCCGACTCCACCGAAGCGCAGTCGCTGGGTATCCCGGCCACTCCGGCGTTCTCGGTCAACGGAGATCCGGTTCTGGGCGCGCAACCGTTCTCGGAATTCGTCGATCTGATCGACGCGGCAGCCGGCGCGTAGGGCGGCACGATGTCGCAGATCGGACTTCTCGGAGCATTTCTCGGCGGGCTGCTGGCACTTCTCAGTCCATGCTCGGCCCTGCTACTTCCTTCCTTCTTCGCGTACGCCTTCGACGGGGCCGGCAAGCTCGCCGGCCGCACCGGGATCTTCTACCTCGGGCTGGCAGCGGTCTTGGTGCCCCTCGGTGCTGGAGTCGGGGCCATCGGCTCGGCGATCACCCGGTATCGCGAGGTCACCACGATGATCGGCGGCGTGGTCATCATCGCCCTCGGAGTGATGATCATCGTCGGTCGCGGCTTCGCGCTGGGGTCCGCTCAGAGAGCAGCCGCGCGCATCGACGTCTCCTCCACCGGATCGGTGTTCGCCCTCGGCGCGGTCTACGGGCTCGCAGGGTTCTGCTCGGGACCCCTGCTCGGCGCGGTCCTGACCGTTGCCGTCGCCGGCGGTCAGGCCGTATACGGCGGAGTGCTCATGGCACTCTACGCAGCGGGGATGGTGATACCCCTGTTCGTGCTGGCGCTGGTCTGGGACCGATTCTCGCTCGGATCACGAACGTGGCTGCGCGGCAAGGAAATCAGCATAGGACCGCTGAAAACGCACACGACGTCTCTGATATCGGGGGTGCTTTTCATCGGTATCGGAGTGCTGTTCCTGCTCACGGAGGGCACAGCGAACCTCGGCGGCGTCATGGGGGTCGACAGTCAGTACTCGCTGCAGGTCTGGATCAGCGACGTGGCCGACGCGGTACCGAACACCGCAGTGCTCCTGATCGCAGTGCTGGTGATCATCGCAGTCCTGACGGTGCGCATCGTCCGTGGTCGAGACCGCGACACCGCAGCCGAGTCCTCCGAGCTCGGTGAACGCGAGGACCGAACTCTCTGAGACGGTGTGCCTACGACACTGGAGCGGGGATGTGACGTCAGGTGTAGAGCTGTGACCATCCATCTCGCTGACGTCGAGCGAGATGGAGCACTGCAGCGGGAACCATTTCGACACCCATCAGCAGATCGTCGTCACCGAGCCCTCTGCCCTCCAGACTGTTGCGGCATGCTTTCACCGTGATGGAGGCAGAGTCGATCAACGCCCGCATCTCCAGGGAGATATCCGAACAGCGCAAGGCCGCATCGAGGCCCGGTCCGAAGCACACGACTTCGATCGTCACCGGCTCTGTCGCAGCATCGAGAAGGTTGTGGATCGCTCGCACCACGGCGGTGGGTGTGGTGTTCACCGCGAACACCACGCGCAGGGGAGTGGGATGATCGGTCACGTGAAGGTTCCGTTCTTCAGATCGCGGTGAGCTGCGGTGCCCCAGGGCTGTGCGTGGAGAAGGACATCGATGGCCCGACCCTCGCCGACCGGGCGGACCAGGTGTCCCAGTTCGCGGACCTGCAGTCCGCTCGCGGCGCGGGCGAGGTCGTCGATGGCGGGCAGGATCGACGGATCGGGTGGGCCCCCGATACCGTGAGTGAAGTTCTCGAGCGCATGGCCGAGATACAGCAACCGTCCGCTCGGTGCGAGCCAACTCGCTGCACCGGCAATGACGGCGACCAACTCGTCGACCGGTAGATGCAGGAAGCCGATGGCCACCAGATCCACCGGTTCGGATGGTTCCCAGGTCCGGGCGTCGGCGACGGTGTAGTCGATCGCCCGATCCTCGCCGCCGCTGCGTGCCAATTCGATTGCCACAGAAGAAAAGTCGACAGCGCGCACTGTCCAGCCCGCGTCGGCCAACCATCGAGCGTGGCGGCCGTCTCCGCAGCCCAGGTCGATCGCCCGGCCCGGCGTCAGCTCCGCGAACCGCGCAGACAGGGCAGCCGCCGGGGCCGAGCCCCACGGATGCTCGACGCTGCTGTAACGCGCATCCCACTCAGATGAATCCATCTACGCACATTCCTCCAAAACACGGGCCGGGTAGTACTCGAATCCGCCAGAGTACCCCCAGGGGTAATTGGTGGTGCGCAATTTCTGAAATGACCGTGACTATGTCGGACCTGAGGGTAGAAAAAGGTCCGCGCACAAAACCATCGCAGTGTACGAGCCCGGAATCGAATGTCCTGAACTTGGACTCTGACAGAGTACGTTTAACCGCATCAGTGCAGTGAACTCTCGAAATCGTGCTGCTCTCTTCTGAAACTGACAAATTTCACACAGAAGCGCGTTTGTGATCGTCCGGTATGACGATGGTCAAAACGCACACCGAAACCGGCAGGAGGGCTCTGAGTGCGTTTGCCTTGAACCGGTAAGCCTCCGCGATTGGCGAGTGAGGTCAGTACAGGAACAGTTGATGAGGAGTAAATCGTTCGCAGGCTGAACCGTACGCTGCTTATTCATGCACCTTTGCTATGTCGAAGATTCGGGCAACTCTGGGGAGGGCTCGCTTACACTGAATGGTCTAACCGTCCTGCCACTTGCTTCAGGGGCCCCGGGTTTAGTTGTCCTCGAGCGGAATACACGTTCGGCGCCCGCGATTGTCGGCATCGGCCGCTAGATTTGGGCGTGGTCCGGCACCGTGCAGGACCACATCCCTGTGAGGTGGTTGATGGAACCCGTAACCCTAGTAGTCGCGGCGATCGCACTCGGTGCGTCGGACGGCGCACGTGAGACCACGAAACAGGCAATCGGCGACGCGTACACGGCCGTGAAGGGCTGGATTACGAACCGGTACAGCTCCGTGACCGCGGAGGTCGAGGGGCTGGAGCAGGAGCCAGAGGAAGAACTCCGCCGCGCACTCCTTGCGAAGAAACTGGATCAGGCGGGTGCTGGCGACGACGTCGATCTTCTGGGTCTCGCGCAAGCTCTCCTGGCAGCCGTCGAGGAGCAGGCTCCCGAGTTGCCTGCCACCATCGGCGTAGTGATTCGCCGCGCATCGGTTGGAGGCGACATCGAGGTCAAAGATGTGGCCGTCGACGGCGGGAGTGGTGTTGTCGCCGAGGACATCGCAGCTGCTGGCGATCTGCGGATCGGCCGAGTCGCAGCGCGTGCCCTTCAGGAGTCGCCCCACCCTACCTGGGCGCGGGAGCAATAGACGGTTGGTCTGCTTCCGCGCACAACTTCACCTCGACCCAGCGCAACGTCATCGCTGGCCGGGATAACAACACGTACTATTCGGTCGGCGCGACGGAGACGGGTAACAGCGGCGGCCGCATCCGCGCAGTAACGGCGTCAGTCAAGCCGGTGCCTATCGGTCAGGGTTTATGGACCGTCGCTGTAAACAACGCGAGTTCGGGTCCGATTACGGACCTCGAAGTCGATGTGTATGCCGTTGATGGGGACGGCAACGGACTGGAGGGTGCGTGTCACCCGGCGAAGGGGAAGATCTCAGTGCAGGGGCTCTCCCGCGAGATGCTGTCGGGCGTGATGAGCGGAACACTTGATGCCATCGGCTCCCGCGCTAACTCGATGTACCCGCCGGGGATTTTCGGTGTGCCGACGAACCTCGGTTCCTATGGTGGGATGTTCTCGGATCACATCATGAGTGTCCCCGGCCTCTCCGCGCTTCTTCAGAACGCGCAACAGCAGATGGTCGACAAATACCCGCAGGTGATCTCGCGAGACCAGTCAGCTGAGGTGTTGTACAGCGCCCCCGGAGCGGCCGAAGTACGGGTCGATCTCCAGTTCGCCGACGACATGGGCAACCTATGGCGTCGACGGCACGGCCAGCAACCTGAACCGGTGATGGAGGGCGAATAGGCCGGAGTCTCCCGAATCCGGCCGACACCCCGCGTTCCCTCGGAAGGTTGGGGGTTATCCGCTGCGCCGGAAGCGAACACGCAAGCGTGAACCCCCGACTGCGGCCGCTGTCGGGGGCTTACGCTCTACTTGCCCGGGTGCCGACGACTCCGGAAGTAGTTGTCGGGCGCCTGGAGCCAGGGAAAGAACTCGATGAGATACGGGCCGAGACCTCTCGTGTTTGGTGACGACATCGCTTCTGTCGCTAACCGATCAACGGTATATGTAGAAACCGCCATCGCACATCCGCTGGCTACAAAGAGAGGTTCGCCGTTCTTGTTTCCCAGCCTCACCGTGCCCGGGGCGGCACGCCACGCCCGCCCGGTGGGGGCCGAGGGCTCTTTCGTAGTCCCGTCAAGTCCGATAACCGTCCCTTATGTCAGGTGAACCGCTGGCAGAGATCGGACGATCCAGCTTCCCGATAGCGAGACGGACCGTGTGCGTAACGGGTCAGGGAGGCTGAACAGCGTTGTCTGCCAAGGTTACTCACAACAGCGTCGGCGGCTCGCGGCAACCGCTGCCCGAACCTGGCCGTGGTCGCGGATGTCAGTGGGCCAGTCGAGCACCCGCACGTCCCCTTCCGGAGCCGGGCGCTCAGACGGCCGCCTGTTATTCGATCGCTGCTTCGTAGAAGGCGTCCGCGAGCGCGATGATGACAGCACCGATGGCGGGGCCGTCGCTGAAGAAGTAGTCGGCCATGGTGTTGTGAGCCTCCTGATTGTCGACGACCGCCTCGACGACCGCCGACTGGAAGTCCTGTGACTCCATGAATTGCTTCTTCGAGTTGACCTTGGTCTGGTTGACCAGGTCCGGGTACACGAGTAGTCGCTCAACCAGCCCCTGCACGAACTCGCGGACCTGGGACTCGGTGAACGCTTCGGCACCGAAGAGGTCGTTCATCTTGTCGATGACGACCTGCAGGGCAACGTACTTCGGCTCCTTCCGGGTGCCGGTGCCGGCGGCGCTGATACCCGTGAGTTGGCCGTCGCCGGTCAGCGAGATGTCGACCGCCGTCGCCTTGTTGTGCTTGACCCCAACTAGGACCACGTCGGAGAGGTCGATCTCTGCGGCCCAGGACGAGTCTGCGATTACCTTGTCCAGTAGCCGCAGGAAGATTGACAGCATCTCCATGTACGGGTCGCCGTAGTC
Organism: Rhodococcus sp. 27YEA6; assembly: GCF_044908235.1. Lineage (NCBI taxonomy): Bacteria > Bacillati > Actinomycetota > Actinomycetes > Mycobacteriales > Nocardiaceae > Rhodococcus > Rhodococcus sp. 27YEA6. The sequence continues at coordinate 17,903 of NZ_JBIYCY010000026.1, read as the reverse complement.
GACGATCTGGCTCATGAAGTCGTAGAGCCGGACGTAGGTGGAGACGTCCTTGCGGAACAGGTCGAGGGTGTTGAGGGTGACTTTGTCGTCGGCCTCGATCGCCGCCGCGTAGCGGCGCGCGAAGTCGTGCTTGGCCGGGCTGATCGCGGCGGAGAGCGCGTTGTTGCCTTTGCGGGTGACCCACAGTTCAGCGACCTCGCGCACCTGCTCCGGTGTGTAGATCCCGGCCTGGGCGAGCTTGGTGGCGAGGTGGACGACGACGTACGGGTCGGTCTCGGTTTCCAGGGTGGCGCCCGTGAAGTACGGCTCGAAATCGGTCCGGATGGCGTCGGGTTTGTTCACGAAATCGATGACGAACGTCTTGCGCTTCTGCTCCCCGCTCGCGGTGCGATGGGTGCGGTTGAGCCGGGAGAGCGTCTGCACGGTGGTGACCCCGGAGAGCTTCTTGTCGACGTACATCGCCGAGAGCAGCGGCTGATCGAAACCAGTCTGAAACTTGTTGGCGACCAGCATGATCTTGTACGTCGTACCCTTGAACGCGGCGGCCAAGTCCGAGCCGGCGCCGGGGTTCAGGTTGGCCTCGGTGAACTCGTCGTCCTTGCTCGGCTGCGGCCCCCACTCCGACGCCCACTGCTCGTCCTCGTCCATCGTCACCGAGCCGGAGAACGCGACCAGCGTGCGGTAGTTGTATGAGGCGTCCTCGGCGGCCCGCTTGGCGATGTAGGCGTCGATCGCCTTCTTGTACTTCACCGCGGCCTTGCGCCCATCGGTCACGACCATCGCCTTCGCCTTGCCCTCGAGCAGGTGGGCGACGTTGGTATGGAAGTGCTCGACGATGATCTGCACCTTCTGGCTGATGTTGGTCGGGTGCAGCTTTACCCACCGCATCAAACCCTTCCGTGCCGCGGCCTCCTCCACCTCACCACCGTCGCCGCTCTCGGCCTTGCCGGCGATCTTCAGCGCGGTGTCGTAGGTCTGGTAGCCCTTGAGCACGTCGAGGATGTAGCCCTCCTCGATCGCCTGGCGCATCGAGTAGAGATGGAACTCGACCGGCTTGTTGTCGGGACCCTTGCGGCCGAAGAGCTCGAGGGTCTTGTTCTTCGGCGTCGCGGTGAATGCGAGGTAGGAGATGTTCGCCGACTCGGCCCGCTCGGTCATTTCCGAGGCCAGGATCGCCTCGACGTCGACCTCACCGCCTTCCTCGATTTCCTTGACCTCTTCCGCGGTCAGGACGGCTTTGAGCTTGGAGGAGATCTGGCCGGACTGTGAGGAGTGTGCCTCGTCGGCGATCACCGCGAACCGCCGCCCCTTCAGCGACGAATCCTTCCGGATCTCGTCGAGGGCGAACGGGAAGGTCTGCACCGTCACCGCGATGATCAGCTCCCCGCTCTTCAACGCGGTTGCCAGCAGCCCGGATTTCGACTTCGCCCCCGCCTTGCGGACATCCTCCGGGCTGATCGTGGCCACGATCTTCCCCGACCCGTCGATCTGCCGGATTGCGTCTTGGAGCTGCCCGTCGAGCACAGTGCGGTCCACGACCACGATCACCGAGTCGAAGACCTTCTTGTCGTCCACGTGCAGCCGCGCGAGCCGGTGTGCGGTCCAGGCGATGGTGTTCGTCTTTCCCGATCCTGCCGAGTGTTCGATCAGGTAGCGTTGCCCCACTCCCTCCTCGCGCACGGCGGCCACGACGTTCGTCACGGCTTCCCACTGGTGGAACCGAGGGAAGAGCATGCTCGTGCGCCGCACCGATGTCCCTGTCGCGACATCCCATTCCTGCTTGGTTTCCACGATCATCAGCCGGCCGATGATGGTGAGCCAGGCGTCCTTGTCCCAGACTCGCTCCCACAGGTACGCCGTCGCGGACTGCCCGCCCTCGGCCGGGGGGTTTCCCGCGCCCCCCTTGTGCCCCATGTTGAACGGCAAAAAGTGTGTCTTCTCGCCCTCTAGTCGGGTGGTCATCGCGGCCAGATCGTTGGAGACCGCGAAGTGGACCAGTGCTCGGTGCCCGAATGACAGCAGCGGCTCCGTGCGCCCGTTGGTCAGCGGATTCCGGTCCTTGCGGTATTGGTTGATCGCCTCGTCAACAGACTGGGTGAAGTCGGTCTTCAGCTCCACAGTGGCGACCGGGATTCCGTTGACGAAGAAGACCAGGTCAATACTGCGTTGGTCGGCGGTGGAGAAATGCACCTGCCGCATCACCCGCACCCGCATCGCCGCGTACTGCTCGTTGATGGTCGCGTTCAGTCTGGTTTCGGGGCGGAACTGTGCCATCTTCAACCGGCCACCGCCGATGTACTGCACCCCGTTACGCAGGATGTTCAGCGTCCCACCGCCATGCTCGAGAGGCTTGTCGAGCGCTGCGGTCAGCACGTCGAGGAACTTCGCCTGCGACCCTGCCGCCTTCAACGACTTCTCGTATGGCGCCTGCTGGGTCTCCTGAAGCCACGCGGACAGGTCCTCAGGGAACAGTGCCCGCTCCCTGTCATAGCCGGCATCGTTTGACGAGTACAACCACCCGTGGGACTCCAGGTACGCACAGATCTCGGACTCGAAGACGACCTCGTTGTGATCGGCCGTCATACCATCTCCCGCACGTCGATCTGTCCCGTCACTGCCGCTGTTATCAGTGCGGCACGCCGCTCACGTGATAATTCAACGAACCGCTCCGACTCTGCGATCAGCGTGTCGATCTTGGCGGTCTGGGTGTTTTGCTGCCGGACCTCCAATATTTGCTGTTCGACCTCGGGCAGATCGATACGGATCTCCCCGAGGTCGCGGACGTTGATCCGAGGAGTCCGGGCGTTGCCAAGGTCTGTGCTACCGATGCCTTTGACTCGCTGACGCATTTCACTGACAAATGCGTCAGACTTCATTACCGTAGACATCCACTCGTCATCGACCCCGGTTTTCGCCCGGATAACCGCGTAATCGGGGCTCACCAGTCCGTTCTCTTGGGCGAGCCCGAGGGCCCCCTGAAACGCGCGCATCCGGTTGATAACCAAATCGCCCTGCCGACAGATCTTGTAGTTCGAGAGGTCTTCGGCCCTGCTGTCTTCCTTGGTGACCTCGTCTCGACGACGTACCCCCCACGAGATGGACACCGACATCAACGGCAGTCTGTCAGCTTCCACTCCCGCCCGGTGATCCAGTTCATCGAAAAGCCATTTCAAACGCGTACCCTTCCCGACTCGGTCGCCTAATAGATCGGAAGCGACCGAGCGACGCCGCTCGCGGAGCATCTCGATTAGGCACTGCTGCTCCTGGACGAGCAGGTCGATGCGGGCGATCTCGCAGTCGAGATAATCGGCGATGACTCGCTGCTCTTCGTACGGCGGCAATCGAAGGTCGAGCGCTGTGAGTTGAGTCGCGGTTATTGCTGGATAAGAGACACCGGTCGAGTTGGCCTCGATCCTCGACACGAACTCATCGCCCTGGAGATACCAGGACAGGAATCGCGGATGAACTTCATCGCGCGGACTCAGCACGGCAAAGCCGGTCGAGAAGACCAACGGTTCGCTATGTGATGACACAGTCGCGACAGCACGCAAATAGGTTCTTACCGTCGAGACGACAGTATCGCCAGGATTTGCCAACCGACGGGCACGTGAGGGTGCGTCGGAGAACCTAATTGGCGCGTCATTCGTGTTCATCGATCCCTGCGTCACGTTGCCGATGTCGATGTACACGAACTCGAAATTGTCGTCTGTTTGCTCAGGGAGCACCACTGTATTGACATCCGTCACGTACTTCAGTCGCGTGGCGCGCCAAGCGTCGTTCATCATCCTTCCACCTCCCGCAACAGGTCGAGGATCTTGGCGACCTGCTTTTCCAGGTCAGCGTCGATCTCAGTGAGGGGGCGAGGCGGGACGTACTTGTAGAAGTGGCGGGTGAAGGGGATCTCGTATCCGGTCTTGACCTTGGTCCAGTCGATCCAAGCGTCGGGAACGTGGGGTTTCACCTCAGCGTCGAAGTATGCCTGGATGACCTCAAGCTTGCCCGCGGCACCGGTACTAGAGCCACCGTAGGTGAAGGGGAGGTTCTCGGTGTCACGCTTCTTGGCGTCCGGCTTCGACTTGCCCTTGCGGTCAATGACGGGGGTGCCGGACTCGTCGATGAGGGGGCGCTCGACGGTGATGGTCCAGTAGCCGAACTCGTCGTTGCTCAGCACCTTGGAGTAGTCGGGATCGGCGTCAGTGAAGTCGGCATACAGCTTCACGACCTCGGCGCGGTCGGCGTCGCTGATCTCGCGGCCCTTGGAGCCGAGGTTCTTGCGCATCTTGGTCCAGAACGAAGTACCGTCGATGAGCTGTACCACGCCCTTGCGGTCGGCATGTTTGGTGTTGTCGAGGATCCAGATGTAGGTGGCGATCCCGGTATTGAAGAACATGTTGGTCGGCAGTGCGACGATCGCTTCGACCAGGTCGTTCTCCAGTAGCCACTTACGGATGTTGGAGGGGCCGGACTCGGCGGCGCCGTTGAAGAGCGGTGAGCCGTTCATGACAATGCCGACGCGGCCGCCGCCGTCTTCGGGGGCGCGCATCTTGTGGGCCAGGTGGAGCAGGAAGAGCATCTGCCCGTCCGAGGTCGCCGGGAGGCCGGGGGCGAATCGGCCGTAGGGGCCCGCTTCGTCGCGTTCCTTCGTGACCGCCTTGGCGTACTGCTTCCAGTCGACGCCGTATGGCGGGTTCGACATGCAGTAGTCGAACTTTCTGTCCTTGAACGCGTCCTCTGTGAGAGTGTTGCCGAAAGCGATGTTGGTCGCGTCGTGGCCCTTGGCGAGCAGGTCGGACTTGCAGATCGCGTACGACTGCCCGTTGTATTCCTGGCCGTACAGGTTCAGCTTCGCGTCGGGGTTCTGGCCGAGGAGGTGCTCCTCGGCCAGGGCGAGCATGCCGCCTGTTCCTGCGGTGGGGTCGTATAGGGTGCGGATGATGCCGGCCTCGGTCAGGTCGGCGTCCTTCTCAGCGAACAGCAGGTCGACCAGGAGCCGGATCGCGTCCCGCGGGGTGTAGTGGTCTCCGGAGGTCTCGTTCGCGGCCTCGTTGAACTTGCGGATGATGTACTCGAACGCATCGCCCATGTCGGCGTTGGAGACGACGTCCGGGTGCAGGTCGATGGCCTTGAAGGACGTGATGACCTCGCGAAGGAGCTCCGCTTTCTCGAGGGCGAGGATCTCCTTCTTGAAGTCGAAGTACTCGAACACGTCGACGTCGGGTGAGAACCGGTCGATGTAGTCGGCCAGGTTGTCCGCCAGCCCGTCGGCGTCCTTGAGGAGGTTGGCGAAGGAGTAGTTCGAGGTGTTGTAGAACGGCCGCCCAGTGGCCTTCTTGACCTCGATCTTGAGCCGGTTGGGGTTGTCGTACTTCGCCGCAAGCTCGCGCATCGTGTCCCGGTCGGGCTCGATGATGCAGTCGAGGCGGCGCAGGATTGTGAGCGGGAGGATCACGTTGCCGTACTGGTTGGGACGGTAGGGACCCCGAAGTTGGTCGGCGATCGACCAGATGAAGCTACCGAGGGTGCTCACAATGCTCCTTACGAAACTCACTCAACGACGAATATTGGACGCCCAGCACGAGTCTGTGCATGCCGTCCGAACAGGCGGCACACAGTCTGCAGCAGTCGGCGCGTCGCAAGAGCATCATTGCGTATCGCGACACCCTTGCGTCCCACGAGGTCAGCAGATCCGTCGTGGTCGGCTTCCTCGCCGTGAATGTTCCTTACATCGCGGTTTTGGATATTCGGAAGAGTATGTCTCATTTTCTTTGGAATTGAGACACCCACTCGTTCGTGTGCGGGATCGGGTGTTGGCCCCAGCTCGCCCCGTCTCAGAAGTGCGTACCAAAACTGGCGTCTAGCCGTTGTTCAATGGGACGACTTATGAGACCCCGCGAGGGACGCAGGATGGCACAACATTTCAGCGCGGACCGCATCTTCGACGACATCATGTGCCGGCACCCGCTCGGATCGTCCTGGCCTCTCTGCTCCCTATGCCCGAGAAGGTGGCATATTTGTCGTACCCGCCCTGGGCCGATCCCTCGTTGACACGATCGAAATCTTAACCACCGAGAGGACGCAACGATGGACAAGCAACCGCACCGACGACGGAGCAACAAGTTTCTGATCGACTACCCCCTGAAGAACGTGACTGTCGGTCGACGTTTCGATGGAGTGCCCGAGGGCGAGGGTCGTTGGCAGCGGATTCCGCACCTGGGTGTTCTGTGGACGGACGACAAACAAGCTCTGCAGCTCGGTTGGCTCGATAATGCAGATCAGGACGCTGCAAACGCTCTTGCTCGCCGGATGGTTCTGATGGCTGTCGACGGCATGACCGCGACCGCAGCGTTCGACATGATCGCCAGCGAGAATCAGAAGTACTTGATCATGCATGGTGATCTCGCGGACCGCGGCGAAGACAACTTCTGGAACTAGTCGACAGCTCAGTCGAGATGAAGATTAACTGTGGAAACGGTGCTCTCAACCAGTGCAGGCTGCACCCGATTGTCCCAGCGGTTGTGCTTTGCCTCGTTGTGGATTGTTGATTGCGAAGGAACCAGAATCCGCCACCGCCAGTCGAAAATCGATCGGTATTCGACGCTTCTGTGAAGCATGTATATCCCCAGTTCGTACTGAGGGAGCGGTGTCGAGAACTGGTGTCGACAATCTATGTCGAATAACCCACAGACCTTGTCTTTTCGACAGAGAAGTTTTTTTCAGGCTGCCCACCAGACGATGACGAGGGCGAAGAGGATGCAGCCGAGGATAACGGCAATTTCTGACCTCGCTCCGAGGAATTTTCGGACGCGCTTTCGTCGGTCGATGCGAGGCGGTGGTGCCGTCATGGTGTGGGGGAGGGCTGAATCGTGGCTTCGAGTCGGGTGAGGCGTTCTTCGAGGGCGCCGGTGATGGCGAGCAGCCCGAGCAGGGTGGGCTCGGTGATGTCGCTGCCGTGTTGAGCGTGTGCGAGCAGCGTTGTGCGCAGGAGTGAACACATGGGGGCGTCGTCGCTGATGGGGAGTTGTTCGAGTTTGGCGGTCAGACGCTCGTCAGGGGAGGTCATGCGTCGCTCCTGCACGTGTGGCTCATGCAGGCCGAGTGAAAGGGGTGACTGCCTGTGCGGTGGTATCGGGTGGTGCGCTGGAACCGAGGCGGAAAGCAGCGCACCAAATGGTGATGTTACTGCGTCATTGCTAACCGGTCGGTACGCGGGAGATAAGTGAAGGCGACTCATGGGTGCGATGAACTAACTCGGTACCGGTTCACCTGCAGGCGGCGAGGCACTCCCCTCGATAGTTCAATGCTCAAGTAGCTGTAACTGTGCGAAGACTGGTAACCGAGGTGGGTGGCACGTAAATTTTCGGGGGCGGCATCACCCGGTCCCCAACGGGCATGGCGAACGCTCCGCCGGTAGCCACCCCTGGTCTATCGGCGGGCGAGCCGTCCCGCAGGTTTCAGCGCATCGACTATGTTTCGCTGCACCGGCGGTCAGCGCGGGTTGGGGGTGCGCCACAGTCGCGGGGTGTCGCCGTCTTCGGTGTTGGCGAGAGCCCGGATTCCGTCGGCGTCCTGGGCGAGGACGTCCGCGAAGTGCTGTCTGTGGGTGTCGTCGAGGCCGTCGGGCAGGTTCGCACCGTCGGTGACGGATGTCGCGGCGCCGTCGAGATAGCGCGCGATGCGCAAGAGCAGAGGACGCGGGGTCGGGACGAAGAAAGCATTGGCGTCGGCGGTGATCATACCGAGAGTCGACAGTAGCGACAGGCCTGCGAGGGCTTCTTTGTCGTCGAGGTTGACGTGCGCGACTTTCAAGGCTTCGGCCAGCGCCGCGGTGGTCAGACCGACGGCAGCGACGGGCATGGAGATGCTGCGTTCGAATTCGATCAGGTCGGCGCCGGGGGCTTCGTCGTAGAGTGACACCGCGAGGGACTGTGCGAACGCGAGGAGGCGTTCGTCGGTGAAGTCACGCTGTGCGGTCTGGCGGGTGACTCTCATCAGGGTCGCGTATTCGGTGAGTTTGTCGTCGAGGATTTTCCGGGCTTCGGTGTCGGTGATCGTGAGCCCGAGATCGAGGAGTGCGGCCCGAAGTTCGGTGGATCGGGTGTGGAGCCAGGTGGGCCGGGGACTCATCGCTGCTCCTGTGAGGGTGTGGCTTTAATTGTTCTGGTGAGTTTAGATCGGCCGAACTGTGGGAGGGACGTGACCGTGGTAAGTCGCAGGCAGTGGTAGATCAGTGGAACTGTGTGCGCTACATTCGTTTTCCGCGTCGTCTCTAGTTCCGAGACGGTGACGGATGGGGTTCTCCGGGAGGTCGTCACACACGTCCGGTGGGCCGATCCCTGATCGTGCGCCCGACTCTCCCAGGTCGGGTGTACTCGGCCCGCCTGGCTGGTACTGACGACCGTCCGGGCGGGTCACCACGGAGCGGGAGTTGGCGAACGGTCATCGACGTCAGCGGCGAATTCTGGTGCATGCGGACTTCGCGCCACAGAGAAAGCCAATACACCGAGTGCGACGGTACTGTGAAGGCCTCTGGCTTGTTCGGGAGTAGGAGAGAAAAATGTGTGCTGCCGCCAAAGTTGCCTCGTCGGTGATGCAAGTAGCCAACCTGGATCGGTCGGTGAGCTACTACTGCGACGTATTTTCCTGCCGTGTCGCCTTGCGTGAACGCGAGGCGGCGCTCCTTCTGACGCCGGATGATTTCCAGATCTACATGTATGTCCAACAGGGCGCATCGCGGCGCAACATGAGCAACATCGGCGTCCACTACGTCATGTGGTCCGCTGATACCGAAGAAGAATTGGCGCGGATCAGTGAACGACTACGCGCATACGATGCCTCTACCTTCACCCAGGTAGTCGGTGGAGTGACTTTCGTCGATGGCTGCGACCCTGACGGTATACGTGTCATCGTCGCCTACCCGGGCCCAGAGAAACTACCCCGAGAGCTGATCGCACAACGATTCCACGGATGACGTGCTCAACGCACCGCAGGTAGCGGTGCGTTGGACACGTCAGTCCTCGCTGCTCACACGGTCACCGATCCACTCCAGGAGGTCGGGATCGGATGAGGTCAGACGCTCAACTTCCTCGCCCCCGTCGCAGCGCCGTAGTGAGACCGTGATCGATGTGGAGGTGCGCCGTAGAACACGCCACGTCGCTCCCGAATCCGACCACCGCGAAAGAGTTTCCACCGGTGGGTCTTCCGTCATGTCGGCTCCGCTCAGGTATTGGCCCAGCTGTCCGGTCCGAAGACCTCGTAGTGGATATTCTGCGGCGGGACGTCCCGTTCGAGCAACGATGCGCGCATCGCCAACATGAACGGCATCGGCCCGCAGAGGAAGGCTTGGGTATCGGACTCCACTGCAATGTCTTGCAAATCCGCCCGTCCTTCGTGAACAGATCCGAACGCCACGTGCGTGCCGAGATCCTCGTACCAACGGTGCAGGGTTGCGGCGGGAATCTTCTCGACGAGTGTGCTGAGTTCTGCGCGGTGCGCATGATCCGCAATCGATCGGTCAGCATGAATGACTGAGACCGAACGCTCGGCGCCGGTGTCCACGAGATGATTGAGCATGCCGATCATCGGTGTGCAACCGATTCCGGCCGACGCGAGGAGCAATGGTGAGTCGTCGTCAGGCATCATCAGATCGCCGAACGGTGTGGTTACCGACAGCTCGGAACCTTCGAACGCGTTGTTGTAGAGGAAGTTCGACACCTCGCCGTCGGGAGTTCCCGAGATTCGCTTCACACTGATCCGCCAGCCCGCGCTGCTCGGCACGGAACAGAGGCTGTATTGACGTATCTGGCGAGCGCCGTCTGGAAGCACCACGCCGACCGAAAGGTACTGTCCGGGAGCGAAGGTGGGGAGAACGCTGCCGTCGAGTGAGGCGAGTGTCAGTGACACGGTATCGGCGGACTGCAATACCCGTTCGGTGATTCGAACCGTCCGCCAGACGTCACCGGTATCGACGCCGGCGAGCTGGTAGAGGCCTCGCTCCATCGTGATGAGGGTTTCGGCCATCAGCCAGTAGACCTCGTCCCATGCTGCCGCGACGTCGGGAGTGACTGCATCGCCGAGTATTTCGACGATTGCGGCGAAGAGGTGTTCGTGCACGATTGCGTACTGGTCAGGGGTGATGCCCAACGACGCGTGCTTGTGAGCGATACGAGAAAGGATGAGATCAACCTTGGCGCTGTCGGGTTCGAGCTGAAGCGTTGCGAATGCCGCGATAGCGCCCGCGAGTGCCTTCTGCTGTTCACCCTGTTTCTGGTTGCCGCGATTGAACAGATCACGTTCGAGTTCGGGGTGTGCGTCGAACATCGTGCGGTAGAACAGGGTTGTGATATCGCCGATGGCGGCGCCGACCACGGGAAGGGTGGCGCGAATGACCTCGGTTGACTGTGGGGAAAGCATGAGCTGCTCCGTTCGGTCGAAATTGACGTTGATCAGCTTGCTTCGTCGCTCCGAGTGGTGAGGCGAAGCAGAACAGTTTTGGACGGCTGCCGGATGACGTCTTCGATCGTGACCGCGTCGAGCGAGACGAAAAACGCTTCCTGCGCTTCTCGCAAAGCGCTCCGAAGGAGGCAGCCGCCGCGCAGTGGGCACGGTTTGTCGCCTTCGCAGTCGACGACTTCACCCGACCCTTCGAGGCGTCTGGCCAGCCAGCCGATGGTGGCGGTGCGGCCGAGTTCGGTGATGGAAAGCCCACCGCCGCGACCACGCCTGGTTGTGACGATGCCCAACTCGCCGAGCCGCGTAACCACCTTGGTGGCATGGGAGTACGACACGTTGAGCTGCTGCGCAATTACCCGGGTACTGGGGGAGGCATCGGCGTCGAGTACGGCCAACCGCATGACGACGCGCAATCCCAGATCGGTGAACTGCGTCAGCTGCATGACCCGAACCTACATAATTCGCATCTGAGATGACTATTTATGTGAGGGGGATCTCAAACGAAGGCCCAACGCACCACGTCGACATGGTCGAGAACGCTGTGAAGCGGCACCGACCGTGCAAAATTGGTTCGTTGCCGAAAGGTCGAGTCGAGCACATCGTCCCGTAGTGCACTCTCAGAGGGCGGAGGTAAAACCGTACCGTCGACGCATTTCCTTGAGGTTGGCGACGTCGTTCGTGCTGAAACTCGTTGCAGTTGACCATTGCACCGCTTGCTCGTAGTCCTCTCGCCACTGGTCGATCTCACGGGCGGTGAGGCGAGTGACGGTCGGTTTCTGTCCCCCGGCTACGGGTTCGAATTGTGCTAGAAACACGGCGAGCAATGCGGCTTCGCGCCGACATCTGCTCGTCATGGTGCCACCGTCTTAACGCTGATTGCGGCCGTACGGAACGGTGCTGCAATGATCCCGCAAGCATCGATCGGATCTCGGTGAGACAGCTCGATGCGTCGAACGCAACGACGAACAAATAATGTACAGGGACTTTCGTTCCGGAAAAGCGCTGTGCTACATAGTTTCATTGCAGGTGGAGCTCCATTCGGCCCCGACCTCATGAAGAACGAACAACTTTCAAGTAACTTACCGTAACAGTACAATCCGGATTTTCGCTAACCTCAAGCTATCGACGGTTCGCTCACCGTACATCGCACCCAAACGGCAACTGTCGACGGTGTAACGGGTATGGGGGACTCGATCTGGAATCGGTCTGCCGCCGAAGACCGTCGTACACTTTTGCGTCGAGCGACTTATCCACAGTCGAGCTCGAGATCGCACGTGTAGGCATCGGCCCCATGTTGCACGGTTCGGTCCGTCGCGCGCTGTCCACAAGGGATCGGCAGGCACAGGCTTTTAGATATGAAACCACTCCCGACCAGGAGCGCTGTGCCGGGTCCAGTACAGCCGAGGGTGGTCGGTGAGAATCTGTATGCCCGACCGGATGATGAAGACCATCAGAAACAGATTGAGAAATTGCTGCGCACCCAACCATGTGGGAAGGGCAGACGTTTCCCCTGGGCTGACCTCGCGACTCCGCGGTGCTGTTCGACGAACACCTGCACCGACGACAACCCACGTAAGTGCTGTGCCGCAGCCACCGCCGCGATCAGGACGGCGAATCCGATCAGGAGCAGCCAGGGCAGGTTGAACCACTTTGCTGTGGCCGATGCGCATACGAGGTGCGATGCCGGCGGCATACGGCACCGAACCTGCCCACGTGACAGGGTTGACGACGTCTGCGACCGGGGCACAATTGTGTGCGGAATCTTTATGCCACAGTAGTTTCCGCGTGCCATGGGTCCGCTCTCGGTAGTGCAGGCGGATCGGTGGAGTCGACCATCGGTCACATCCAAACGCTGTAAGCGACACCGGCGAGAGGTCGGTGCGCAAAAAATGTTCGATGACCTGACCCTGCTCACCACTATTAGCCGCAAAGTCCGCTTACATGATTTTTTGACTACCGGGACGTATCTCGGAGCGTATATGCGGACACGTCGGGAACAAGCCATTCCCCGCCGACTTCCTCGATCGGGAGAACATCGAGGACGATGTCCGGATCCAACGGTATTGCTCCCAAGATCCGGTGAACCCGCGTGTCTGCACCAGGAGGTGATGGGTTGCGCTCGTCCCACCTGATCGAGACCCCCGCTGCAAGGAGAGCATCCTGATCGACAACCACCACTACCAGTGGAAGTCGAAGGTCCCCGTACACTGTCGCGAGAACATGCTCGAGATCCCCTGCAGTGGCAGCGTGGACGAAGCCAACCTGATCGAGAGTCTTTGCGCGGGTTGATCCTTCATATTCTCCGAATCGTTGAGCGCCCTCCCAGTCATCAGCAAGGGCTACGTGAAAAATGCATTCGTTCATCGGAAACCTTTCATCGAAATGGTCCGGGTATCAGTGAAGACATGCGGACAACAACGCGAACAGGGAAATGATCACGCTGATCAACAACACAACCTTCACCAACTCGAAAGCGATGTACACCAGATGTATCTTCGAACGCGGTAGGTCTTCTCCGGCGAGGATTCGGTCGGAGCGTTTACCCAGGAGTGGCCGGATCGCCGCAACCTGAACAATGAGCACCATCGCGGCCAGCACGAAGAACGTCAACGCGGGTGTGTCAGGTTTCGCGACGATGCAGGATGCCGCCAGTACCAGTGTCAGAACCAACTCCACGGCGTTCAGTGCGGTGAAGACCTTTCGGCCGATCCCGAGCCCGATGGCCAGGCTCACTCCTGGAGCGCGAAACTTGATCGGTGCTTCCAGGAAGGAAATCGCAGCGACCATCCCGAGCCAAAAGACCGGCAAGATTAATTGCGCGTAGCGTGCCGCTTCGGTCATAGGTCATCGGCCTCACTGGACGGGATCGAGTTCGGTCCTTCCACTACGGCTGTGGAAATCTTCCTTCTAGCTGCATGTTCTTCGGTCCTCATCCGTTCGACCATGTGCGGGTAATGCAGTTCGAACGCGGGACGCTCGGAGCGGATCCGAGGCAGTTCGGTGAAGTTGTGCCGCGGCGGCGGACAGCTCGTTGCCCATTCGAGCGAATTTCCGTAGCCCCACGGATCGTCGACCGTCACGACCTCTCCGTATCGGTAGGACGTGAACACGTTCCACACGAACGGCAGCAGTGACGCTCCGAGAACAAATGAACCGATCGTGGAGATCGAGTTCAAGGTGGTGAATCCGTCCGAGGGTAGGTAGTCGGCATACCGCCGCGGCATGCCTTCGGCGCCGAGCCAATGTTGCACCAGAAAGGTTGTGTGGAAACCGACGAAGGTCGTCCAGAAATGCCACCTACCGAGTCGTTCGTTCATGAATCGTCCGGTTATTTTCGGGAACCAGAAATAGATCCCGGCGTACGTGGCGAAGACGATCGTCCCGAAGAGAACGTAGTGGAAGTGCGCGACGAGGAAATACGAATCGGTGACGTGGAAATCGAGCGGCGGGCTCGCCAATATCACCCCGGACAGACCTCCGAAAAGGAAAGTCACCAGAAATCCGATCGAGAACAGCATCGGCGATTCGAAGGTCAATTGCCCCTTCCACATCGTTCCGATCCAGTTGAAGAATTTCACCCCGGTCGGTACGGCGATGAGAAAACTCATCATCGAAAAGAACGGCAGCAGAACGGCTCCCGTGGCAAACATGTGATGAGCCCACACCGCAGCAGAAAGTGCCGATATGGCGATCGTCGCGTAGACAAGTCCGAGATAGCCGAAGATCGGCTTGCGGGAGAAGACCGGAAAGATCTCCGAAACGATACCGAAGAACGGTATCGCCACGATGTACACCTCGGGATGTCCGAAGAACCAGAACAGATGTTGCCACAGGATCGCACCACCGGTGGCGGGATCGAAGAGATGCCCGCCCAAGTGTCGGTCCACGAGCAGTCCCATCAGCGCTGCGGTGAGAATAGGAAAAGCCAACAACACCAGGATCATGGTGATGAAGACATTCCACGTGAAGATGGGCATCCGAAACATCGTCATCCCGGGTGCACGCAGACAGATCACGGTGGTGATCATGTTGACCCCACCCAAGATGGTCCCGACGCCGGCCAGTGCGAGGCCCATGATCCACAGATCCCCACCGACACCTGGTGAATGCAGGGCACTGGTCAGCGGGGTATATCCCGTCCATCCGAAGTCAGCGGCTCCTCCGGGGGTGAGGAATCCGGATACCGTGATGAGCGCACCGAAGAGGTACAGCCAGTAGCTGAGCGCGTTCAGTCGCGGGAACGCCACATCCGGTGCGCCGATCTGCAGGGGAAGTATGTAGTTCGCGAAGCCGAAGACGATCGGGGTGGCATAGAGCAGCAACATGATCGTGCCGTGCATGGTGAAGAGCTGGTTGTACTGCTCGTTCGAGAGAAACTGAAGACCGGGGACGGCGAGTTCGGTCCGGATCAGCAGGGCCATCAATCCGCCCAACATGAAGAAGGCGAACGAGGTGACCAGATAAATCACGCCCAGCTTTTTGGGATCGGTCGTAGTGGCAGCGGAATAGAGGAACGTGCCCTTGAGCCCCCGGCGTTTCGGGTAGGGCCGCGAAGGAACGAGTTCTGTCACGACAGGAGTCATGATTCGTCCTCACTACGCACGGGGGATCGCGGTCCGATATCCGATTGGTTCGAGTGCGGATGCCCGCCTACCAGCTCCGTATCGACACCTACGCGACCAAGCTTCGCGGATCCTCCCGGCGACCCCACTACCTCGGCCGCACCGGGCAGTGGCCGATGGAAGAAGCGGGCATTGTCGTCGATGAAATCTTCCCAGCGGGCGGGGACGTCGGATTCGTACGAGATGGCCTCGACCGGGCAGACCGGTTCGCACGCGCCGCAGTCGATGCATTCGTCGGGGTGGATGTAGAGCGACCGCGCTCCTTCGTAGATGCAGTCCACCGGGCATTCCTCGACGCACCCCCGGTCCAACACGTCGATACATGGTGCTGCGATCACGTATGTCATGAGCGACCTCCGGGGGCACTGCCTATTTTTAAGGAAATCTTTCCTCTAAAGTATTACAGTATGGCGATACGAAAGGGAACCGGTTCTGCGCGCGCCGGCACCCATGCAGTGCTGGCGTCTGGGCGGCGAGTTCAACTGTTGGATGCATTGCGGGCTGCCGCGGAATCGATGACCGCCACCGAACTGGCGGATCTGTGCGGCCTGCATGTGAGCACAGTTCGGTTCCACCTGAACGCGTTGATCGAGGTCGGTCTGATCGCGAAGGAGACCGAGCGCAACGTCATCCGAGGGCGTCCGCGCCAGCTTTACCGGGCACAGAATCCACTCGGGTCAGGATTCGGCATCACCTCCGGATACGAAAAGTTGGCCCACGTTTTGGCGGCGCACTTCGCACGCCACGCGGACGGTGATCCGGAACAGCTCGCCGAGGCTGCGGGTCGGCAGTGGGCGCTGGACGATCTCGGCGAAACCTCCGGAATCGGTCGATCCGCAGAAGATGCGGCGGTCGTCGTCACCACCTTGTTCGCGGAGATGGGGTTCGATCCGGAACTCGAATCCTTGACTTCCCGAACGCGTATCCGATTGCACGCCTGTCCGTTCGAAAGCGTCGCCCGACAGAACCCCTCCGTTGTCTGCTCCTTACATCTCGGTCTGATACGCGGCGTTCTGACACGACTCGGCGCACGTCAGATCAAGAGCACGCTCACCCCCTGGGACACCGTGCATACGTGTCTCGCGCAACTGGAGCGGCAATGATGCCCAGGTACATACAGCCGGTGTCTATCAATATCGAACTCGCACAGTCACATTCCCCTCCCTCATGCATTGCTGGACCACTGACGTGCTCGCGCGATCGAAGATGTTCCCCGTTTCGGCGGACCGCATCGAGAAATGAACAGCCGGAAACTTCCTCACCACAACGGATTACATCTCATGAGCATCTATCGCATGATCTGGTGGATTACCGCGGTCATCCTGGCCGCTTCAGGGGGGATCGCCGCAGCCGTCACCGTCCAAACCGACGTTCTGGTATCGGCGGTGATTGCCGCAGTGCTGATCGGAGGGGGTTCACCCTGGCTGCGACCGATCACACGTCGTACTACCCCACCACCGCGAAATCTCCTTGCGATTGCGCTACGAGACGGCGCTACGTGGGCGGCAGGAGTGGTCACTGTCATCGGATTGATCACCCTCGCCGGCGCTCCTGCCCTACCGTTGATACTGCTGATGGCCATCACCTCTGCTCCGGTATGCCGCTATCTTCGCGACAGAGTCGAGTTCACACAGTCACCGCCGCGCTCGCCGAGGAGTCCACTCATCCACCCACGCCCCGTCGATGTGCCGCTTCTTCCATTGCCGGACTGCAGTCAACTCTCGGACGAAGCCCTGTGCCGATGTTGGCGAATGAGCTTTCCCGCCCTGAAGAGCGATCCCTCGACATCGCCCTCGGTCACGGACGCCCTGCACCTCGCGCGTACCCGCGAGGCTTATCTCGACGAAATCGAACGCCGAGATCCAAGGGGATTCGCCCGATGGTTAGATAGCGGCGCCCGCGCCGGCAGTGACCCCGCCAAGTTCCTCACCGCACGAGATCACCCCCCACCCCCGCCGCAGCAGCCCTGATTCAACGCCCTCCGAAATGCCCATGAACCAACTGAGGAACCTCCTCATGGCCGGACCAGTCGAGAACGAGTGAAATCCCTGGCCAGCACCGCATAAACGTAAAGAAAGCGAACATCGTGGAAAAGATGTCATTGACAGCGCTCGCTCGCCAACTCGCCGACAAGGCGGGAAGGTCGAAGAGTGGCCGTAGCGCTCGTACCGTGTACGGCGGCCATGAACACGTCCTGCGTCAAACCGTCATCGCGCTGGCAGAGGGGCAAAAACTCGACGAGCACGAGAACCCTGGGGAAGCGACCGTCTATGTCCTCACCGGCCGGGTACGCCTGTGCGCAGCCGAAAACGCGTGGGAAGGATCATCCGGCGATCTGTTGATCGTCCCGAATGCTCGACATTCTCTCGAAGCGCTGGAGGCCTCGTGCGTACTACTGACGGTCGCTAAAGCAATCTGAAGTATCGACCAGTTCTTCACGGCCACTGATACGACCGTCATGTCTTACTCTGCTTCGTCATCGACCATGCTCCGGTCGCGAGCTGTGCCCCGCATCACCCGCGTGCACGGTTCGCGGTACTTCTATGTGTCGATGGCAATCGTCCTGTTAGGTAAATGCATTGAACCGTTTCGAGACCAAAGATCCGATCGCCACTGATTCCTCGGAGTCCGCTGTCGGCGGCATGTCTGCCCCATTTAACTCTGCCCTGCTTGATGCGCTGAAACTGAATCGCCCTGGGTCTGATGGAGGCTCTGGCTATTTGATTTCAACCAAGGCCTGCTCACCCTGCTCAGTAGCGTAGAACGTCTTCTCGTACTCTGCTGGCGGGATGTCGCCGCAGTGACCATGCAGCCGCCTGTGATTGTGCCAGT
>NZ_JBIYCY010000025.1:0-37895 GCF_044908235.1 Rhodococcus sp. 27YEA6 | reverse complement strand
CGGACGACTTTGTCGGTGGACTTCGGTTGGCACTGTTTGTCGCAGCCTTCATCGCAGCTCTCGGTGCGTTGGTCTGTGCGGCGACGCTGCGCACTGCCCGACAGGCTGGCAAATCTGTCGCGAAAGAGATTGATTCCGAATCGATATCGGCCTGATGATCTTCTCGCGCGCCTGCTGGTTTCTGTCCCTAAGATCTCAGTGTTTGATGTCGAACTGGGCTAGGAGCGACGCGTGATCTATCGACTTCTGGGACCGTTGGAGGTGTGTCGTGCTTCGACGCACAGTGAGCCGGGTGGTACCGCTGCCAGTGAGCTTGTTGTGGATCTGGGTCCGAAGAAGCAGCGGACAGTTCTCGCCGTTCTGCTTCTCAATCGTGGACGCGTCGTCTCCACCGACCGGCTGATCGACGCTCTCTGGCACGACGACGCACCTGCCAGCGCGATGGCAAGCATCCAGGCATACATCTCCAATCTGCGCCGAGCGCTGCGCGTCGAAACCGGTGCGGCGTCACCGATAGTGCGTCAATCGCCTGGCTACGTTCTGGATATCTCTGCCGCCGAAGTCGATCTGTCGGTGTTTCTCGACGACGCCGAAACCGCGCGACAACGCGCAGAGGAAGGGCAGTGGCAGGAAGCATTGACGACCGCTGACCGCGCCCTCGCCTCGGTTCGTGGACAGTTGCTCGAGGATTTGCGTGACGAGCATTGGGTGGAGGTGGAGGCCGCGGCATTCGAGGAGGTGCGAACCGAATGTCGTGAGACCCGGATAACGGCACTTCTTGCTCTCGGCCGTCTGGCTCCGGCGTTGGTCGAAGCCGCGCAGTTGTGCAGCGAGTACCCGTTCCGCGACCGGACCTGCTGGCTGAGAATGGTGGCGCTCCATCAGGCCGGACGGTCCCCAGAAGCCTTGGAACAGTTCCGGGTGCATGCGGCGAGGTTGGACACCGAACTAGGCCTCGAACCCGGCAGAGAACTGACAGCACTACAGGGCGGGATTCTGCGACACGAGCCTGGCCTTGCTGCGTGGCCGCGAATTCCGGGATGGTCAGGTGCGGGAATGATTTCGGTGCCTGCGCCTGAATCTGCGGTCGTGGAAGGTCCGGACGTCGATTCAGCGCGCGCATTTGTCGGGCGGGGATCGGAGGTCGGTGCGGTTGACCAGATGCTCGATCAGGTTCGCACCGGCGCGCCTCGTTGGCTAGCTCTGACAGGTCCGGCGGGTATCGGCAAGACTCGGCTCGCGGAGGAGTGTGACGCCCGGGTGGCTTCGATCGACGGGGTCGCAGTGTGGGCACGGTGTGTGGAGGACGATGGGGCTCCGGCGTGGTGGCCGATTCGCCGAATACTGGGAGAATTGGGGACCGATGCTGACGCGGTGCTCTCGTTGCCGACCGATGTGGAACCGGACGAGGCCAGATTCGCTGTCTACGAACGCGTGCTGACGGCCATCGAGTCTGCGGCATCGAACGCGCCCGTGCTAGCGGTGGTGATCGACGACATTCAGTGGGCCGATCCCACGACGCTTCGCTGTTTGACGTACTTGGTGGGTGCACTGCGTAGGGAATCAGTCTGGTTCGTGCTTACTCTCCGCGACACGGAGGCCGGACCGAATGTTCGACGACTGGTCGATGCGATTCTTCATGGTGACGGGAATCGGCACGTCGTTGTGCCGGCACTGGCCCAGACGGAGGTAGCTCGGCTGGCCAGTTGCGTGTCGGGGGAGCAACTCGACGAGACGGAAGTGCGGATTCTGGCTGAGCGAACAGGTGGCAACCCATTGTTTGTCTCGGAGTACGCCAGGCTTCCTCGCGACGAACGCCTGGACGGAGGTATCCCGATGGCCGTCCGCTCGGTGCTCGGGCGCAGGCTTGCTGCGGTGGAACCGGCAGTGTTGCAGGTCCTTCGCGTCGCGGCTGTCATAGGTGAGAGCATCGAGATGGGTACGTTGACTGCTGCGACCCGGCTCGATGTGGACACGTTGGCTGACTATCTCGACGACGCCGCAGACGAACGGATTATCGTGGCGGACCCCGCAATCGGGGGCTACGTTTTCGCACACGGACTTCTTCGCGATGAAGTTCTCGGTGCGATACCTGCGCTTCGTCGTCAGCGTATTCACGCTCGTGTAGCCGACGTGCTTGCAGATTCGTCCGATCCGGATGGATTGAGCCGTCGCGCACAGCATTTGCTGTCTGCCCTTCCCCTGGTCGATCCGGGCGTCGTGCTGGAGGCGTGCTCGGCTGCAGCGCGGCAAGCGGCCGAGCGATGGAGTTCCGAATCCGCCGCCCAGTGGTGGGAGGCTGCGGTCCGTGCGTTCGATCTGCTACCTGCGTCCCTACAGTCGATTGATGCTCGGGATGATCTGTTGGTCGCCAGGGTCGAGGCACTTGCACGGGCCGGGCGAGGGCAGACGGTTCTCGATGTGGTGAACTCTGGTCTCCTCGAAGCGGTTCGAGAAGGTCGCACTTCTGCTGTCGGGCGATTGGCGGCTGCGCTGCTGCGCGCTGCAGGTGCATGGCCCTGGGTTTCCTACGGCAAGGACCCCGGCCCGCTGCTCGAACGTCTTGCCGGCTTGGAGCCTTTCGTCGTGTCCGATCAAACGGCGCACGCCCGCGTTCTTGCCGCATTGGCTGTCGGGAGTTGCTATCACCCGGACTCGACGGTTCCCGATTCCCTGAGTTCCCGGGCGCTCGAGATGGCCCGGGAAGTGGGCGATTCGGACGTGATCGCCGATGCCCTCTTGGGGCGGATTCTGCTGTACTCCGGAGTTGCGACGCATAGCCACGAATCAGTCGGACTACTCGAGGAACTGTTCGCGTTGGGTCATCAACAATCTCGATCCGACGAGGTCATCGCCCACACCGTGGCGAGTATGACGCGGATGAATCTCGCGGATGTCGATGCAGCAGCGATGCACGTTCGGCAGGGAATCATCGGGTGCGATGTTCTGCGATTACCTGTGCTCAGGGTCCAATTGCGGTGGATGGAAGCGACGCTGGCGGCGTGGCACGGAGACTTCGAAGAAACGAAACGGCAGTTCGATACAGCTCGGCAGATCCACCTTCAAACAGAGCTGTACACCGCGGGGAGTGCAGGTTTGGCCTTCAACACGCTGGAGTGGGAGTACGGCACACTCGCGGACGCAGAACCCGGTATCGTCGAGCCGGATGCGTGGAGTATCGCGATCGCCGGTGCCAGGGGAGAACGAGAAAGAGCGGCTTCCGAGATTGGCCTTTGGTGTGCAAGGACTGGTCCAGTTACGTGGACGACGTTGGGCCACCAGACGTTGATTGCCCGCGTTGTCGCGGACCTTGAACTTGGCGAGTACGCAGAGTCGTTCGTCGACCTCCTCACCCCGTTCGTGGACCGCATAGCCACGGTGGGGCAGGTGGGCGTGATCGGATCGGTCGCGGAAGTCGTCGCTCGCCTGCATGCGATGCAGGGTCGCACGGACATGGCGACGGTATTGCTCGATCAGGCAGAAGGTATCGCCAGACGAACATCGAGTCCCCCCACACTGCTGCGATGCCGCTTATTGCGCGCCCAACTTCAGGCTGGATCGGTCGCTCGGGATCGCGTTATTGCCGAGATCGCGGCGGAGTCCGAGCAACGTGGTATGCACGGCCTTGGTGCTTTTGCGCGCTCGATGTTGGTGTGAGGGAGGGCCTCTTGGCCTTGGACGTCGCTTGGATAGGGTGACAAGGCCGAGTCAAGAATCAGCCAAGCACTCTCGGACATCCTTTCTTCATTCCCGAAAACGGGCCGAGGAAAGGACTTCCGATGAATCTACAGACTCCCATGCTCGACACTGCGCTCGAATCGTTGCGCGCAGAGGTGACCGGATCTGTCGCGTTGCCCGGCCAGGCGGGATACGAGCTCGCAACTCCGTGGAACGTGGCCGTACCGGTCAACCCGTATGCCGTGGTGGTAGTCGACAGTGCGCAGGACATCGCCGCCACCATACGATTCGCGGCAAAGCACGACCTCCGCGTCGCCGTTCAGCGAACCGGGCACGGTGCGGTACCTCTCGGCAATGACGTTCTGCTCGTGCATACCGGCAGACTGACTGAGTGCATCGTCGATCCCGACACTCGCACTGCCCGAATCGGAGCAGGACTGATCTGGCAGGACGTCATCGACGCCGCCGCACCGCACGGGTTGGCGCCGTTGGCAGGGTCGTCGGCCACCGTCGGTGTCGCCGGGTTCCTCACCGGCGCCGGTATCGGACCCATGGTGCGCACGTACGGTCTGTCTTCCGATCACGTCCGTTCATTCGACATCGTCACCGGCAGTGGTGAACTCGTTCACGTCACTCCAGACGAGCATGGCGAGCTGTTCTGGGGGCTACGCGGCGGTAAGGCCACTCTGGGTATCGTCACAGCCATCGAGATCGACCTACTACCCATCACTCACTTCTACGGCGGCGCGCTCTATTTCGACGGCGCAGATGCAAGGACGATTGCACACGCCTGGCTGGACTGGTGCGCCGATCTTCCCGGGCACAGTTCCACCTCTGTCGCCTTTCTGCAACTCCCACCGCTTCCGCAGGTTCCGCCGCAACTGGCCGGAAGACTTACCTTCGCCGTTAGATTTGCCAGCCTCGCCGACGAAGGTGAGGCCGAACAGATCATCAACCGAATTCGTTCGGTGGCAACACCGTTGATCGACGCCGTCGGGACGTTGCCGTACGCGGCCATCGCGGCAGTACACGCTGATCCCATCGAACCGATGCCGACACACGAATCTACCGCGCTGACCACCGCACTGTCGCACGAGGCCGTCGACGCGCTTCTCTCTGTCGCCGGGCCCGGATCTCAGTCCCCACAGACTGTCATCGAATTGCGTCTTCTTGGCGGCGCCCTGGCTCGGGAACCGAAGCACCGCAGCGCCTTCTGTCATCGCGATGCCAGTTTTGCGCTGATGGTTGCGGGAGTTCTCGTTGCGCCCTCCGCTGACGCCGTGGTCGGCCATTCTCAACGGATCGACCGGGTGATGGCGCCTTGGACCACCGGGCGCGCCCTGCCCAACTTCGCACCGAGCGCCGACCCGGACCAGATCGCCCGAACCTACGACGAGGACACCGCGCACTGGCTCAGCGCTCTAGGCAACGAACACGATCCCGACGGCGTACTGCGTGTGGGCCAGGTCATGCGTCAGATCCGATGATCACCCGGCAACGTCCCACCTTCGCAACCCGTCCACCACTGTCAAAAGGTATGAACATGCATGCTGTACGAACCGCCGCTGCCCTCGGAATCTCGCTCGTGACAGCACTAGCGGTCGTAGGATGCAGCGACGCGTCTACGCCGCGGGCTCAAGGATCCGAGAACGGCACCACCACGGCGCTGACGTCCTCATCGGGCCTGAAACCGCCCTGGGACAAGGAAGCGCCAAGACCTATGTCACAGTCGATGATTCGGGGAATCCGAACGAAATCGGTATCCGCATCTCCGAATCCGCACTCGAGGGACTCCCAGACGGCCCCGAGGCCACCACGACGATGCTCATGATGGACTTGCCGGCGAGCGCACCAGAGACCGGATTCGATCATGTGATGCTCGACTGGAACCCACACGGTCACGATCCGGAGATTCTGTTCGGCAAACCGCATTTCGACATGCACTTCTACATGACGGATGTCGAGCACGATATCGACCCGACCGCTCCGGACTTCGCTGAGCGTGCAGCCAAACTGCCCGAGCCGCGGTACGTCCCGCAAGGATATGTTGCACCCCCAGGTCCCGCTGCCGAGAACACGGTTCCCTTCATGGGCATGCACTGGACCGACGTTGCGGACGGAGCGATTCCAGGGTCGTTCGACTTCACCGAGGTCCTTCTGAACGGGTCATGGGATGGTGAGTTCACGTTCATCGAACCGATGATGACACGGGAATGGATGCTCACGAAACCTGCCATTCGGGAAGAAGTGCGCCAACCCGTGTCCTATCAACGGACCGGCTACTACCCGACCACCTACTCCGTCAGTTTCGACGATCAATCAGGCGACTATGTCATCGCACTGTCAGGCCTGACGATGCGCGAGGCATCGTGACTAGACCATCCTCGTTCGGCCTATCGTCCACTTGATGTAGTTGCGCAATGGTCCGTCGAAGAGGGCTGCGGAAGGTGCCGAATGCCAACGTGGTCAGTCGATAGATGAGGAGTACGTGACCTTCCTGAGTGGCCATTGTGCATAAATGCCCCACGGTAGGTGTCGTTGGGGTTCTGGTGGACGCCGAGAGCGCTGATGGGTCTGCTGCACGACGAAATATCACCGGATCGTGCAGCAGACCCGTTCGCATTGAACGCGGATTGTTGTGGCAAGCTCGCACTTTTCGGGTCGCTGCACTCACGCATTTTCATCCTTGGTGGAGTGGGACGCGACGGGTCAAACGTGGTCCGAGGGTACCTATCTCCATCCTGGGCGTTGGTAGTGGTTGCGCGTGGCAAGTGTGCATCTTCTCATCGTTGTGGTTTGGCGTTAGATTTGCCGCTATGTCTCTGAACGTGCAGTTGTTCGGCCCGGTGGTCGTGCGGGTCGACGGGGCGATTGTTCCGCTCGGCGGTCGTATCCCCAGGGCTATCATTGCGCGACTTGCATTGTCTTCCGGGCATCGGCTTCCAGCTGGAGAATTGATCGAGGCGTTGTGGGTGTCCCCACCTCCGTCAGCGATTGCTTCTTTGCGGGCGCACATCTCGCGGTTGCGCAATCTGCTCGGAGAGCAGCTTGCCGGTGGCCGTGGCGGGTATGCGTTGCTGGGTGTCGACAGTGTCGATGTGCACGCCTTCACTTCGGCGGCCGAGGCCGGGATCCGCGATCGTTCGTTGGGCGGACTCGAGACCGCTGAAAGATTGTGGACTGGGAAGCTGTTCGACGATTTGACCGGCATTCCGTTCGTAGCTGAATGGGCTGAGAAGTTGAAGGCTCAGCACCGAATTGGGGCAGAGCTTTTGGGGTGCTTGAGATTGGAGGCGGGGGACTATCTCGGGGCTATCGCGACATTGCAACCGCTTGTGAACGAGAACTGCGACCACGATCAACCGGTGATGCTGTTAGCGCGTGCTCAGTCGCGAGCGGGTAGAACGGGTGATGCGCTCGCGACGATCGACACGTACCGCCGCCGAACGGCTGAGGAATTGGGTCTGGATCTGTCTCCGGAGTTGGCTGAACTGCGGAGCGACGTGGTTCGTCACTCATCGTCGGTGGCTGCGGCGCCGTTGGGGCGAAGCGAGATCGAGCGGCATGGCCTGCCTCTGCCTTTGACAGATTTCGTGGGAAGACGTCATGAACTCGAGGCAATCGAGGTAGCCAGATCGCGTGCTCGGCTGGTCACATTGACCGGTAGTGGAGGGGTGGGCAAGACACGTCTGGCGGTTGAAAGTACCCGCCGAATCCGTGATGTGGTGGACGATGCACAGTGGATGCTCGAGATGGCCCCGTTCACTGGGGAACGCGAATTGATCTCTGCACTTGCCCAACTCCTTCGTGTCCCGGTGCCTTCGATGGAAGCTATCAGTGACAGGCTCTCCGACGGCCGAAATCTCCTGGTCCTCGACAACGCAGAGCACGTCAGGACGGCGGTCACCGCGTTATGCCAAGACTTGCTGGCACGGTGTTCAGGGTTGGCGATCCTGGTGACCAGCCGCGAACCATTGTGCATTGCCGGTGAACGCGTGATTTCGATCGACCCGATGCTCGGCGACAGCCTCGGTGATGCGGTTGAACTGTTCATCTGCCGCGGGGACGATGCGCGACCAGGGTTTCGAGACCCGTCAGACATCGCTCGTATCCGGAATCTGTGCACACTGCTGGACGGGCTTCCCCTCGCCATAGAACTCGCGGCAGCACGACTATCCGTCCAATCGATGTCCGAGATACTCCATTCGATACATGAAAGACCCGGTGAATCCTGGTCTTTCGCGTCGACCACTACCAGACATCACTCCATGCGTAGCACAGTCGAGTGGAGTGTCGATCTCTTGGGCAGCCCTGAACGCGACCTCCTCGCTCAGATCGGACGATTTCAAGGACCCGTCACTGCCGAGGCCGTTGCAGGAATTTGTCGCGTTCCTGACGGATGTTCAGTCCAAGATCTGGTGGCCAGTTTGGTGCAGAAGTCGTTGCTGGCGGTCGAGACCAGTAGCCAGGGCACGCGAGCGTTCAAACTGCTCGAATCGACCAAGTCTTTTGCGCGATCCCTGCCGATCGCCGAGGAGGAAAGCTGGCACAACCGACACCGAGAATGGTTCGCAGCTGCCGTTCATTCTCTTGCGCCTCAGATGTTCTCGCATGGCGCCCCGATAGCTCACGATATCGTGGAGGTGATGCGCCCGGATCTGCTTCGAGCGCTGGACGGTGCAATCACGTCTGAACAGGGATACGACGCGCTCAGGCTCGCCGGCGGGCAGGGGTGGCACTGGGTACGCCGAGGCGTGTTGACCGAAGGCAGACAGTGGTTGGACAGAGCATTACTCTCCGCGAAAGACGATCACGGTCGTGCCATCGATGGGGACCGTGCGAGCGTGCTGCACGCTGGATGCGTTCTGTCGTACATGTCTGGGGACATAGCGAATGCTCGCCGATATGCGGTCGATTGTTCCAGGTACGCCACGATTGCCGGTGATCGCAACCTGACAGCTGTTTCGTTGGGTTTCATGTCGTACTGGGAAGCGCTGTTTGGAGATTTGCAAGAAGCAAAGATACTGATGGACAGTGCATTCGAACGTGTTTCAGATGCCGAGCCCTGGGCGCGCAGCGAAATCTTCGTCACGTGCGGACAGGTGCAACGTTCACTCGGTCATCCCGCGCGTGCACTCGAGACCCTCTCTGAAGCGGAACGGCTGGCACAACACTGTGGACACGGATGGGCACTGATTCCTGCAGTCGGTATCGCATCCAAGATTCTGATTGATCTGGGTCGTGGTTCCGATGCTATTTCGCGCTTGGCGCCGCTTGCGGCCAGGGCTTTCGCCGACAATGACCCGACGTCGACGATGGCAACCCTTCATCAGTCGATCGGGGCAGCTGCCTTGATTGAGAAGCATTACGAAGGGGCAGTGCTGCATTCGGTCGTAGGAAGGCTGGGGAAGGCCTACAACTTCGATCCGCTTGTCACGGAACCAGAAGACTCGGCACGATATCTCGAGCGTATACGGCAATGCCTATCTGCGGATCAGTGGCGTCAGGCGCAGATCGCAGGCCGAAACATGTCGCTGAGCTCGGCCGTGAGCATGCTGGGCTCCCTGGTGACCTGACATACGTTGCAGAAGTATTGCAGCACGACGACGAGCGATCGTGCCGGGATCACACTCACCTACGCTCGGTCGAGGATGAAGAACCCACTGCTGAGTATCAACGTGAATGCGAAATCCTTCACTTCGGCTCAAACAGCCTCGGGAACACTCTTCGTTGTGCAGCTCGGTGCTCGGGATCTGTAATCCCTTGTGCCGGGCTGCATCCAGATTCTAGCCACCATCGCGCCGGCGCGGTTGACCACGGATTCAACGTCTCGGAGCAATCGAATTCGGTTGTAACACTGATGCATTCCGCCCTTAATCCGATGCTGCGCGTCATAGTGCAGCAGCAAACCTCGACCCACGTAGAACGGAGACCAACTATGCCCAAAATTCTGTTCGGAGTGGCCACAGCCTTGACCTGTGCAGTGCTCGCGCAGTTCTACCTCGCGGCAGTCGGCACCTTCAGTACCGCGGCCACCGGGCGCTACGCAGCTCACGAAATCGTCGGAACGATCGTGCTGCCGACATTGTCGTTGTTGGCAGTTGCGATATGTCTGCTCATGAGGGGTGATCGAGTCACCGTGTTCCTTGCTGCCGCTCCTCTCCTCGGGGTTCTCGTCGAGTTCGCACTCTTCGCGCTCAGTCTGTGGCTGTCAGGCGGGCCGACGACCTCGGGGACCATCAAGTGGGCAGGTACGTTGATACTCGGGTTGCATCCACTCGTGGGAATCGTCATATTGGGTTCCTGCCTTCTGCTGTGGAAGCGGGCGTGCCGCGCTATCTCACCGTCCCCTTCACCCTCGGCGGAGACTGTCGTGAAAGTTAGCACGGAGAGTTGACTGGCAACCCCATCGCTGACCACGGGGATTGCAGAAACATTGCAGTCCTCAATCTGTCGGGGGACAGCCGCCTGTGCAGCGATAGTTTTCCATCATGACCACCAACTCAACGCCTGCACCCACCCTTGTGTCGACCAGTCTCGGCAACATTGCTTTTCGGCAAGTCGGATCTACCGCTGGTCCCGTGACAGTCTTGTGGCACAGCATGTTCGTGGATTCGACCAGTTGGGATCGAGTCATTCCGCTGCTACCCCACGATCGCCGGATACTGATAGTCGATGGTCCTGGCTACGGAGACAGCGACCCACTCCACAAAGTCACGTCAATCGCCGAATGCGCTTCTGCTGCGATCGAACTGCTCAATGCCGCAGGTGCCGAGGGGCCGGTCGACTGGGTGGGGAACGCTTGGGGCGGGCACATCGGATATCACCTCGCCGGAACCTCCCCTGGCCGCCTGCGAACACTCACCACGGTGAGCGCACCCGCCCTTCCATTGCCCACAGGGGAGCGCGTCAAGCTCGAGATTCTCAGTTACGTCCTTCGATTCTTCGGGCCGACGATTCTTCGGCGCAAGATCGCGAATGCGCAACTCACGGATGAGTTCCGTGCCGATGCTGCGACGGTGGCATACATCAATTCGGCTGTTCGCCGCGCGGGGGGCCGAAGCTTGGCGAACACGACGCGATCGTTCATCGTGCGACGTTCGGACCTGTCGACACGCGCATCGCGTGCGGAGCTACCGATTCTCATTGTTGCCACCGATGATCGCGGCGAACTCACGCCGGCGCAGGCCCGAGCTACCGCGGAACTGTGCCGTGATGCGGAAGTGGCGGTCATCGATAACTCGCGCACACTTATTCCCCTAGAACAACCAGAGCGTCTTGTCGAGGTGCTGATCGAATTCTGGAGCAAACACGACCCACAGTGAAACTTGTCGCGGTCTGATGTATGGAGCGGGTCTCCCCAAATCAGCGGCGCTGCGAGTGGACTGTCGCTGCGCCTGTCGGATTCCATCTCGGGACTTTCCACGCGATGTCCAAGAACTTCGCCCGATAACTTCCAAGCACGGCAGCGCAGAGTACATCGAATAGACGTTACGACGACAATCCGGGACCGACTGTGAATGTACCGATTAGCTCTTCGAACGCGCTGCCATCGAGCGCTGCGCCGCCGTGAGCGAGATTGCTGACGCCAACACGTACGAAATGGCGACGTTCGCACTTACTCGGGCGTTAGCAACCGTAGCGAGGCCTGCTGACGAAACTCGGCTGCTTCGCGCCGAACCTTGTACGTCTATTTCAAGTCTCGATCATCTCGTCTCCGACCGAAAGGCGGGGCGCACCAGAAGGAAACTCAATGTTCACTATCATCGGCAGGCGATTCGGTGTCGCAGTTGCTGCGGCCACCGCCCTCGCGTTGTTGTCATCATGTTCCTTTTCTCTCGGGACGGGTGGCGAATCTCAATCGTCTGGGTCTGGTGGGGTCGGTTTCCGAGACCTTCAGTCAGCGACCATTCAGATCGAGGCCCTCGGAACCTTCGTCTCACCATCGGAAGGGGGATATGAAGCGGCAGGGCGTGGTTCAGGGTTCCTCATTTCACCGGACGGATACGCACTTACCAACAATCACGTGGTAACCGGCGCCGGCACCCTCAAGGTCTGGCGCAACGGTGACCAGAGCAAGACTCTCAACGCTCGTATCGTCGCTTCCTCGGAATGTCTTGACCTCGCCGTGGTGAAAATCGACGGAAATGATCTGCCGTACATCGGTTTTCGTGAACGCTCGATATCCACTGCTGACGAAGTCTATGCAGCGGGGTTCCCGCTCGGAGATCCCACCTTTACAATGACCAAAGGCATAGTCTCCAAAGCGGACACTCCCGCTGACACTCCGTGGGCATCGCTCGACCACGTGATCGAACATGACGCGCGGATCCGCGGCGGCAATTCCGGTGGGCCACTGGTGGATCCGGATGGCAAACTCGTTGGCGTCAACTATGCCGGAGACGAACAGCACGATACGAATCTGGCGATCCACCGCGACGAGGTCCAGAAAGCCGCACAGGAACTTCAGAGCGGCAAAAACATCCTGAGTCTCGGTATCAATGGCGAAGCCCTCGTCGACGAGAGCGGTGCCGGACTCGGCATCTGGGTGAACTCGATAGCATCAGGATCCGCTGCGGACAAGGCCGGAGTGGAACCGGGCGATCTCCTCACAAGCATGGAAGGAGTGTCGCTCGGATCAGACGGCACACTCGCCGACTACTGCAGCGTGCTTCAAACACATGGTCAGGAGTCCACACTCGCGGTGGAAGCCTACCGGCCCAGTTCCGATTCGTACCTTCGTGGACAGTTCAACGGCGACCCGCTCAAACCCACGACGACTGTCAGCTCCGGAATCAGCGGAACGTCGAACCCCAGCACAACCCAAGCGACAAGTGTGGGCGGATTCACCACAGTGACAGACAATTCCGGAACGGTGAGCGTCGACGTGCCGACCGCGTGGTCCCAGCTCGACGGAACCGAATTCGTGGACGACAAGAACAATCGTTTCTATGGACTGGAGGTCAGTTCCGACATCGCGCAGTACAAAAATGGATGGGGAGCGGTCGGAGCGTCAGTCCTCGCCTCCGAGGAAGCAGTCACGAACTCATCACCGGAGGAGTTGCTGAATTGGGCAGCCCAAGGTTTACCAGAGGCTGGGTGTACTTCCCGCGGACGGATGGACTACCAAGACGCGCTCCACACAGGGCTTTTCGAGGCGTGGGAGAATTGCGGGCCGGACAAAGCAAAATACATCGTGGTCGCTGCCAAAGCTGACAGCGGAAGGTACCTTGCACTTGTCGCCGTCCAAGCCAACAGCGAAGCTGACGTCGCGGCAGCTGATCGTGTGGTGAACAGTTTCTCTGTTGGCCTCTGAACGATCACGTGACTCCATAAGCCACTACGGTCCCGAGCGGAGCAGGGCGCAGAAGCGTCGCACTTACGGGAATTCCGAATGCACGTGCAACTGACGAGACCTCCACGTCGCACCGTCGGCAATCTCCTCGAGCGACGGACACCAACAGTTCTGGCCCGCACAGGGGGCAGGCCAGACATTCGACGCACCTCCAGGAACTGGACTGTTCTACCTCGTCATGGTCTGCACGATCGTCGGCTATCTCACCATCACCGTGCTTTCCCAGGTCGCGCCGCGAATGCGTTCGCGCCAGCAGTTCAGCGTGCTGGGCGTGATGTCGGCATTCGGTACGCTCCTGGCTTACCTTGTATCGGCCATTCTCGTCGGCTTCTATGGCGCCTCCTTCGCTGCCAACCTGGCCATGCTGGCTGTGGCCTTTGCGTATACCGTCATAGTTGGGTTGGTCAGCATTCTGGTCAACCGGATCTTCGGCAAGGCCGCGATCATGGTCGTCATGGTGCTGATGTTCTTCGTGAACTTCCCAAGCACGGGCGGCGCGTTCCCTGCCGACTTCCTACCGGGATTTTGGGCGGCGTTGAGTAACTTCTGGATCGGCGCGGGTGCTCTCGACGCCATCCGTTCGATCATCTACTTCGGCAGTAGCGGAGTCAGCCACGGCCTGTTGGTTCTCGCCGGATGGTTCATAGTCACTGCAGCGCTACTCATCTTGACGCGATTGCGCACTTCAGTTCGCGGCACTCTCCGGTGATGACCACCCTCATTTTTGAGCTCGAGGCCAGATGCGAACGTACGAGTTCGCCTGCCTCTGCGATGGCAATCAAGGGCCCACGCTTTTCGGCCCACTGCTCTAAGTTTTCCATCCCCCGCCTACTTCCCCTGTGAATTCGACCTTGGGTACGAGCCTGTCAGAGGCCTCCGACAGGTTCACCGTCGAGGTGCAGGTGCCAGAAAGAGTGCGAGGTAGCAAGACGATTCGCGATCGTCGCCGCTCAGTTCGTGTGCCCACGATGAGAGATCGAGCGCGTGGTCGGTGTGAGTTCTCGACGGAAAGGGGTCTGAGTTGCTTGGAAGGTTCGAACGATTTCGATTCGAGTTGTTTCCGTCGCTCTGCTCGCATCGCGCTTGCGGAATTCTGCGCGTCGTTTGGCTTGTTCCGAGCGTCGAAGGCGATCGTGTTCGAGCCTTCGTTCCGTCGGCGAGATGACGGTCCAATCTAGTTGGGTCGTTCGCCAGCGTAGGAATTCGCTTGGCCGTGGGATGTGGTTGGGCCAGGTCCAGCCTCGTTGTTGGTTGTCTGTGGTGAGTTTGTGTGCGATGTCGCGGCCGGTCCATCGGGCGGTGTCGATTCCGGTTTGTTGGAGGGCGTCGCAGATTGTTCCGATGTGGCCGGCTGGTTTCAGTGCTGGTGCGTGGGCGATGAGTTCGGCTGCTGCGCGTTGGAGGTGGATGGGTCGGGGTGTGGTTGTTGGTTGGTGTGTTGTCTTGCCCGCGTGTGCTTGTGCGCGCGTTGGTGAGATCTTGAAAGCAAGAGCTTTAAGTGCAAATCCCCCGGAGGGGGATAGGGGGTCACGGGTGCCGGATTGTGGATGGTTCCGTGTGGTGGTTCTGGATCTGTATGCGTTGGTGCGCAGTGTGGCTTGGGAGGGTTTTCTGGGCTTCGTGAAGCGAGGGGTGACGGTCGTGACTACGGAGCGAGGTGTGGTGAGCGCCCATGTCGATGCTGCACGGAATTGGTGACGGCCGTGGTGTGATTCTGCAGCCATCGCTTCCAGGCGACTGAGGTAGCGACCGCGAACGAGTTCCACTGCGACTCCGAGTGCGGTGAGGACTCGTCGGGCGCGTTTGACGGTGGAGGCGCTCACTCCTGCACGGCGGGCGATGGTCTCGCGTGAGGCGGTCACTGAGCGTCCGGTTGCGCTTTCGGCGAGGGAGGCATGGATGACGGCGACGGCGAAGACGGCTTCGGTGCTGATGGTGTGGTTTGTGCAGAGTCTCGTGCCGGTGGGGGAGTTGAGGAGTGTGCGGACTTGGTGTTGCCAGCGTGTGCGGCTGGTCCAGGTGGGGGTACGGCTGTAGGTGCCGTCGGGGATGGGGAGGGACCATGAATTTCCGCGTTGGTTGCTGGTCCGGTTGAGTGTTTCGATGCGGGCGACGTTTTCGGAGGCTTGTTGTACGGCGTGGGCCCATTCGTCGTCGGAGACTGGGGCGTGGCGCGTCGATGGTGAGCGGTCGAGGATTGTGTCGTGTGGAAGTGTTGAAGCTGGTTCAGGGTGCGCGTTACCCTGAGATGTACCTGTCACAGGTAAATCCCTTCATGTGAGTGAAGAAGTGCAGTACAGAAGGCGGAGCGGTTACTTCGGCTTCATCAGTGACAGCGAGCCGGGCCTGGCTTGCTGTTGATTTGGCTCAGTGTGTGGCGAACCCCCGTAAGGGGGTTTCGTCGTTTCTGGACTGCGTCTATGGAGTTGTGTGTCAAGGTCTTTCGGATGTCACGCTGTGTGGTGGCGGGGGCTCCCTTTTTCGGCGGTGTTCGGGTCAGGCCGGGTGTTCATCGAGGTCAGTTGCCGCTGACGGTCTGTGACGGAC
Organism: Rhodococcus sp. 27YEA6; assembly: GCF_044908235.1. Classification (NCBI taxonomy): domain Bacteria; kingdom Bacillati; phylum Actinomycetota; class Actinomycetes; order Mycobacteriales; family Nocardiaceae; genus Rhodococcus; species Rhodococcus sp. 27YEA6. The sequence goes on along the minus strand of NZ_JBIYCY010000025.1, from coordinate 22,315 downwards.
GCCGGCCCCCGATGTGCGGATCTGTCGCGCTTCGAATGTCAGGAACGCGTGGGGCGAAGCGAAAACACTGCCCCCACAACACCTGCACACCCCAACGCGACAGCGAGAACGAGCGCAATCACGAATGATTCGCTCGAACGGGGATGTGCAGATCCAGAAGCCCCCGGAGTGCAACCGCGACCTCGTGAATCTGATCGACCGACGCAGTTTCCGGATCGGAGGCAACGAGATCTGCAACGTCGATGAGGTTGTCGCGGAACCCGACCGACAACTTGCGCGGGCCGGCGAGGGCGTCGACGGTGTCCCGGACGATCGTTTCGGCGAGTTGTCGTACCTCAGTCAGCTCGGCGTCGGTGGGGAAGGTGATGCCTACTTCTTTCAGGAGCGCTGTGGAGGCGGTGCTGATCATGGATTCGATCAGCGGCGATAGATGCGGTGTTGTTGTCATGATGCTGCCCCCAACTGTGTGGAAACAGATGATGCGGTGGTGCATGTGGGATGAATCCAGTGTTCGACGGCCGCAGTGATAGTCGTGCGGGCGGTGGCAGCGTCCTGTGCGGTGATGACGGCGGTGAATGCTGAGGTGACAGCTTCGATCGCGGAGGTCTCGAGTCCGTTGCAGTGGTCGAGTCCGTCGGTGATCAGCTCCAGTGCAGTGTGGAGGACTTCCCAGTGACCGTCCTCGTGCGGGGAATGCGCTGCGATGAGTTCGGTGGTGGGGAGTTGTTCTGCGGCCCACAGTTCTCGCACGTTGAGGGGGTGGATGGGGTGGGCGGTGAGTTGGCACAGTCGGGCGACGGGGGAGCAGACGTGGTCGAGTCCGTCGACGATCGCGGTCATTCCCCAGAGCGGGTGGGTGAGGAGGTGGGCGAGCCATTGCCATCGTTCGGAGGGAAGGCCGGTCGAGGCGGGGGAGGGGAGGGCCCCGGTACTGATCCCGTAGATGATGTCCGGGAGGGAGTGGTGGGGGTTGTTCAGTTCGTCGAGCAAGCGGTGTGCTCTCATGTGGGGCAGTCCAATCGGGTGACGTCGAACGAGGCGTGTGACGTGCAGGTGGGAAGGTGCGCGGCATCCGTCGCACCGTTACGGATAGGTGCGAGGACCGCGGCATGGGAGGGGTCGACCCTCAACGGGCCGTGCGCGTCGATCAGATCGCGGGCATGAAGAACTGCGCGGGAGTCCACGTCGATCAACCCGTACACATCAGGTGAGTCACCGATGTTCGGGTGATCGTGAATGAAGGCGCGTCGACTACGCAGGCGGCCGGCGACTTCGACGAGGATCCACAACCGGTCGTAGCGGTCCCGTACCGGCAGATGGCCATGCGTGTCGGCGAGGATTCCGTACACCGACCACGCTGATTCGAAGGTTCTCAAGATCAGCGCCGCAGACTCTTCCGATGCGGGTGTGTCGAGTGGCCGTGTGAAGATCGGATCGAACGACCCCACTATCGGGGTCACGCAGCGCTCCCACGAGAAGTGCCGCGATGCCCGTCGACCCGCCGATAGTACGAACGCAACACCGCATCCGACGTAATCGGCCGGCCACGATGACTGAACGGCACACCCGCCCAAATCATCGACCGAGGCGGAGTATCCGCCGCCACCATCGACGACAACTCCTTCCGACAATCCGCCAAACGCGGGCACCGGAAACACTCAGCCTGCGCATCCACACCCGCGCGATACGACCCCTCATCCAAATCCCACGATTGAGGATCGACCGCGCACGCCAACACAGTCGGCGGCGGCACCGCGGCCCTCACGCGGCCACCTCCGCATCCCTGCGCCGGCGCGTTGCTGTCGTCAACGACTCGTACAGGCCCAAGCGTTCACCGTCGACGATATTTCCGTGACTGTCATACACGTTGCCCGCCATGATCATTCGCTGCGGACCATCCCCACGCTCCACCGACGCGGCCGCATCCATACGGCACTGCGCCAACAACGGGCACACCTCACACGAGGAGATCGCGCGGCGCCACTCCACCACCGTACGTCCATCCATCTCCCACGAACGTGACTTCCCCGCGCACAAACCCTTACCCGGATCGGCACCAACAATCGGCACCACACCCCGAACCTCCAACTCCACACGAACAGCTCGCACAGTCGGGCACACATCGCACTCCGGCGAAAAAACGAAGCCGCACCGCGCGCACCGACCAACCCGATCAGGATGATGCAAAGCAGCAACCCGAAGAAGATCGTCAGTACTGAACTGCGGCAACACGACCGCAGATGATCCCCGGCCCTCACGGTGCGTCAACTCACGCAACGCGGCCGCAGCCTCCGGGCACAACGGAACAAGCTCCGAAACACTCAAACCGCAACCATCGCAACGCCCGCCGATCGACGAATGCCGCGCAACAAGCCGACGAAGGACAAGTGTGGAGAGAGCTGCATACCGATTGCGGAACACGTCATCCGGACCTGATGGGTCCACTAAGATAGACATCGCAGAATCCTTTCTGCATCTGAAGAAAATGCTGGACGGGTTGCATCCCGTTTGGTCTAGTCCCTCGGTCGTTGGCGCGACTGGGGGACTCTTCCGTTTTTTGCTCTAGTTGTCTCCCTTGAGGTCGTTGACTATGACTTGGCCGCCATCTAAAACCGGTCATCTAAAAATAGCCGCGTGTGCGAATGGTATCGAGGAGGCGGCACAGTGTCTACTAATGACAACGAGATGCGAAGGGTGCTGGCTGTGAGTCGGCGAGTGATGCGGGGGTTTTCCCCGTCAAGTCTTGTGGCTGCGCGCCACACTGCGGGGATGTCACGTGCGGAATTGGCGCGGCGGGCGGGAGTGGGTGAAACGACGATCCGGCGCTGGGAGCAGTCGAATTCCTCTCCGCAGGTTGATCTTCTGGCGACTGTGGTGGCGGAGTTGGGTGTAGAGATCGCCGATATCGTGCAAGTGCCTGAGGATGACAGGTACCCGGGTGATTGGCGCGTCTTGAAGGGTTTGACCCAACCGCAACTTGGGATGCAGGCCGGCTTGCGGACACCGATCGTTGGAGGCATCGAGCGGGGCGAAATTCCGTTGTCAGACGTCGTGGCGGAGAAACTTGCCCCGGTTCTAGGTGTCTCGGTTGACGAGTTGTTCGCTGCGCATATGCGGGTTCGTCATCGGGGGCCTGAGGCGCCCGCCTAGGTCCAGGCTTTTCTTTGGTCGCCTTCGCTGTCGTGCTGACTGATGAAGTTACGTCGTTTCGGCTGCGGTGGGTCACCGCCTGTCGGTCCTGACTCTGTAAAACATTGCTGCCCCTCACGGTCGAGGTCAGCCTAAAACCGAAAACTTACTATTGCAAGTTGCGTTGGGCAGCGGGACTTGCCAGTATTGGAAATTGAACATTGGACCAGTGCGCCCATCCAGCATGGCGATTGAGGACGGAGGGACGAACGATGAGCACATTCGCAGAACGGCTCCGACATCTCTTCGACACGGTGCACCCGAGAGATCGTGGTCCGTACACGCAAACAGAAGTTGTGGACATAATCCGCTTCGGCGGCGGCAAGATGACTACCGGGTACATGTCTCAACTGCTGAGTGGTAAGCGTCAGTCGCCAGGCGTAGAAACTGTTCGCGATATCTGCAATGTTTTTCATGTTCCGATGGACTACTTCAGTGACGAAGAAACGTATGAGTTGGTCAAGCACACCATCGCCTGGATCCAGGATGTTCGTGATAGTGAAGGTCAGCAGGTTGCAGCACGTGCCTACAACCCGTTTCGGAAGATGATGCAGTCTGGCGATGACTAGTTTCTAAGCGATCAACGCATATGCAATCCCCGTTGTGACCGCTCCGGCGATAGCTCCGACGATCACCTGGCCCTTGGTGTGATCTCCCAGGTGAACCCGTGACCATCCGATTAACGGAGTCAATGCGAGAGCAAGTAGCCACCAGGGCGACAGCGCAAGCGCCAAAACTATGGTGACCCCGGCTGAAACTCCAGTGTGCACACTGACTTTCCAGTGGAGAACGCTAGTGATCAATGCAGCCACCACAAGCGCCGACAATCCGGCAGTCATGAACGCGATCATTTGAATGGGTGCGCTCGCGATAATCTGAATGATCAACCCACCCAAGGCAACTGCGAGCAGTATGACAATGAGCAGGTGTCGTTCGCTGATGCTGGTGACGTGGTGATCGCCGATTTTCGACTTTCGCATCCCGTAGAGGATGACGCCCATCGGGACCACACCTGTGCAGATCGCGGCGAAGATTCCCCATCCTGGCGCCCCGATGGAACACCCGAGGATCAATGAGGTCACGATGTTGATGACCCAGGGTGCGCCAATCTCGGTGAGCAACCGTGCGATCCGGTCGTGTCCTGAGGCTTTTCCCTGTACTCGTGTTTCTGTCATTGCTCAAGGACCAACTTTCGCTCGATTTCACGGGCGTACGCATCACCCAGTTCTCGCGCCCAACGGACATCTGAAGTAGCTGCCCGTGCTCGGAGGTTGTCCGATCCCAATCCCTCCGGAATCCGATCAGTAATAATCCATTCCGCAACAGCATGTGCCACCTCTGTCCGGCTCAAGGCTGCACCTTGGTTCGGTAGAGCCTGTCGCTTGGCCTCCAAGCTCAGCGCGTCCAGCAGTTCCGCTGCGCGATCGGCGGCCCGATCAGCGGCGCCGCTTCCGGGCTCGGATGGCCGTAGGGCACCAGGCCAACGGGCAAGTAGCTCGGTGCGAAGGTCGTCAAAGGCCCGAAGTTGCGCTCGTGAGACGAGCGTAGTTCCCATCGCTGTAACCAAGACTCCCGCTGCGACAAAGAGAACGCCGACAACGGCCAGGAAGCGCGAGATTGCAAAGGGTGTCGGGGTCGGATCGATCAGTCCCCACCGTGCCGACCCCAGGTAGCCAATTCGGAGTGCGGCGTATGCGCTGAGCGCAGCGGCTCCGGGGGAAATGATGATGAGCCCCCAGCCGGTTGCCGTCCGCCGGTCTGCTTGCCGAATAGCGACGATTGTCACCATCAAGCACAACAGAAACGGATAGGCCATGCCCAGCATCAGGCCCTCTGCGTACCCCGGAAGAAATGCGTATTGGTTGTCGAAAGTCCGGTTGTCGGGGTTCGATGCCGGCCACGGAGTCTTGAAGAAGAAGTAGAACGAGAGCGCTGCGGTGACAACTGAGAGTGAAATATGTAGCCAAAGTAGCTTTTTGAGATGCCGGGAGCTGGTGACGGTTGTGAACACAATGGCGGTGCCGACGCAGATACCGCAGACGAGCAGCATTTTGATTGTGCCGGGTATTCCAGCCCCGAGTGTGACTCTGACAGCGCTCTCGACCGTTTTAACGTTGAGCGCCATATGAATCGACATGCACAGTAGAACAATGACTGCGCCTGCCAGAGTCCACGACCTGGAAAACCACCAACGCTGGATCCGGGTGGCCGCTGCAGTGGCGAGTACTGCCGCCGCGAGAGCAGTGATCAACCGAGTGCCTCATCCAGTCGTGAACGAACCGAAGGATTCTGCGCGCGACGTGTGACGTGAAGCCGCCGCAGAAGCAGACTCCCGAATGCTTCAGCCTCGGCTTCTTCCGTCGAGACGGTGTCCACACAATCGCGTCGAAGCATCAGAGTTCCAAGATCACGCAACGCGGGTGGGAGGAAGTCGGTGGCCAAATCGATGGCCGGTCTGCCGGAGTGGTTCAACGCGATATGTCCCAACTCATGAGCAATCGTTCGGTCGCGAGCATGAACCCACCCTGCACAGGACACTTCATCGCGGTCGTGGTGTCGGACCCATTGACCAAATACACCGGGCGGGAGGACTGCGTCGTCCAGCACGGACAGTGGGCGTCCGCGGTCGCGCGACAATGCTTCGGCCATACCTTCAAGGGTTCGCGCTTCGTCGCCTACGGCAATGCGGAACAGGCGCTCGACTGCTCGAGCGACGGTTTTGTCTGCCACTTCGGGGCACCTCCTCACCGAGTATCCCCTACGGCCCCAACCGAACACCGTAGTCGTTGTTGTTGGTATCGCTCAACTGGGCGCTCAAGACTAGCGCAGTCACGGGCTCGCACAGTCGAGCACAAGACACGCTAGGGTCGTCCGAATGTCGCCTAACTTGCGCCCCTCACGTCGACGCGCTGCCTGCGTGGTTATTGCGGCGGCAGGTTTTCTGCTGACAATGAGTGCGTTGGCGCCCACCTATGCCAAGGGTCAACTGGTGAAAATTCCGTTGAGCATCGATGCGGCAACAGTGTCGACGGGTACTGCAGTATTGCTCGATGCTGCGGCGTTAGCGAAGGGCAAATTGGTTGTGGACAGCAATGTTCCGATCACAGTCCAGCAGCGCGTCACTGCCGAAGATCCGTCGGGATCCGACGTGGTGACCCTGCAGTCGGCGGTTCAGATGGTGCGGGACGATCGGGTCGGTACGGCAGCGATTGTGAATGCGAGCATCGATCGTTCCACTGTCGACAGGATCTCGGCGATCCCGGTCGAGGAGCCGATCGGCTCGATCCAGACCGTGATGGACAAACCGGCGGAAGTTGTTGCCCATGAGGGACTTCAATTCAAATTTCCGTTCGACACTCAGAAACGAACGTATCCGTATTTCGACTCGACACTGCGGGATAGCTATGACGCGACCTTCATCGCGGAGGGTGAAATTGAAGGCGTTGACGTCTACAACTTCCGTCAGGAAATCGCGCCCGTGGAGATTGGTACGGAGATCACATTGCCCGCCTCCAGTTGGGGGAAAACAGGAACAAGCCCAGTCACCATGAAGCGTTTCTATGGCATCACGCGCGAACTGTCAGTCGAACCCATTTCCGGCGCCATAATCCAAGTGCAGCAACACTATAGGCAATATTTTGCGACATCCGCTTTAGCCCCTAAAACCATCACAATCATCGATGTAGCCCCCAAACTCGATTCCCAGACGCAGCACGAACAGATCGAACGAGCCGTCATGTATCGAGACCAAATCCGGTGGGGTACGGATTACGGCCCGGCAATCGGGGGCTCGGTCGGGCTACTGCTTCTTCTTGGTGGGATATATCTCGGATGGATATCAACGAGACCCGGACCACAATCTCTGATAGTCCAAAATGAGAAGTCCGGCGATCTTGTGACTCGATAGATGCCGGAACTGATCGCGTCGGACCGCACTTTCGCTGTTGCTAGTGAGAGTTGCAATCGACATGCATGGCGAGGTTAACCATTTCGGCTGAATTGATCACCCAGTGTGGGGGTGTTCGCTCGTTGAGTTGGATTTCCACGTCACCTGGTTGGGGGACGTCCCAGGTGACGCCTCTGAGGAACTGGTTGGTTGTTCCGAATTTTTCGTTTAAAGCGATTTCGTGGTCGAGTGAACTCTGCGAAGTCGTGAATTCTTGCGCGGCGTAGTTCAGTTGAGGGTTTTCGATGGTGACGGTTTGGGATCCGTGGGTGAGGACTGCATGCCAGCCGTTGGGCTCGGTGATGTCGACGGTGAGGTTGTCGCCTTCGCCTATGCACTGTGCGTGGACCTGGTTGGCGGCAGGGAGTGTGATTTTGTCGTCGGCTTGTTGGTCGCCGACTCCGATTACCAGGTCTCCTCGCCACGAGGAGGATTCAGCTGGTGTGACGGTGCCGACACGACCGTTGTTTGCGCTGGTGGTGGCGCTGCCGCCGTTGTCGTTGGCGGATGTCGAGTCCGAGCATGCGGTCAGGATCAGGGGTGCTGCGAGGATCCCGGTGACTGCGATGGCGGTGGTGGTGCGCTTCATGTGTGTTTCCCTCCAATGTGGGTTCGCGGGCCTGTTAGGGTCAGTTTCTCCTGAAAACGTTTGTGCCTGAGTCTTGTTCGGCGGTTCGTTCCTGATGGTACGAACATAGTCGATCGGTACGAATCCTTTGTCGTACAGCCACGGTGGGGAGTGGTGGTCAGTAGCGGATGGTGTCGAGGAGCCACTGGTCGCCACCTTTGGTGAGGGTCATCCAAACCGTGGTATCGGTTGCGACAGTGCTGGTTTCGTTTTCGTTGATTGCGGTTTGGTGGATGCTTGCGACTCGGTGGATGAGTGCGTCGGTGTCGGGTGGGCAGCCGGAGCATCCAAGGGTCACGTTGGCGGCCACTTTGGCGTTGTCGGAGGCCCATTGGTTCCACTGTGCTCCTGGTCCTCGTTCGGTGTGCGTGTCGACGAGCAGGGTCTGTGCCAGGGGGTCGGTGAACCATTCGCGGGCGCGTGCGTATCCGTCGGTGGGGCTGCGGTCCGTTGACGGGTACCAGGTGAACGCCACGGAAAGTGCCTGGTGAGCGATTTTTTCGGCCGCCTTCGTATCCGGATCTTCGGTGATGTCGATTGTGGTCGGAGCCGGCGAAGTCGAGATGGTCAGCGGCGCCGGTGATGGGGCGGTCTGTTCGGCGGTCGTGGCTTCCGTCTCGTTGCCCCAACCGGAGAGGAAGTACACCAGCCCCCCGACGAGGGTGGCAGCGACGGCGAGCAGAACCAGCTTGTGTGTGTTGCTCACAGAACCCTCCTGGCTTTCATATCGCTCTGTAGTGGAGCTTGTTTGACGACGTCCCCGGTGGTGGGGGCGTGGATCATCTGGTCTCCACCGATCGCGATGCCGACGTGCCCGGGACCTGTTCCGGCCCACGAACCGAACACCAGATCCCCGGCTTGTGCTTGGTCGATCGGGATCTCGACTCCGATGTTCCACTGCTGTTCGGATGTCCTGGGCAGGGTGATCTTGTTTCCGCTGCCCGTGTAGATGGCGTAGCTGGTCAGTCCGGAGCAGTCGAATCCACCGCCGGTGGTGCCGTTGATGTTGCCGCCGCCCCAGACGTACGGGGTGCCGAGGAATTGGCGGGCAGCTTCGACGACTTGCGATCCGGGCGCCGAACCAGGCGAGACAACCAGCTCCCCACTACCGCCGGGTGCTGCGAATTCCGCTTCGTAAGCAAGGACTTTCGCGACGTAGGGCTGTGTCTGGGTGGTGTAGTCGCCGCCGCTGGGCATTCCGCCGGCATTCTTCACCGCGCCTTCGCCCGCGTTGTAGGATGCGATGTAGAGCGATTTGGGATCGCCTTTGACTGATCCGTCGGCGATCCATCCGTCGACCTGGGCCGCGATGGCGCAGAAGTATCGGCCTTGAGCCATGATTGCATCCCCGTCGTCCCAGATCGAGATCTTGCCGTTGCTGTCGTCGTCCTGGCCGTAAGAAGCAAATGTTCTCGGCATGAACTGCGTGATTCCCTTAGCGTCGCTCGCGGAGGTCAGTCCACGGACCAGGCCGGATTCGGCTTTTGCATCTGCGGCCAGCAGCGAGGGCTTGATCTGGGGGCAGATCGATCCGGCTTTGCGGAACCACGGCTCCATCTCTGGGGGAACGGATCCGGCTTTGAGATCGCCGCCACCTGCCACGCCGAAGCCGCCGCAGTCGATCGCCGATGACGAGGCGGCCAGCTCGATGGCAGGAGAATCACTGCCGGCTTCGCCGGCGGGGGAGGGCGCTCCGCCGAGTTTGGTCATCGGATCGACGGCGGTTCCGCCCTGCAGTCGTCCGCCGTCCCAGTATTCGAAATGCAAGTGTGCGCCGGTGGATTGGCCGTTGTTTCCGATGTTCGCGATGTGGTCGCCGGCCTTGACCTGCTGGCCTTCCGTGACGAGGACACCGTCGTCGAACATGTGGCCGTAGACGGTGCTCACGGGTTTGCCGTCGACGAGCGAGTCGAGCACGATCCAGTTCCCGAACCCGGATGCGGGCCCGGCCTTGACTGCAACGCCGTCGAGTGCCGCGTAGATCGGTGTCCCGACGGGGCCGGCGAAGTCGACGCCTTTGTGTTCGGTTCCCCAGCGAGGCCCGAATGGGGACGTGAACGTCGTCGTTCCGTTCTTGGTTGGCTGGGTGATCGGCCCCGATGCTTTCAGTTCGGTGTTGCCGGTCGCCGAGGTGGCTTTGTCGTCCCCCTCGCTCGACGAGTATCCGCCGCAACGGTTGTGGGGGATCACCGGCTGCTGGGTGCATCCGGACAGCCCCAGGATCGCAGCGGTGGCAGCGGTGACGATCAGGGCCACCGCCTCACGGCGGAGACTCACAGCGTTCCTGGGAGCGGTGTGTCGAGGTCGGGAATCGAGATGGGGCCGGGAACAGGAACAGGTGCCGGTTCGAGGTCCGCCGAGGGAACAGCGACCGAGCTGGTCGATGTCGGCGTCGTGGTCGAGGTAGCGCTCGGCGAGGTGGGCGATGTAGGAGTCGTGGTGGTTGTGGGAGCTTCCGAGGTCAGTGGGTTCGCGAGGGAAGGTGCGCCGAGCTTGTCGATCTCGCTGCGGTCCAGGGTGGGCAGCGGCATCTGGACCTGCCATGTCGAACCCTTGGCAGTGTCCGAGGCTTTCAGGGTGACCCGAAGATTCCCCGCCTGCGTCGGGACGATGACCTGCACGGCGCTCTCACCGCCGGTGCCGGCCACGATCTCACTGCGCGTCGGGCCGGTGATCGCGACCGGTACGAGCGGGCGGGCATTGACCACCGTCACTCCGGGCGCTTTTGCGGCGTGCACGCCCAGCTTGGTCTTCCATTCGCTGTTCGAGAGGGACTGATCGACGTAGACGTGCGCGTAGGCCATCGCTGTCGCCGGTGCACTCTCGGCCACCGACGCGATCGACTTGCCGGCAATCGAGGATTCGGTCACCTCGGTCAACTCGTAGCTCAGACCCGGCGCCGCAGATTCTGCGTCCGTCGCAGTCGTCGCGGCGGAGGCCTGGATCTTCGAGGCAGTGTTCGACGGGGTCGGAGATTGGCCGAACACCGCTCCCGCCACGAACAGCACACCGAACGCAGAGACGATCGTGATCGTCAGATTGGTGCGCGAGTACAGCACCCACCGCCGGATCGGTGCTAGGACGGGATTGGCTGCGCTGGAGGACATCAGCTGAACCTGCCGGTCGAATCAGACGAAGTACCTGCTGAGGTCAACGACGGCGTCCACAGTCGTGCCGTCGACCGCGGAGGCGTCGACGAGTTCGAGCGCGTCGCACCCGAACGGGGTGTCATCGACCCGGTGGAGACATCCCGCGAGGACGGAGTGAACACCTTCATCGGCGCGATACTCGACCGCGGACCCCCGTCCCATGTCTCACTCACCAACGAAGAGCTGCGCGGCGAACCGGCCTCGATTCCGACCAACTGGCGAGCGAGTGCCTGGCCTCGATTGGCGGCGGTACCTGCGGTTTGCGGCCGATCGGCGACGGGCCGCTTGAGGCCCGTAGAACTCTTCGCTGTACCGGCGAGGCTTTGGCGGCGCACATCGTTCTTGCGTGAATCCGTCAGACGCTGTTGACGATCCATCTTCTTACGCGCATCGACGCGCGACTTGTCGACCTCGTGGCGACGTCGCTGATTCAACTCACGTCCTTCCGGACGCACTGGTGTCACTGAATCCTTGTCGAGGTCACCACCGCGTTTGGTCGCCTTCCGAAGCGCCCCGACACCTTCCTCGACCATCGACGCCGCGGGACCGCCCACAACGGCGCTCCCAGCCTTGAAGAACTTCTGCTTCATCGACGTCTGCGCGTGACGAGCCTTGCGATTGAGTGCGCCCGCCTGGTTCTGGGTGAAGGTCTGAGTCATCCGTTTGAACGGGCGCATGATGAACCAGCACACCGCCGTCAAGATGACCATGAACCACAGCCGCCACGTACCGTCCACGAGACCGTTGTCGGTGTCGTACAGCTTGACCAGCGCCACCAGATACAGCGCGATGATGACCGCGCCGGCCACGCCCCACATGTAGGCGGTGGCGATCATGCGGCACACGCGCGAGAGGGTGCCGCCGTGTGCGGCGGCGATAGGAACCCAGATCGCTGCGAAGAGAATTGCGAGTCGAATAGCCAGTAGCGCAGTGAGTTTGAGGATGGATGCGCCGATCCAGAGGACGGAGGGCATGGCGAGTTTGATCATCGCCATGAACCCTGTGCCGGTGCGTCCGGAGTCCTTGCCCTGGAACTGGCCGTACGAGAGGTTCAATCCGTCGAGTTTGTCGATGATGCCTTCTTGAAAGTCTTTCGCTTTCGTGTCTGCCAGCTCGCTCGCGGCTTCGTTGTCGCCGGCCACTTCTCGCTGCTCCGCGTACGAAAACGCGAGGGAATTCCGGAGCTTCGGTCCGAGTTGCAGTTCCTGGTCGTTGAAGTTCGTCCCGAACCATCCTTTGCGCCAGTCGTCGAGGAAGATCTTGTCGATCAGCACATTGCGGGGGTCTCCGGTGTTTCCGGACACGGACAGCATCTGACCTTGTGTGTCGGTGATGACCGATCCGAAGGTGTCGTCGGCGACCTGGATGGCTTTTTGCGGTGCGCCGACGAACAGTGCTCCGATGGCCATTGCAGCGCCGGCGATCGCGACGGTGCGGGTCACGGCCGCGGCGTTTGATTTGAGGGCGTTCCAGATGATGAGCGTCGCGACCACCATCAATGCCACACCCAGCCATGTTCCGTAGACGCCGAGCATTCCGTTGGAGATCGAGGCGACGATCTGGTCGAACTGCACCATCGCCGGGGCGATTCCGGCCTCTTCGGCAGCTGCACCGGTCTTGGTCTGGTCGTCGAGCCAGAACGCTGCAGCAGCGAATCCCTTGCCGATTGCGAGGAATGTGTTGCCCAGGGTGGTGTCCGCGACTGCGTCGGGTGCGCGTACCAGGTCGTTGCCGCAGCCGAGGTCGTAGGTGTACCAGCGCAATCCGGCCCATCCGTAGGTTTCGTAGCCGGTGCCGCCCTGTTTCGGTTCGCGGTCTTTGCTCGAGGAATCGAACTCGGCAGCCATGACCGAGTTCGGGAACTCGGGGGAGGGGACGTCTTTGCAGTCGAATCCGCCGGCAGATGCGATCGGTCCACCCGGGGCGACGAGGGGCACCAGCACCAGCGCCAGAACGGCGAGAACCCGCGCCAGATTGACGGTCAGCGCCCGAACGCGCGATCGGTGAGGGATTGCCTCGTCCAGCTCTGCCGAGGGCGCTCTGAGCCCTCTGCGGGTGATCATGCGGTACCGCCGAGGGCGTTCTTCGCCGAGGAGGAATTCAGCGCTGCAAAGACATGCGCGAGATGCACGTAGTGGATCCAGCTCGAACGCACCAGTTCCACGTCGTCGGCCATCCGGATCATCCAGCGCCGCGCTTCGTCCTGATAGGAGGTGTCGGTGTCCTCGTCGAGTGTGTCGTCGCCGCCGCTGCCCAGTTCAGCGAGGAACTGCTCGAACCCTTGTCCAGTGGGAAGTTTGAGCAGTTTCAGGGCGCCTTCGATTGCATGCGGATCACCGCCGACGTCACCGACGAACACCTCGTAGGTCAGGGCGGTCTTGTCGTCGCTGCCGTCCAATCCGAGGAAATCATCCGGAAGCTGCGAGCAGACCAGGGCGCGGACCTTGAATTTGCGTGAGTCGCGGGCGATTCGGAGGTTGAGTGTGCGGCCGGCGCCAGTGGATTCGAGGTATTTGTTTTCGTCGAGGAAGAGCACCTTGCGCACGTGGCGAGGCTTTTCGTAGACGAGCCTGTTCGCCAGCCACGCGGCCATGTGCATCAACGGCGCCGTCATCCGTTGCTGCGGTGTCCACTGCGAGGACGGCGTGCCTTCGGGCGGTAGCTGCAGGCCCGGCATCGTCAAGATCGTCAGACGGATGTCGGCGTCGAACGCATCCGCTCCACTGCCGATCGTGCCCTCCTCTGGGAACAGCACACGCGCCTCGGTCAGCTCCGACATCAAACTGAGCTGCTGGTACAACCCGTTCGCGCACGTTTTGACGGCCTGGTCCGGATCGCTCACTCCGATCGATTGGATCGCGGCCAACACTTCTCGGAGGTTGTGGTTGCTGTCGCCGCCGACCATGTTCGCGGCCATGTGCAGCACGGGTTCGGTGTGTTCGAGATGCAGATGCCGTTCGGTGAGCATCATCTTGAGCACCGAGACGGCGACCTCGACGCGCTCGGCGGCGGCTGCACGCATGTCCGCATCGAACTTCGACTGCGCCGCCGCGAACGGATCTGCATCCCGGGCGAACTCGACGTTGCGGGCGTCGTACTCGGAATCGTCACGACGTGGATCGGTGATCACGCGGTACGGGTTCAAGGCGCCAGCGCGTGAATCGCGACCGGTGAGGGCGTAGACGCGGGCGATGTCGCGAAACTCCGGTAGTCCGGCCAACGCTGCGAGCGGACCGGAGGGGTCGAGGACGACGCCGTACGAGCCGGCTCTGACGGCTTGGTAGACGATCATGCCTGCCAGGAACGTCTTACCCGAACCGGGTACGGCGACGATCGGTGTCAGCCCGGACTTGTGCTTGATCTCGTGCGCGGCGAACAGGTCCCAGATCACCGGGCGCGGCGAGATGGATCCGGTCTCGCCCAGGACGACGCCCCGGCGGTCACCGATCCGGTCACTGACGGTCGCCATCCCGGCGGCGACTGCTTCGACATCCATGTGCCGTTTGTTGGCGATGTTGGCTTGCGGCTCACCGGGTATGAACTCGCGCAGCAACTGGTATTGGCCGTGCTCTTGTTCGAGCGCGATGTGCGGGGAGTACATCTCCTGCAGCTCGGAGACTTTCTGCCGCGCATCGTCGGGGTCGGTGCCGACCACCGCAAGGCGGTACCACCCGGTGGTTCGAGTCGAGAGTCCGGAATGGTCTTCTTCGACGTCGGAGATCACGTCCTGTGCGCGGGCGTGCTGCTCCGCCAACTCTTTCGGCGGGACCTGATCGTGTTCGACGGTGTAGTGGTCGAACTGCGATTCGATCTTGCCGGTCAGCGAGCGCATGGTGCGGATCGTTTTCGCTTTGTCGTGCAGCTCGATGCGATCGGACCATTCGAGAGGTTCACCGGACGGATCGCCGATGATCTGCCACGGCAACATCCGCTCCGGAATCGGTAGGGGAGCCATGCGGCCGATCGTCAGCACGATCACCACGCCGGTGTACGTGCGGCCGTCGACGACGCCGGAAACGGTGGTGTACCCGTCGCCTGGGGTGAGGGAGAGGTCGATGAGATCTTCCAGGGCGGCGACGTCGGTTTCTTCCCAATCTCCGGCGCCGGCGATCGCACCGCCAGCTTCCAGTGGCAGGCCGATGGTCGCTGATCGGCGCAGCAAGTAGTCGATCGCGGCCGGTGTGGCCGGGGTTGCTTTCACTCCGCGGCCGGACATGATGCGTTCGAGTGCGGCGAGGTGATCGGCAAGGGCCTTCTGCTCACGTTCGAAGGCGTCGTCGGCCCAGCTGTTCACCCCGGTGCACACTCTGCCCAGCAGTGGCCAGTGAGCGAGGTGACGCAGCATCCGGGCGGTCCAGTCCAACCCCTGGCCGAGTGAGGAGCGTTGCGGCAGTTCGATACCCCAGTAGCGGCCTTTGATCGTCGCGTTGGACCACAACATCGCATGCTGCTGCCCGCGCAGGTAGTCCGCCCATGACAGTGCGCCGGGAACATCGGGAATCGGGGTGGCCCACGTGTCGTGATCGACCGCCCACTGTGCGACGGGGAACGGGGTGCGCACCAGGCGGCGATGCAGCGTGCTGACGCCTGCCTTCTGCAGATTGGTCAGGATGATCGCTTCGTCCTGGATGAAGCGGCGCTGCTTTCCGGTGGTGCGGAAATTCCACGGCCCCTGGCGTTGGACGAACCATGCAGTGGACGTGGTCGCGGTGCGGGTGATGTTCGCTGAGGTGCCGGTCAGTTTCAGGCGTACCGCTTTTCGTTCGCGGTCTGCACGTTTCCTCGCTGCGGCCTTGTCGCGATCTGTTGCCGACTTTGCACGTTTCTTGCCTGTGCGGCGACGCTGACGGCCGAGCACTTCGTCTGCGACGTGCTCCGGATCGGTTGCAGGGGAGATGTGGCCGTCGGTGTCGTCCTCGCCGTGCTCGTATTCAGAACCATCCGGACCGTGTGCGGGTTCGGCTTCGGACCACGCACGCGCAGGTTGCGGACCATGCGACTGCACTGCAGCCCACGACGGCGGGAGGGCACCGGGAGGAATGACCGGAACCGGGTCGTCGAGCTTCGGATCGAACAGAGCCGCAATGTCGTTCTCGGGAAGGGTCATCGGTGATCCTCACCGTCGAGCCGAACAGGTACGACGGCACGTTCTCCTGTAGCCAACCGCTCGGGTAGCGAGATGAACACGGGTGCACCGCGCTTCGGTGGGCGCGGCGCAACGAGGTCGTTGAGGGCGGCCTTGAGAACCGACCGCAGTGGGCGGTCCGGGGTGACGAACTTCGCGATCCGGGTCGTAAGCCACACCGTGATCACGGCCATCACCATCAGCGATTTGAACCCGAGCGGTACGTGCAGAATTCCGCGACCGATCACGAACACCACTACGAAAGCAACCACGCCGACGATGCCGGCCGTGTAGCGGATCCGCACGGGCAGTGGATAACCGGTCGGACCGAGATAGTGCCGGTCCACGCGGTACATCAGGTCGTCGTTGTCGATCACCGAGCATCCCCTTCGAATGTTCTCTGCGCAGGCATCAGCGGTCAGGTCGAGATACCGACGAGCCCGAGAAGCCAATTGCCGATCCCCGTGGCCGCCGATTCCGATGTCGCGATACCGAGGTAGGCAAGCCCGAACAACCCGAGTCCGCCGACGGTGAAGACCCGCGACAAATTGCCCTTGAGCCCGCCGACGAGAACCACACACGCGAGGGCGATGAGGATGGTGAAGACGATGTTGTCCTTGATCCACGCGCGCAGACCACCGGTATTTACGTCCGTCGACTGCGCGAAGCTCACCGCGTCTGCGACGAGCGGTGGATGCGTCGCCGGGATCGACACGTCGATCACGGTGGAAGCAAGAGAAAACATGAGCACTCTCCAACACAGTGGTGAAACCAGACCCCACGAATGTGGTTGCGCGGAAACGTAGAAGAGTGGTGGCAGGAATTTCAATGCAACCTGTGGATAACTTTTCGGCACCGCGGTTGGCGCGCTGGTCGATCAGCGCGAGCGCGTGTCGTCGTGTCGGGTGCGTTCAGGTGTCGCGATTTATCCGTCGGGGATCTCTCGGTGATCGCGGGAACGACCTCGAATGCAGGGGGAGCGCGGCCATGGAACGGTCTTCACTGCGGGTGTCCGCGGGGACTGTTCATATCCCGACGGGAGTGTTCCTTCAGCGGAGCGGCAGAGAGTTGCGAATGGGCATGGTCGACGGACCCGTCGCAGACCGTGGCGATCGACACGTGTCTCTCTCGCGGTGCTTCGTGGGCTTCATCCTCCTGAAGGGCCTGGCACAGAACCATTTTCGGAACGTATCCGCCAGCTGTGCGAGTCGCCCCTGCTCGAGCTTGCTCGAGGCACCCGCGCCGTGGCCATGATCAGAAGTTCGAAGAACGGTTCCCCGCCACTGCCTGCGTGGTGTGCATGCTCTGCACGCATAGCGTGTTCAGCACGCACGTGTGGCAGGCTGCGCACCCCGTGCTCGAACAGTCCCGCATCGAGGGTGCCTGCAGAGGTCGCGATAGGAGGGGGAATTCAGGGGCCCGATTCACGCTTCCCCTCCGGGGTCACTCCCCCGGCCCTTCGGGCCTAGGGGGAGTGTACTTCTCAAAATTGCTTCGCGCCAACATATTTCAATCAACTGCTGGTCAGGGTTCTGAACGGAGCATCGCCGGATCATCCTGGCGCGGCGCCTGCCACGGTGTCGTCCATACCGCTCTCGGCTGTTCGCGCAACGGGTTCCGTACCCCACGAAGCGAGGCGTTCGAGAGCCCTGCAGTGGTTCGCGAACAGTGGCGCAGGTAGACACAAACCACTCGAGATGTACATCGTCATCGGGCCCGTGCCGTAGGGGGTCGAACAAGTCCTCGCGCGGTGTAGCAACGATGCCGTCGCGGGTCCTGCGATCGATAATATGCAGCGTCACAACCAGAACCAGCAGCGGGTAAAGGTGGTGGGTGTCTATCGCGCCCCGGTATCACCGCTCGGGACATGTGACGCACGCTCCAGTCACGCACCCGCGAAAGAAGTTATCCACAGGCGGGTTGAGATCGCTTCCCGCGCTCTGTGACAGTGCACCCCACACACCCCCACGCGACGACCGTCGTGGACTGGATTCGAGTGAGTGGAGTCGACGGTGAGCAGAAGCCAGCAGGACCCGCTCAAAGACTTTCTCCTCGACCTCTTCGGATCCGACAAACCCCACGCGCGAACAAACCAGGCGGGGGAGTCCGCCATCCGCCCGTACAGGGCGTGGGCGCCTTTCGCCGTCATCGCAACAACACTCGCGTTTCTCGCGCCGCGACTCCTCGAACTCACCGAACAATTCTCGAACCCAAAGCTCGACAGCGCAGTCTCCGCAGTCCACCCATACCGGTGGCCACTCGCCGCTCTCACGCTCGCCCTGCTCACCTGCGATATCGCACGGTTCCTCACCCACCGCCACCGCGCCGGACTCGACGCCCAAATCCGGCAAAGCACCCGCCACACCCCGATCAAAATCACCGTCGGATACCCGCCCGGCATCACCACCCTGCGCAGCGCCACCATCACCCTTGCACGCGGCGCCATCATCCGTCCGAAAGAGCTCGACGAATTCACCACCGCAGTCCGGGCTTCCGCGAGCAGACGCACCAGCAAATGGACCTACACCGTCGTCCACGACGCCCACCGCGACCGAATCCGCATCACCCGCACACTGACTCAACCCGACCTCCGATCACCGCGGCACAAAGCACTGGCGAACTCCCTCAAAGACGGACCGCTGAAAGAGCCTGCCGTGAGCGTCGCCGCGCTCGACGGCGACGTCGAAACCGCCTTCAAAATCACCTTCACACCCACCCTCTCCAGCGGAGCACGCGGATTCCAAAAGAAAGTCGACGAAGCCCTCGCCGCCCTCGCCGGCGAGCACGAATCCGGCCGCACCTGGGCCACCGACTGGTTTCCCTCCGAGGGCTACCTCCTGATGAGCCTGCGCGCCCCACTACCCACCCGCGTCGATCACCCTCTCGAACTCGTCGACGAGAACCTGCGCCACCTCCCTTACGCGACGGCAGCATCGGAGATGAACATGTTCTGGGACATCTCCACCAAGTCGAACAAACCTCACTGCCTGATCGTCGGACCCACCGGCGGCGGCAAGACATCAGTGATCCGCACCCTGCTCACCGAAGCGGCACGACGAGGAATCCCGTTCCTGGGCGTCGACCCGAAAATGATCGAACTCGACGGCCTCGAGGGCTACCCCGGGTGCGCCGCCATCGTCTACGACGCCGTCCGCTCCGCGATGCTCGTGCGTGCCCTACACAGCGAAATGATGGCCCGCAACCACTACGTCCACGTGAAGAAGATCGAGCCGTCCCAACTCCCGCTCCTGATCGCCGTCCTCGACGAGTTCTTCATCCTCTCCGGCAAATGGCAGCGCCTCGCCAAAACCGGCGACGACGAAACCCGCGAACTCCTCAAAGAACTCGACCCACTCGGCGCGTGGGCCGATCTCGCCGTCCTCGCCCGCTCTGCCGGTATCCGACTCCTACTCGGTGTGCAACGACCCGACGCGTCCCTCTTCGGCGGCGCCTCGGGCAACGCGCGCGACAACTTCGGCACCCGCATCTCCCTCGGCAACCTCTCGCAGGACGGCGCGATGATGCTGTGGGGCGACTCGCAGATCGGCCGCGAGATCGACACCTCCGTCCCCGGCCGCGGAGTCGCCCTCGGCAACGACGGCGTGCCAGTCGATGCGCAGATGTGGTGGACACCCAACGTCGACCCGCACCCCAACAAATGGAACCAACTCTCGACCTCGGAGAAGAAGATCATCGAAGGGCTACGGCCCCAGCAGGAACCGCACATTGCGTTCTACTCGACCGAACTGCGTCACTTCATCGAATCCGAACGCTCCGTCGCCGTCGCTGCCCGCGCCTACGGCCGAGCTCCCGAGCCCACCGTCCTCGGCCACCACGACGACACACCTGCCGCCGACCCAGGGGACGACTTCGCCGACGCGATACCCGCCTCCGCAGTCACCGAAGGAATGACCGTCCTCGTCGACGACAGCCGCGGCAACGAACACCCGGCGACCGTCGCCGCGGTCACCGTCATCCGAGACAAAGACAGCGGCGCCGTCACCGAAACCACCCTGACCTTCCACGGCACCGGACGGGTCAAGAACCACATCACCTACGGACCACACGAAGTCGTCCTGCTCCCCGAACCCGACACCACCACACCCGCGCCCTGACCCCGCAGCCCCGACTTCGCTGACACACCTGCACAACCCTCACCCGAAAGGTCCACCCATGAGCCGCCGCATCTCCCAATCGATCACCCCCACCGCCGACGACATCACCGTGCTGCGCAACCCCTTCGCAGCCCCCAAAGGCGGCGGCGACCCCGTCATCACCGAACTCCGCCGCGTCCTCAAAAACGCCATCCCCACATGGCTACCGAAACTCAGCGAAGACCAGGAACTGACCGCTCCGCGACTCGACGAAATCAAAAGAGCCGTCGCCACCCGCCGCCAGATCATCGAAGTACTCCCCGACGGCAAAGCCCGCGACGACGCCCTGGCCGCCCTCGACAAAGCCGACACCATCGTCCTCGAAATGGACACCGAACTCTCCGGCGTCGGAGCCTTCACCGGAACCACCGCGTGATGTCGACCCTTGCCATCGAAATCACCTCCGAGCGAACCGCACTCGTGAGCGGGGCAGGGGACGAGAAAGTGGAACTGTCCGCCGAAAACGGGCAGTCGATCCACGCGGTGATCGCACAGTTCAGCCGACAGCACTCCGCCGACGCAGGCTCACCCGTCGAGGTCACCGTGCAGGAAGCGGGCCGCTCCCGCCAACTCACCGTCGCACCGGACGGGAAGGTGGCGCAATCGCTGCCCACCGGACCCATCCCCGCACCCGCCGACACGCCACAGACGCAGCCGGATCACCTAGTGGACGAACCGGTCACGATGGCGGTGACACCCCTCGGTGGCTCACCGCCACCCGTGGGAGCGGACACTCATGCCCGGCCAGTCCCCGCGGCGCGCACATCGAGCTCGGCATCAGTGCTCGCAGCACCCGAGATCGCGGCAGGCTCGCACGAACCCGCCCGCACCGGACTACGCGGCCGACTCAACACCCTCCTCAACCTACGAATCGCCCCGAAACCCGAGTCCGCCGAAATGCGCCACCGCGCCGCCATCGCATCCATCACCGGCCCCCTCCCGGGGTTCTCGATCGTGACTATCGCCAACCCGAAAGGAGGCGTCGGCAAAACCCCACTCGCGGTAGGGCTGAATGCGATCATCGCCGAACACCGCGGCGCCGCAACCACGGTCTGCGTCGACGTCGCCGACGTCGGCGGCAGCCTCGCCGACCGCGTCAGCATCCTGCCCCGCGACGGACACGACGTGCGCTCACTGCTCGCCGCTGAGACAGCCGAGCCCGGCAGCATCCGGCCCTCGGCGCTCTCGCAGTACCTCACCCGCCAACCAGGCGGTGACGACATCGTTGCCGGCAACAACGGCGCTCACGGATCCAGTCTCGGCTACGACGACGCCCACGCCGCGGCACGGATCTTGTCCCAGCACCGCGAGATCCTCATCGCCGACACCGGCAACAACCGCCTCGCCGGCAGCTGGCGCTGGGCAACGAGCCACGCGGACGTCCTCCTCGTACCGGTACCGCTCCGCCGCGACGCCGCCGCAGCCGCGCACCGCATGCTCCTCGACCTCGCCGCCACCGCCGGCCTGGCGATGATGGCTCGCACGATCGTCGTCATCACCGACGGACCCGGAGATGCACCGATGGTCGAAATCGACGCTGTCGACGCCTTTCTCGACGCCGGAGTCCATTCGGTCGCCCGGATGCCGTTCGAACCCCTCTTTGCCTCCGGCGAGCGCATCTCTCCCTCGAAGCTCCGGCGCGGCACCACCGAAGCCCTGACCGTTGTTGCCTCGATCGTCATCGATCTCATCGCCCACGCCGCTGACTGACCCATTTATCAGCCGGCGCTGCACACCGGCGCTCCTCCTGGCACCCATCCGCACCCTCCTGAACGAACGGCATCACATGAGCATCGACACCACCGCAGGAAACTGAGCGAGCCGCCGCGCATACCAGCACGGCCGACACCGCCGCCACTCCCTCGCCCGCCAAAGCGCCATTGCAGTCGTCGCTGCCGCAGCAATGGCCGCCGGAATCACGCTCGCACCACCGGCAACCGCAGCGCCCGGGCAAGCCGGAATCACCGACGGAGGAGGACAAGCAGGCATCACTGGCGGCGGCGGACAGTCCGGTGTGACCACCGAACCGACCCCGCCGCCGGCCGCAGAAGCTCCAGCCCTCACCGAGCCGATCTACTGGGTCGACCCACCCGCGCAATACCAGCACATCGACTACCAGCCGCT
>NZ_JBIYCY010000024.1:0-42008 GCF_044908235.1 Rhodococcus sp. 27YEA6 | reverse complement strand
CTCAAGGGTGAGGTTCTGGATCTGGTGCGCGCCCGACACGAGTTGCAGTCGCGGATGGTGTTGCTGATCGTGGAGATGTTTTCCCGTGAGGTTCTTGGCGGGAAGGGTTTTCGGGCGATCGCGCTGTGGTTGCATGGTTCGACGAATCTGGAGATCGGCGAGTGCAGTCTGCTGGTCGGGTTGGCGCGGTTGCTTCTGCTCGAGCCTGTTGTGGGCGATGCGTTTCACCGCGGGGATGTTGATGCGTTGAAAGCCCGTCAGGTGGCGTCGTTTTGTCAGCATCCGCCGAAGAACATGACCCTGGCGGATGTGGACAAGGCTCGCGGGATCTTGTTGGGGTTGGCGTCGCGGAACATTGCGGATTGTGATGCGGTGCGGGCGGCGATCCGGCGGATCGAGAAGCAGTACGGCAAACGCGAGGACGGCGTTCCGGTCGGTGAGGATTCGGAGCGTAACGAGTTCTACGCCTCGAAAGGCTTGTACGGGCGGGTCACTGTGAAGGGTGATCTGGATGCGGTCAACGGGGCCCGTCTGATCACGCTGCTGTCGAGCCTGTCCGCGCCGACGCCGGAGAAGGACGGCGTGAAGGACACGCGTACTCCGGCGCTGCGGCGGGCGGACGGGTTTTGCGAGTTGTTGCGCCGGTACGAGCGGGCGGGGTTGGGTCCGATCGAGGGCTGAGTGAAACCACACATCACGGTCACCGCCAGCGCAAAAGACATGACGGACCTGCAGGCGTTGAAAGACCTCCTGCCGTCCACCGAGGAGCTGGGATTCGCGTGGGCGGATTGGGTGGGCCCGATCAGTATCGATACTGCCCGGATGTTGGCGTGCGACTGCACAGTCACCCGGATCCTCCTGGATGAGAGTGGTGTTCCGCTCGACTGCGGTAAGGAAGCGAGAACGGCGACCGTTCCGCAGCGGCGGGCTCTTGCGGTTCGGGATGGTGGGTGTGCGTTTCCGGGGTGCGGGACTCCGTCGGGGTGGTGCGATGCCCATCATATTGTTCACTGGAACGATGGTGGCCCAACAGATCTCGACAACCTGGTTCTGTTGTGCGGTCATCACCATCGGACGCTGCATCACACGGAGTGGCGGGTGGAGATCGGCCCGGATCGAAAGACGGTGTTCTATCCACCGATGTCGATCGATCCGTATCAACAGCCGATCGGCGGGAACAGCCCACCCACAGCGGCGTGAACCGCGACAACTGACGAATACGCCGGGGCACAACAAAATGCCCCGGTGTAGCCGCATGCAGTGTTGCGGTGGGAGGGGCCCACACCAATACGATCGGGGGATGAGTTCTCCGCGTGACCTTGCTGCCATCCCGAGTCCTGCGCTCGAGGGCACTGCGCTCACCGTCGTGGTCCCGGTCGGTTCTTTCGAACAACACGGACCGCACCTGCCTCTCGATACCGACACTCGGATCGCGAGAGCAGTCGCACAGGCTCTGCCCGACGTCGTCGTGGCCCCGGCCATCGAATACGGGGCGAGCGGCGAACACGAAGGGTTTGCCGGCACGATTTCGATCGGTGCCGAGGCTATGGAAACCGTCGTCGTCGAATACGGAAGGTCGGCGTTCCGATGGACGAAGCGGGTGCTGTTCGTCAACGGCCACGGCGGAAATGGTCCCGCATTGGCCAAAGCGGTGGTACTTCTGCGGTATGAGGGGCGTGATGCTGCTTGGGTGCCGTGCGCTGTTGCGGGTGCCGACGCTCATGCCGGACACACTGAAACGAGCCTATTGCTGCACCTTTCGCCCGATTTGGTGCACATGAGCCTTGCTGAGACAGGAAATTTGTCTCCTATCGCGGACCTGATGCCAGGAATGCGTTCGGGCGGTATGGTCGCTGTGTCGCAAAACGGCGTTCTCGGCAATCCAGTCGGGGCTACCGCCGAAGACGGCGCATACATCTTCGGTGAGTTGGTAGGACGCGTGACGGATGGACTGGCCCGGTGGGAGCCTGGTCCAGATGGGAGGCTTCGGTGACGACCACGACCGAGTGGGGGCGGACGGTCCACCTGCGACGGCTTTCGAGGCTGCGACGAGTTGCAGCACGACGGGCTACGTCCCTTACGATCATCTGATGCGACCAGCAAGACTCCCCGACGGCTTCGGCATTCGGTTGGACCCCAAGGTGCGCACGTACTCGGGTGGCCGGGTACTCATCGGCGGATCTCCGACGCGGATGCTCAAGCTGGCGCCGACGGCTGCGGCGATGATCGGTGACGGCTTCCTCGAGGTGGTCGATCAGCAGAGCGCTGCGGTTGCGCGACACCTTCTCGATTCAGGTGTCGCGAATCCTCGTCCGATGTCGACGCCGTCCGCTGCCGATGTCACGGTCGTGATTCCGGTCAAGGACAACCAGGCCGGCGTCGAACGCCTATTGCCCGTCCTCAAGGATCTGACCGTCATCGTTGTCGACGACGGTTCGGAAGTGCCGGTGGAGCCCCGTCGCGCCTGCCCGGGCACCGGCACCATCACAGTGGTCCGGCACGAGAGTGCCCGCGGACCCTCGGCAGCGAGAAACTCGGGATTGCGTTCGGCCCAAACACGTTTCGTAGCTTTCCTGGACTCCGACGTCATACCGCGTGCCGGTTGGCTCGAGTTGATGTTGGGCCACTTCAGCGATCCGGGGGTTGCCCTTGTTGCACCCCGCATCGTCGCCCTCGATCCGTACGGGACGGCGCTGGCGCGGTACGAGAACATGCGATCGTCTCTCGACCTCGGACGCAAGGAAGCTGCGGTGAAGTCGGGCAGTCCGGTCGCCTATGTCCCCAGCGCCGCCGTGATCGTCCGGCGCGACGTGGCACTCGAATGCAACGGTTTCGACGAGAGTCTCGAAGTAGCCGAGGACGTCGATTTCTGCTGGCGACTGCAGGCTGCGGGTTGGCGACTGAGGTACGAACCGGTTGCGCATGTCGCCCACGATCATCGAGTTCAGTTCGACAAGTGGTTCGCCAGGAGAGCGTTCTACGGCACGGGTGCGGCGCCGTTGGCTGCAAGACACGAGGGTTCGGTTCCGCCGATGGCGATGTCGTTCTCGACGCTCTTCGCGTGCATCGCCGCCGCAACACTGACCCGTTCCGGTCTTGCCGGCGCACTCGGCGCTTTACTGTTTACCGTTTACCGGCTGCGAAAGATGTTCACCGGCCTGAGTCAACCCACCCGGATCGCGGCGATCCTCACCGCGCAGGGAGTTGTCGGCGGATTCTGGCAACTCGCCTCGGCAATGTGTCGTCACTACTGGCCCGTGACGCTCCTGGCGGTGATCGCCTCCAGGCGAATTCGGCGGCTGGCCGTCGCTGCAGCAGTCACCGAAGGTTTGGTGGACTGGTATCGCCACCGTGAGCCAGGCGGGCTGGGACCGGTTCGGTACGTCTTCTTCAAACGAGCCGACGACATCGCGTATGGAGCCGGACTCTGGCGTGGCGCATTCGACGCCCGCGACTGGGCGGCGCTGAAACCTCGAATCACCAAGTGACAGAAGCCGACTACGCAGATTTCCTGGTTGTCGGTGGTGGCACGTGTGGTTGCGTGGTCGCAGCCAGGCTCAGTGAAGATCCATCCGCCACGGTGATGCTCCTCGAATCGGGAAGCGGATATCGATCGGCGCTCGAACTCCCGGACGTCCTGGGTGATCCGTACCGACTGCCGGTCGGACCTGCGAGCGAATACACGTGGACCTATCCGGTCGAACTGACGCCGCGTCGGGCGTCCACAATTGCGCGGGGGCGGACACTCGGTGGATCCGGAGCCGTCAACGGTGCGTACTTCACCCGCGCGACCCGTGCTGATTTCGAGAATTGGCCGAGTTCATGGCGATACGACGACGTCTTGCCGTACTTCAAGAAGTCCGAAACGGATCGTGATTTCGAGGGCGAGTTCCACGGGACCGCCGGACCGATCCCGGTCGAGCGTCGAGCGTGGGACCAACTGCATCCACTGAGCGGCGAGTTTCATGCGGCAGCGCTCGGAGCAGGCTTTCCCGACGACGTCGACAAGAATGCGCCGGACTCGTTCGGGGTGGGCCGAGTGCCACTGAACGTGTCGGATCATCGTCGGATCAGTACGGCGATCGGGTATCTGATGCCGGCGTTGCACCGGCCGAATCTGCGGGTGGAATCCGGAGTGAACGTCATTCGCATCGCGTTCTCGGGTACCCGTGCGATCGGCGTCGACGTTCTCGACGACGGCAATGTCCGACGCATTCGTGCCGACCATGTGGTCGTGTGTTCGGGCGCGGTGGCGACACCGCACATTCTCCTCAATTCCGGTGTTGGTCCAGCGGAACAACTTGTAGAGCAAGGAGTTTCCGTCGTTCTCGATCGACCGGGCGTCGGACAGAACTTCGTCGACCACCCGGAAGTGCTGCTGCCGTACCATTTTTCGAAGCCCCGCACGATTCGATCGCAGACTCCGGTGCTGGAGACAGCCCTCAACCTCGCTGAGATCGAAATCCGTCCGTACACCGCATCTTTCACAGACCTGGTTCCCGGTGCGCCTCGCATGGACCACGGCGTCGGAGTGGTCCTGATGGCGCCGCGCAGCCGGGGAAGCATCGAACTGGCATCGGGGGATCCCGCTGGGGCGCCGCGTATTCGGTACAACTACGTCGCGTCGGCGCACGATCGAGCTGCCATTCGGGAAGGGATGCGGATCGCCGAGAATCTTCTCGAGTCGATCGCCGAGACGGGGTTGATCGATCGCCCCGTCGTGGAGTACACCGATGAGTGGGTCGAATCCCGCCTGGGAACGTCGCTGCATATGTCCGGTAGTTGCGTGATGGGTGCCGAGGCGGACCCGTTCGCAGTCGTCGACCGTCGGTGCCGTGTGATCGGCGCGCAAGGACTCAGTATTGTTGACACGTCAATCCTGCCGACGATCCCGACCCGCGGCCCGCATGCGACTGCGGTGATGGTCGCGGAACGAGCAAGCGCCATTCTGCTCGGTGACGAGTGACCGCGAGGGGCAGCAGGCTGGGTCGGCAGTCATACCGAATGGTCGTTCTCGCCTATGGGCTGTGATCGGCGTTACAGTGGTCCACGGAGCGGAGGAACGCAAAATATGGCACGTGAACAGGCTGTGCCCGGCAACCCGTGGGTGGCGGTCAGGCCAGGCGATGACGTCGCGTTACTCGCGCGGCGACTTTCGTCTGCCCATCAGTCGTTCATCGATGCTCGCGGCGTGCCCGGCCAGGGGCTGACCGACGACTCCCATGTCCGCTCGGTCGTACTCGAGTCCTGGATGCGTAGCCGCAACAAGGGGGTAAATCCCGATGTGGTCGGCAACCCTGAGATGCTCGAAGGGTTGGAGCTCGAAAAATATCGCTCCGCGCATCCCATGTCACTGATCCGTCCGGTGATTCGGAAACTCCTGGTGGAAGATGCTGCCGAGACCGGACTACTGATCGCGATCAGTGACGCACACGGTCGATTGCTCTGGGTGGAGGGTGACAACTCGGCCAAGGACAAGGCGTTGTCCATGAACTTCGTCGAAGGCGCCGATTGGAGCGAAGATCGTGTCGGCACCAATGCGCCGGGAACGGCGCTTGCTCTCGATCACTCCGTACAGATTTTCGGATCCGAGCATTTCAACCGAACCGTGCACGACTGGAGTTGTTCGGCCGCACCCGTCCACGATCCCACCACTGGGCAAATCCTTGGTGCCATCGACATCACCGGTGGTCCCAGGGTTGCGGTTCCCGAAGTGCTGTCACTGATCCGTGCAACTGTCGCGGCCGCCGAATCGGAATTGCGATTCCATCTCTTGAACTCGCCCATCCCACTCAGTGCCACGGCTCCGCGCCTCGAAACATTCGGTGCCGGCCGGCCGACGCTGGTTCGCGGCGGTGACCGCATCCCGATTTCGCAGCGTCACGCCGAGATTCTCCTTCTGCTTTCCGAACACCCGGAGGGTCTCAGCTCCGACCACCTTGCGGTCCTGCTCGACGAGGGCGAACTCGACGCAGTGACCATTCGCGCGGAAATGTCGCGGCTTCGTAAGGTTTTCGGCGCCGACCGGCTGGCTTCGCGCCCCTATCGGATCATCACGGAGTTCACGACAGATGTCGGCGATGTGCGGGCAGCGTTGGACCGAGGCGACGCAGCGACGGCGATGAAACTGTATTCGGGCCCGGTGCTGGCGGGCTCTGCCTCCCCGGGAATCGAAGAGGTGCGGGAAGAACTACGCACCAGGGTCCAGGCAGCTCTGCTGCGTGGAGGTGACGCCAACCTTCTGGCCCGGTGGACCACGTCGGTGCACGGCCGCGAAGACTCAGTCGTGTGGGAGGCCTACCTGTCCACGTTGGATCCTCAATCTCCGTTGTATTCGCAGGTCCAGGCAAGAATTGATCTCCTCGACCGCCAATTGGGCATCTGAGAATCATCCGCGTTTCTCGCACGCAACGTACTTGCAACGTTGCAACTCCTAGTGTTGTGAATCACACCCCACCGGGGGGTGGGATTGCAGTCACCGATTTGGTGGGTGCGCCCAGGAAGAACACGTTTACATAGGAGCTTGCAATGACCGTGTACGCCCGCCCAGGTACCGCCGACGCGATCATGTCCTTCCAGTCTCGATACGACAACTGGATCGGCAACGAATGGGTTGCTCCGGTCAAGGGTCAGTACTTCGAGAACCCGACACCGGTGACCGGACAGAATTTCTGTGATGTGGCTCGTTCCACCGCAGAAGACATCGAACTCGCTCTCGACGCAGCGCACGCAGCAGCTCCGGCCTGGGGCAAGACCTCGGTCGCCGAGCGCGCGATCATCTTGAACAAGATCGCTGATCGTATGGAGGAGAACCTCGAATCCATCGCACTCGCCGAGTCGTGGGACAACGGCAAGCCGATCCGCGAGACCCTCAACGCCGACATTCCGCTCGCCATCGATCACTTCCGATACTTCGCGGGAGCTATTCGCGCACAGGAAGGTTCGCTCTCGGAGATCAACTCCGACACCGTGGCGTACCACTTCCACGAGCCGCTCGGCGTAGTCGGCCAGATCATTCCGTGGAACTTCCCGATCCTCATGGCCGTGTGGAAGCTTGCCCCCGCCCTCGCTGCCGGCAATGCCATCGTGCTCAAGCCTGCCGAGCAGACGCCAGTCTCGATCCTGCACCTCATCGGCATCATCGGTGACCTGCTGCCTGCCGGTGTTCTCAACATCGTCAACGGCTTCGGCGTCGAGGCCGGAAAGCCGCTCGCGTCCAGCCCGCGTATCAAGAAGATCGCGTTCACCGGTGAGACCACCACCGGTCGCCTGATCATGCAGTACGCGTCGCAGAACCTTATCCCCGTCACCCTCGAACTCGGTGGCAAGAGCCCCAACATCTTCTTCTCCGACGTTCTCGCCTCAAACGACGACTACCAGGACAAGGCACTCGAGGGCTTCACGATGTTCGCCCTCAATCAGGGCGAGGTCTGCACCTGCCCGTCACGTTCGCTGATCCAGGAAGACATCTTCGACGAGTTCCTGGCGATGGCAGCCATCCGCACCAAGGCTGTGCGCCAAGGGGATCCGCTCGACACCGACACCATGATCGGTGCCCAGGCCAGCAACGATCAGCTCGAGAAGATCCTCTCGTACATCGAGATCGGCAAGGCCGAAGGCGCCAAGGTCATCACCGGTGGTGAGCGAGCCGAACTCGGCGGAGACCTGTCCGGCGGTTACTACGTCCAGCCGACGGTGTTCACCGGCAACAACAAGATGCGCATCTTCCAGGAAGAGATCTTCGGACCCGTCGTCTCGGTCACCTCGTTCAAGGACTACGACGAGGCCATCGAAATCGCCAACGACACGCTCTACGGTTTGGGCGCCGGTGTCTGGTCCCGCGACGGCGGAGTTGCTTACCGCGCAGGCCGCGACATCCAAGCCGGTCGCGTCTGGACCAACACGTACCACCAGTACCCGGCACACGCCGCTTTCGGTGGATACAAGCAGTCCGGCATCGGCCGCGAGAACCACCTGATGATGCTCTCGCACTACCAGCAGACCAAGAACCTCCTGGTCAGCTACGCCCAGAAGGCTCAGGGCTTCTTCTGATCTACCCACCGGCACCCGTGAGCCCCTCGCTGCGGGTGCCGGTGAGCAAGACTGCAACACGCGAAACCTGCACAAACACACGGAGGTTGGAATGAGCGCCACGGACACACCCGATACCGGCGCCGTTCCACCCCGGTTGGTGACCACCGCTGGGGCGGCTGACCTCCTGCGCCGCCTCAGCGGGACTCACGGCGAACTGATGATGCATCAATCCGGCGGATGCTGCGACGGCTCGGCCCCGATGTGTTATCCCTCAGGCGAATTCATCGTCGGGGACCGTGACGTACTACTCGGAATCATCGATCTCCGACTTGCTGTCGGAGAGACTCCCGAAGACCTTCCCACCGGAACCGACGCTGTACAGGTCTGGATTTCCGGATCACAGTTCGAAGCCTGGAAGCACACCCAGTTGGTGCTGGACGTCGTGCCCGGCCGCGGCAGTGGATTCAGCCTGGAGTCTCCTGAAGGATTCAGATTCCTCAGTCGAGCAAGGGCATTCACACCGGACGAAAACGAAGCACTCGGCGCGTCGAGCATTCTCGTGGGCGCTGATTGGGAAGCGGGCATGCGTCCTTTGCCCCCGACGGTTCCCCAGGTGGTCGCCGAGGCCGTCGATGCCTGCCCGGTGCCGGGCGCGGCCGCCCGATCCTGAGAACGGCAGCCTGAAGAAGATCTGAACAGACTCGGGGCCGCTCACATGACAGCCAGTTAACAGCACGGTCATCTCCAGGCGACCTTCTCCGTACATCGCCCACATACCGTTCATTTCACGCGACGCATCCACCGTGCGTCGTCTCATTCTTGACCGATTCAGAGGATGGACATGTCTCTTTCCGACCACGCAACCGGCAAAAACGCCGGTGCCGCGGGTGCACACCACGACGGCGCAGACTTCCATGCGGAAGACAATTCGTATCTGGAGAAACGAACACTCCGAAAGGGAACAGCAGGGTGGGTGCTGCTTGCGGGGTTGGGTGTCAGCTATGTGATTTCCGGTGACTACGCCGGCTGGAACAACGGTCTGGCCGAAGGTGGTTTCGGTGGCCTTCTCATCGCGGCCGTCGTCATCGCTGGTATGTACCTGGCGATGGTGCTCGGTATGGCCGAGATGTCGTCGGCACTTCCTGCCGCTGGTGGTGGATACACGTTTGCCAGACGGGCCATGGGGCCCTGGGGTGGATTTGCCACCGGCACAGCAATTCTCATCGAGTACTCGATAGCACCCGCAGCGATCGCGACCTTCATCGGTGCGTACGTCGAGTCCCTGAACCTGTTCGGGATCACCGACGGCTGGTGGGTGTACCTCGCGGTGTACGCGATCTTCATCGGCATTCACCTCACCGGCGCCGGTGAGGCACTCAAGGCGATGTTCATCATCACCGCCATTGCACTCGTCGGCCTGGTCGTGTTCGCGGTTTCGGCTGTCGGCCTTTTCGATTCGTCCAACCTCACCGATATCGCCGTCGACACCAGCGCAGTCGGATCGTCGTCGTTCCTGCCATTCGGTCTGCTCGGAATCTGGGCCGCCGTGCCCTTCGCGATCTGGTTCTTCCTTGCGGTCGAAGGTGTACCGCTGGCCGCCGAGGAAGCACGTGAGCCGGAGAAGAACGTCCCCCGCGGCATCATCATCAGCATGTTGATCCTGATCGTCACAGGCGCAACGGTTCTCTTCCTCGCCACCGGTGCGCTCGGCGCAGACGCCCTGTCCACCTCCGGAAATCCGCTCGTCGAGGCTCTGGGGGACAGCGGAGCGGCAAAGGCCGTCAACTACATCGGACTTGCCGGTCTGGTCGCGAGCTTCTTCTCGATCATGTACGCCTACTCACGCCAGACGTTTGCGCTCTCCCGCGCCGGCTATCTGCCGAAGAACCTGTCGGTGACCAACAAGCGCAAGGCCCCCACTCTCGCGCTCGTCGTACCCGGAATCATCGGCTTCGCGCTCTCACTCACCGGTGAAGGTGCAATGTTGCTCAACATGGCGGTGTTCGGCGCGGCAGTAAGCTACGTCCTGATGATGGTGAGTCACATCGTTCTTCGTAAGCGTGAGCCGAACATGCCGCGCCCGTACCGCACGCCCGGCGGTATCGCCACCACCTCGTTTGCGCTCGTGATCGCGGCAGTGTCGGTGGTGGCCACCTTCCTGGTCGATCCCGTTGCGGCATTGCTGACGTTGGTTGCCTTCGGAGTTCTGATGGCGTACTTCGGTCTCTACAGTCGTCACCACCTTGTTGCCAACTCGCCGGACGAGGAGTTTGCTGTACTTGCACAGGCGGAAGAAGAATTGGGATGAGTCGCGGGATGGCCAAGTATCACCAGCAGGTATCCGGAACCAACTACTCGTTCGACGGTCTCGTCGATCTGATGGCAAAAGCGACACCACTGCGGTCGGGTGACGAACTAGCCGGTTGCGCGGCAAGCTCCGACGCCGAACGTGCTGCTGCTCAATGGGTTCTGGCTGATCTTCCGTTGACGGTGTTCCTCGAAGATCTGTTGGTTCCGTACGAGGACGACGAGGTAACCAGGCTCATCATCGACAGCCACGATCGCCTGGCCTTTGCGCCGGTGGCCCACCTGACTGTTGGCGGACTACGAGACTGGTTGCTCGAGACCGCGTCGGCGCCGGAAGCTTCCGCACGGTTGTCCGCCGTAAGTCCCGGGCTCACCCCCGAGATGGTTGCGGCGGTCAGCAAGATCATGCGCAATCAGGACCTGATCGCCGTCGCGAAGGCCATCACCGTGACCGCGGGGTTCCGTACGACCATCGGACTGCCCGGCCGGCTGAGCACCCGACTCCAGCCAAACCACCCGACAGACGATCCACGCGGCATCGCGGCGGCCACATTGGACGGTCTCCTGATGGGATGTGGCGACGCCGTCATCGGTATCAACCCTGCGACGGACTCACCCCAGGCCACCTCGGATCTGCTCCACCTGCTCGACGACATCCGTCAGCGATTCGAGATCCCGACTCAGTCGTGCGTGCTCTCGCACGTGACCACCACGATCGGACTGATCGAATCGGGGGTGCCGGTCGATCTCGTCTTCCAGTCGATTGCCGGTACCGAAGGCGCCAATTCCGGTTTCGGAGTGAACATTCCGCTCCTGCGTGAGGGTAACGAGGCCGGGCGCTCCTTGAACCGCGGAACGGTCGGCAACAACGTCATGTACCTGGAGACGGGGCAGGGGTCCGCCCTCAGCTCAGGTGCCCACTACGGCACCGGCGGAGCCCCGGTCGATCAGCAGACACTCGAGACCAGGGCATACGCAGTGGCACGTGATCTCGAACCGCTGCTGGTCAACACCGTGGTCGGCTTCATCGGTCCCGAGTATCTCTACGACGGCAAGCAGATCATTCGCGCGGGCTTGGAGGATCACTTCTGCGGAAAACTCCTCGGGCTGCCGATGGGAGTGGACGTCTGCTACACCAACCACGCCGAAGCCGATCAAGACGACATGGACAACCTGCTCACCTTGCTGGGCGTCGCCGGCGCGGCGTTCGTGATCGCGGTGCCCGGCGCCGACGACGTGATGCTCGGCTATCAAAGTCTGGCGTTCCACGACGCGCTGTATGTGCGTAAGGTTCTCGGTTTGCAGCCCGCCCCGGAGTTCGAGACCTGGCTACACAACTTGGGGATGACCGACGCAAACGGTCGGGTTCTTCCGATCGACGCCGAAATGTCGCCGTTGCGGGCTTTGACGGTGAACTCATGACCGAAGATCAGGCACCGATCCTCGATTTCTGGGGTCCACTGCGCAAGACCACACAATCGCGTATCGGGCTGGGGCGTGCCGGAGATTCGTTGCCCACCAAACGGGTTCTCGAATTCAAGGCAGCTCACGCCGCAGCCCGCGACGCGGTCCATGAGCCACTCGACTCCGAGACGCTTGCCAGTCGGGTCGAAGGGGTGGGCATCGGGGCGCCGGTGGTGGTCGCGAGCAGCGTCTCCACCCGCAGTGAGTATCTCCGGAGACCCGACCTGGGGCGCCAACCGGCTGACCTGGGTGCGATCTCGAGTTCCGACAAGGAAATCGGGTTCATCCTCGCCGACGGACTCTCGCCGCGAGCACTGATGGACCACGGCGAGCAATTACTGTCTGCGTTGGTCACGGTGTTGGGGGAGCGGTACTCGATCGCGCCGCCCGTGATCGCCACGAATGCCCGTGTGGCACTGGGTGATCACATCGCTGCCGCGATGGGAGTGCAGACGGCGATCGTCCTGATCGGCGAACGTCCAGGGCTCTCCGTTGCGGACAGTGTCGGGATCTATCTGACTCACCTTCCCCGCGTCGGTCGTACCGACGCGGATCGAAACTGCATTTCCAATGTCCACCCACCCGAGGGACTCGGATACGAGCAGGCTGCTCGTGTCGTCCTGGGATTGGTGGCGGGAGCGCGCCAGTTGGGTCGCTCCGGCGTCGACCTCAAGGACACCTCTCGCGCCGACGCCGTTGCGTCGGGAGAAGTGCTGACGCTCGATTAATTGACAACTGCACGGCATACCCGGGTCGATCGACCCGGGTATGCCGTCGTACCCGAATCACGACGAAAACGAGGGAATCGATGTTCCGTTCGCTGCATGCCCGCGCCCTGTGTGCGTTGGCGGTAGGTAGTGTCCTGTTGAGTGCAACTGCATGTAGTTCGGCCGAGAGCGCCGCGAAAGAAGATGTGGCGCAGAGTGGTTCATCCTGCGCGGTGTTGGATCCCAGTCTTGCGTGGTACGGCGACAACCGTGTGACGTTGGATGCCATGATGACGGAGTTCGGAACGTGTGGAGCTGCAGGTGATGTCGATGACGGAGCTCCGTTGGCGCTCTTCGACTGGGACAACACAGTTGTCAAGAACGACATCGGAAGCGCCACCGCATTCTGGATGATCAAGAACAACAAGGTGTTACAGCCTGCCGGAGGGGACTGGGCAACCACCAGCCGCTTCATGACGCCAGCCGGCGCTGCCGCACTTTCCGCCGCGTGCGGCTCCGAGACCGCGCCGGGGCAACCGTTGGCAACCAGCACCGACCTGGACTGCGCGGACGAGATCGTTGCGGTACTCGAAGAGAAGACTCGCGACGGGCAAGCCGCATTCGACGGTTACGATCACCGCCGGACAAAAGCCGCATACGCGTGGGCCGTGCAGTTGATGGCAGGGCACACCGAGGACGAGATTACCGAGTACGCTCGCGCAGCGCGTGCCGAGAATCTCGCTGCTGCAGAAGGATCCGATCAGACCGTCGGTACGACGGAAGTCGACGGCTCGGTGCGGTACTACGCGCAAATCGAAGATTTGGTGAAATCCCTCGGCGCTCATGGATTCGACGTGCGGATCATCTCCGCGTCGGCCGAACCGGTCGTTCGAGTCTGGGCGGAACAACTGGGATTGGACGCCGATCACGTGATGGGAGTTCGGCCCATCGTCGAGGGCGGGTTTCTCACCGGGCGCCTGCGTGGGTGTGGTGGCGTTGTGGACGGCGACGACTCGGTCATTCCGTACATCGACGGCAAGCGGTGCCAGGTCAACGAGGTTGTCTACGGGGTTCAAGGGCCTACGGCGTTCGAGCAGTTGGCCGCCGATCGACGTCAGGTATTTGCTGCCGGTGATTCTGTCACCGACGTGACGTTCCTCGGAGATGCGACCGGTGCGCGCCTGGTGATCAACCGCAACAATCCCGAACTGATGTGCAATGCCTACGACAACAGTGACGGGAAATGGCTGGTCAACCCCATGTTCATCGAACCGAAGTCCCGGGCGGACGCTCCCTATCACTGCTCGACCGATGCTTACACCGACGCGGCCGGGGCAAAAGGTGCCGTGACCCGCGCAGACGGCAGCGTGATCCCCGATCAGGCCGATACCGTCGCGTGACGGTCGACTTGTCGCGGTGACTTCACAACGATCGATCGGGGTGTGATCTGATTCTGTCGAGCCCTTTGTCGGGCTGCGGAAACCCACGGGTGTCCGCTGTGATGCTGGAGCCGCAGAGGCGGCACGTGAGTAGGAGAAATCGATGGCCTTCGCTGGCAATGTGGACGAGTTGGCACTGCTCCAAGCAGTACGTCTCAAGGAGCGGGTCGGAGCGGTCGTCCTGGCCGAGCACCTGGGCGTCAGCTCGGCTTCCGGTCAAGCTGCGTACGACGCACTTGTCGCGCAGGGCAAAGCGGTCGAAGCGGAAAACGCCATCAGCCTGACCGAGAAAGGTTTGGCAGAACTCGAAGATCAGTTGGACGCCGAGCGCGTCTCGATCGACGAGGACTCCATCGGTGAGGTGTACGAGGCGTTCCTTCCCTTGGACGAGGAGTTCGCCGCGCTCATCGACGACGCAGATGCGGATTCCCTTGCAGAGTTGGATCGCCGGGCTGCAAACCTGTTCGACGATCTGTCGGCATTCGTTCCGCGGTTGTCTCGTTACCAGGATCTCTTCTCGGATGCTCTCGCGAAAGTGAAAGCGGGGGAGTCCAAGTGGATTTCCGAACCGATCATCGACTCCTACGCCACGGTGTGGGGCGAGATCCGTCAGGAACTGTTCGGGGCTGCCGGTAAGGCTTGATCCGTAGCGTTGCACCGTGACGCCGTTTCTCGAGGGCCGTCCGATTCGTGAGAACGAATCGGACGGCCTGCGGCATGTCGAGGGTCGTGAAACTCGTTACCATTGCATACAAGTCGTGACCGAGATCACTCCTACCCCCTTTTGGGGGTAGTGCGGGGGTGAGCCACATCACTACCTTTCCTCCTATCGACGGTGATGCCCACAGGGCGACACCACGGGACCACGGAGGAATCGAGTGACCACAGTCTCTCCCACAGGCGGCACCAGTGCCGCCGGCGCCGGGGGTGCGAGTGCCGCAGGTGCGACGCAGCCCCCGCAGAACACCACCAGTGTGCGGCGCGTCGCAATCGCGAGTTGTATCGGCACGACTATCGAGTTCTACGACTTCTTCATCTACGGAACCGCTGCGGCACTTGTCTTTCCGACGGTGTTCTTCCCCGCGCTCGGTGCCACTGCGGGAACTGTCGCATCGTTTGCGACTTTCGCAGTCGCATTCATCGCCCGGCCCGTCGGCGCAATGTTGTTCGGACACTTCGGTGATCGCATCGGTCGCAAGAAGACGCTGATCTCGACGCTCCTGCTCATGGGTATCTCGACGCTCCTGATCGGCTTGCTGCCGGGTGCTGCAACCATCGGTGTCGCGGCCCCGATCATCTTGGTGCTCTTGCGATTCGGCCAAGGTTTCGCGGTCGGTGGTGAGTGGGCAGGCGCAACCTTGCTCACCGCAGAATACGCTCCACCGGGCAAACGTGGTCTGTATGCGATGTTCCCGCAGCTCGGCCCTGCAATCGCATTCGTTCTCTCGAGCAGTACCTTCCTCATCACCGGCGCAGTTCTCGGCGACACCAACCAGGCTTTCCTCGATTACGGCTGGCGTATCCCGTTCCTGTTCTCCATCGTGTTGGTCGGCATCGGCCTCTACATGCGACTCGCTATCGAGGAGACTCCCGTCTTCAAGGCGGAGCAGGCAGAGCGCGTCGCGGAGCAGAAGAACGAAGCACCTCGCACCCTCCCGTTCCTGGATGCTTGGCGGTTCCAGACCAAGGAGATCCTCCTCTCGGCAGGCGCCCTGGCTTGCCTGTTCGCGTTCTTCTACATGGGCACGGCTTTCCTGACGAGCTACGGAACAAAGACCCTCGGCTTCTCCCGTCCGTTCGTCCTGTCTGTCGGTATCGCTTCCGCGGTTGTCTTCGGTGCGGCGATCGTCGTTTCCGCTCTGTACTCGGACCGCATCGGGCGCCGCAAGGTCATCATGATCTCGTGTGGTCTGGCCGTCGTCTGGGCGCTGGTGCTGTTCCCGCTCCTCGACACGGGATCGCCGATCGCGTTCATCATCGGAATGTTCGGCACGCTCATGATCTTCGGAATCGCCTACGGCCCCTGCGGTGCGCTGCTTCCGGAAATGTTCCAGACCCGCTACCGCTACACCGGTGCCGGCCTCGGCTACAACCTCGCCGGAGTGCTCGGTGGGGCAGTGCCGCCGCTGATCGCCGCACCGCTGGCCTCGGCCTACGGGAGTATGGCCATCGGAGTCATGTTGGCGATCCTGGGTGTGTTGAGCCTGATCTGCACCTGGGCACTCGTCGAGACCAAGGACCACGCGCTGTAACCACTGTGCGCCTTTATTAACCGCCGGCGGTTAATAAAGGCGCACAGCAGGCGGGTGGGGTGTCCGGACTCTGAACAGTTACGGCCACCCCGCACCGGGAAGTATGTCGTGCATCACACCGAATCGAGTAAATTCGTAGATGAGAGGGTCCGCTGCGGCGGCCCCTCTCATAGGTGCCTGAACAGGTAACCGGAGAGGACAGAACACATGAGTACGCCGCTGCCCAGCTATACGTCCGGAGTATGGGACGGTCCGATGCTGGGCGACACCATCGGAGACAACCTCGATCGCACGGTTGCCGCACACGGCGACCGCGATGCGTTGATCGACCACGCCAGCGGTCGACGATGGACGTACCGGGAGTTCGCCGAGCAGGTGAACGGGCTCGCTGCCGGACTACTTTCCCGTGGTGTGGGGAAGGGCGATCGGGTAGGAATCTGGGCTCCCAACTGTCCGGAATGGACGTTCACGCAATACGCGACGGCAAAGATCGGCGCGATCCTGGTCAACATCAATCCGGCGTACCGCTCGCACGAGTTGCAGTACGTACTCGAGCAGGCCGGGATCTCGACGCTGGTGTCTGCGGCCAGCTTCAAGACCTCGGACTACGCGTCGATGATCGAGACGGTGCGGCCGCAGTGCCCGGATCTGACGTCGGTGCTCCTGCTCGGTTCACCCGAGTGGGACGCGGTGCTTGCAGACGGCTTGGCGGCGCAGGCAAGCGATCCGGCTCCGCTCGCCGCAGCCCAGGCCGCGTTGTCGGCCGACGACGCGATCAACATCCAATACACCTCGGGTACTACCGGTTTCCCGAAGGGCGCGACGCTCAGTCACCACAACATCCTCAACAACGGCTATTTCGTCGGCGAGTTGTGCCACTACAGCGAGGTCGATCGGGTGTGCATCCCGGTGCCGTTCTACCACTGCTTCGGCATGGTGATGGGCAACCTTGCGTGCACCAGTCATGGTGCTGCCATGGTCATTCCGGGTCCGGCTTTCGATCCGCGTGCTTCGCTCGAAGCCGTTCAGGCCGAAAAGTGCACGTCCCTCTACGGCGTTCCGACGATGTTCATCGCGGAGTTGGCGTTGCCGGACTTCGACAGCTTCGATCTGTCGTCCCTTCGCACCGGCATCATGGCGGGCTCGCCCTGCCCGGTCGAGGTGATGAAGCAGGTCATCGATCGCATGGGCATGTCGGAGGTGTCCATCTGCTACGGCATGACGGAGACCTCGCCGGTGTCGTTGCAGACCCGCTCGGACGATTCGATCGAGCAGCGCACCGAAACGGTCGGACGGGTAGGGCCGCATCTCGAGATCAAGATCGTTGATCCGGCAACCGGATTGACGGTGCCCCGTGGCGAGCCGGGTGAACTGTGCACGCGTGGTTACTCGGTCATGCTCGGATACTGGGAGAACCCGGAGAAGACCGCCGAGGCGATCGACGCTGCCCGGTGGATGCACACCGGAGACATCGGAGTCATGGACGAGGCCGGATACGTCGCCATCACGGGACGCATCAAGGACATGGTCATCCGCGGTGGCGAGAACGTCTATCCGCGTGAGATCGAGGAGTTTCTCTACACCCACCCCGACATTCTCGATGCGCAGGTCATCGGTGTACCCGACGCAAAGTACGGCGAGGAATTGATGGTGTGGGTCCAGATGCGCGAAGGTGCAGACGATCTCGACGCCGATTCGGTCCGCGCGTTCTGCACCGGCAAGCTCGCGCACTACAAGATTCCGCGGTACGTCCATGTCGTCGACGAGTTCCCGATGACAGTTACGGGCAAGGTCCGCAAGATCGCGATGCGAGAACAGGCGATCGAATTGATCGGTCAGGCCTGAGAGTATGTCCGCGAACCCAGGGGAGCGTGAGCCGGTACGCCCCGAGATCGCGCTCTCCTGGAAGCGTTCTCGACTCAGTGGCCTCGACCCGTCGTCGGCCATCGCCGTGGACACCGAGGAGCAGGACGGTGAGTCTCGTCTGCTCCGGGCCGCCGCACCCGTGCTCGACGAAGTTTCGCAACAGATCGCGGGCACCGGTTTCTGCGTGCTGCTTGCTGATCGCGAATGCCGCGTGGTCGCTTCGGTGTACTCCGACAGTCGCGTCGAGCGAACGATCGAGCGGTTGGGTGTCGTCAACGGTTCACGCTTCGGTGAAGAGCACGCCGGCACCAACGCGCTCGGTACGCCCCTCGAGGTCGGACGAAGCGTGGTGATCCACGGTGACGAGCATTTCCTCGACAGCCTCAAGGGTTTGAGCTGCTACGGACAGCCGATCCTGCATCCCGTCACACGTCGTGTCGAAGGCATTCTCGACATGACCGGCGTTGTCTCGCAGGCCAACCCACTGTTCGCGCCCTTCCTTGCGCGTGCTGCAGCGGACATCGAGAAACGGCTGCTCGAAGGCTCGAAAGCATCGGAGCAGCGGCTGGTCGACGCATTCCAGCGAGTTTCACATCAGCGCCACATTGCCGTCGCGGCCATCGGCGACGACATCCTGCTGAGCAACCGAACCGCTTTGGATCTGCTCGACACCGCAGACCATGTATCGCTCCGTTCCTTGATTGCCGACCTGAATCCGGACCAATCACGATTGGTGACAGTCGAATTGGCGTCCGGCGCGCTGGCGCGAGTTCAAGCCGACCGGATTTCCGGGGCTGACGGTGGTGCGCTCTTCCTGGTCGAACCACTCCAACGGGAACGGGCACCGATCCGCAGAACGCACGAGCGGGCACCGTCTCCCGGCGAACGACTGCGGCGCGACCTGATGCGGGCGCGGGCAACCTCTGCCGCCGTGGCGATCTCGGGTGAAGCGGGATCCGGCCGAACCTCGGCAGCATCGGACGTAGTCGGCAGTGTCGATGCGAGTTGGCTCGATGCCACGCGAATCGCGTTCGACGGCCGTGAGCAGTGGGTCACCGATCTCGTGCGAGCATCCCGTAAGCGTTCGGGCGTGGTCGTGATCGAACAGGTACAACTCCTTCCTGACTCGGTGTTGCCGCTGGTCGCAGACCTGATCGACGCCAGCGCCGAGGGGCCGAAAATCGTACTGACCAGCGGAGCGGCAGTTGATCTTCCGCCGACCATCGCCGCGCTGCTCTCACGATGCGCCTCCCGGGTTGTCATCACCCCACTGCGCGAGCGACAGGCTGAGATCGCCGAGTTGGCACAAGTCATGTTGGAGGGGATCTCACCAGAACTGAGATTGACCGCCAGCGCTGCCGAAGCACTCGCGGCGGCCAACTGGCCGGGCAACCTGGCCGAATTGCGCGTCGTGTTGAATCGCGCCTCGGATGAACGCTCGAGCAATCGCATCGACGTCGCTGATCTGCCCGAGGACTATCGCACCACGACCAAGGTGTCGCGGTTGGCAGGGCGGGAGAAAGCCGAGCGCCAGGCGATCATCGGAGCGTTGAAAGACTGCGGCGGCAACAAGGTTCACGCGTCGGCGCAACTCGGAATCAGCCGAAGCACTCTCTACACACGGATGCGGGCGCTCGACATCACTGTGTAGTTTGCTGTCCGACTTCAGTTGTACAAAGTTCGGACAGTTAGCACCCCCGGAAGCGCGGAAGTATGGCGTGCATCACATTCGCACCTCACTACTTCAGGGGAGTTTCCGATGACGGCAGTAGCCGAACACACCATCAGTTCCGCGGTACAGGGTTTCCTGAACGGACCGAAGAAGCTCTACATCGGCGGCGAATTCGTCGACGCCGCTTCGGGTCAGACCTTCGCGACGTACAACCCGGCTGACGGACAGAAGCTCGCAGACGTGGCACACGGTCAGGCCGAAGACATCGACCGCGCGGTACGTGCCGCTCGAACGGCTTTCGAGGACGGCCCCTGGTCACGTATGAAGGCAAACGAGCGCGAGCGGATGATCTGGCGCGTCGGCGACATTCTCAGTGCTCGTGCCGAGGAATTCGGTCAGCTCGAAGCTCTCGACAACGGCAAGTCCGTTGCCATCGCCACCGCCGTCGACGTGGCTTGGGCCGCAGACGTTTTCCGCTACTACGCGGGTTGGGCCACCAAGATCGAAGGCAGCACCGTCAACGTGTCGATGCCCTTCTCTCCGGGCGGCGAGTTCCACGCCTACACCCTGCGTGAGGCGATCGGCGTCTGTGGACTGATCGTGCCGTGGAACTTCCCGCTGCTGATGTCGTCGTGGAAGCTCGCCCCCGCGCTCGCCGCCGGCAACACGGTGATCCTCAAGCCCGCCGAGCAGACCCCGCTCACCGCACTGCTTCTCGCGGAGGTCTTCGAAGAAGCCGGCTTCCCGCCCGGCGTCGTCAACATCGTTCCCGGCTTCGGCGATGCAGGTGCTGCTCTGTCCGGCCACGACGACGTGGACAAGGTTGCGTTCACCGGTTCCACCGAGGTGGGTAAGAAGATCGTCGACGCTGCCAAGGGCAATCT
Organism: Rhodococcus sp. 27YEA6; assembly: GCF_044908235.1. NCBI lineage: Bacteria > Bacillati > Actinomycetota > Actinomycetes > Mycobacteriales > Nocardiaceae > Rhodococcus > Rhodococcus sp. 27YEA6. The sequence continues at coordinate 21,383 of NZ_JBIYCY010000024.1, read as the reverse complement.
GAAGAAGGTTACGCTCGAGCTCGGTGGCAAGAGCCCCAATATCGTGTTCGCCGACGCCGATTTCGATTCCGCGGTGGAGGGTTCCCTCAACGCGTGGCTGTTCAACCACGGACAGTGCTGCGTTGCGGGTACTCGTCTGTACGTCGAGGACACCATCTTCGAGAAGTTCACCGAGGCCGTCGCGCACGCAGCGAGCCAGGTCAAGATCGGACCCGGCCTCGATCCCACCACCCAGCTCGGACCGCTGGTCTCGCAGGAGCAGTTCGACAAGGTGACCGGCTACCTGCGTGAGGGAATCGCCGACGGCGCACGTGCACTGACGGGCGGCAACCGCTGGGGCGATCAGGGCTACTTCGTCGAGCCGACCGTCTTCGTTGACGTCAAGCCCGAATTCTCCATCGTTCAGGAGGAGATCTTCGGACCCGTCGTGGCGGCGCTGCCGTTCAATGCGGACGACGGACCGATTACTGCCGCAAACGATTCCATCTACGGCTTGGCCGCCGGCATCTGGACCCGGGACATTTCCAAGGCTCACCGCACGGCGAAGCGCTTGAAGGCCGGTTCGGTGTGGATTAACCAGTACAACGGCTTCGACACTGCAATGCCCTTCGGTGGATACAAGCAGTCCGGCTGGGGCCGCGAGCTCGGCGCTTCGGCTATCGATCTCTACACCCAGACCAAGGCCGTCAACATCGCTCTCTGACCGACCCCATCGCTCATTCTCTCGTCCGACAATCAAGGAGATCACCAGTGAAGACCAAAGCTGCTGTACTGCTCGAGCCCGGAAAGCCTTTCGAGATCATGGAACTCGACCTCGACGGCCCGGGTGTGGGTGAGGTACTGATCAAGTACACCGCTGCCGGACTGTGCCATTCGGATCTGCACCTGACCGACGGTGATCTCCCGCCGCGTTACCCGATCGTCGGCGGACACGAAGGCTCGGGCATCATCGAAGAGGTCGGCCCAGGCGTCACGAAGGTCAAGCCGGGCGACCATGTCGTGTGTAGCTTCATCCCCAACTGCGGCACCTGTCGCTACTGCTCGACCGGTCGCCAGAACCTCTGCGACATGGGTGCCACCATCCTCGAAGGCTCGATGCCCGACGGTTCCTTCCGTTTCCACGGCAACGGAATGGATTTCGGCGGAATGTGCATGTTGGGAACGTTCTCCGAGCGCGCCACCATTTCTCAGCACTCGGTAGTCAAGATCGACGACTGGCTTCCCTTGGAGACAGCGGTGGTCGTCGGCTGCGGCGTGCCTTCGGGTTGGGGAACGGCAGTAAATGCCGGTAACCTTCGCGCCGGTGACACCGCGGTGATCTACGGCATCGGTGGTCTCGGCATCAACGCCGTCCAGGGCGCCGTTTCGGCCGGCTGCAAGTACGTCGTTGTGGTCGATCCGGTTGCTCTCAAGCGTGAGACCGCACTGAAGTTCGGTGCAACCCATGCCTTTGCAGACGCCGAGAGCGCTGCTGCCAAGGTCAACGAGCTGACGTGGGGACAGGGTGCCGACGCTGCGCTCATCCTTGTCGGCACCGTCGACGAGGACGTGGTCAGTGCAGCGACGGCAGTGATCGGCAAGGGTGGCACCGTGGTGATCACGGGACTCGCCGACCCCGCCAAGCTGACCGTTCACGTGTCGGGTACCGACCTGACGCTGAATCAGAAGACGATCAAGGGCACGTTGTTCGGGTCCATGAATCCGCAGTACGACATCGTGCGACTGCTGCGTCTCTACGATGCCGGTCAGCTCAAGCTCGACGAACTGATCACCAACACCTACAGCCTCGAAGACGTCAACAAGGGCTACCAGGATCTACGTGACGGCAAGAACATCCGTGGCGTGATCATTCACGACAAGTAACCCCAAGTGCTGTGCGCCTTTATTAACCGCCCGCGGTTAATAAAGGCGCACAGCACTATTTCTTGGCTTTCGACAAAATCTGCATCAACTGAAGTAGCGCCGAGAACTTCGCGAACACCGAGCGCGAGACCACCGGACCGAAAGCCGCGGTGTCGGTTGCGTCGAAGGCGTCGAGCAGATCCCGAAAGCTTTCGATCTGCTTGATCATCGCGTCCAGATCGACGTGCGTGACGGCGTCGGCTTCGCGCAGAGCGAGCAGGTACTGCGGCGCCGTCACCAAGGCGACCGCCGGGATCTTCCGCTCGAACAGTGGTTCGCCCTCACCGAAATGAATGACCGGTCCTGGCGCCACGATTCGGCGATCGCCCGCTCCAATGTCGCGCCACAGCGGTGCAACGATGTCGTGCACTTCCCGACTCGTCGCGTAGAGCAGTTCCGGTTCCGGAGTGGTCTCCAAGGCATAGCCGCCGGTCGAGTTGTCCTCGGTATCACCCAGTGCGCCGAGGTGCTCGATGGCGATCCCCGCTACGGCGCGCGCCTGACCGGCTTCGCCCTTCCACATCTCGGGGTGCGCTTCGAGCCAGGTGGACGTTGCCTGTCCGTGCTTGGACACCGCTGGAATACGAAGGTGGCCAGTCGTCAGGACAAAAACGTACGACCGTCGATGCGGCTGCGCCACGGCGTGCCGCGCCAACGCCAACATTCCCAGATGGCCGTTCTCCTCGACACCGTTGGTTCCGTCGCTGTGAGTGATGAGCAGAATCGTCTCTTCGGGTGAGGTTCCGGGGGACACCGCCCACACCGTGTCGGTCCGGGTGTCCGGATGGAGAGTCGCATCCAGTACCAGAGTCGCCAGCTGACCGGAGCGAGCTGCAGCGACAACCTTCGCGCCCTCGTCGCCGGCCACCCAGACGGCGGGGATGTCGTGATATGGCTGCGTGAACGGAAGATATTGTCCCAGTGCGTTGTCCGGAGCGATGTCACGCCACACCGCGATCACGCCGAGGACACCGGCCTTGCGGGCCTTGTCGAGCTTCGGGCCCAGAAGTGTTGCGGAGAGAACCGGATTTCGAAGTGTCTCGTCGGTGGCGATCGGGCCCCACTCGCTGACCAGTAGCTTGCGGGGGAGATCGATGTGCGGGACCTCGATCACTGCGATCGCGCCCTTGGCCGCCGACCACTTGGGGCGTCGCGCGCTGACGTAGACCAGGGGAGCGGAGATTCCCTGTGGCCCGGTCAATCCGGAGTAGGGGAATGCGGACGAAACTCTGATCGGTCCCGTCGGCAATTCGATGCGAAGTCCGTCAGGTGTCGCCGGCAGATCCCAGCGTTCGAAAGTGTGTGAATCACGCCGGACGTCGAGGCCCAGTTCGGTCAGTTCGTTCGCGACTTCTTCCACCACCTCGTGGTGTGCAGGAGAGCCCGTCAATCGTGGGCCCAGCGCGTCGAGTCGCTGTTGGCCGGCAAGGAGGAGATCGCGATCGACGGCCTGGCCGTGATTCATGGGATTGCCTTTCGTACTACGTGGCGTCTGCTCTGGCGAGGCGCCTGCCCGTGTCGTGTCCACGGTACCGAGCGGTCTGAAAACGGGACGAAGGCGCGTCGGATATGCCGTTTTCGCAGATATACCGGGTGCCAACAGGCCGATCGGTCCGTACCGTATGTCCCTGGCACCGAAAGACTCCGTGTCCTTCGGACAGACCAGTCCACGGCGAGAGAGGCCTACGTTGGCTACGTATCTTTACAGGTTGGGGAAGTTTGCTTTCCGCCACAAGTATCTTGTGGTGGCCGCGTGGATTATCGTGATCGCGGTGGTGGGGGGCGCAATCAGCGCCACAAATCCGACGTTCTCCAAAGAATTCAATCTTCCGGGCACTGATTCCCAACGTGCGACCGAGTTGATGAACGAGAACTTTGCAGCGGCAGCAGAGCAACAAACTCAGGCGTCGACCAGCATTCTCATCGCGGCAGACGACGGACTTGCCGCACACAGCGATCAGATCGACCAGTTGATCGCGCAGGCGAAGACGTTGCCGGATATCGTCGATCCCGAGAAGATCGTCAATCCGGTGACCCTCGCGGAGGCAAATCCGGCGGTGGCGTCGGCCGTTCTCGGCGACAACGGCAAGGTCGGGCTGATCCAGCTCAATCAGTCGATTCGCATCGAGGATCAGACACAGGCCAACAAGACGGCGTTCCTCGACTTGATGGCAAAATTCCGCACCGGTGGCCTGCAAGTCGAAGGCACCGGTTCGATGATGCAGGTACAGGCCGCAGGTGGTCTGTCGGAGATGCTCGGCTTCGCGGTGGCGTTCATCGTGATGATCGTGGCGTTCGGCGCGCTCATTGCGGCCTTTATTCCGCTGTTCACCGCAATTCTGGGAATTGCGCTGGCCACTCTGACTGTCACCCTCGGTTCGGGCTTCTTCGACATCAACGAAGGCGTCACGGGAATCGTCACGATGATCGGCATCGCAGTCTCGATCGACTACGCGTTGTTCATCGTTTCGCGTTACCGCAGTGAGCTCAATTTGGGCGGAACGAGGGAAGCCGCTGCCGGGCGCGCAGTGGGTACTGCCGGTTCGTCCGTCGTCTTCGCCGGCCTGACGGTTGTGGTCGCGCTGGCAGCCCTGGCGGTGGTCGGGGTTCCGATGATCACCCAGATGGGAATCTCTGCAGCGGTTGCCGTCATCATCGCCGTCCTCGGCGCAATCACGTTGATCCCGGCTGTCCTGGGTATCTTCGGCAGATTCGCGTTCTCGCCTCGTATCCCCGGGCTTCGCCACGGTGACGAGCCCGAGACGATGGAATCCAACGGACATCGCTGGGCCAAGATAGTCACCAAGTACCCGTGGCCGATCGCGGGTGCTGCGCTGGTGCTTCTGGTGATCGCGGCTATTCCGATGACGAAGCTCGAACTCGGACTCTCGTTCACTCAGGACGAAGAGCGGCCGGCACTTGCCCTGCTGCAACGCGGGTTCGGTGAAGGCGTCAATGGCGAATTGTTCGTCGTGCTCGACGCGCCTGACGGCACCGATATCACCGCGATTGCCGAAGGCACTGTCGCGCACATCAAGGGCCTCGACAACGTCGCAACTCCGGATCAGTTGATGTGGGTCGGAAACGGACCCGACGCGGCAAACCCGATGGCGGGCGCCAACTCTGCGCTCATCGCGGTCACCCCGCAGATGTCACCGAGCGGCCCCGAAACTCACGAGCTGATGAATCAGATCCGGGATTACGGATCGACGGTGAAATCGGAAGGCGCAGAACTCGGTGTAGCGGGGCAAACCGCGATCGTAGCCGACATGTCGTCGAAGCTCAGTTCCGCGCTCATCCCGTATCTCATCGTGGTTGTGGGGCTGGCGTTCATCATCATGATGGTCGTCTTCCGCTCGATCCTGGTGCCGCTGACCGCAACTCTCGGATTCCTGTTTTCCGTCTGTGCGACCTTCGGCGCCACGGTGGCCATCTTCCAGGAGGGCGACTTCGGGCTGATCGAGCACACACAACCCATCATCTCGTTCCTGCCGATCTTCATGATCGGTGTGGTCTTCGGGTTGGCGATGGACTATCAAGTGTTCCTCGTGACGCGAATGCGCGAGGAATACGTGCACGGATTGTCGGCCAAGGACGCCATCATCTCCGGCTACACCCATGGTGCTCGCGTGGTCGCGTCGGCGGCCATCATCATGATCTCCGTGTTCGGCGCATTCATGCTGTCCTCGGAGACGACAAGCAAGATGATGGGCTTCGGCCTCGCGGCTGCAGTCTTCTTCGACGCCTTCATCATCCGCATGATCGTGATCCCTGCGGTCATGTCGATTCTCGGTGATTCGGCATGGAAGTTGCCGGCGTGGCTCGACAAGATCCTGCCGAACGTCGACATCGAGGGTGAAGCGATTCGACGGATTCCGATCGAGCAGGATCCGGATTCCGATCCAGACCCGAATCAGGTGCCTGTGAGGGTGTAAGCACTCAGGCAGTCAGAACGGGGTGCCGGTTGCACAGCAACTGGCACCCCGTTCTTCTGTGTTCATACGGAGCCCGCGCGATAGGAAACCATCCGGTTGGTAACAGAAATTGCTGTGATCGCGACAGGAATTCCAGAGGCGACGCGCATCGGGGGCGAGCCGTGACGGTGACTGCGAGGGTACGTGTCGAAGGAGCAAACCGATTCGAAGCGGGCGGAGAAGTGGACCTTCGCGCTGACGGTCGTCTCCCTGATCGCCGGTGGGACAGTGGTTGCCGGGCTGGTGGATCGGTGGAGCAGTTCGCCGTCCGATGACATCTCGGTAGCTGCGACTTCGTCGATCAGCATAACGTCCACACCGGAAGAGATGGCGCCGGAGGACCTGCCTGAATTCTCGTACGTCACGCCGAGCGCGGTGTACCCGACCACGATTCCGGGTTGTGAAAGCGTCGAAGTGCCGGACGACGAACACGGAATCTCGATCTTCACATCGACAGGTGGCGACGACGCGTACGACGACCCACGTTTTCCGTGGTTTTCCGGCGCCAAAGCTGTATCGATGTCGGATGCGGTCGCCGATGCGATTCCGGACGGCGTCGAGATCAAGTTCGCCAGTCCGAGCCGATCACTCCAGTTCGGTCCGATCTCGGCACCGTCGACCTCGGACGAGTTGTCCGAGGGATGGACGATCGAGGATCTGGCGTCCACTGATGCGTCGGCGACAATACTTCGAGGCGAGGCCAGTGGTGGACTGTCGGTCTCGGTCAACAGCAGTAAGGCGCCGGTTCCTCCGTGCATTGCCGGTTCTCTCGTCGAACGTCGCTCACTCGCGGATGGTTCAGTTGTGGACGTGCAGGACTCGTGGAGTGAAATCAACGGACAACGCACTCTTTCTCGTTCGGCGTTCCTTTACGGTATCGATGGCACACGAGTTCACGCCTATCTCGATGACACTGCCGATCGAGTCGGCGCCGAGGTTCAGGCAAGCGGCGCGCTTCCACTGACCATCGACGAACTGGTTTCTCTGGTCAGCCTGCCGCAACTGCGAATCACGACGCCTGCTCCGCCGGGGGCTGCCCCGCTTGAGACTGATTGTGGCGGTTGGACGGACGAGTCATCAGGGAGGGAACTGGATCGAGGAATCGTCGAGGCGCTCGGTGAAGCGCTCCGATCGGGTTGGCGCGCAGCACCGCCAGAAGCGCCTGACCTCGGCAGCCGGCTGGGTGATCTGGTTCTGGCCGAATACGACGACACCACCACGTGCCAGGTTCTTGTTGCACGGTCGGGAAGCAACGAGTCGCGTCTGAGTATCTCGATCACCAGCGGACAACCGCTTCCCGCACCTCCGAACAAGTACGACCCTTCGTACGACGGACACCCGCTCTCGATGGAGACCACTGAAGATGGATCCGTAATCGAACGTGATGAGAGTCAGGGGGAGAAGGTCCACAGATCGGTAGTCGTTACCCGTCCCGGTGGGACGCGAGTAACGGTGAGCTCGTCGGCGGAGGCACCGAACGTGCCGATGACGTTCGAGCAGTTGGAGTTTCTCGCGATGACCGAAGGCCTGGAGATTCGATGACCACCAGATTCTCCCCGAAATCGCGCCTTCGGATCGCGGCCGCCGCAGCCGTAGTCACCGTCACTGCCGCCATCGCCACGGTGGTCACGTCGACGAGTTCCGAACCGACAGCGATCTCGTCGCCGCTATGGAGCGTCGAGGCCTCCGAGATTCTCGGGCGCGAGTTCGCGATATTTCGGAGCCCACTTGTTGGAACCGAATTCAACATGGACATGGGCGGATTCATCGACGCCGGATCACTCGTGGTCACGATGATCGGTATGCCGGATCGTCAGGCGTATTCGTTGGATGACGCAGAATTGGTCGGATTGGACGCCGAAGATGGCACAGTTCGTTGGCGCACGTCGGCGGTCGACATCGGTGGTTGCTCCGAGACTCTGCTCGGCAGTTCGGTGCTGTGTTTCTCCGGGCCGTACGTATCCGGTGGTTCGTACTCACTTTTCGATATCGAGACAGGAGAGCGTCGAGACATCAAGACGCCGTGGGCACCGATCATCGCGGTTGTCTCGGGTGACACGGTCCTCGCGCTCGAGGGTGATATCGAGAGCAACGACGTTCGCGTGCACAGCGGAACCGTCGACGATCCGGAAGCGAACTGGTCCAAAGCGTTCGACGTCGGTGGATCGTGGGAAGCCGGATACGTCGATCCGGTGATGTCGGTGCACGGCGATCTGGGCGTGATCACTCTCGACGAGTCTCTGGGATTCGATCTGAAGACGGGCGAACAGCGCTGGGTGCACGGTTACTCCACCTGCTCGACCGCGCACACATCGTCGGACGGCGTGACATTGGTGTCGGATGGCGGTTGCGAAGGCAACGGCCATCCGACAAGTGAGTACGCGCTCGATCAGAACGGGCGCGAGTTCGCCAGGACGGACGAACTGCCCTCGGAGTCCTCGTACTACGGCGGGCGATACAGCCGAGATAATCCCGCAGGAGGATCGACTCCGATCATTCTGGGACACAGCGGTTTCGACCGGAAGTCCGGCGAGATGCTGTGGACCAACAGTGAGATGTTCGGCTCCGCGCGGTCATTGGCGGTGATCGGCAACGTGGTCGCTGCGACCCGTTCCGGTCCCGAGCCCGAGGTCCAGTTCGTGGACCTCTTCACCGGGGAGGTCCTGTGGCGATCGAACGCTGAGCGCGCCGGGGAGATCGCCTGGCACGGCGATGTCGTTATCGACGAGGGAAAGGTCTACGGAACGGATGTCCTTACAGGCCAACGTAGTTGGGAGGTTCAGGTGGACCAGGACGGGGACGACGAGTTCACCCCCTGGGCGATGCCGCGGGAGCTGTGGGCGGGGGACAAGGTGCTGTTGCGCTCCAGTGAAGATAGGATCACAGCGTTGAAATCTTCGTGAGACCCGGTGTGGCGTGCACGTCCGTCGCAGCACACCACACCGGCCACGATTCAGTCTCGAGTGAACCCGTGGCTCAACTCGCCGATCCGCGAGCGATAGCGCTCGACCGCAGCGAGTTTGATGCCCTCATATCCGCGGACCATATCGGGTAGTTCAGCTATTTCGACTGCAAGGTGGAGGTTTTCAGTTGTCAGTTCTTTCAACAGTTTCCGGATAAGTGCCTGATACTCGACGATCAGCTCACGTTCGACTCTTCGCACGTGAGCCATCCCGAAGAGGTCGGCGCGTGTACCTCTGATGCGTCGCATCCCGGCCAGAGCGCGAAATGCCGGTGTGAACCACGGCCCCAGCACGATCTTCTTCTTCATACCCGGTGCGCGCAGCGCAGGCGGATGAAGGCGATACGAAACCTTCGCATCCGGACCGAATTGAGCAGCAATGGTGTGCCGGACCTCGGGATCGAGGGACAGTCTCGCGACTTCGTACTCGTCCTTGTATGCCATCAGCTTGTACAGATTGCGGGCAACGGACTGCGTCAACTCGTCGGTACCTGCGGCGCGGCGTGCCTCGATTTCACGCACGTGCTCGACGAACTCGGTGTACTTCGTTGCATAGGAAAAGCTTTGGTAGGCAACCAGCTCGGGAACACGTATCGACATCACCCTTTCGAGTTCAGAGCCTGGCGTCGCTGTAACAGTGCGTGCAAGTGCGACGGATCGATCGTCGGCAGGTGTCTGTCGTCTCGATGCACCCGTTGCCGAGCGAAGGCTGCCGCTCAATCGTGACGGATCCGCAACGAACAGGCGACCGTATCGGAAGGCGCGGAGGTTCGATTCGACCTTGACCCCGTTGAGAGCTATTGCCTCCTCGATGAATTCGAATGACACGGGCAGTGCTCCGATTTGGTAGGCAACGCCGGTCAGCAGGAGGTTTGCGAACTGATCCTCTCCCAGGAGCTGCACGGCAAGATCTCGCGCGTCCAACAGCCTGTGCTGAGCGACCTCTCTAGAAATCCTCTCCGATACCTTCGTTACATCGGGGAAGTCCACCGAGGTGTCGATCACCATTTGACCGGTAGGAACCTCGGAGGTCGAGACCACCGCGGTGGTGCGTAAAGCATTCGTGGCCGTGAGATACCTCGCGTCGGCTGCGACGAGCAGATCGCAACCGAGGTACAGATCGCACCCCGCGTTACTTGCTTTGCTGCCCTGATCGAGTGGGTCGAGCGTGAACTTGACGTCCGAGACAACCGCACCTCCTTTCTGCGCGAGGCCAGTCTGATCGAGGGTGCGTACGTGCCTGCCGGCAAGTGTGGCTGCCGTGCTGATGATTTGGGACAGTGTGACCACACCGGAGCCTCCCACTCCGGTGATCCGGACGGTGTACGACGAAGGGAGTTCGTATTCAGGCTCGGGTAGATCGGCGGTGTCGAGCGACTCGGAGGATGGACGCACTGGTGGCTTCGCACCCGGCACTACTGACAGGAATGATGGGCAGTCGCCGTCGAGGCATGAGTAGTCCTTGTTGCACGACGACTGATCGATCCGCGTCTTGCGCCCGAATTCCGTTCCGACAGGTTGAACGGAGAGGCAATTGGACTTCTGTCCGCAGTCACCGCAGCCTTCGCAAACACGCTCGTTGATCACGATACGCTCCACCGGTTCGGCAACCAGCCCACGCTTACGTTTGCGTCGCAGTTCGGTCGCGCATTCCTGATCGTGAATCAGAACCGTAACTCCCGAGATTTTCGCGAGTTCTTGCTGCGCTTCGATCAACCGGTCTCGATGCCAGAATTCTACGTTCCGAGGTAGTTTCGCCTTGCGGTAGCGTTTGGTGTCGTCGGCAGTGACGATGATGCGCCGAACTCCCTCGGCTGTCAGGGCGGCACAGATCGCATGAACCGACATGACCCCGCCGGGTTGCTGTCCTCCGGTCATGGCGACGGCCGAGTTGTAGAGGATCTTGTAAGTGATGTTCGTGCCAGCCGCTATGGAGGCGCGAATGGCGAGACTGCCGGAGTGGTGAAAGGTCCCGTCGCCTAGGTTCTGGATGAGATGCTTCCGGGACAGAAAGGGAGCCATGCCGATCCACTGTGCCCCCTCGCCGCCCATCTGGGTCATACCTATGACTGATCCCACCTGCACCGGATCCATGAGGGATACCATTCCGTGGCAACCGATTCCGGCACCAACTGTCGCACCTTCCGGCGCTTTCGTCGATACGTTGTGGGGACATCCCGAGCAGAAGTACGGCGTCCGGGCGAGTAGCGGGAGTTCTATGCGAGCGCTCGACGGGCGAGAATCCAGTAGCCAACGATCGACAGTCGGGAACGATCCGAACGAAATCAGTCGACCCGCCAGACGGGTGGTGATGGAGTCGGGGTCGAGTTCGCCGTCGAGCGGAAAGAACGGTCGGCCGTTCGGCAACCTCTTGCCGACGACGGTGGGCGGGTTCTCGGTGCCGTACAGCAGGTCCTTCACCGCGGTTTCGATGATCGGCCGCTTTTCCTCCACAACGATGATGTGGCTCAGCCCATCCGAGAACTTTGCGATCACCGTTGGTTCGAGAGGGAAGATCATTCCGAGGTGAAGCAAGCGAACGCCACGCCGTGCCAACTCGTCGTCGTCGAGGCCCAGTGTTCGTAGTGCTTGGCGTAGATCAAGATACGTTTTACCCGGTGCGATGATGCCGACCGTGTCGCTCGGCGTGCTGTGAGTGATGCGATTGAGTCCGTTGTCTGCGGCGTAGCGGCGAGCGATCTCCAATCGTGCTCCGTCACGGCTTTTCTCGAGCCTTCCGAGGGTTGGTTGAAGAATCTGTGCGGTTACTTCGTGGCGGTACGGGGCGCCGTCGACCACACGATCCGGAATGACGGGCTGAACGCGCTGCGGGTCGATGTCGACGGTGCCCGAGCCGTCGGCAACGTTGGTGGCGATCTTCAGTGCAACCCACAGTCCGCAAGCCCTCGACATCGCGATTCCGTGGATCCCGAAATCGAGTGCTTCTTGTGGGTCCGAAGGGTAGAGCGTCGGGATTCCTAGGTCGGCCAGCAGTAACTCGGATGCGCCCGGAACAGTTGACGACTTTGCCGCGGGATCGTCTCCGACCAGCGCGAGCGCTCCGCCTTCGGGATGTGTTCCCATCATGTTGTTGTGGCGGAACGCATCCGAAGCTCGGTCCAGGCCGGGGGACTTGCCGTACCAGATGCCGATGATTCCCTCGACACGCTTGTCCGGTTGCATCCCAGCGAGTTGGGTGCCCTGGACAGCGGTGGCCGCCAGTTCTTCGTTGACGCCAGGCCGGAAGACTATGTCGAACTCGTCCAGAAGTGTTCGATTGCGCTCGAGTTCCATGTCGTAGCCCGCAAGAGGGGAACCTTCATATCCGGAGATGAAAGCGGCCGTATCGCGCCCGGCCTGACGGTCGATCCTGCGAAGGTCGATGGGGAGTCTCGCAAGTGCCTGGATTCCGGTGAGATGCAGACGTCCAGGCTCCTCACGGTAGCGGTCGGTGAGACTCAGGGCGGAGGGAGTATCGGTCATGCCTGCGTCGCCTGTCTCGTAGGGGCGCCTGCTACGGCGTACGCGAGTCCCACGGTCAACGGCACATCGGACTCGTTGCTGCGCCAGGCGATATGGCCGTCCGGACGGATGAGGATCGCCGAATCGTCGTCCAGGCCAAGTGTGGCGAGTGCCAGAGGGTCGGCATGTGCATCGCTACCGAACACGACTGACGAGTGTGGGACCGCAGTGCTGGATCGGTTCAACTCCTCCACCCACATTGTGCCGGCAGGACCCGCGATCAGGGTGAAGCCCACTTTTAGGAGATCGTGCGACGATATTTGGGATCCTTCGCGTTGGATCCACACATGAGGGAGCCGGGCGCCTACTCGATTCGATTGCACGTGAGACTCGGCGACCGGAGCGTCATACGTACTGTCGTAGGCGTAGCCGAGTTCTTGCGCCAGACAATCGAAGTGCGCGCGCTGCAGCGGAATGGAAACGCCGAGGTTGATGCGGGCCTGCGAAGCCACCGACGGGTCGTGGCTCTCGAGTTGACGAGCCACATCAGCGCTTCCTGGACCGATTCCGCTCTGCGCCATGGAAATCGCGTTGCGGACGCTGTGCGCTGTATTGGATTCGGCGACGGGCCGGCGGTCTGATTCGTACGTGTCGAGAAGAGCGTCAGAAGCCCATCCCTGCACGACGGCCGCAAGCTTCCATCCGAGATTGTCTGCATCGGCTAGCCCGGTGTTCATGCCGAGGCCGCCGGTAGGTGGGAACTGGTGCGCTGCATCGCCTGCCAGCAGTACCCGATCCTTGCGATAATTCGTCGCTGTTCGCGCCGACATCGTCCACGTCCCCACCGAGCAGACCTCGACATCGACGCTGTGGTCTCCGATTGCGTCTCGAATCAACGTGCGGCAGTGCTCGGGTGTGAACTGTTCGATCGACTCGGTAGCGGGATCGAAATTCCTGTTGAACGTCCAGCGGTTGTGCCCGTCCATTCCGATGAAAACGCCGGGCGAGAGGGAATTGATCGCCCAGACGAGAAGCGCGGGTGAGTGATCGGTCCACGGTGACAGATCTGCATGGAAGTAGATGTTGAGCTGATGGCCGAGATCGGGTTGTCCGTTCATTCCTATCCCGAGCGAGTCGCGGAACTTGCCCGTGGCACCATCTGCCACGACGACGAACTGGGCGGTGAGAGTGTCGGTACCGGCCTGCGACCGGGTCGTGAGATGTACCTGTTGTTTCAGGTTGTCGATTGCCGTGACAGTGGTGTCGTATCGGACCTCGGTGAGCCCTGTCGCACGGACAGCCTCGAGCAGATGCTCTTGTACGCGGTCCTGCGCGCAGGAGGTGATTGTGACCGGAGAAGAATTCAGGCGAGCAAGAATCTGGTCTTCCGGAACTTCCAGCATGCTCACGCGGCCGAATTCTTCGCCGGAGAGGGTGCTCTTCCACAAGATGTTCATCATCCACATGGGATCCACTGCGTCGCGCAGTACCGCGTCGGCGATGCCCCATGTCCTGAACAACTCCATCGAACGGGTGTTGACGACGTGGGCGCGCGGGTGCGGATTGATTCCGGAGTACTGCTCGCAGACGATGCTCCGGACACCGTGGCGGGCGAGAACCAAGGCCGTCGCCAGGCCGACGGGTCCTCCGCCGATGATGACGACCGGCGAGGAGTCGGGCCCGGTCATGACTGCTTGACCAGCTCGGCGAACGGCACGCCGTTGTCGAAACGTCGACCGAGTTCGTCCGGATCGAACTCTGTACCGATCGGATTGGCCTCGAAGGCGCCCGAGCGGAAGAAATCGTCGAGTTCGGCCTCCGTGGCGAAGTTGTCGATCTGCAGTTCGACGTGGTTGCCGTCGGGATCCTCGAAGTACATCGACGTAGTCGGTCCGTGGTTGATGCACCAGAAGGGTCGAACATCGTCCGCGGCAAGCCGACGATACGTGCCGATCAGATCTCCGAGTGTGGCGTAGGTGAACGCAACATGATGGAGGCCGCTGTGATGCGGTTCCGGCTTGTCGGTCGCGCCACTGGCGATGAATGCGACTCGATGATGCTCCTCGTCGTACGTGATGAAGGCAAGAAAGTCATTTCCGAACGTGACACTGCCTTCGAGTACGTGGGTGTACCACTCCGTCATCTGCGTGAGTTGACCTGTTTTGAAGACGATGTGGGCGAGCTTGTCGGGTGACGCCATGACGAAACCTCCTCGTATGGGGCATCTCTCTTGAATGCCATATAAGAGAAGGTACGGGTTCTTGATTGGAAGTCAAGAGAGTGTGAAGATTTGCCTCGAAAGTCAGAGGGCTTTCGTCTTTGCTACTGCGACAAGAGCTTCCGTCAGCAAGTCGACCAGATCGCTGGTAGGTCGGTCGAGTCGTCTGGAGCTGATTAGCAGCCCCTCGAAGAGGACATGGGCAGTGTCGGCGATCAGTGAGGTGTCGGCGCCGGCAGGAAGTTGGTTGCCGATGATCGCAAGCAGGTGTTCGTCGAGCCAGTTCTGCATCTTCGCGTACGCTTCGCCGACTGCGCTGGATGACTCGATGCGCTCGTAAGCCTCCCGATGTAGGCCGCGGTAAGGCTGCATCGCAGCGAGGAGTGCCAGAAGCTCGCCGCGAGGGTTGCCGGCGATCTCAGGATCGGATTGGACTGCAAAACGTGCGTTCGTGAAGAGTTGTTCGAGCGCTGCTGCGAACAGATCATCCTTGGTGGGGAAGTACCAGTGCACGGCGGCGGGTGCAATACCGGCCGCTCTGCCCACCGCTGCCACGCTCGTTCCTTTGAATCCGTTGGTGACGAACAGCTCTCGGGCGCACTCGACGACCTCGGCCTGACGCTCGGCCTTGGGTATGTCTTGTCGATTCTTCGGCATGCCTTCGAGTCTATGGGCTCGCGCCCGCTCTTGACTCTTGGTCATGAGATGCTCTTAACTATGAGTTAAGAGCATTCACTACCTGTCAACGACGAGGAGCCATCATGCGATTGTTCAGTACCGACAACGGACTTGCTCGCGAAGACGAACCTGGGTGCCTGTCTGTGCTCGATTTACCGTTCGAAGACATCGGGGCGCTGCTTCGTGGACCGGGCATCGAGGCGGCGCATGCTGCTTCGGTTCTGCGGCGGGTGGACTTTGTCGAAGTGGCGTTGTTGGCGCCCGTGCTCCGTCCGGGCAAAGTGCTGATCGTCGGACTCAACTATTCCTCGCATGGGGACGAAGCGTTGGACATGCTCGCTTCGTTGGGTAAAACCGTCAGCAATCTCCCTACCGAACCCAATTTTCAAGTCACCGCGGGCTCTGCGGTGACCGCCGCGCAGTCACCTATCGTGCTGCCGAGGATTGCCCCGGCACAGGTGGACTACGAGGGGGAATTGGCTGTCGTCATCGGCAGCGTTGCGAAGGACGTGTCGATCGAAAATGCGTGGTCACACGTCGCCGGCCTGAGCGTGGTGAACGATGTGTCGGCGCGAGACATCCAGAAGCGAGCCATGGCAGGCGATCCCGTTGCATCGATCGGCGTCGCCAAGAGCTTCGACAGCTTTGCGCCCTTCGGCCCCTGCCTTGTCACGGCCGATGAATTCGGACCCGCAGTGGACTTGCGTATTACCACCCGCGTGAATGGTGAACTACGCCAAAGTGACCGGACAGGTAATCTCATCCACGACATCCCGTCATTGATCGCGTATCTGTCGGCATTTCAGACGCTCGAACCCGGTGACGTCATCTGCACCGGGACGCCCGCCGGTGCCGGAATCTTTTGCGGACGGTTCCTCTCGCCGGGTGACGTCGTTGAGGTTGAGATCGAGGGTATCGGGGTGTTGCGTAATCCCGTGGTGTCGGCACGATGAGTGCCCTCGAGGAGTTGGCGCGACTCGAATCTGTCGCCTTGTCTGATCGGAATCTGCCGGCGAGTATTTACGAGTTGATCGTACGATCCGCCAAACGCCACGCAGACAAAGTCGCCCTGCACCTGCTGCCGGGTGGATCTGTTTGGCGCGAGCCGGATTCCTGGTCGTACTTGCAGTTGCTGAGTCGAGTGAACCAAGCCGCGAATCTGTTCGCCGCGTTGGAGGTTCCGTTGGGCGGAGTAGTGGCGGTGATGTTGCCCAATTCCGGGTCCGCGTACGCCGCACTGTGGGGCGCTCAAGCGCTCGGCATCGTGAACCCGGTCAACCCAATGCTCGCGCGTGAGCATCTGATCGACATCTTCACACTGACAGAGGCCGAGATCTTGTTGGCCCCGGCCCCGGGCGTTGATCGGTTGCTCTGGGAGAAGGCGCTCGACATCGCTGCCGCTGTACCGACTTTGCGTATGGTCCTCGCTGTCGGTGGACCACCCCAGCCCGACAGCGAGATTGCGACCGGGGACTTCGATCTGTTGTGTGCCGACCAATCAGGTTCGAACCTGGTGTTCGAAGAACGCCGGACTATCACCGATGTGGCGGCGTACTTTCACACCGGGGGAACCACGGGTGCTCCTAAAGTCGCCGCTCACACTCACCTCAATGAAGTCTCGTTGGCATGGTCGCTCGCGCAGCGCGCAGAGTTTGTCGATGCTGTTGTGCTGACCGGTCTTCCGTTGTTTCACGTCAATGCCGTCCACGTCACCGGTTTGGCTCCGCTCTACGGAGGCGGCACGATTGTGGCTCTCGGTCCACTCGGCTATCGGGACAGGGCTGCGGTCGATGAATTCTGGCGAATCGTCGAGCATTTCGAAGTGTCATTGTTCTCCGGCGTTCCAACGGTTTTCTCGTCCCTCCCAGAGATTCCGACCGGGGTCGACATCTCCTCGCTGAGATGCGGAATTGTCGGCGCGGCACCCTTGCCAGCCCAAGTGCGTCGAGATTTCGAGTCGAACACCGGCGTCCCGATGATCGAGGGGTACGGACTGACCGAAGCCACGTGCGCCAGTGTGCTGGAACCATTGGGTGGTCGGGTTCTCGGCGCCACCGGTCTCCGTCTGCCGTATCAGCACGTCAAGGCTGTCGACGTGGACGCTGGAGGTGTACCGATTCGCGACTGCTCGGCCGGAGAGGTAGGCATCCTTGCGATCAAGGGGCCATGTGTCTTTCCTGGATATTTGCGACGCCATTCGCAGGGCGTCAGGCTGGATTCCTCGGGATCTGTTTTCGACGGCTGGCTCGTGACCGGTGATCGAGGATCTGTCGACGGACAAGGATTCGTGAGCCTCGGCGGGCGGGCGAAAGATCTCATCATCCGGGGCGGGCACAATATCGATCCGCGAATCGTCGAGGAGGTCCTCCTGCAGCACCCGGACGTCGAGGCGGTGGCCGTGGTGGGACGACCCCATGCACATTCCGGAGAGGTCCCGGTCGCCTACGTCGTGCTGAGAGGTGACGCCCCACGAGACACCGACTCCCTGCTCGCGTGGGCTCGAGCCCACGCGCCGGAACCGGCGGCAGCTCCGGTCTTCATTCATGAAATCGACGAGCTTCCACTCACTGCTGTCGGAAAGGTGTTCAAGGTTCCGCTGATTCGTGATGCAACAATGCAGGTGGTCGACGCAGAGTTGATCGAACTCGGCCTTCGCGGTCGGACGGTCATCGACGGCGACCGCGCGTCGGTGCACCTCGCTGAGGACACGGCGGACGATCGTGCGGATCAGCTGCGAGACCGTCTGCTGCGCTATAACTTCGAATCTGTGGTGAGTAGCGGAACTCGATCGGCTACTGGTGAACCGGCATGATTCGACCCTTCGACATGCCGAACAAGCGCCTGAACTCCAGGCGCTCCTGCTCGAAGTTGTAGATGCGGTAGACGGGCCACACGAGCGCGTGGAGCATCGAGTCGCCCCAGATGGTCAGTTTGAGGCGCCAATTCATGATGTTGTGAAGGTGCAGAACCGATTCGGATGCTTGGTTGTACTTCAGGTACTCCAACGGAGGGGTTTCACCGCGTCGACCGGACGTTTCTGCTCGCATGTCGGCGATCTGACCGATCGTCATCCCTTCCTCCCGAAGGCACAGTGAAAGGTCGATATCTTCGTGGATGTCCGGCCGGTCACTGACTTGCTCGCGGACCGACAACCATGCGCTTTTTCTGATCGCCATGTTCGCTCCGGCGACAGCGAGTACTTGACGTTCGCAACCGAACTTCCCCTGCTTCACCTGCCTGTCCAGTGCGTAGCGGTGGATTCGAGCAAACGGCGATTCGAAGAGGTAGGTGAGTCCGGCAACTGCTGAATGAGCGGTGCTGCGTTGGAAGAAACCCTTGACCGCATCTGCCCATCCCGGTTGTACCCGTGTGTCCGCGTCGATACGACCGATGATGTTGCCGGTCGAGGCGTCGAAGCCCGCGTTCCGGGCGTGTACGACGCCTTGGCGGGCCTCGAAGACATATCTGACTTTGTCGTACTTCTCGGCGAACTCCTGGATGATCGATGCAGTACCATCCGTCGAGTTGTTGTCGACAATCAGAATCTCATCGATTTCCGACTGGGTCAGTAGACGCTCGATGCAGCCGGAAACCGCGTTCTCTTCGTTGAATACCGGAACAACCACCGAAAGTCGATTAGTGGACAAGTGTTCAATATCCTGCATGGATGCGGTCACTGTATTCCTTTGCTGGGCAATCGGGTCCAGTCCTTCGCAAAGGTTACGATAGCAATAGGTGACCATTCGGACAATTTGAACCGAGGGCCATATGATCAATCCCGCAACAGCTTATTGCGGGAAACTATCAGCATAAGTGCAGCTGGCATGGCATAAATGCATGCAGAATAAGCCTTTCGGAACTGATTGATTTTTACCCACTCGAGTCTATTTGTCGGTCGAACACCGGACTTTAGTCCTTCTAATTCCGGCAAATATAATGCTGCCCGTTCGCTGAATTGTGAATCGCCACTGCGGCAACCGCCGGGCAATATCTGGATGTCGCAAGTTGCTTTTCAGTGAAGTGGAGTCGGTGCAGCGTAAGTGTCGTATTTGTAGATTCAACGGTCCCTCGTCGGCCGGGTTGTCGCCATCTGCAAATATTTGCTTTTATAGCTGTCGGTCTGGATTTTCCAGTGAAGTCTGCCCCCCGCGACTCTTCAGCACCGATTTCCGATGTGCAAACAGCAGCCGGCACCTACCTATCGGGTCAGGATGCTTTCGGTTTCGGGTGCCGGAACGGTTTTCCCCGCGATCGGATCGACTTCCTCGAGCGGTGGAACGTCTTCTCCGTCGAGCACTCGGCGCATGCGCTCCTTGTCGAGCTGCCCCTCCCAATTGGCGACCACGAAGGTTGCGACACAGTTCCCGAGCAGGTTCACCGACACCCGCATCGAATCCATGATTCGATCGGCGCCCAGTAGGAGAGCGACTGCGGCGACGGGAATTGCGCCGTGACCGATTGCGGCCACGGTGGCCGACAGCGCCAGGAATGACGATCCCGGCACGCCGGCCATTCCCTTCGAGGTGAGCATCAGAACCAGGACGGCAGTGATCTGTTCACCGAGTGTCAGGTCCACGCCGAGTGCCTGCGCCAGAAACAGCATGCAGATCGACAGGTACAGCGTTGCGCCGTCGAGATTGAACGAGTAGCCGGTAGGCACCACCAATCCTGTTGTAGTGCGCGAGCATCCGGCGTTGGTGAGCTTGACCATGATTCGGGGCAGAACTACTTCGGTCGACGCCGTTCCCAAAGCGAGGAAGAGTTCGTCCTTGATGTACTTGACGAATTTCCACAGGTTCACGCCCGCGAAGTACCTGACTATCGCGGCCAGGATGAGGATGAACAGGACGGCGGCGAGATAGCATGCGGCGATCAGCTTTCCGTAACTTCCGAGCGAAGCGATCCCGTACTGACCGACGATGTGCGCCATCGCGCCCAAAGCGCCCAACGGCGCCAGTCTCATGATCCAGCCGATGATCGTGAAGAACAGATGGCTCAGACGATCGACGAGTTCGAACACGATCGGTGGTCCACTCTCACCCGCCTTGGCCAATGCGAGCCCGAACAGTACGGCGAAGAAGAGGACTTGGAGGAGTGCGTTCTCGGCGAAGGCCGAAACTATCGACACCGGAATGATATTGAGCAGGAATTCGACGGTGTGGGGAAGTTCGCCACTTCCGGTCTTGGCTGCCACGGCGTCCGCACCGTTCGCCAGCGTCTCCGGATCGATGTCGAATCCCGCACCCGGCTTCATCAGATTTCCGATGAGCAGCCCGAACAACAGGGCGAAGGTGGTCACGACCTCGAAGTAGATGAGTGCTTTGACGCCGATACGCCCCACGGCCTTCAGATCCCCGACGTGGGCGATCCCGATCACAACGGTGCAGAAGATGATCGGCGCGATCAGCATTTTGATCAGCTTGATGAACCCGTCGGCGAGGGGCTTGAGGTTCGCGCCGAATTCCGGCCACAACCAGCCGATGAGAACACCGATGACGATAGCGGCGATCAATTGCACGAACAGTGATCGGTACCAGGGCGGCTTGTTGGCGAGTCGCGCGAGCTCGCTGTTCGGCAGTTTTACGGAAGTTGGCATGGATGGGAACGGTAGGTCCGCTTGATTGCGAAAAAATAACTCGCGAATGTCGTGGATGTAACGCGTCGAGGTTGCATCTCGGACAACAATTCGGTCAACAAGCGACAGTTGTGTGTGACTGTGGTTATTGTTTCCCTGAGCGGTGATCTTCCGTCCGCGTGCATGCACGACGTGTGAGAGGGGCTGTCATGGGGCAAATTATCGGAACCATCATTTTCGGCGCAGTCATCGGAATCCTGGCTCGTCTCGTACTGCCAGGTAAGCAGCAGTACGGCATGATCGTGACCGTCGTGCTGGGTATCGCCGGAGCGCTTATCGGGTACTGGGTCTGGGGAGCGATCTCGGACAAGGGCGACACGGGTGGAATCGACTGGATCCGCTGGATCATCAGCATCGCCGCGGCGGCCGTGCTCTCGATCGGCTACAGCGCCGTCACTGGCAAGAAATAGCAAGCCGACCCAATTCGAGAAGTGGGGGGGGCCCCCCCGGGGGGGGGGGGGCGGGGGGGTTTTTTTGGTGGGTTTGGGTGGGCCCGGTGTGGGGGGGGGGGGGGGGGGGGGGGGCGCGGGCGGCGAAGAGACGCGGTGGGGA